>JANXCX010000020.1 GCA_025059535.1 Bacteroidia bacterium
TTGGTTTAGGTGTTCTTTCTTGTTTAAAATTGTGGGGTTTTTTTGTTTGTTTTGGGGTGGGGGGCCCCGCGCGTGGGGGGGGGGCCGCCCTTCACCTGTAAAAAGCTTGCACTTATCAGGATGCCGTAAGTTGCGCCACAGCCCTCTCAGCCGCCGCTAGCGCCCCCTCTATGTAGCCCATCCAGGTAGCCGCGCGTTCGGTACCGCACCAGTAGAGCGGTGGGAGCGGCTGACGTAGCGCCTGGCCAAAAAGACTCCAGCCCCCCGGCCCAAAATACCCCGCATAACAACCGCCTACCAGCGGTTCTTCCGCCCAGGTTTTCTGATACACCCAGCGGGCTGGGCGACCAAAAAGCTGCCGAAGCGCTTCGGCATAATGGGCTTGGCGGTGTTCAGGGGAGGCATGCAGGAGCGCCCGCGCCAGACGCCCTACCCCAAAACCCGTAATTTGGCCATATGCCCCATCCGGCGGCGAAGTATCAAAGGTGATACGTAAAGCGCCAGTTAGGCTGAGCGTATGACCGCTGAGGCCCTCTTCCCGCCAGAAAGGCCGATCGTAAATGGCCACTACTTTCGTAACGCTGCCCATCGGCATGCGTTGAGACAGCTGCTGGTAGGGTGGTGGAAGCGGCGGTTCAAAGCGCAGAGAGCCCATCGCCGCTGGTGGCAGGGCTAAAAGGGCTGCCCGAGCCGTAAAGGTGCCCCGATTCGTCTCTACTTCCACATGGCCGCCCCGCCAGCGCAAGGTATGTACCTGCGTCTCCGTTTTCCAGCTCGTCTTCTGGGCTAGGCTTTCTATGAGTTTCCCTGCCCCTTCAGAGAATTTTAGGGCTTGGGCGCCCCCCTCTGTTTCTATAAGCGGTTCTAAGCCGCCTGCGCTACGGATATATACTAGGGTGTGCCAGAGGGAAACTTCTTCGGGCTCACAACCCAGTACCGTAGCCAGGCCTACGGCGAAGGTCTCTCGGGCCTCAGCGGTGCGAAGGTTCGCCTGCATCCAGGCGCGCAGGGTAAGGGCATCCCAGTGGGGATTGGGTATCTCCCAAGGAGCCTCTAAGCGTACCTGCCGCGCTAAGCGCTTGAGCCTGGCTAACCCCCAACCTAAATCCACTAAAGCGGCCCAAGCGAGGCGGGGGATAGTGCCGCTGTACCGGTAGCGCTTGTTTCCTTTGATAAGCAGGTTATCGCCCTTTGTGTAGGTGGGGTGAAGGGGAATTTTTTCCTTCTCAATCCATGTCAGGGTGCGGGTATGCTGGGGCCCTACCCACTGCCCGCCTAGATCTATGGGGTGGCCTTCTGGCGTATGAATAGTCCAGAGGCGCCCCCCTAAGCGGTTATTTGCCTCTAAAACAAGCACTTTGAGCCCCTGCGCTTGGAGGCGGTAGGCCGCATAAAGCCCACTGACCCCTCCGCCTATGATAATCACCTCTAGCACCCCTCTAAGCCACCTGCGGGGAAGGGTTTGGCAAGCGCTGATCCATAATTCGGCGCCAGAGGGGCGGAATGAGGGCTAAATACAGCATCCCCGCATAGCCCGTAGGAAGGCGCGGCGCCCGCTCAAGGGCCTCTAACCGATGGTAGGATTTGGCCCCATGGAGATGGTGATCGGCATGGCGCGAAAGGTCCACCAGAAAAAACCGGCTGAAGTACTTATTACTTTCCCAAGAGTGCCAAGGGCGGATAGGCTCATCTAACCGCCGATGAAGGCCGTAGTGTTCAATGTAATTCACATACTCTAAAAGAAAGTTGGCTATTAGGGCTTGAAGGAGGAGGGCTGCGGCACCACATAGGCCGCCCGCCCACCCAAAGAGCCCTAAAAGAAGCCCAAACCCTAAAAGGTGCTGGAGTAGGTAATTATCCCAGTGCCAGACGGGGCGCTGACGTTTGGCGAGGCGCTCCGTCTCCGCCTTCCAGGCCCAGCGAATCTGACCAGGTATAGTGCGCCAGAGAAATGCATATAAACTTTCACCTCGCCGCGCTGAGCTGTAATCCAATTCTGTGCCTACGTAGCGGTGGTGCATCCGCACATGGGTGACATAGAAGTAAATATTTCCCGCTGCACTGAGAAGCGTTTTAGCGCCCCATTGCCAGAGGCGGCCCTTGCGGTGAAGCATTTCATGGGCTACTACGATGCCCGAAGCCCCGGCACTAAACCCTACGGCTAAGGCGCTAATTAGGGCCTCGCCGCAGGTAAAGTGCCCTTTTTTGAAAAGGTAGGCCCAATAGCCTAGAAGCCCCATGTCGGCTAGCCAGTGAAGGATGAGAATACCCACTGGCAGGGCCTCCTCATTGTCTACCTGATTGCTGAGGTGCTCAGGCAGAAAAAGTTCTATCAGCGCTATACCGCCAAATACTACACCCCAAGGTAGGAGGCCCCACCAGCCGCCCTTGCTAAGCGCCACATAGGTCATATACGGCACAAGCAGACTGCCTAAGTACTGGATATTGCGGCGCATAGAGGTTAAATATAAATCAAAATCGTGGGTTTTCATCTTGTCGGAAGTGTGTTTCGCTTAGGTCTTTTCCGTCAGCCTCCGCAGGATAAAAGAGGGTAGATGAAACTAAGTTTTTACCTTTGCTACATGGAGAAGGTCAGAGACTTTTTCCTTGGCAGCCTTAGGCTCCTTGCCTTGGTGGCCATGGTCGGGCTTGTAGCCTGTAAGAAGAAAAAGAAAAGCGAGGATCCACCTACTGCCGGGGGGGATTATCCGCCTAGTGATGGCACAGTGCAGGCTAAGGTAAATGACCAGCTTCTTCGCTTTACCTATGCCCAGACTGGGACATTTTTGCAGTATGGCACTTGGAAGTTTTCAGGCTACTACGAAACCGAAACGGTTCGCCGTGTACTTGTGATAGATGCTCTGCCCCTGCCGTCTGGCTCAGACACCAGCTATACGCTACGGCGTCCTCCTGCTGTGGATCCTAGCGTAACCTACAGCGATTATAGCTCGGCCGGAAACTCCGTCTATTCGCTCATGGGAAGCGGTAGTACAGAAGGAATTTACTTCCGCATTTCTGTAAATATCCGCGGCAATCAGGCTGAGGGTACCTTTGAAGGAAATCTATTCAAAGCTTCGGGCCCAGGGTCAGACACGGTATATGTGCGTGAGGGCACCTTCTCGGTGAGGCTTCAGCGATAGGCGTGCGGGCGGGCTAGGTGGGGGAAGCTAGCCGCGCACTTCGGCCGGATTTTGGCGCACACACCTTATCCTTTGTTCTATTTAGGCTGCAGCCCCTATTAGAGGCGGTGCTCCTCACGCTCTTTCTATCCGTAGCGGATTTTGGCTGGTGGAGTTGGGCTGGCGCTCTGCAGCTCGGGATGCTTTTGTGGGCTAATGGGGGGGTACCGGCCGCTTTACTACGGTATGCCGCCCTCAGGGAGGAGGAGCGACTGGCCCTTTTAGGATGGGGGCTGCGAGAAAGTTTGAAATGGGGCATTCTGGGCGTGTTAGGGTTAGTGGGAGTAGCTCTCACCCTCCCAGCCCCAGGGTGGTGGGTCACCCTTTGCCATGCGCCGGCCCTGCTAGCCCAGCTTGGGGCTGAGGTCTTGCGGGCCCACCTACGAGCCCAATATTCTAATACCCGACTCGTATACGGGCAAATCTTGGGTTTTATCAGTGGGCTTGCGCTAGTGGGTGGAGGAGCTTTCTTCTATGGCCTTTGGGGGGCGGCCTTAGCGCGTCTAACCCAGCCTATCTGGCAGCTGCTCCCGTGGTACGCTCTCCTACGCGCCGCTCTTCAAGCCCCTAAGCAGCGTTTTCCCGAAGTGCAGCGCTTTGGCTGGAAGGCCCTTACCGGTAATCTCGCCTTGGAGGCGATTTTTCTCCTTCCCGCTTGGCTCATAGGCTGGCGGAGTAACTCCCCTGTCCTTCTCGCCTATTGGCGCTGGGCTACCCTTCTGCCCCTCAACCTACGCACGCTTTTTGCTCACCTAGTGCTGTATTTCTATCCGCAGTGGACCCTGAGAGGCCAGCAGCCTCTCCGCCACTATGCTCGCCTTCGCCTCTACTTATACCTTTTAGCTGGGGTAGCAGCGGCCCTTCTGGGCCTAATGGGACTCTTCTGGGAGGTTTTCCCAGGGCCAGCTTACCTGCCAGCGCGCAGCTACTACGGGTTGGCGGTAGGAATAGGTTTTATTTGGAGTACCGATGCGCTGCTACTGCCCAACCTCCTCTCCGCCCACGGGGCTATCCGTCATTACAGCACGGCTTATGCGATTGGCTTGGCCGGCGCTTTACCCTTCTACCTTGGCGCGGGAGAGAACCTATACTTGCATTTAATTGGAATGGGTACCGCTGGCCTACTTGCGGCGCTTTGGGCGGGTTACCAGCTTCGGATCCGTGCGGTTTCTTAGCTTTGCGAGCTATGCCGAAAGTGCGCCTTCTCTGGCAGGGCGCAACCTACGAAGTAGAGGCCCAGCCTACCGAGCCCCTTTATGCGGCTATTCAGCGCATAGGCCTGCCGGCAGGCGAAACGATTCTCACCGCTCGCACGGATGGCACTATTCATGAGCTTAGCGCACCTATCGGTGAAGCTACGACTTTTGAGCTGCTGGGCTGGGAGGCGCCCGAGGGCCGGTGGGTCTTTTGGCATTCCAGTGCTCATCTTTTGGCCGAAGCTATCCTAACCTTCTGGCCCCAAGCCAAGCTCACCATAGGGCCTCCCATAGAGCAAGGTTTCTACTATGATATAGATTTTAGGGGAGATGCACCATCACCAGAAGACTTTCCTAAGATAGAAGCTAAAATCTTGGAACTGGCCGCCCAGCCTGAGTTCTTTGTGCGTAAGAAAGTCAGCAAGGCGGAGGCCTTAGCGTACTACCAGGCCCGCCAGAACCCCTACAAAATTGAGCTAATTGAGGAGCTTCCGCCGGAGGAGATTACCTTTTATGAGTCAGGAAATTTCGTAGACCTCTGCAAAGGCCCGCACCTCTGGCACTCAGGACCTGTACGAGCCGTAAAGGTTTTAGGGCTAGCGGGGGCTTACTGGCGTGGGGATAGCCGCAATCCCCAACTCACACGGGTTTATGGCATAAGCTTCCCCAGCCAGGCCCTTCTGGAAGAGTATCTCCGGCTTCAGGCGGAAGCCGAACGGCGCGACCACCGCCTTTTGGGTAAGCAGCTGGACCTCTTCTCCTTTCATGAAGAAGGGCCTGGCTTCCCCTTCTGGCACCCTAAGGGTATGCGCCTCCTAAATGCCCTTCAGGATTGGCTCCGCCAAAAGCTCCTCCGAAACGGCTACGAAGAAATCAAAACGCCCATCATCCTCACCCAAACCCTCTGGGAGCGCTCAGGCCATTACGAAAACTACCGGGAGAACATGTATTTCACGATGATTGACGAACAGCCCTATGCGATCAAGCCGATGAACTGCCCCGGTAGCACGATTATTTATCGGACCCAGCTGCGTTCCTATCGGGACCTTCCGCTACGGCTCTTTGAGTTTGGGCTGGTACATCGGCATGAGCTTTCAGGGGTGCTTACGGGGCTCTTTCGCGTGCGGGCCTTTACGCAGGATGATGCGCATATCTACTGCACGCCGGAGCAGATTCAAGAGGAGATAGCGGCGCTTTTGCAGCTGGTGGAGCAGGTATATGCGGCCTTTGGCTTTACGGAGAAAGAGGTCTATCTCTCCACGCGGCCGGAGCGGTATATTGGGTCGCTGGAGCTGTGGGCCCAGGCCGAAGGGGCCCTGCAAGCCGCCCTCCAAGTCGCCGGCCTCCCCTACACCCTCAATCCGGGCGAAGGCGCCTTCTATGGGCCTAAAATTGACTTTGTTGTGCGCGACAGCTTGCGCCGTAAGTGGCAGCTCGGTACAATTCAGCTGGACTTCTCCATGCCTGCGCGCTTTGGCCTAACCTATGTAGGGGCCGATGGCAAGCACCATACGCCTGTTATGATTCATCGGGCTATTTTAGGCTCGTTTGAACGGTTTGTGGGGATTCTGTTGGAGCATACGGCGGGCGATTTGCCCCTGTGGCTAGCGCCTATACAGGTGAAGCTCCTGCCGGTGAGCGATAAGTTTTTAGCGTATGCCGAGGAGGTTTGGCACCTTCTCAAGGCGCGCGGGTTGCGGGCGGCGCTAGATGCCAGCAACGAACGGCTCAACAAGAAAATATGGGCCGCCGAGCAGGAGAAAGTCCCGATAATGTGGGTTATGGGGGCCAAAGAGGCGGCCGCACGCACCGTAGCCATACGCAATCGCCTTGAGCGCACCCAAGCAGAGAATGTACCACTAGAAACGGCTATTGCCCAGCTTATGCAGGCCGTCCAGCCACCCGCCTAAGAGGTTTTTCGTAAATTTGAGCCATGCGCTATCTCTGTGGCTTGGGGATTATATGGGCGCAAATTGCATTTGATAAAACCGAACATGATTTTGGCAATATCGTAGAAGGGCCGTCGGCCGTCTATACTTTTACTTTCCGTAATACAGGCGATAAACCTGTGAGGCTTACCTCGGTGAAGGCTTCCTGCGGCTGCACCACGCCTAGTTGGACGCAGGAGGAAGTGCCGCCGGGCGGTACGGGCGTAGTCCAAGCCTCCTACGACACGCGCGGAAGGCCAGGGCCGTTTATCAAAACGATTACGGTTCAGCATTCGGCCTCGGAGACCCCTGTGGTGCTTACGATTCGCGGGAATGTGCAGAGCAGTACCGACCCCGCCAACAAATACAAGGAAGTGGATGGCAGCTTAGGTTGGGCCAAGCGGCGCGAGTCCTTCGGCGTGGTGAAATCCACCGAGTCGCCGACCCTCACCTTTGAGGTCAAAAATATCTGGCAGCAGCCCGTAGAGTTTATTGGGGCCGTAGACCTCAAGCCTATGTATCGCATTAGCTTTAGTCCGCAGATTTTGGCCCCCGGGCAAGAAGGTAAAGTAATGATAACCTTAGACGGCAAAGCCGCGCGGGCCGCTGGCTGGAAACACCAGAGCGGCTTCTACGATATAATTCGGATTCGGACTACCGACGTCAGCGGAGCAGAGAAAGAACTGGTAGTGATGGGTAGCTTTGAGATAGTGTATTCGCCGGAAGAGCTGGCTAAGGCCCCTAAAGCAGTATTTCCTGATACGATCTTTGATGCGGGCGAGGTGCTGGATGGCGCTATGGTAGAGCGGCGTTTCGTAGTACGCAATGAAGGCAAAAGCGACCTAATTATAGAAAGCGTGCGTGCCTCATGTGGCTGCACGGCTGTAGAACCAGCGGAGCGCGTCCTCAAGCCGGGGCAGAGCACCGAGATTATCGCGCGCTTTGATGCGCGCGGGCGGAGCGGCTTTCAGCACAAAACGATTACGGTAGAGACAAACGACCCCCTGCGTAGCCGCCAAATCCTTCACCTGGTGGCCAATGTTATCTCTACGAACGCTTTTGCGCCGGAGGGTAAGGTGCCTTTGAGCACCCCTTCCAGTGGCTACTGAGCTAGCTCTTCCATCCGACGGCGCGGAAGGTCTGGAAAAGCCCGAGCGATGCGCTGCTCTTCTACATCGGTGAGAAAAGTCTGCAGGGCCAAACGGCTGAGTCGCGCCACAGCCTGAAGGCGCTGGGCATCCAGCTTTTCCCCGATGTCGTCCAGCAGAAGGATAGGTGCTTTACCTCTCTGGCAAAAAAGGGCTACTTCGGCCCACTTAAGCGCTAAAAGGAGGGATTTTTTCTGGCCTTCGGAGGCATAGCCCCGAGCTGGCTTCCCTTCTAAGTAAAGCACGAAGTCCTCCTGATGGGGGCCAAGGAGCGTGTGCTTGCGCTGGAGCTCTTTAGGGCGCAGGGTGTCCCAGCTTCGGCGCCACGCCTGGGGAGAGGGCGATGAGGAGAGCCGATAGGTTAGGCTAGGCCGTTCAGGCCCAAAGAAGGCGTAGAAATCGCGGAGGGCTTCGTTGAGCTGTTCGGCCAGGGCTAAGCGGGCTTTTTGGAGGAATATTCCATGGACGATAAGCTGTTCTTCCCATGGTTCCAGCTGGAGAGGAGTAGGCGAAGGGGTATTGAGGAGGGCGTTGCGCTGGGCTAAGGCGCGCTGATAAAGGCTGAGGGCTTCAAGGTAGGCCGGCGAAAGCTGGCTGAGTAGGCGATCAGCCCAGCGCCGGCGCTCCATACCGCCACCCTCTAGCCAGTGTATATCGGCTGGACGCAGCGTAACTACGGGCAGACGGCCTATCCACTGCGCCAAGGGTTGAATTGGGCTTCCCTCCCACAGCAGGCGTGTCCCCTTCTGACGCTCATAATAGACTTCTACTAAGCCCTCCGTGAGACGGGCCCGTAGCCGATAGCTTGCCGTACCCCACCGCAGCACCTCCTCCTCCCGTCCAAAGCCCCGCAACAGCGCTATTTTCTGAATAGCCTCTAGTAGGCTCGTTTTACCCGAGGCATTTGGTCCGATCCACGCTAGCCCCGGCGGCTCTATGGACAACTGAAGATAGTCATACCGCCGAAAATCCTTTAGCTCTAGAGCCTCAAATCCCACTATATTTGCTTTATGACAAAAATACAGGCGGCGGAAAGGCCCCTAGCCTATACCCAGGAGCAGCTCCTTTTCTGGTATAGGCAGATGCTGGCGGTGCGCCGCATGGAGGAGAAGGCGGCCCAGCTCTATACCCAGCAAAAAATTCGTGGCTTTCTTCACCTCTACATCGGGCAAGAGGCGGTAGGCATGGGGATAGAAGCCGCCATTCGTAAGGATGATTACGTCATAACGGGCTACCGCGAGCATGGGAATGCCTACTTCCGCGGGGTTTCCATGCGTGCAATCATGGCGGAGCTTATGGGCAAGGCTACGGGCTGCTCGCGCGGTAAAGGCGGTTCTATGCACCTTTTCTCGGCCGAACATAATTTTCTTGGCGGGCATGGGATTGTAGGTGGGCAAATTGGCCTAGGCACGGGGGTAGCCTTTGCTATCAAATACCGCGGCGAAGACCGCCTCAGCGTAACGATATTTGGGGATGGCGCAGCCCGTCAGGGCATCCTCCACGAATGCTTCAATATGGCCATGCTCTGGAAGCTCCCCGTAATTTACATCTGTGAGAATAATCACTACGCCATGGGCACGTCGGTAGCCCGCAGCTCCAACGTTACTGAAATTTATCGGCTGGGCTGCGCTTACAATATGCCCGCCGAGCGCGTAGAGGGCATGGATGTGATTGTGGTATATGAGGCTATGCAGAGAGCCGTTCAGCATGTGCGCTCGGGGCAAGGCCCCTACTTTTTAGAGATTCTTACCTACCGCTACCGCGGCCATTCCATGGCCGATCCGGGCAAGTACCGTACCCGTGAAGAGGTAGAGGCCTACAAGCGCCAGGACCCCATCCAGCGTCTTCAGAACTACCTTCAGGAATGGTATGGCGTATCTGCTCAGACCCTGGAGCAAATTGAGGAAGAAGTGGCCGCTGAGGTCGCCGATGCCGTGGAATTTGCCGAGCGCAGTCCCTACCCCGAACCAGAAGCCTTATATGAAGATGTGTATGTCCAGAAGGACTATCCCTTTATTCGGGAATGGTAGCGGTAGGGGCGGCTACGCACCCTGGGCGTCGCCTCCGAAATGAAGACTACTTTCTACATGGCGTCACTCCTTTAGGCTATGTAGGCATAGTATGTGATGGCATGGGCGGCTATGAAGGGGGGGAAGTAGCCGCACGTCTGGCTGCGGAGGCAGTCTTCAACTATCTCCAAGCTTTACCCTCTACCGCTGACCCTACCCGAGCGTTAGAAGCGGCCATTCAAGAGGCCCATAAGGCGATCTGCGCCTATGCTCAGACGACCCCTTCCCTGACGGCGATAGGTACGACGATTGCCGTAGCCCTTATCACATCCCATCGTCGGCTTTATTGTGCGCATGTGGGCGATAGCCGCATTTACCTCTATTATAAGGGCGAGTTCTCCTGCCTTACCGAGGATGATTCACTTGTGCAGCAGCTTTTAGCGGCGGGGGTACTTACACCGCAGCAGGCCCTTCAGCACCCGCAGCGCCATTTGCTTACCCAGAGCCTTGGATTAGGTCAAAATCCTCGCCCCCACCTAAAGGTTCATTCTCTGCCTTCTGCTTCCCTTGTGCTTATTTGCAGCGATGGACTTACGAGGGAGCTTAGCGTGGATGAAATACAGGCTATACTCTCCAAAAAGGCCTATTCCATACAGCAAATGGCCGATGAGCTTGTTCTTCTTGCTAAGGAAAAAGGTGGTAGCGACAACATCACAGTACTGCTACTCGCTCCTGGCAAAAGTGGTATTTTTGCTGGACATATGCGTTTTTCCCTGCCTCCCCAGAAGTACCTGATTGGTGGGGGTATAGCTATTCTGGTGGTGCTTGTGCTTGGGATTTTCCTACAGCGCCGCTCCTCTAAGGCCACTCCGCCAGAGCAGAGGTACACGGAGATTGTGGATGACACGACCCAGGTTGCTACGCTCGGGGTGGGGGCTTCGGGCGAGGGAGAAGCCCCGGCAGAGGTGGAGCCCACTTTATCGACTCCCCCTGCGCCTGAACCAGCAGCCCCTGTGAGCGAGCCTGCGCCAAAGGCCCCTCCTTCTCCTTCCTCCGCAGTGGGCTTTCTTTACACTGTGCGTAAGGGCGACAATCTAACCCAGCTTGCCCGGGTTTTCGGCGTCTCCCGCGAACAAATACGCCGCTCTAATAACCTTGCCGATGATAAAATTCAAGTGGGTAAAAAAATTCGGATTCCTGTAGCTGAGGTACATACTCATGTAGTGCGAGAGAAGGAAACCCTGGCCGGCTTAGCCCGCAAGTACCGCACTACTATAGAAGCCATTCAAAAGGCGAACGGATTAGAAGCAGATAAAATTCGGCCTAATCAAAAGCTCATTATTCCCGTGGTTCGGAAATGACCACCCTTATTGGCAAAAAGCTTCTAAACTATCGCATAGAAAAGCTGCTTGGGCAGGGGGGAATGGGGGAGGTTTATTTGGGCGTTCATACCGAGATTGGCCGGAAGGTAGCGATTAAGGTGATCAGTCCGCATCTGGCGCGCGATCCCCGTATTCAGGAGCGCTTCAAACGCGAAGCGCTCATACTCTCTAAGCTCAATCATCCGAATATCGTTCAGCTCTATGATTACTGGGCCAAAGAAGATGAAGGGCTCTTTCTCATCATGGAGTATGTAGAGGGGATTGGGCTAGACCGGTACATCCACAGGGTGCTGCGGGGGCCCATACCCCCCCGTCAGGCAATAGACATTTTTCTTCAGATACTCGAGGCTTTTCAGTATGCGCACGATCATGGGGTGATTCACCGCGACATCAAGCCAAGCAACATCCTTCTGCGCAACGATGGGGTAGTAAAGATTCTGGATTTTGGGATTGCGCGCATTATGGCTTCGGAAGGGCTGGGTGGTTCTGAAGAGGCCTCCCTTACGCGTACGGGCGTCACCTTAGGCACTGTGCTGTACATGAGTCCCGAGCAGCTTAAGTCCAAGCACTCAAGCGACATTGATCATCGCTCGGATATTTATTCCTTGGGAGTGGTGCTTTTTGAAATGCTGAGTGGGCAGGAGATGTATAACCGAACGGAGCTGTCGGAGTTTGAAATTTTAGTAAAGATTGCGAGCGAACCGCCCCCCTTGGCTACGTTGAGTCCGCACTTGGCGGCGGATTTTGGGCCTATTCTATCCAAGGCTTTGGCTAAAAAGCGAGAGGAGCGGTATGCCTCGTGTCGGGAGTTTGCGGAAGCGCTGCGTCCGTTGCGGGAACGCTACGCGAATGAGAAGCTTACACGGAGCCACCCCGTAAACCCCATACTGGCTCAGACTCAGACCACCGTCCTTCCTACCCCTTCGGCGCCTTCTAAGACTACTTCCACTGCCCCTAAGCAGGGCAATCTGTACAAATACCTTGTGGCTATAGGCGGCGTGGTCCTACTTTTGGGTGGGCTGTGGTGGTATTGGAAGCTGGCTCAAGAGCGTCAAGAGACCCTTGAATTAGCGGAGGCCTTCATAACGGCCATGGATAAACATGATGAGGCGTACCTCCATAAAATTTTAGCCCCTACCCTCAAGCCCTTCTTTGCGGACTCCGCCTTGCCCTATGAGCGGGCCCTTCAGAAATACTTTATTAGTTTCTGGAAGTCCATCCAATACGACTCTATAGCTTGGGTACAGCGTCCTCTTATCCATCGCGAAAAAGGGCGATGGGTGATAGAAGGCGTGCTGTATCACGCCTACACCACACGACCTCAGCTAGTTACGCAGCGGGAGCCTTACACGCGCTATAATAAGCTGTATGGTCGCTATGAGACTTTCTACCGCACCGTTACGCGCGAAGTGCCTCCAGTAAATTCCTGTAAGAAAAAACGGCTACGGATTTATATCCAGGCTGAAAAGGTTGAGGGGGTGGAGGTGGTGGAAGTGCGTGACTGCTAGGGGAAAAGGCCTGAAAGGAACGCCTCAAGCGCCGAAGGAGGGAGATAAACATCAGCTCGGTCAAAGATTTCCTCTTCGTGGTCGGGTGGGGTCTGACCTACGAAATAATTGTGCCTATGCCTGAAGAGATAGCTAAGGTTAGCGTAGGTAGCTAGGGGCGGAAATCGCCGCAGCGGGGCAGCGGTAAGTATCTCTATAATGTGGCTCCCCTCAGGCATCCAGAGAAGATTAGCGTGGCCAGCCCCATGTAAGCCCATAAGCACCGCCGCTTCAGAGAAAAGTCCCACTTGTTCTTTTAGGCTTAGCTTCTCGGCATGCACTACCTCAAATCCATACTGGTGCAGAAGGGGTAGCACTTCGGCTTCATTACGGACTCGGCGGCGGGTGGCATAGGCGCGCGAGATGTAAAGCCGCCGGCCCGTAGGGCTTCGACCAAAAGCCTGAAGAAAATGGCGCCGAAACCGATGAAGTACTTCAAAATATACGCCATAGCTACTCTGAGCCGGCATATGAGGTAGCAGAAGCTGATGCACCCGATACTTATATCCAGACTCTATTTCAACGATCTGTGCTACGCCTAAAACCTCAAGGCTTTCGCGCGCAAAGGGGGGATAATCCCTCGGAAGAAGCACAGGCCAGTCAGGGGCTTGAGCTTGGGCATAATATAAGCGCGGCAGGCATTCGGTAAGCCAGTGCACATAGTTATTGGCCCACGGATGATGAATAACGATGCCCTTTTCTATAGGTTCGGGGTAGGTGGGGAGGGTAAGCAGCTTGTAGAGGGCGTAGTAGCGGCGATATTTGAGGTCGGCGGGCATGTCCCAGAACGCGGAGGCTGGGTGGAGACGCCAGCCACAAAGGACCAAGCCACTGGGTAAGACGGTCGCTTCATGCAGTAGAAATGTGGGTAGCATCCCTAGGGCTACAAAGAAAGTAAAAAGTAATAGGCAAGGAAAAAGGGCTTTGCCTATCTTTGGGTTGTGCCGCGGCCGCCTAATCTACGCCAGCAGCGTTTCGCCGCCGAGATGAAGCGCGAGCTGAGTGATCTGCTGCACGGCATTCGGTTCGAGCTTCCGGAATTAGAGCAGACGCTTATTGAAGTGACGGATGTCCGGGTTACCCCAGACCTTCAGCAGGTGCGGGCGTACGTTTTAGTTGTACCGTCGGGGCGCCAGGAGTTTGTGGTGCGGTATCTCAATCAATATCAGCGTATTTTGCGTCATAAGCTGGCGCAGCGCATTCGGCATCGGGTTAGGGTAATCCCTCAGCTGCAGTTCTTTCTGGATGAGGTAGAGCTGCGGGCACGTCGCGTAGAGGAGATTCTTAGGCAGCTACCGCCTTCTGGCTCTTCGGAGGCTTCGGCCTAAGTATGCTCAGGCTGTTAGGGGGGTATCTATGGCATAGCCCCCGGCCAGTAGTACGGTGGCTCATCTGGCTAAGCTGGTTGAGCACGGGCTTAGCCGCTTGGGCTTGGGTAGCCGTGGCTTCGGTCTTCAATGGCTTCAGCGCCTTTTTAGAAGAAGTTTTTCAGCGCGTAGATCCGCACATTCGGATTGTAGGTGCAGGGCTTTCAGATTCGCTCTGCGACTGGCTAGGACAACAGCCAGGCGTACTCGCTGTTTCGCGGATTTATGAGCGTATCGCCGTACTAAAGTATGGCCAGCGCCAAGCGGTGGCGCGCCTGCGCCTAGTAGATACGCTCTATGCTGAGGTAACGCATTTGGGGGCACAGCTCGTAGCCGGGATGAGCTTTCCCTTAGCGCCAGGCGGTGTGCTAATAGGAGCTGGCGTAGCTAATCGCCTCGTGCTTTTGGACCCAGCGGAAAGCTCCCTCCGAATGTATGTCGTGTTATCGGGCCAGCGACTGGCTCAGGGCAACTTAGAAGCCTTGCCACGTAAGGCCGTTGTAGCTCAGGGTATTTTTAGTGTGCAAAAAGAGTATGATGAGAGCTGGGTGATTGCGCGTCAGGCGGATTGGCCTCAAGTGCACGGTCCCTACGATGTAGTAGAGGTGCGGCTCCGCCCAGGGGTAACGCCGCAAAAGTTTCAATCTTTCTTGAGGCGGTATCTCCCTCCAACTCTGGAAGTTCAAGATCCGCCGCGCCAGCACGAGGGACTTTACCGCGTCCTAGCCCAAGAAAAAGCGCTGGCGCGTTTAGGCCTTATTCTCCTTTTGCTCCTTACTGCCAGTAGTACGCTCAGTACTCTCGCTACCCTCTTCTTGGTAAATAGGAAGGACTGGGCGGTGTATCAGGCGCTAGGCCTTCCTCCTTACAAAGTACAGCGCCTAGTAGGCCTTTTAGGTGTGGGGCTTGTGGGGGCTGGGAGTGGGCTGGGTCTGCTTTTAGGCACGCTCACTGTATGGCTCCAAGACCGATATAAGTTTCTCAAGCTAAGAGGCGGGGAAGGGTTTCTTATCAATTACTTTCCTGTGCGTCTGGCGGTGGAGGATTTTATCTGGTTCGGCGTGATTTTGGCGGCCCTGATGCTAGGACTTTATGGATATGGTCAGTATCAGCTGCGAGCATTTTCTTTGCGGGCAGCTTTGCAGGGGGATTAGGCGATGCGTGGGCTTTGGGGCGTAGTCTTAGGCTTTCTGGGGCTGGTTCTGGCTCAAGACTCTGCGGCGCGGCGACTGCGCATTGGGCTTGTGCTCTCCGGGGGTGGTTCACGCGGCAGCGCGCATATAGGTGTGCTGCGGGCCTTAGAAGAGGCGGGTATCCCCATAGATTACATTACGGGCACTTCTATGGGGGCTATGGCCGGCGCCTTCTATAGCGCGGGCTACTCCCCCGCCGAAATGGCCCTCCTCCTACTTCGGGAAAATACCCGTTGGCTTGGCCCTGGGCTTTTTTATAAGGAGTACCGCTATTATACCCCCGCCCGCAGCCACGATATAACTACCTGGGAAATTCCCTTAGAATTTTTCACGCGTGGCGATGCGCCTCTGCCCGAGCAGGTAGTGTCGGACTTTGAGGTAAACCTAGGGCTTACAGAGCGCCTAGCCAGCGTAAATCTGGCTCGAGGGGCAAACTTTGATAGCCTGCTTGTGCCCTACCGGGCCATAGGGGCGGACCTCTTCCGGCGCCAACCCATTATCTTTCGCCGGGGTAGCCTTCCTTTAGCCGTACGCGTCTCTATCTCGGTACCCCTGTTTTTTTCGCCTCTCACTACGCCGGAATATACCAACCTTGTGGATGGGGGCGTATACGACAACTTTCCTGTGGGGCCTATGCAGAAGGAATTTAACCCCGACTTCATTATCGGGGTGCATGTGGGCACGCCGCCAATGAGTCTGGAAGAATTTCGGCAGAAGGGCTACTACTGGCAGCTTTTTTCCCATCTTTCGGATCAGCTCAGTTGGCAGAAGCTGCCGCGCCGCAGCTTTTTCATTCAGCCCGACCTTGGCGATATGGATCCAACGGATTTTTCGTTCAGTAGCCTGTCCTTTGCTATTCAGCGTGGGTACGAGGCCACGATGGCTTGTATTGAGGAGCTGAAGGAGGCGATTGGGGCGCCGGTGCGTTTAGACTCTGCGGCGCTCCTGCGAAAACGGGCCGAATTGCGCCGCTGGTGGAACCAACCCATTCCTATCAGCCGAATAGGTTTTTATCCCGCTAAGCCTTCGGAAGCCTTTTTTTATCGCCGGGTGCTTGGGCTTCGGCCGAACGACACCCTCACTACTACACGCCTGCGCCGGCGCCTCTTTGCGCTGCGGCAATCAGCCTCCTTCTACAGCATTTTCCCTGAGATTGTTCCAGATAGCGCGGCGCCAGGCAAATCCCTCCTCACGCTTCTGGTGCGGCCGCGCGGGAATACCTTTCTGCGCGTAGGCCTGGGGGTATTCTCGCCTTCCGGCTATGTGGTTCAAATAGAAGGCCAGCTGGAGAAAATCTGGTGGGCCGGTTGGGAGGCCCAATTTTTCCTTACGCAGGGTTCTTTCGCCCAGTCGCTGGAACTGCGCGGCCGAATGCGTTTTCCTCTCCCTATTCTCCTGAGGCTGGTGGGCGAAGCCCAGCTCCATCGCTTTGTGTATCAAGCGCTGGGCACTTCCTGGCTGGCTCTACCTCGCCCCGCCGAAGTTTTCACTACCGTCAATCAGTTTAGCGTAGCTACCCAGTTTCTCCTTAGGCGTCTTGAAACTGAGCTGGGTCTAGCGCAGCAGCGCCTTACGGAGGCGCGCGGCCCTTTAGCGGAACCCACCTTGACCCTAAAGGCTACCAGCAGCTATCTGCGTCTTCTTATTGATACCGAAGATGATCGGCAGTATCCCCAAAGGGGCATGCGCCTCTATGGTGCCGTATACTTGAATAGTGGTATAGAGAAGCCCCGCCGCCCCAGTGCGCCTTATACCCAGGCGCTACACTACTGGCCTCAAGCTGTCTTCCGGTATCGGCAAAGTGCCTCCCTCTGGCAGGGCTTTAGCTTAGGCCTACGCGTAGAAGGCGGCCTTTCCCTCCAGCGCAGCTACGCCGATACAGTAGCTACGTATTTGGCCTCACCGGCTTTTTATCCTTTTCCCGAGAGTCCGACACTCTTTTTGCCCGAGTTTTATCAGCGAGGCTTTGTGGCTGGGGGGGGACACCTCACCGTGGGCCTTTGGCGTAAGCTCGCCTTTCGCGCCGAAGCCTATCTGCTTCAGCCCGTTCTGCGGCTTAACCCAAACCCTTCGCCTAGCCCAACAAGCGAAGTCTTTCTGCCTCCTCTACAGGGCCCTCTGCCACCTTTATACCGCTATGGTATGGTAGGGCTTTTCTACCAAACCTTTATCGGGCCAATAGGCCTTTTTCTCTCGTATTACGACCGGCAGCCGCAGCCTTTCCGATTATTTATTCACTTAGGCTATACGCGCTTTACTGAGCGCCCATGGCAATAATTGTCTCTACGCCAAAGACCTCACCAAAATGCCGCACAAGTTCGGCCTTGACTGCCTCCAAGGGCACTGCGTAGCCCAGTTCTTTCTGGATGGAGGTTACCGCTTTATCCCGCAACCCACAGGGAATAATCCACTGGAAGCCACTGAGATCAATGTTGACATTTAGGGCAAAGCCATGCATGCTTATCCAGCGGCTGAGTTTCACTCCGAGGGCGGCGATTTTGCGTGGCGGCTCTAAAAGCCACACGCCTGTAAGGCCTTCTAAGCGCTCAGCCCGAAGTTCCCAGCGCTTCAGCGTGCGAATGACCACTTCCTCTAACGCGCGCATGTACCAGCTTACGTCCGCCTTATACCGCTCTAGCCAGAGAATGGGATATCCTACGATTTGGCCGGGGCCGTGGTAGGTTACATCACCCCCCCGTTCTACCGCATATACCTCTATCCCGCGCGCCGCTAAGTAGTCAGGGGAGAAGAGGACATGTTCGGCGCGGGCATTCCGACCCAATGTAATGACCGGCGGATGTTCACATAGGATTAGTCGGTCTATCCAGGCGGTAGGGTTATGGCGGGCCTGCTCTACATAGGCGCGCTGGCGCTCCCAGGCCACCCGATAGGGGATAAGCCCCCAATCTTCTACCCAGATTGCTTGGCCCACACCTCCCGCACTAAAAGCCAGACCACGCCTATAGAAATACAGCTATCGGCGATGTTGAAGATCGGCCATAGGGCCACATATTCCCCTCCTAGCAAAGGCACCCAAGAGGGCACTACGCCCTGCCACAGGTCTAAGTAGATGAAATCTACTACCTGGCCCTGCAGCCAACCGCCCATGTAAGCGTTGCGCTCGGCGAAAAGCACCCCATAAAAGCAACGGTCTATGAGATTACCTATAGCGCCGCCTACGATTAGGCCAGCAGGCAAGGCTAAAGGCGGGTTGCTGCGCACCAGCCGATAGAGATAAAGCCCTATCCCTAGGCCAATCGCTAAAGAGACTAGAGTAAGCAGAACTTTTGAGCCGACCTCGGCGGCTGGCGAGTTTGGAGGAAAAAGCCAGCTAAAGGAGAGCCCAAAGGCCGCGCCCGGATTTTCCACATAATGCAGTTTGAGCCAGTTCCCCACCCACCGTACCTCATAGCCTAAAGGATAGGAAAGCTTGATATAGATTTTTGTGGATTGGTCAAGAAGGACGACAAAAAGGGCTGTTAGAAAAAAAATCAGGTTAACCTTTTTCACTTGTCCCGTTTCTCTTTGACTTCTAATAGGGTTTCGGCCACGGGTACGGCTAAGAGGCGCTCTTTCGGTATGAGTTTGCCCGTAACCTTACAAATCCCGTAAGTCCCATTTTCTATCCGAACTAGAGCGCGGCGCAGCGCATCTAGGTACTTACCAGTGTGGGCGAGAAGCCGCTCCAGCTGAAGCTTTTCTGAGTATTCGGCGCCGGTGTATTCACCCGTGCGATACTGATCCTCAGCGGCGGCTATAAGCTCTTTGAGGCTTTCCTTGAGGCGATGGTATTCGCGTTCCGTCTCCTCTAATTTTTTCAGTATAAGTTCCTTGAATTCAGCCAGTTCCTCGGCTGTATAGCGGGTTTTTTCAGACATGCTCATACGCGCGTTGAATCTGGATGTGCACGGGGATAGTATCTAAAAGCATTTCCGCTGGGGTATCAGGTGGCGTTTCCAGCCAGTGTAGGCTTACGGCTAAGACTTCCTGTGCGATAGTTTCGGCAAAGGGTTCTAAAGCCTGCCTGTACATAGGAGGGAGGTGGAGGGCCAGACTAATGCGGTCGGTAACCTCTAAGCCGGTGCTTTTGCGCAGAAGCTGGATATGGTGGATAAGCTCGCGGGCCCATCCTTCGCTTTCCAACTCGGGGGTAAGGCGCGTATCTAGCGCGACGGTAAGGCCGCCTTCGGTGGCATACAGCCATCCTGGCAGAGCCTGCGCTCGCACATCCAGCTGCTCAAGGGAAAATGATTGCCCCTCCCACTCTATGCCTTGCCGCTCTAATATGTGAAGTATTTCGTTTTGGGAGAGCGACTTGAGATAGGCGGCGAACTCAGGTAGGCGTGCCCCTAAGAGGCTACCCAGAGCCCGGTAATTCGGGCGCAGCTCATACACAATTGCCCGGCTGTGGTCGTCTAAGAAGGTGAGGGATTTTATATTGACCTCATTAAGAAGCAGCTCGGCTAAAGGCTCCAGCCAGGACTTGTAGGCCGCAGGAAGTAAAGCTTGGGGCAGGGGCTGACGCACCCGAATTCCACTTCGCTTGCGCAGGCTGTGAATAAGAGAGGCTAAGCGGCGGGTTTTGTCCATGGCGCTTTCCAGCGCTGGCTGGCGGTAGGCTGGCTCGGGCTTAGGAAAATCCGAAGCATGTACGGAGGCCTCTTCACCCAAATTCTGCCAGAGAAGTTCTGCGTAAAAAGGCGCTATGGGGGCCATAAGCTGAGCCACGCGCCGAAGGGCGTACCGCAGCACCGTAAAAGCCGCCCACTTATCCGCATCGCGCTCGCCCTTCCAGAAACGCCGCCGATTCAGCCGAATATACCAGTTGGAGAGCCTCTCGGTTACAAATTCCTCTATTATTCGGGCGGCTTGGGTAGGGAAGAACTTCTCATACGCTTCGCCTACCTCTTGGGTAAGCTTTTCGGTTTCGCTAAGTAGCCACTGGTCAATCAAAGGAAGCGTTTCTAAGGGCGGTAAGGGCTGGATGGCGTAGTTATCTATGCGGGCATAGAGGGCGAAGAATTCGTAGGCATTATGAAGTGTGCCGAAAAAGGTGCGTACTTTTTCGGCCAGCCGCTGCTCATCAAAGCGTACATTTTCCCAGGGGGGAGCGTTACTGACGAGGTACCAGCGCGTGGCATCGGCGCCGTACTTGGCCATAAGTTGAAAGGGCTCTACCACATTTCCGAGGCGCTTGGACATTTTGTTGCCTTCTTTGTCTAGCACTAGGCCATTTACCAGTACGCGGCGGAAGGCTGGCCGGCCAAAGAGCGCCACTGCCAGTACATGGAGGGTGTAAAACCAGCCGCGCGTTTGGTCCAGACCTTCTGCAATAAAATCTGCGGGGAAAAAGCGCTCAAAGACTTCCTGATTTTCAAAGGGGTAGTGAAGCTGTGCATAGGGCATCGCGCCCGAATCAAACCAGACGTCAATCACTTCTGGCTCGCGATACATCGGCTGGCCGTCTGGGGCACAGAGGACTATTTCATCCACATAAGGCCGATGGGGGTCAAAGTTGGGGCTATCCAAGGGGTTGAAGCGCATGAAGCCAGCTTGGCGAGCCTTCTCTATCTCGGCGTGCAGCTCCGCAAAAGAGCCTATGCAAATCTCATGGCTCCCATCCTTTGTACGCCAGATGGGTAAAGGAATGCCCCAGAAGCGCGTGCGGGAAAGGTTCCAGTCCTCCACATTTTCCAGCCAGTTTCCGAAGCGTCCTTCGCCGATAGCGGGTGGGTACCAATTGATTTCACGGTTGGCGGCGGTAAGCTGGGCCCGCAAAGCCGAGGTGCGAATAAACCAAGCCTCTATGGGATAGTAAAGGATGGGTTTATCCGTGCGCCAGCAGTGGGGGTAGTTGTGCGTGTAGGTCTCCTTGCGGAAAACTAGTCCGCGCGCCTTGAGGTGGGCCGCAATATCCTCATCTACGGGGCGATAGGCTGGATCGTCTGTATAGTTGCGCACATATCGGCCGGCAAAATCCTTGGCTTGCGGCACGAAGCGTCCTTCTTTATCTACTAAGGGTATGGGGTGGCCCTCAGCATCTTGCGCAAGGATAGGGGGAATGTTATGCTTGCGGGCCGCGCGCAGGTCTTCTAAGCCAAAGGTAGGCGCAATATGGACTATCCCCGTGCCTTCTTCCGTAGTTACAAAGTCGGCTGGGATAATGCGCCAGGCCTCGCCTTGGGGTTCTACATAACGGAAAAGCGGTTCGTATTTCTCCCCTACTAAGGCGGTACCGGGGAAGGTTTGGCGGATGCGGTAGGGAAGGCGGAAGGTGGCCAGATCTATCGCCTCTGGGCTCATGGGCAGTTCGGCGCCTTCTGGCTTGAAGTAGCGGGGAAGGGCGCTTTCGGCCAAAATGACCCGTATAGGCGCTTTAGTATAAGGCTGAAAGGTCTCTACTTCCGCATAGCGTAGGTCAGGGTGCACGGCGAGAGCGGCATTAGCTGGCAGCGTCCAAGGCGTAGTAGTCCAAGCCAGGTAGTACACCCCGGCTCGGCTCAGACTGAGAAACTGAACAGTTAGAGAAGGGTCCTTTACGCTACGATAAGCGCCTGGTAGGTTTAGCTCGTGTTGGCTGAGGGCTGTACCGGCAGCTGGCGAATAAGGCTGAATAGTATAATCCTTGTAAAGAAGCCCCTTTTCGTAGAGCTTTTTGAGTAGCCACCAGACCGTCTCTATGTAGGAAGCGTCAAAGGTTATGTAGGGGTTTTGAAGGTCTATCCAGTAGCCCATCCGTTCGGTCAAGCTGTCCCAAGCGTCCTTATAGCGCATGACGGCGTTCTTGCAGGCTTTATTGAAGTCAGCTACTGAGAGCCGGAGGCCTATTTCATTTTTGCGCAGGCCTAATTCTTTTTCTACGGCTAATTCCACGGGTAGGCCATGAGTATCCCAGCCCGCTCGGCGAGGCACATAATAGCCTTTCATGGTCCAGTAGCGGCAGACCAAGTCCTTGAGGGTGCGGGCGAAAACATGGTGGAGGCCTGGTTTTCCATTAGCGGAGGGGGGGCCTTCATAAAAGACGAATAGCGGCCCCCCTTGCCGCTTGGCGAGAACTTGGGCAAAGGTATTTTCCTGACGCCAGCGCGCCAGAATAGTCTCTTCCCACTGGGGTAGATTTAGCGGCCCTAAACTGCGCCACATCTTTTACGCAAAGGTACGATTAAGCCGATGGCGGGGTGAGAGAGGTATGCCGAAAGTTGTGCTGGAATTGGGTCAGAGCCGTAACAAGGGTGGTACGCAGCTGAGCTTGGAGCTCGGGGGTACGCAGGCGGGCGGCTAAGTGGGTAAGTAGGCTATCTATCATCTCTGATAAGGCGGCCTTGCCTGTTTCGCTTTGTACGTACTGGTGGAGGTTGGCTAGGACCTTTTCGGTTATAGTGCGGGCCGCGCCGCGAATAATCTCTAAAAGCCTCTCGCGCGGCAAGCCAGGTAAGCTGGGTAGCTCGCGGTCAAGGCTCTGACTAATACTTTCTTCCATCAGGCGCAGAAGAGCTGGATTCTGGCGGAGGCTTTGGACTAAAGGTGCCGCTTCCTCCGCTACAAGCGTTCGCAGGGTAGGCCGCAGCTCCTCTAAAATTCTTACTCCTTGCCGAAGCTCTTCGCCCCGTTCTACCTGCCGTTTGACCTGCTCAAGTACCTGATAGGCCACTTCATCCGATATGGCTTTGGCAATGAGGCGGGACTGTTGCGTGAGAAAGCGCGCCAAAAGGGAATTGGAGAAATTGACTACGCGGCTGCGATTGAGCCGTAGGTAAAGGTTCCATATCCGCAAAAGCCGGAACCAGCGCAGGCTGGTAAGGGGTGCAAGGGCCAGCACATCGTACCAGTGGGCGATAGGGTACATCCACCAGTAGGCATACCGACGCGTCCGAATCGCCACCAGCCAGGCGCTCCAAAATTCCAGCCAGAAAAACACCAGAAAAGGTAGGTCCAGCTTCCAGAAATGATCCACAAAGTCGCCTGAGAGGTCATACTGGCGGTAATAATTCACTTGGAGGAGATAGCGCAGCTCCCGCCGGTAGAAGTCTAAGTGTAGGGCGGCGTTTTGGGGCGTAAGCTGCCAAAAGCGCCGAAAGGCCTCCGTGCTGCGCAGCTTTTCGCCATACTGCTCCTCTATAAAGGTTTTGACTTTCTGCTTGAGCTGCTCTTGGTAGGCCATGAGTCCAAAGCGCTCATAGGGCCGCTCAGTGAGAATCCGCACCGAGAGCGCAAAGAGCGTATCGCCAAAGGCTTTGAGTTCTTCGGGCGTGGGTAGGGGAGTAGTGCGCCAGCGCTGCATTAGGCTATCGCCAACCTTGAGGTAGCTGTCCGTAGTCCAGTGCGGCTCTATGCCCTTATAAGGGTCATACCATGCTACGAGCTGAGGAAAATAGCGGATGTACTTAGGCCGTAGGGAGATGTAGGTGAGGTCAAACAGGATAAGCAGGAGGTTGGTGAGGGCCATGAATAGCATGAAGATATCCCATAGGGTTTCCAGCTTTTCCCGCCGCATGAGGCTAAGGTAGAGAATGCCTTTCTTTGGCGCATGCGGCAGATAGGGGCGGTGTTAATGATAGTGGCTTGTGGCGCTCCGCCTGGACCGCCTAAGGTTGGGCTGGCCCCAGCGAGCGATTCGCTAAGGAGCAGCTGGTATCTCTTTCGCACGAAGTATCTCCCCGCTCATAAAGCCAAGCGGTGGATTCTAGTACTTCATCGGCCTACGCGCAGCCTGGCGGATAGCTTAGAGGCTTTAGGAGTAAAGGTTCAGCGGATTTATGCGCCGGAGCATGGGCTTTTTGGGGACAAAGCCGCCGGGGTGCATTTGGGGGATACGACTTATCGGGGCGTGCCAGTGATTTCGCTGTATGGCGCACGAAAGGCACCTAGGCCAGAGGAACTGGCGGAGGCGGACGCCATTCTTTTCGCCCTACGCGACGTAGGGGTGCGCCACTATACCTACCTCAGCACGCTGGCGTATGTGCTCAGGGCGGCCGCCCAAGCCCAAAAGCCCGTATGGGTACTGGACTTCCCTAATCCCCATGCGCATTATACCTATGGGCCGATGCTGGATAGCGCGCTTTTTTCATTTGTGGGGCTGTATCCTGTGCCGCTTGTGCCTGGTCTGACTATAGGGGAGTATGCGCGTCTTTTAGTGGGGGAAGGGTGGGTGCCTCCCGTAAAGCTTGAAGTAGTGCCGTGGGAGGGCTGGCGGCGCCGTAGCCCGCTCCCTACAGTAGCGCCTTTCTTTACCCAGCCGCCCTCCCCCGCCCTAACCAGCTTAGCCGCCATAGAACTTTATCCGATTTTAGGTTGGTATGAGGGCACGCGCGGCATTAGCGTAGGACGAGGCACATCCCAGCCCTTCCAGCAGGTCGGCCTAGAAGAAAACCCAAATTTTGCGCCTGAAACGCTTGTCCTCTATGGCTACACTCTTCTGCCTACCCGGTTTGAAGCTGATGGCAGGCTCTATAAAGGCTGGTGTATTCGGAAAAACTCTACAGGCAAGGTGTGCCCCGATAGCCTTTTTCGGCTGGGCTTTTTCCTGCTGCGGCGCTTTCGGCGCGCCTACCCCTCAGAAGAATCCTTCTATTTAGAATTTTTCGACAAGCTAGCCGGTTCGCCGCGTGTGCGCTGGATGGAACGACGCGACCTCCTCATAGACTCCCTCTACGCGGCCTTCCAAGTGCCTCCTGAATGGTTAGCCCGCCGACAGAAATACCTTCTCTACCCAGACTAAGGGTTTTTGTACTTTTGCCCGCATGGAGGCATCTAATGTAGTCGGCCGAGTGGTACAAATCATTGGGGCGGTGGTGGATGTAGAATTTGACCCTAAAGCCAACTATTTACCCGAAATTTATGATGCCCTCCTTCTGGAAGCGCGTGGGAATAGGGTCTATTTGGAGGTTCAGCAGCATTTGGGTGAGTATCGGGTGCGCACGATCGCCATGGACAGTACGGATGGCTTTAAGCGAGGCGATCCCGTGAAAGTTTTGGGCGGGCCTATCGCTGTACCCGTAGGGGAGGGGATTCGCGGCCGGCTTCTGAATGTAGTAGGAGAACCTATAGATGGCCTGCCGCCCATACAGGCTAAAAAGTTTTACCCTATTCACCGAAGCGCACCACCTTTTGAGGAGCTTTCTACGGAGCCCCGGGTGCTTCTTACGGGCATAAAGGCTATAGACCTTCTTATACCCTACAAAAAGGGTGGGAAGATTGGCCTTTTTGGTGGGGCTGGCGTGGGTAAGACCGTGCTCATTATGGAGCTTATCAACAATATAGCTAAAGCCCATAAAGGCCTTTCGGTATTTGCGGGGGTAGGTGAGCGCACGCGCGAAGGTAATGACCTGCTTAGAGAAATGATTGAAGCGGGCGTGGCGCGGTATGGGGAGGCCTTCAAGAAAAGTATGGCGGCCGGCGGCTGGGACCTCAGCCAAGTGAACCTGCGTGAGCTGGCGGAATCGCAGATCACCCTGGTTTTCGGCCAAATGAATGAGCCACCCGGCGTGCGCGCCCGTGTGGCCCTTACGGGCGTTACCATAGCGGAGTACTTCCGCGATGGGGAGCCCGAGGACCCTACGGGCCGAGATATCCTCTTCTTCATAGACAATATCTTCCGCTTTGTGCAGGCGGGGTCGGAGGTGTCAGCCCTTTTGGGGCGAATTCCTTCCGCCGTAGGGTATCAGCCCACCCTTGCTACCGAAATGGGCGCTTTACAGGAGCGTATCACCTCTACGCGTCGTGGCTCTATCACTTCTATTCAGGCTATCTATGTGCCGGCGGATGACTATACGGACCCTGCCCCGGCCACTACCTTTGCGCACCTGGACGCTACTACGGAACTCTCGCGGGCGATTGCGGAGCTGGGGATTTACCCAGCTATAGATCCGCTTACTTCTACTTCTCGCATGCTTACGCCTGAGCTTGACCAGCAAACCGTGAAAGGCCATTACGAAACCGCCCAGCGGGTCAAGGCTATCCTCCAGCGCTATAAGGAGCTGCAGGACATTATCAACATTCTTGGGCGGGAGGAGCTGTCTGAAGAAGACAAGCTAGTGGAAAGCCGGGCCCGTAAGGTGCAGCGCTTCCTTAGCCAGCCTTTCCATGTGGCTGAGGCTTTCACGGGCATGCCTGGCGTATTTGTGCCCATAGAGGAAACCGTACGCGGCTTCAAGATGATTCTAGATGGGGAGCTGGACCACCTGCCTGAGCAAGCCTTCTACATGGTAGGTACCATTGATCAGGCGATTGAGAAAGGCGAGCGGATTTTAGCTGAGCTTAGAAGCGCATGAAGGTACGGGTGTGCTCGTCCAAAGGCGTGATATTTGAGGGCGAGGTTGAACGGGTACGAGCCCCTGGGCAGCTGGGGGCCTTTGAGGTGCTGGATCGCCATGCACCCCTCGTGGCCCAGTTGCAAGCCGGTACCCTGTGCCTCCAAGCAGCCAATGAGCAAAAAGAATGGGCTATTACTGGCGGCTTCCTCTGGGTAAGTCCTGAAAACTTTGTAGAGGTGCTTCTGGATTAGCCTCTACCTTTGCGGCGTGGCGGCCTGGTTAGAGCCGCTTAAGCGGCGTTACTTAGTTCAAGACCATACTCCCCTTCCCGACACCCCCGCCTCCATAGGCGCAGCCTATTTAGGCATAGACCCTACGGCGGATTCCCTTCATCTGGGTCATTTAGTCCCGCTCCAGCTCTTGTACCACTTGGCCCAGCTGGGGATAAAGCCGATTGTGGTAATCGGCGGGGCTACGGCGCGCATAGGAGACCCCTCAGGTAAGAAAGCCGAACGCCCCCTTCTCGCCCCAGAGGTGATTCAGCGCAATACCCAGGCGATCGCTCAGCAGGTGGCGCGCCTTTTACCTTTACCCTTTATCCTGGTGGATAACTATGAGTGGCTGAGCCAATTCAGCCTTTTAGATTTTCTGCGCACAGTCGGAAAGCATATCACCGTAAGTTACCTATTAGCTAAAGAAACTATCGCCGCCCGTTTAGAGGGCGGGCTGTCCTTTACGGAGTTTAGCTACCCGCTCCTGCAGGCTTATGATTTTTATCATCTTTTTCAGCGAGAAGGCTGTCGCCTTCAGATTGGGGGCGCCGACCAGTGGGGCAATATCACAACTGGCATAGAATTAGTGCGTCGTTTGACGGGGGTGGAGGTGTATGGCCTAACCTGCCCGCTGCTTGTACGAGCGGACGGGACAAAATTTGGCAAGACCGAAAGCGGCGCCAACATCTGGCTTTCGGCTGACAAAACCTCGCCCTACGCCTTCTACCAATTCTGGATAGGGCAAGCGGATGCGGACATGCCACGCCTTTTAGGCGTTTTCAGTACAAGAAGCTGGGAAGCGATAGAGGCCCTTCTACGACAGCATGAGCAGGATCCGGCCCGGCGTCTGGCTCAGAAGGCCTTAGCCTATGAAATGACCGCTCGTCTCCATGGGTCTGAAGTAGCCCAAACGGTCCAGCGCATTTCAGAGGTTATTTTCAGTGGCGGTGACCTGAGTAGTCTAGAAGAGCTTACGCCGGAATTTTTCGCCCAGGTAGTGACTGAAATGCCTCATGGTGCGGTAGCCTCGGCTCAAAAGCCTATTTTAGAAGCCCTTGTGGAAGGAGGTATCCTGCGCTCTAAATCCGAAGGTCGCCAGCTTATTCAGCAAGGCGGACTCGCCATCAATCGCCAAAAGGTGCCCCATGAGTACCTTAGCCTTGCAGACTTTCCGCCTATTCGTAAGAGGTACTGGCTGGTACAGCGCGGGCGCAAGCACTTTGCTTGGCTTCACCTGCCTGAGCCTTTACCTTTGTAGCATGGCAGCCCAGGTTACACTCAAGGGTACGCCGCTGACCCTAGCAGGCGAACCGCTAAAACCGCCCACCTATGCTCCACCAGTGTGCCTAGTAGATGCGCGCAACGAAGAAATTCACGTAGGGGGGGCCTTAGGCAAGCCCCAAATTCTTATCACCGTGCCCTCTCTGGATACGCCGGTATGTGCAATGGAAGCCAAAAAGTTTAATGAGGCCTTAGGAGCTTTGGGTGAGGCGGTGCGGGCCGTAGTGGTGTCCATGGACCTACCCTTTGCGCAGAAGCGCTTCTGTGACAGCTACCAGGTAAATGGGATTGAGGTAGCTTCGGATTATCGCTACTGGGATATGGATAAATACGGCGTGCGGATTGCCGAGGGGACTCTCCGGGGCATTTTGGCGCGCGCCGTATTCGTAATTGACCCTCAGGGCCGCATAACCTATACAGAGCTGGTCCCAGAAATAAGCCAAGAGCCCAATTATGAGGCCGCTCTGAGCGCCCTGCGCCAGCTTCTTTAGGCCTTGAGGCGGGGCGGGATTTGTTTGATGAGGGGAGCATGCAGGCGGTAGGTAAGCTTCTCATAGCCCTTTTATGGGTGAGCGGCCTATGGGGCGCCGTAGCCGCATGGGAGACTCAGAAGGGCAGTTCCCTCTGGCGCCATAGTGCTAGGCTCGTATGGCTCCTTCACACGATTGGCGTCTGGGGCACAGTAGGGCTTCTGCTCTATCTCCTCCTCACACATAGGTATGAGTTCCAGTACGTGTGGGCCCATGGCTCACGCCAGCTTCCTACCGCTTACATCACCGCCGCCCTCTGGGAAGGACAAGAAGGGAGCTTCCTTTTATGGATGCTCTGGCATAATTTGCTGGGGTGGGGGCTTATTTTTCTAAAGACCCCGGACCTTTGGCTGCGGCTTGCTGGCCTTTTGGGCATAAATGGCTACTTAGCTACCTTTCTCTTGGGTGTTTCGCTGTCCCCTTGGCTTATAGCCGTAGGGGGTGCGCTGATATGGGGGTTATGGGGGGCCGAAGAGCTGGCTTTACCCTTGCGCGTAGGGGGCAGTCTCGCCCTATTATTGGCTTTGGAATGGCTGCCTTTGTGGGTGCGCGCCTTAGCCCTCCTTCCGCTCTTGGCGGCCTATTTCTGGGGTCGGCTCCCCTTTAGAGCGGCCTTTACGGCGGCGGCCCTCTTACTTCTGCCTAAGGCCACCGAGTGGGGCAGTTTTCCTTTCCTCTACGTCTGGGAGGCCCAAACTAGCTGGCCCGAAGGCACGGTACCCTTAGATGGGAATGGCCTCAATCCGCTTCTTCAAAGCTTCTGGATGGTTATTCACCCGCCTGTACTCTTTGGCGGCTATGCGGCGATGCTTCTACCTTTTTGGGAAGCCCTTTTAGCTTTCCGAGAAGGTGGTCTCTCGCCGGCGCGGCTTACAGCCCTGCGGCGCTTTAGCTGGCTGGCGCTTACGCTACTGGGCGCTGGAATCGGGTTAGGGGCCTACTGGGCCTATGAGACCCTCAACTTCGGCGGCTACTGGAATTGGGACCCCGTGGAAAATGCCTCCCTCGTGCCTTGGCTGGCATTGGTAGCGGCGGTACACTGGCTCTACGCTTACCGTCGCCGCGCCACCTCCGCCCAAGCCGTTCAATTTTTCGCCCTCCTTCCCTTTCCACTTGTTCTGTATAGTGCCTATCTAACGCGCAGCGGCGTTTTAGCCGAAAGCTCCGTCCATAGCTTCACAGACCTAGGACTGGGGGAATGGCTTCTGTGGGGGACAGGGACAGCTTTTTTAGGGCCCCTTTTGGTAGGCTTGGGGTGGGCGCGCCAGTATCTTTTCGCAGCGTCCAGTCAAGTGGTGAGACCAGATAAGCCGCTCCTCAAAGTCGGTGTCGCGCTCTTACTGGGTATAGCGGGCATCCTGACTCTCCTTACCTCGTTGCCGCTTCTTAATCGGCTACTTGGCACCGCATGGGCTTTAGGCAGCGGCGCTGCTCAGGTGTATTATGAATGGCTAGGCCTTTTAGCCGTAGGCCTCTTAGGGCTTATGGGTTATGGGCTTATGCGGGCGTACCAAGTGCGTGGCTGGGAGGGCCTACTCTGGCTAGCGACAAGCCTATTAGCGGGAATAAGTGGGGCGCTCTGGTGGTATCGCTGGGATTTTGCCTATCACCCCGCCTATCGCTCCCTTATGACCCAAGGGGTAGTGGGGTGGCTGCGCGGGGCCTTCTTCCTGCTTTTGGATGACCTGATTTTAGGGGCAGCTTTGGTAGCCTTAGGGGCAGCGGTGGCGTTGGTAGTACGGCACTCTCGACGCTCTACTGTGCCAGCCAGCTTGGCCCATGGCGGCTTTGCCCTGATGCTTATAGGCGCGCTCTTTTCTAGCGGCTACCAGCGTACCCTTAGCCAAAACTTTAGTCCCCGCAGCCCAGCAAGCGCCGATAACCTCTTCGTACCGCTAGGCGCCGAGGTGCCCGGCGTGGAATATAGCGTACGGTATGAGGGGCTTCTCGTGCCGATGCCGCCTCTTAGCCGGCTTCATCCCCTGCTTAGGCAGGACGGGCAAATCCTCTGGCGCTTTGAGGACAGTTTAGGCTTCAGCTACCAAGTGTGGCTCCCAGAGAAGCTCCCCGCCCAAAATGGCCTCTTTCATTTAGCAGCACTTCCAACTATACAGGCCTTCCTAGAAGCGAATTTGGCGCTCCTCCCTATAGAGCCTGCCGATCGGCGCTATCGCTATCGGATAATACTCACGCACCTCCAAACAGGCCAGCGCTATCCGCTCTACTTAGAAGCGGAGCTGAGCGAAAATTCGGGCCTTCTGGCTCATCCGGCCCATCTGCGCTTCTGGCACGGCGACCTTTATATACACCTTACCAGCCTGCCCTCCCAGAAAGCTGCGCTAAACGAGGCTTATCTAGATTTAGGCCTAGGCGACACGGTAGAGTGGGGCGGACTGATGTTCAAAATGGAGCGGCTTACAGAGATTACCGAAATGCCCCATCCCACCTTTCGGGCTTGGCTGCGCGTGGGCAAGGCCGATTTGGCTTTAGGTCAAACCTTGCCCGTAGAATTTAGCCTAGCTGATAGTGCCCTAACTACACCTTTCACCAGCTTTCCAGCTGCGCAAGCCAAAGTACGCCTAGAAGGCTTCCGAATAAAGGAGAAGAAGTTGCGTTTCTATGTAGTGCGGCGCACACAGCCCGAGGAGTTTATTAGCGTCAAAATTCTATATAAGCCTTTTATTGGGCTTTTCTGGCTGGGCTTAGGGCTGGTACTTGCAGGGAGTATAGGGGCCATCCTACGCCGATAAGGGCTTACTCTCGGATCATGTTTACGGAGGGGTGAGTGCGGCGTATACCTACTACTTCCATTTCTATGCGCCGATTGAGTGCGCGGCCCTCCTCTGTAGCGTTAGAGGCAATTGGACGCGTCTTGCCATACCCGATATATTCCATCTGCACTGGGTGGATGCCATGCTGCCTAAGCCATTGGTATACTGCCCGAGCGCGCCGCTCAGAGAGCTTCTGATTGTACTTATCCGAACCTATATTGTCTGTGTGCCCTGAGAACCGAATCCGAATATGGGGATTTTCTAGAAGAAGGCGGCGTAGGCGTTCTAGTTCGGGTATAGATTCGGGGCGCAGTCGGTCACTATTGAAATCAAAGTAGAGGTTGCGCAGCGCAAAAGTAGCCTCCATTTCTATAGGCATAAGAGGAATTTCCAATTGCTGCCGCCAGGTCGTGCTATCCTGCGGGGAGAGGCGTAGAATCTGTACGTGGGTTATGAACCCTGTCATTTGGGCATATAGGTAAAATATGCCGCCTTTTTCTGGGGGGAATATAAAAAATTCCCCGTTCTCATTGCACTTGACACCGAAAATTTCTTTTTGCGATAGAGAGTCTATCAAGATAACCTCGCCGGTTAGGGACGCGCGCGTATCTTTATGGAAAATGCGGCCTTGTATCACGAAGCGGTGCGTTATAGGAGGCGGTGAAGGGGGAGGTGGAGGTGGTGGCGGCGGTGGTGGGGGGGGCGGAGGCGGAGGAGCCACTCGGCGACTCTTATATACCTTCATCACGCCATCCCGATCCGAAGAGAAATAAGTGTGCTCGGGGGAAAAAGGATAGTAGTAGATATCATTGGCACAGGAGTTTATGGGGGCGGGAAGGGGTTGAGGCGGCCCCCACTCCCTCTCCCCTACGCGGAGACAATAGAATATATCATACCCCCCTGCGCCGCTGGGGTTATTAGAAGCAAAATACAGGGTATCCTCAATGATAAAAGGCGCATCTTCGTCGTAAGGGGTATTGATAGGGGGGGAAAGGCGCTGGGCTGGACCGTAGCGCCCCTCTCCAAGGTGCACAAATCGGTACAAATCACGCCCCCCAGGTTTGCCTAGCCCTGGATCATGGACTATGTACACATCGTGTGTCTTAGGGTCTATAGCTAGGCTTATTCGGCCTGAAGGACGCTGAGGAAGGCGGCGCCACACGCGCAGCCGAGGATTAGAAGAAGGATTTTTAGGAAAAGTAAATATCTGGCCCTTCCTGTCGGCTAAGTAAATCAGCAGCGTATCAGGGGGCAGGTGTCCTATTACTGCTTGGTGGTAGGGGAAGCGAAAAGGTAGAGGAGGAATGATACGCTCGTAGGGGAGGCCTTCCCTACCCCGAGAGGCCCCCGTAGCCGAGGCCCTAGAGACGGCATACAGCCTTTCACCATCCCACCAGGCTGCATATACAGGGGCCCACTTCTCTAACTCACTTACCAATTCTACTGCGTACTCTGGGCTGCGGTTGAGTTTAGCGCAGGCTTCCAGCTGGGCCAGACGGGTCTGTAAATCTGGGCTTTGTCCACCTCGTTCCTGGTAAAGGCGATAGTAATTCAGGGCTTTGGTGGTTTCGCTGTGGGCATGGAGAAGGGTGGCATAATACCAAAGGTCTAAGGTGTCCCATAGTACCGAACTAGACTGGCTTAGCTGGGTATAAAGGATATACGCCTTAGAGCTCTGATGCAGGGCTTGGTAGGCTCGGGCCACCCATAGTAGACCCTCTACCGAGAATCTTTCAGGCTGTTGCTCATACAGACCCGTGATACGCTCGTATAAACTCAATTCATACCATCGCTCCAACCGACGTAGGGAGATAAAAGATGGGTTCTGCGCATATACCAAGAACAGCCCTAAGCTTATTGGCTTGAGCACTTGTGCAAAGATACAGATTTGTGGCCTATTTCTAGCTATCGCCTGCCTTAGTTAGAGGCCTAAACTCCACGCGCCTATTCAGAAACCTATGGTAGGGTGTGTCATTGGGTACTAGGGGCTGTTCTTCGCCGTAGCCTCTGGGCTTTAGGCGATAGGCGGGTATGCCTTTCTGTACGAGATAGAGGTAAGCCCGATTGGCGCGCCGCTCTGACAGCCGCTGATTGTAGCCATAGCTACCTATACTATCCGTATGGCCAGCTACCTCTAAAACAAGGGTGGGATACTGGTGGAGAATCTGAACTATGGAGTCCAGCGCTGCGGGGGCTTCCTTACGCAGCTCATATTGGTCAAAATTGAAATGGATGCGGGTCAGAACGAGCCTCTCAAGGGCCGAAAGAGGAAGAAGTGGTACGCTCGCCTGAATATCGCCCGTATCTTCTATGGTGATAGGTTGCACACTTACCGCATAGCCCTTAGCCTGAGCGTAAATAAGATACTGCCCTGCAGAGGGTTTGGGTAATTTTACTAGGCTGGTGGAGTCGCTAAGCGTGGATAGTACGGGCTTATCCTCTGCTGCGGTATTCAGTAAAAAAGAGGCTGCCACCGGCTGGCCCGTTTGCGCATCGTAGAACCTAATACTAAGGGTATATACCTTGGGCGGGGGCGACGAAGCTGGCAGAATAATAGGCTCTCGGATAAGCCGGTATAAGTCCATTCCCCCTTTCCCTCCCGGGCGATCAGAGGAGAGGTAGAGCGTATCTGGATGAGTAAAAAAGAGGTAGCTCTCGTGCGCGGGGGTATTTATGGGGAAAGGGAGGCGCTTAGGCGGTCCCCAGGTTCCATCCGGCTGACGCACCGAAAAGAAGAGGTCATAGCCCCCCATTGAATTGAGGCCATTATGGGCAAAGTAAAGCGTATCCCCTACCAGAAAGGGTGCATCCTCATCGTAGGGGGTATTTAGGACGGTAAGATTTTCAGGTAGGCTGAAGTTTCCATTGGGCAACCTTCGCACTATCCATAAATCCTTTCTGCCCAGCGTACCGCGCCGGTCTGAGCTGAAAATAATGCTATTACTCTTGGGATCCTCGCATAAGGCGTCCTCGCTCCCTTTATAGCTGTTGGGAAAAGCTTTCCAAAAGATAGGACTTGCCCATTCCCTTTCTCCCTGGGGATAGGCGATGTAAAAGTCGCCGCGGCGCCGCGCCGAACGGTACACGATAAGCGTATCTCCAATAAAACCTGCTATGCCTTCATGCTTTTTTGGAAAGAAATTCACTGGCTTTGGCTCCGGTTCATCCGGCCTTTTCCGATATAGGCCTTCATAGGGTAGTAAATCCTCAGGGTCTATGCCACGGCTAGGGTCTGAGCGCCGGATAAAATAAGCATCCCCTTTGTGAAAAAATAGGCTATACTCATGGTGCGGCGTATTAAGCGCCTCTAAGTTCTGAACAATCCAGCGATAGTTTGTGGGTTGGGGTTCATTTTGGGCTATTTTGAACTGGCGCGCATACGCGAGGTAAAGCTGGATAAAGTCTACAGAATCGGGGTAAGTGGTGCGCTGAAGGGCTTCCTGGAGGTAAGCCGTGGCGGCGTCGGGGTCTTTGTTGTACAGGCATAGGCGGCCATATTCCACTAAAAAGGCAGGCTCAACCGTTGTCGGGCTGAGGTGCGCAAAAGCCCAGCGGTAAAGCTCATAAGCCTTATCTCGCTGACCCAGCTGATAATAGGCGCTAGCATAGTAAAGCGCTTGGTGAGGCCCTAGCCTACTGGTATCTACCTCATCCCGAATGAGAGTCGAAAATTCACCCCGATAATATAAACTTTCTATTTGCCGCAGAGAGCGCTGCGCTAGGAGCATGGTAGTGAGCCAAAGACTAGCTAGGCTGAACCGCCTCATCGCAACAAATATAAGGAACTTGTGAAGCCCGAAGCCTCTTACTGATTAGGCTTCTACTATCTGCATATCTAACCAGCTTTTGCCTATACTTATCTCCACTTCTATAGGTACATCGTTAGGTAGGGTGAGGGCCGTGCGCATAATGTGGCGAATTTCCGGCGCTATTTTGGCAACTAGACCTTCGGGCACTTCCCAAAGTAACTCATCATGAATTTGCAGAAGTAAGGGGAGTGTAGGAAAGCGCTCGGCTAGCTTGAGCATGGCGAGCTTAATCATATCGGCGGCCGTGCCCTGAATAGGGGTATTGATGGCTAATCGCTCGGCCTCGGCCTGCTGGGCCTTGTTACGAGAATTGATATGGGGTATGTAGCGACGGCGGCCTAGAAGCGTCTCGGCATACCCACAAGCCCGCACGCGCGCAATTTGCGTCTCTATATAAGCCTTTATCCCCGGATAGCGCGCAAAGTACTGGTCAATAAGGTGCTGGGCCTCACTGCGGGAGAGGCCGCCTCCCAGCCGTTGTACGAGCCCGTGGGCTGTGATACCGTAAATGATTCCAAAGTTTACGGTTTTCGCTACGCGGCGCATCTCGGCCGTTACGGCATCGGTACCGAAGAGCCGTTGGGCCGTCGCCGTATGAATATCGCGGCCAGCCTGAAAGTCCGCTATCATCTGGGCATCGCTACTTAGGGCTGCGGCTATGCGCAGTTCTATCTGGGAGTAGTCTGCCGAAAGGAGTACCCAGTCTGGCTGGCTTGGTATAAAAGCGCGCCGAAAGCGCTTCCCCGCTTCGGTACGAATGGGAATATTCTGCAGATTGGGATTTTGTGAGCTGAGGCGGCCCGTAGCCGCCACAGTCTGTTGGAAAATAGTATGCACCCGGCCGGTTTGAGGATGAATACTACGCAAAAGGCCCTCCCCATAAGTGTAGCGTAGCTTATAAAGGGTGCGGTGCCGTAAAAGTACCTCTATGAGTGGGTGGTAAGGCAGTAGGGCCTGCAGGGTCTCCTCATCCGTAGCGGGCTGACCTGTAGGCGTCTTTCGCTGGATTGGTAGGCCCAGCTTCGTAAAAAGCAACTCCGCCAGCTGTTTGGGCGAATTCAGATTAAAAGGCTCGCCCGCTATCTGGTAGGCCTGGGCTTCTAATTCCCTAAGCTCGGCCTCGTATTCTTGATTGAGTTGCTCCAAGTATTTCGTATCTATCGTAATGCCGCGCAGTTCCATTTCCCCTAGGATTACCAGTAGGGGCAGTTCTACCTCATAGTAAAGTCGGTTCAGGCCCTTTTCTTCTAAGGCCTTTTGCAGGGGGCGGTAGAGGCGCCAAGCCAGCTCGGCATCCTGACACGCATAGGTCATGAGCCGTTCTATAGGCACTTGGCGCAGGTCTTTCGTCTTGAGGCCGGCAAAAAGTTCGTTGTACGAGTGCGCTTTGGTAAGGCCAAGCTCGCGTCTAGCCACCTCATCCAGCCCATGCGGCCTCTCAGGGTCCAGAAGGTAATCGGCCAAAAGCGTATCAAAAAAAGGGCCGTTGCAGCGGATGCCCTGTTGGGCTAAAACCACCCAATCAAATTTGAGGTTGTGGGCCACTTTAAGGTTGGGTAGCTTAGCGAAGGCTTGGAGGGCGGTGCGCCACTCGGCGGGAAGGGGGTGGGGGAGCGGACAAAAGACGGCCTGATTGGCCTCAGCGCAAAAGGCAATCCCTACCAGACCCGCATACATGGGGTGCGGGGAATCGGTTTCGGTATCAAAGGCAATCGGCTGCTCTGAGCTCAGGCCCGCTAAATAGGCTTGTAGCGCCTCGGGCTCAGAGAGGAGACGGTAGGTGGATTTCTTAGGAGCTGGCATTTGGGCCAAAGGGGGAGTGGGACTGACCTTCCAGTAACTCAGCAGTCGCTCACGCAATCGGCGAAATTCTAGCTCCTCCAGTAGCGGTAAGAGCCTCTCCCAATTAGGGGGCCTTAGGCTAAAGAGTTCGGGGTCAAACTGAGCGGCCGGCGGGATTTCGGTCGGGGGAACTAAGCGGGCCAATCTATAAGTGGCCCAGGCCTGGGGACGGGCCTGTTCTAGCTTTTCAGCTACGCTCTTAGGTAGCTCGGCCAGGTGCTGGTAGATGCCTTCTAGGCTGTGGTAGGTTTGGAGAAGCTGGGAGGCGGTCTTTTCCCCGATACCGCGTACGCCCGGTAGGTTATCGCTTTCATCGCCCACAAGGGCCAAAAAGTCGGGGATTTGCTCTGGCCCTACCCCAAATCGGGCCTGCACACCAGCGGGGTCTAACTTTTGGGCGGGCACCTTACCACGGGCGGGTCGATAGAGATGCACTTTGTCTGAAACCAGCTGAGCCAGGTCCTTATCGGCTGAAACCAGCCATATGCGTGCAATAGCCGGGTTCTGACTGGCTTGGGTAGCCCAAAGCGCCAGGAGGTCGTCCGCTTCCATCCCAGGGACTTCCACCTGATGGAGTTGGAGGGCCTCACAAAGGCGGTGGATATAAGGCAGGGCCGCTACCATTTCCTCTGGGGGGCTGCTTCGTTGCGCCTTATAGGCCGAAAGTACCGCATGCCGAAAAGTAGGCTCGGCGCTATCCCACGCAAGGCCCCAGTATACAGGCTGAAGCGTCTCCAGAAGGTCTAAAAGGGTGGCCAAAAACCCAAAGGGTGCCGTGGTATTAAGACCAGCGCTAGTGCGCAGCGGCCGCTCGGCAAACGCAAAGTACGCCCTGTACACCAGCCCCATGCCATCCAGAAAAACTGCCACGGCCATAAGTCCAAAAATAGCCCAAGACGCCAATCGGTTATTTGGATTTATTCCAAAAAAAATATGTTACTTTGCGACATGCTACGCTATGCCTTACGGAGGCCCTGGGCGCTCCTGGGGCTAGGGGGAGCATGGGCTCAACCGGCCCTTCCGCGCGATACAGACACAGTCGCCTTAGGACCTGGCTACGGATTACAAGTCTATTATACTCTACGGCGAGGGATAATAAGTACGGTGCCGCTTACTCGGTGGCATTTGGCCTTTGAGGTAGCCCCGCGCGGTGCGGCTATCCGAACCAATCATGCGGCTAATGTTACGGTCTACAAGACCCGGCGCGACACTACCAGCTGGGCTAGCCTAGGGCTGGAAGATACTACAGAGCGGCTCTACGATGACCTTTGCCGCTGGACCCAAGGCGCTCTCAACCGCACGGCTAATCCAAACAATCCCGCTGACTTCGGGTGGGGCCTCTACAACCCTTCCACTCGTATAGTTACAGGCGATTCCCTATACATCCTTCAGGTAGGTCAGACGTATTACAAGGTGTGGATAAAGGAACTGCGCGACAACGCCTACTACCTACGCACGGCGGCGCTGGATGGAAGCGGCGAGCTAAATACAACTGTACCCAAATCCTTAGCCGCCTCGGCTAAGTTTGTGTATTATGACATTTCTGCGGGGCAGGCGCTGGCTTTAGAGCCGCCAGCAGCCGAATGGGACCTTCTTTTTACCCAATATGTAGCCTTTGTAACGCCGCCGAGCGGGGGGCCAGCTGTTCCTTATTCGGTAGTAGGGGTTTTCCAGAATCCGGCGGTGCGCGTGGCTCGTGTGCGCCTTACCCAGCAGGCCAATCCAGATACGCTTACCCTAACGGCCTATACCTTAGACTCCTGCCTCAGTACCATAGGCCACGATTGGAAGGAATGGGACGGGACGCAGTGGCGCTTAGCCGATACGCTGTACTTCCTTGTGAGGGATGGCGCAGGCGCTCTTTGGCGGCTGCGCTTCATAGGCTTTGAAGGGCACAGCACGGGGCGCCTGCTAATGGAGAAGGTACGCCTTGCTGACCCCACTAGCCTAAGGACGGACCAAACCCTTACCCCAGGGCACATTTATCCGCAGCCAGCCCAGACGGAGCTAAACCTACACGCCCCTTTTCCCCTGCGTACGGTAGAGCTATATGGGCTTAGCGGCCAGCTGGCCTACCGATGGGAAGCTTTGGCTGGCGCTGAGGTGCGCCTCACGCGCCCACCTTTCCTGCCTTCCGGGCTCTATTTCCTGCGCCTAATAGGGGAGACTCAGGAGCAGTGGGCAAAGGTTATTTTGGAGTAAGATGAGGGGGCGCCTCTCCGGGTGCCTTGTTTTAGCGTGGGGATTTGGCCAGTCTCTCCACTTACTGAGCGAAGAAGGTACGCCTATTATAGGGGCGACCGTTCAGCTTGTAGCCTTAGGCAGCGGCCGAAGCCTACAGCTTGTTACAGATAGCAGCGGCTCCCTTCAGGTAGCGCCTGGAGCCTATCGCCTACGCATACAGGCTGAGGGCTTTCTTCCCTTAGAGGATACCTTTTCCCTTCCTCTCTCCGAACCTGTGCGACTTCTGCGTCCGACCTATGTCCTCCAGGATCATGTGATTACGGGTAGTTATGCGCCGCTTCAAGAGCTGCGCAATCTATATCCCGTACGGATCCTTACGGCGGAAAGGCTTCAGGCACAAGGCAGCCTTTACCTTTCTCAAGCCCTCCTTACAGAACTGAATGCACGCCTCTGGAATGATCCTAACTTGGGCCTCTTCGCCGTGCTACAGGGGCTTGGAGGTGAGCACATAAAGGTGCTCTTAGACGGGGTGCCGATAATAGGGCGCGTGGGCGGAGCCATAGACCTTCAGCAGCTTCCCCTCGGTGAGGTGGAACGCGTAGAAATCGTGGAAGGTCCGATGAGCGTACTCTATGGCAGCGATGCCCTGGGGGGTGTGATTAATCTTATTACGCGCCGCAGCCGCTGTCAGTGGGAGGCGCGCGGACGCCTGCAATACGAAGGCGTAGGAGTTTATGAAACGGGTTTTTCCTTAGCTGGCGGTCCCCTTCGGCATAGGCTTTTTATTTCGGGCAGTCGCTACTACTTTGATGGCTGGGACCCTAACCCACATCGGCCGCGCGCACGCCTCTGGAGGCCACGGGAGCAATACAACGCCCTCGTAGCTTACCACTGGACGCGTAGTTCGCGCAGCTCGCTGCGCTTGAGCCTGCCCTTTGGGGATGAAATGTTCTTCAATCTGCGCGAGCCTACGGTTACGCCCTATCGGGTTTATGCTATAGATGAGTACTACCACACCCGGCGCTTTTTACCTGCGGTTACGTTTAGCCATACCTTTAGCCCGCGGCTGCGCTGGCACCATCAGGGGGCTTTCTTGTACTATCGGCGCATTCGTCAGGTCGTATATAAAGACCTTGTGACGCTTGAGGAAATGCCCGTGCCTTTGCCTGGGCTTCAGGATACTACCCAGGAATATCAGGCCTGGACCCGTGGGGGGCTTAGCGCTACTACCGCTTGGGGTAGCTGGCAAATCGGCACTGAACTTCAGCATACCTGGCTGAGGGGCGGACGCATTCGGGATGGGCAGGCTGATATGGGCGATTATGCGGTTTGGGGTTTAGCGGAACGGAACTTGACCCCCTCTCTTACCCTTGCCGGCGGCTTCCGCTGGGCCTACAATACCCGCTATAAGGCACCTTTCCTGCCCACTTTCCACTTACGCTGGAGCCCTAATGCCCTATTCAGCTTCCGGGTAGGCTATAGCTGCGGCTTCCGAGCCCCCTCCCTGCGCGAGCAGTTTCTCTACCTCGTCTTTACTAATCATAATGTCCAAGGCAACCCCAACCTGCAGCCCGAGCGCAGCCACCATCTACACACCAGCGGGGTGTGGACCCATGCCACCTCCCAGCGCCTGTGGCGCCTGAGCCTAAGTAGCTTCTATAACTACCTTCAAGATGTCATCCAGCTTGTGCTCGTAGACCCCCGCTCCCTTTTTAGCACCTATCAAAACCTTCAGCGCTTTTGGACCTTTGGCTTCCAGCCTAAGCTAGAATTTCGCACGAATACCGTAGGGCTCTGGACGGGGGTTAATTTTACCGCTTATCGCGGGCATAGCTGGGGTTGGGAGTATGTACTCCAACCTACCCTAAGCGGGCGGCGGTGGCACCTCAACGCCTTCTTCAAATACCAAGGGCGTGTCCCCATCTTTCTTATGCAGGCAGATGGCACCGTAGCCTGGCGGTGGATAGGCGGTTTTCCGTGGCTGGACGTGTCCTTAGGGTGGCGGTTCGCTAAAAACCATGCTCAGGCGCTTGTGGGCCTGCGAAATCTTTTTGGCATTACCTCGGTACAGGCTAACCTAGCGGGGGGTATTCACGCAGCGGCTGAGTCGCAAGCGCCTATAGGAATGGGGCGCTTTCCGTTTTTCCGCTTAGAGTATCACTTTCAGCGTGGCCAGCTATGAGGCACGGGGTGGCTTTGCTGGGTCTGGCTGTGTTAGGTGGGGGTTGTCGTCACCCAGAGAAACCCTGGCAGCTGCCCCCGGCCTCAGGTAGTAGGACCCTTACCCTACCACTGGGTCCTGAATACGATACCGTGGTGTTTGTGAATCTGCGGGAAGGGCAAACCCATAAGGTAGATCGCCGCCGTTGGGATTTGGCTTTTCTACCTCGCCAGGGCGCCTGGGAAGTGCGGTTAAACATGGCTCTGCATGCCTTTGCAGCGGAACTGTCCGAAGAAGTCTGGCAGACTCTGCGCGAGCCTTCCCCAAACCTTCCCTGGCGCTGCGACCTTCCCGATACCCCAGCCCTAGCGCCTTTGCTACCCCGGCATACTCGTTACCTTCTTTTGGATCGCGACCGCAGTCAATCGGTTTATCGCACCCCTCAGCAGCGCTATTACAAACTTCAAATCCAGTGGGTGGGTGAAACCCTCTACCTGCTTGCCGTGGGCCTGCAAAGTACCGACACAAGCCGCTGGACTCTCTCCTTAGCTAATCAGCCCCTTTACGTCCAGCTGGAGCGACCGGGCCAGCTGGCCCCTATTTTGCCTTCTTGGCCAGTGGAGCTCATCGCTGGACGGTATATTCACCCTTTCTACGATCAGCCTGAGGAGTTTCGGTGGTATTCGGTGGTAGGGGTGCTCTTAGGCGATAGTGCCAGAGCCGCCGTAGTGCGAGAGAAAGCCTATGAGAATTTTATGCCTGCCGACACTCAGGGCCTAAATTTCTCAAGCAAAAAAGATGCAATCGGCTATGACTGGAAAGCCTATGATTTCAATACGGGTACTTACACAATAGATCGCGGCCGGTTCTTTGTGGTCCGCACGGATTTCTTCACCTATTACAAACTGCGTTTTGTAGACTTTTACGATTCCCAGGGTCGCAAAGGTACTATTCGGATGGAGTACGAGCCCCTATAGGTAACAAATCTGGGAAAATCGGGTATCTTTGTAAGGTGGAGCTGGTTTATTTGGATTATGCGGCTTCTACGCCGCTGGATCCAGAGGTGGAGGCTTGCATGCTGCCTTATTTGCGGGCTGTGGGTAACCCCTCGGCTATCCACGCTGCAGGCCGCTACCTGCGTACGGCTATAGAAGAGGCGCGCACAACCATAGCGCAGCTGGTAGGGGCTGATCCAGGCCAGATTATCTTCACCAGTGGCGGTACCGAAGCGGATAACCATGCCTTATGGGGAACCGTGGAGACGCTAGGCGCAACGGCTATCCTTTACAATCCTACCGAACATCACGCTGTCCTTCATACTATAGAGGCGATTGTGCGGCGTCGGGGGCTTAGAGCGTATCCGATTGCGATTGATAGGGTAGGGCGCATCCAGCTGGAGCACTTAGAGGCCCTCTTGCGACGCTATCCAAAGTCTATCGTGGCGGTTATGCACGCAAATAACGAGATAGGTACGCTTCAGCCTGTCTCAGACATAGCCGCCCTTACACAGAAATACGGCGGATGGTACCTTTGTGATACGGTGCAGACGATTGGTTTGGGTTGGGTGGAAGCGCCTAAATTAGGGGCTGACTTTTTCGTAGCTTCAGCCCATAAGTTTTACGGACCGAGGGGCGTAGGCTTTCTCTATCGGCGCCTGCCTGTAGGTCGCTTTATCCACGGCGGGGCTCAAGAGCGTGAGCAAAGAGCCGGCACCGAAAATGTAGCGGGGATCGTAGGCCTTGCCTTAGCCTTACGTAAAGCCTACCAGCGCCGCGCAGCGTATGTCCATGAGCTGCGCACCCTCAAGCATTATCTCATGCAGCGGTTACAAGAAGTTTTCCCTGACGTGGTCTTCCACGGCGATGTATCTGAGGAAGGCTCCCATCCCGGCATACTAAATTTTAGAATTCCTTCGCATCCCTTGGCAGACCTGCTAGTTATACATCTGGATATAGAGGGCGTTTGCGTTTCGGGTACTTCCGCTTGCGCTTCAGGGAGTAGCCATCCTTCGCATGTGCTGCAGGCTCTTGGCCTTTCGGCTCAGGCGGCGCGCAGCGCGCTACGCTTCTCGTGGGGCTTAGGCACGCAAAAGGCCCACTTAGACCGCGCCATAGAAGTGCTCCAGGCTGCGGCTACTTTGCTGCCTGCATGACGCTACCAGGGCTGGCGGAGCGCTATGAAGTAGTACGTGTGCTGGGGGAAGGGGGCATGGGCGTGGTCTACCTAGCCCTTCAAAAGAAACTGAATCGGTATGTAGCCATCAAGTCTATAGCTCCTTACCTTGCCCGGGAGCCGCAGATTCGTGAGCGCTTCGCCAGTGAGGCAGCTGTACTGGCACGCCTCAACCATCCCAACATTGTAACCCTGTATGACTACATAGAGGAGGAGGGGGCGCTGTACCTAATTATGGAGTACGTAGAGGGACAGCCCTTAGCCCAAAAGCTCCAACAGGGCCCGCTTTCGCTGGAAGAGGTCCGCCACTACTTCAAGCAGGTCTTGGAGGCTTTCGCCTACGCCCATCGGCAGGGAATCGTCCATCGCGACATCAAGCCAGCCAATCTAATGATTACTTCGGACAGGCGGGTAAAGATTTTGGATTTTGGTGTAGCCCGCCTCCTTCAGACGGACCACTCTCTCACGCGTACGGGCATGCGCATTGGCACGCTTATGTACATGAGCCCCGAGCAAATCAAGGGTGAGCGCGAGCTAGATGCACGCTCAGATATCTACTCTTTAGGAGTGGTGCTATATGAGATGCTTGTAGGTCAGCCGCCTTATCCGCCCGATATCAGCGAGTTTCACCTGAGTCTACGGATTGTACAGGAGCCGCTTTTTGATTTAGCCCATCCCCCTGCCACCCTCCCGTCAGCGTTAGGGGAAATAATTCTCAAGGCGACGGAAAAGCAGCCGGCATATAGATATCCGAGCTGTGAGGCTTTTTTAGCGGATTTTGAGGCGGCTTTTAGGGAAGTTGGGGAGGCCGAGGGCCAGCGTTCCCCCGAGAAAGCTGCCAGTAGTAGTTCTACTTCAGTGGAGCAGCCTGCTTTCCCTCAGCCAGCCCGTAAAAGTAAATGGCCGATAATTACCCTTCTCTTAGTTGTGGGTGCTGGAATTGGGCTAGGGGCCTTTGGGTTTTGGCGCTTTTCTAAAGGCAAGGTTGAACCGGCTTCTTCCCCTGCGGTTATGCCCGAAACGCTTCTCACAGCTGTACCTCCGCCGATCCGCGTCTCCCCTGCCTCTAAGGCTCTGCCGCCAGCTTCCCCCCCCAAACCTGTCCCAGCTCCTCCCTCCCAGCCGAGAAAAGAAGTGGTGGTGGCAGCTTCCCCTCCACCTACTCCCCCTCCTTCGCCGAAACCCCTCCTTCAGGTAGAGGTAGGCGAGCTGAGCCGTACCCTTATACCTTCCCGCACTAAAGCCAAGCTCTTCCTGCGGAATACGGGGGAAGGGGTGGCTACTAACATTCAAATCCTCCTCCATCTTTTTGACAAAGCAGGCGCCCTTCGGCAAACCGATACGATTACCATCAGGCAAATAGGGCCCCAGGAAGAGCAGATGCGCGTTTTAGAGTACAGCACCTCAAAGATTCACGCTATTCGGGCTGAGATTCTGCATTACCAGCCCTAATGCGCGCCTATTGGAGGGCCTCTCTCAGCCCCGCCTATAATTTCTTCCTTGCGATCTTCCTTCTCGTAGGGTATGAGGGGCTTATGTATGCGCTAGGTGGCGCGCCGACTTCTACGCGCAACCTAGTAGATCAATGGCTGACGCGCCTTTTAGGATGGACTAAGCCGTATCAATGGGTAGTCTCGCTCCTAATAGTACTTTTAGGGCTGGCGTATGTGTATGGCATTCGGCGGGATACCTCCACCCTTACGGAGTGGGTATTTCTAGTGATGCTGGTGGAGGCGGCCGCTTGGGCTGTGGTATTGTACAAATTCCTTCCCCTTCTGACGGCGCATGTGCTGCCGCCAGCAGCCCAGCTCAGCCTGCTCTTGTCCGAAGATTTCTGGCTTGGGTTGGCTCAATGCCTGGGGGCCGGCTTTTATGAAGAACTTTTCTTCCGGGTGCTTTTAGTAGAGGCGTTGCGCCTTCTGCTTACAGGCTTTTCCTCCACTAAGGCTACGGCCCTGCATACAGCTGTAGTATGGTGTATCTCGGCTATTCTTTTCTCGCTGGCGCATTTCCTATATGAACCTTTTAGGGCTTATGCCTTTTGGTACAGAGCTCTTTTTGGCCTATTTATGAGTGGGCTTTATATTCTGCGGGGTTTTGCGATTACGGCATGGGCACATGCTTTATATGACATGTACGTGCTATGGTGGGCTTAGGGCGGGTCTGGGTGGCGGAGGCAGTTGCAGAAGCCGTGGGTGGGGAGCTCCAAAATGGCGCGTCGGGCCTACAGGTACGCGCAGTAGCCTGGGATACCCGGCGCATGTACGGCCAGGGTGCGCTTTTTCTGGCCCTGCGGGGGCAGCGTGATGGGCACACCTACCTACCTGAGGCCTTTAGGCGGGGAGCCCAAATAGCCCTAAGCGAAAGATTCACCCCTTTTCCGCATATCCTCGTACCTGATACTTGGCGGGCCCTCCACCTCTGGGCTTTAGCCTGGCGGCGGCAGCTCGCCTACCCCCTCATAGGAATCGCTGGCTCGGTAGGGAAAACTTGGACTAAAGAATGGCTAGCCTACCTTCTTGAAGGCCATCGGAAGGTAGTGCGCAGTCCTGGCAGCTTCAATAGCCAATTAGGCGTACCCTTGAGCCTTCTGAGCTTTCCCGCTGAGGCGGAGGTCGGAATTGTAGAGGCAGGTAGCTCCACTGCCGCTGAAATGGCGCGCCTTCAAGCGTTACTCCAGCCTACTTACGGCATCCTGACGCCCACCTATGCGGCCAAAGCGGAAGCCTCCTTGTATGCCGCCGTCCTTCAGGAGAAGTTAACCCTTTTTATGGGTAGCGTGTGGCTCGTAGCGCCAGACGCCATACCGCTGGCTGTTTTACAAGCCTACCTTCCTAGTGTGGTGGTTTATCGGGTAGGCCCTGCCGAGGAGGCAGAATTTCGCTGGGAGGGTGGGCGCGAAGGCAAAGGCTGGTGGCATTTGCCCGATGCGCCACCCCTTTGGGTAGAGCTACCGAGTTCTAATCCAGCGCTTCAGCAGAACGCCCTTTTAGCGGCTTCGGCCGCCTATCTGCTGGGGGTGCCAGCTTCGGTCTTGCAGCAGCGCTTGGCTACCCTGCCGGCGCTACCTCAGCGCCTCCAGTGGATTCAAGACGCCAGCGGACGGCTCTGGCTAAACGACACTTACCATGCTGACCCTACTTCTATTGGTGTAGCCCTTGAGGAGCTGCGGTCTTTGCCAATTCAGCCCAAGGTGGTGGTGCTTACCGACTTCTCCCCCCCTTCGGTAGAGGCCCATAAGGCCGTACTTCAGCGGCTTGCCGAGGAATTCACCGAGGACCAGGTCTATCTTATCGGACCGATTTTTGCTCAGCTTGGATGGGGGCGACGATACAGCAGCGTAGAGGAATTTTTACGGCAAGCGGTTTTGCCTGCGCAAGGGGCTATCCTCTTCAAAGGCAGCCGGCGCTTTGCTTTAGAGCAAGCTTTTGCTCGGCTGAGTGGCTATGGGCCAGCCCCGGAGCTGTATGTGGATTTAGAGCGCGTCGCCCGTAACCTTGCCCGGCTGCGGCAGCGCATTCCCTCTTCTACGCGGCTCATGGCTGTACTAAAAGCCGAAGCCTATGGTGGGGGTGATATCCTTATGGCCAGCTTCCTGGCGCGGCAGGGCATAGATTACATCGGTGTGGCCTATGCCCCCGAAGCGGTCCGCCTCCGCCAGGCTGGTATCCAAACGCCTATATTGGTCTTCTACCCCGGCGAAGCGCCCTACGCGCTCTATCGGGAGTATAACTTAGAGGCGGCCGTAGGAAGCTGGCCCCTCCTGCGGTATTGGGCTGGGGCTGTACCCCTCCACGTAGAGTTTGATACGGGCATGGGGCGCATGGGCTTTCTGCCAGAGGAGGTGGAGGCAGTTCTAGCTTACCTCAAAGCCCATGGAGCGGTAGTGCGCGGCGTCTTTACGCATTTAGCCGCCGCCCATCAGCCTGAACGGGAAGCTACGCGCCAGCAGCTTGAGGTATTTGAAGGGATTTATCGGGCTTTTCGGGAGGTCTTTCCTGAGGTGCTCGGCCATGTGCTTAATACCGCTGGTATCCTTCATATAGGTGCTGTGGCCGCCTACGATATGGTGCGCCTGGGCATAGGACTCTATGGGATAGGCGAAGGTTTAGAGGAGGCTACGGCGCTTTATGCGCCCCTGCTGCGCCTTCAGAGCTACCCCAGCGGCCGTTGGCTCAACTACGATTTCCAAAGCAGCCTGCCAGAGGGCTACAAGGTAGCGACCGTAGCGATAGGGTATGGGGATGGGCTTCCGCGCCGGTGGGCGGCCGAAGGGGGGAGGGTATTTGTGCGGGGAGTGCCTTGCCCTATTCTACCGCCTCTTAACATGGACCTTCTCTTGGCCGCCGTGCCCGACCAGATGGCGGAGGTAGGGGATCGGGTAGAAATTTGGGGACCGACGCAGCCCTTGCGCCAGCTGGCTCAGGCTCTCGGCACGATACCCTACGAGCTTCTAGTACATTTAGGCCGCCGGGTGCGCCGCATTTACACGTGGGGCGAGCGCCCCTACGGCTAAACAATCCATCCACCTAGGATCACATCATCGCCCTCATAGGCCACGCCCGCTTGTCCAGGGGTGATGGCTCGTACGCCCGTGTAAAAAACTACCTCAATCGTTCCATCCGGATGGCTGTACAGTTGGGCTTCATGGCCAGGGTCCATATACCGTATTTTGACCGTAGCGGGGTAGCCTTGGTAGGGCAGGCTGGGGTACTTATGCCAAACTACCTCACGCAGGCGCAGGCTGGTCTTTTGAAGGTAGCTCTCTGGACCTATGACGATGGTGTTGGTCTCAGGGTAAATGGCTACGACGTAGTGCGGTGTCCCCAAAGCCGGCAGGCCGCGCCGCTGACCTATAGTGTAGAAAGGGTAGCCCTTATGCCGACCAACTACGCGCCCATCTACATGAACTATAGGTCCGTCGCGCAGCGCCGCCAGTCGTTCTGGCACGCGCCGAGCCAAAAAAGCCCGATAATCCCCCTCTGGAATAAAGCATATCTCATAGGAGTCTTTCTTCTGGGCCAACCGATGGAGGTGCAGCTGAGCCGCTAAGGCGCGCACCTCGGTTTTATACTTCTGCCCGAGGGGGAAAATCGTTTGCGCTAAAACGCTTTGCGAAAGGCCCCACAGAACATAGGATTGGTCTTTGCTGAGGTCTTGTGCGCGCCGAATAAAGTAGCGACCCTCCGCATAGCCTATTTGCGCATAATGGCCCGTAGCTATCCGTTCGCAGTGAAGCTGGCGCGCGCGCCGCAGAAGGGCATCCCACTTGATGTAGGTATTGCAGCGGATGCAGGGGTTAGGTGTGCGCCCCGCTAGATAATCTTCTACGAATTGGGCTATCACCGCTTCCCCAAATTCCTCCCGTAAATCCAGCACATAATGCGGAAAACCATACGCGACACTGACGCTACGCGCATCGTTGATATCATCCAGGTTACAGCAGCCAGTGTTTTTGCGTTTAGGCAGATCAGCGCTTTCATAACTCCAGGTTTTCATGGTCAGGCCTATTACCTGATAGCCGGCTTGCTTGAGCAGAATGGCGGCCATACTGCTATCCACGCCGCCGCTCATGGCTACGAGTACCCGCACACTAGCCAAAACAAAATCCTTCTCAGCCTTATAAAACGACGCTTGAGGAGGTAACTCCTGCGCTTTAGGTCTGGGCCTTGCGGCACGCAGGGAAGAATTGGGGATATTTGCTTTGCCTCAGAGTAGCCGCCCACACGAAGCAAGCCCAGGCGGTTGAGCTCCCTTCGGGTTGAGCTCCCGCCTGTTTCTTTTTTGTACCTTAGCTTATATGCGCATAGGTATAGGCTCTCATGTGCGCCTGCATTATACCCTTAAGGATGAGCAGGGGGGCATTTTGTATGCCAGTTCGGAGCCGGTAGAATTTGTAGTAGGGCAGGGTGACGTACTGCCGGCTTTTGAGGCCGCGATTATGGCGATGGCGGCGGGCGAGAAGCGCACTTTTACGCTGAAGCCAGAAGAGGCTTTTGGGCCTTACCAGCCCGCTTGGGTTTTCCGCATTAGTCGGAAGCAGTTTGAAAATGTTTCCGAGCCGATTCAGCCAGGGCAGGTACTTCTACTTACCACCGCCGAGGGCGATACCTTACAGGTATATGTCCTGGATGTGGATGAGGAAACGATTGAGGTAGATGCAAATCACCCCTTAGCTGGGCATACGCTTACCTATACAGTGGAAATTCTGAGCGTGGAGTAGGGCTATGCCGCAATCGGCTGCCACTCTCCAGCCGCAGCCTCAAACGGCGCGCCTGCTGCGCCCTTCTTTCAGTTGGACTATTGGCATTCCGCGCGAACGCCAGCTTCAAGAGCGGCGCGTGCCCCTTATCCCTGCCGCCGTACGCACCCTCACGGCGCGCGGCTTTCAAGTCCTTATTGAACATAAAGCGGGTGAGTATGCCTCGTTCTCCGATCGGGATTATGCCGAAGCCGGCGCTACCATTGTGTATCATCCCGAGGAGATTTTTGAGCGCGCCGAATGCATCGTAAAAATAACCCCGCTTACTCCTCATGAAATTCAGTTCCTCAGGCATAAGCAGGTTATTTTTTCGGCCGTACACATGGGCACGCTGCGCAAGGAGTATATACAAGCCCTTATTGACAAAAGCATCACGGCGATAGGGTATGAGTTCCTCCAGGCGAAAGATGGGAGCCTGCCGATTATGCGGATTATGAGCGAGATAGCGGGGTATGCGGCGATTCAGATAGCTTCGGAGCTTTTAGCGCAACAAGGGCGGGCCATGCTACTGGGGGGGATTACGGGCGTCCCGCCTGCCCGCGTGCTTATTTTAGGGGCTGGTACTGTAGCACTTCATGCGGCTCGTGCGGCTTTAGGCTTCGGCTGTGCCGTAACCGTGCTGGATGAGGAAGTATATCGGCTTCAGCGCCTTCGTACGGCCCTGGGCCATCCCATAGCTACTGGCCTTATCCAACCTGACCTTCTGCGAGAGCTTTTGCCTCAGACGGATGTCTTGATTGGAGCCCTTTACCGGAAGGGTGCGCCCGCCCATCTCGTCGTACCCGCCGAAATGGTCGCCCAAATGATGGAGGGTAGCGTCATCATTGATGTTGCCATAGACCAAGGGGGTAATATTGAGACGAGTATGCAGACTACCCACGACCTATCTACCTTCTCTAAATATGGGGTCATTCACTACTGCGTACCCAATATTCCTTCCCGCGTGCCACGCACGGCTTCAATTGCCTTTAGCAACGTGCTTTTGCCTATCCTTCTGCGCCTCAGCGACTATGGAAGCATTCGTACTATGATTGCGGCGGGTCATATGCTCAAAACCGGCGTTTATACCTACGGCAAGCACCTTACCAATCACACGGTAGCGCGACTACTCCAAATGGAATCGCTGGATGTAGAGCTTTTAGTGATTTAGGGGAGTGCAGGTACTTGGATAAAGTGGCTCATTTGAATAAGGGCTCGGCGGCGCTCCGCTATCTCCTCGGGACTGACCGTAAGTAGGGCCTCCACACCGAAGCGCTCCACGCAAAAGCTCGCCAGGACAATCCCCTGCACTACGGCTTCCTTGAGGACTTCTAAGTTTAGGGTGTCCTGAGCCGCTAAGTAGCCCATTAGGGCGCCGGCGAAAGTATCCCCTGCGCCTGTTGGATCAAACACCTCCTCAAGCGGGTACGCTGGGAAAAAGTAAGTTTCGCCTTCGCGCGAAAAAAGTAGGGCGCCATTCTCGCCTTTCTTGATAAGAAGGTATTTGGGACCGCGGGCGAGGATGCTGCGAGCACAGCGCCGCAAAGAATAATCCCCTGCCAGCTGGCGCGCCTCCTCGTCGTTGATAGAAAGGATATCCACCTGACTTATCATTGCCTCCAATTCTGGGCGGCGCCGTTCTATCCAGAAATTCATCGTATCCATCAGCACGACGCGTGGGCGGGGCTGGATCTGCGCATAGATACGCCGCTGAAGGCGCGGATCTAAATTACCCAAAAGAAGAAAGTCGGCTTGCTGGTAGGCGGGGGGTATCGTTTCGGGAAACTCCTCCAGAACGTTTAGCCGCGTCTCAAGGGTGTCGCGCGTCTGCATATCGGCGTGGTAGCGGCCAGCCCAGAAAAAAGAGGGCCGACTTAGGTGGCGTACGACGCCCTGGAGGTCAGCCCCACGCTCCGCTAAATGCTGAAGCATCTCCGAGGGAAAATCCGTCCCCACGATAGACACGATGCCAACGGGTTTTACATAGTGTAGCGCCGCTAGGGCAATATACGTAGCCGCCCCGCCTACTATGGCTTCGGCGCGTCCAAAAGGCGTCTCAATCGTGTCTAAAGCCATTGTCCCCGCTACCACCAGCCGCATGCCACAAAGGTAGCGGTTTATTCCGCCGTCTAAATGTAGCTTTGTAAAGATGGCTAAGCCTACCTTTTCGCCAGAAGAGCAGGCTCAGATAGAGGCGATTTGCCAGCGCTACCCCACGCGGCAAAGCGCCGTAATGCCTGTGCTCTGGCTGGCTCAGGAGAAATTTGGCGAACTTTCCCCGCCCGTCTTAGAACTGGTGGCGGAGACTTTAGGGCTGCCCTTAGCCCATGTAACCGGCGTCGTAAGCTTCTATACCATGTATCTGCCCCAGCGTAAAGGCAAGTGGCTCTTAGAGCTGTGCACCTGCTTTACCTGTGGGGAATGTGGCGGGCGCGAGCTATGGGCATATATCCAGACCCATCTTGAGCTAAACGCAGAGGGCGTAACACCCGACGGCCTTTTCTGGTTTCGCGAAGCCGAATGCCTAGGGGCCTGCGATACTCCACCCGTGCTTCAGATAGAGGGCCGGCGGATGGTATTTAGCCTCACGCCAGAAAAGCTGGAGAAAGTATTGGAAAGCCTACGCCAAGGGGTTTTACCGCCCTTTGAATCCGTACCGCCACGCAACCCCGAATGGACATGAAAAAGGCCTACTTACTCTTTGGGGATAATACGCAGATAGAAGGATGGAGTGCTGGGGCGGAGGGCACTGTCGTAGGCGAACTCGTATTCCACACGGCGCTTACGGGCTATCCCGAAATTTTCACCGACCCTTCGTATTGGGGGCAAATTTTGATTATGACCCTGCCGCATATTGGGAATTACGGCACTACGGCGGAGGAGTGGCAGTGGGAGCAGCCAGCGATTCGGGGTTTGGTGGTACGGCAGCTGAGCCACTTTTTCAGTCGGCCAGGTCGGGCCTTAGGCCTACCCGAGTATCTGCGCGTCCATGGAATTCCCGTCATTGCCGGGGTAGATACACGCGCCCTTGTACGACGCATTCGTCAACAAGGCGCCCAAAATGTGCTCCTCACTACTGAGCCTCCCTCGGCAGCGCACTGGGCGTATCTGCGGCAGCATCCCTCTATGGAAGGGTTGGAATTAGCCTCCAGCGTTACTACACCCAAGCCCTATACGCTTGGGGAGCCTGGCCCCCTACGGGTAGCTGTAATTGACTTCGGCGTTAAGAAGGCCATTTTGCATCAGCTGGTAGAATATGGCGCCTATGTAGGCGTATTTCCCGCTACAACCACTTTGGAAGCGCTACGGGCCTTTGAGCCGGTGGGTTTCCTCCTATCAAACGGCCCGGGCGATCCCGCCGCTATGCCCTATGCGATTCAGCTGGCGCGGGCCCTTATGGAGTGGGGCTACCCCATTTTAGGCATCTGTTTAGGGCATCAGCTGCTGGCCTTAGCCGCTGGCATTCCTACGTATAAGCTTCGCTTCGGCCATCGGGGTAGCAATCATCCTGTGCGTGATCAGCGCACGGGCCGCCTCTTTATTACCTCCCAGAATCACGGCTTCGCTATCAGTTTGGAAGCTCTTTCAAAGCACCCAGACTTCCAACTGACGCATATAAATCTCAACGATCACACGGTGGAGGGCTTTAGCCATCGGTATTTGCCCATTCGGGGGGTTCAGTATCATCCCGAAGCGGCGCCGGGCCCCCACGATAGCCGAGAGATTTTTCAAGAATTCCTCTCAGACCTACAGAAATATTGCACCTATGTTCCCGCATCCTCCTAAGACGCCTTTCTACTTGGAGCCTTTGTATGGGCTTTTGCGGCTGCCGTATAGGCGTTTGGCGTATAGTCGGGCGGATCCCCTCTCGGCTCAGCACCGCTGGTTTCGCCGCCTTCTAAAGGCAGGTAGTAAAACACGCTACGGCCAAGTGGTAGGTATTACCTCTGATCTTAGCTATGAGGCGTTTTCGGCGCGCGTACCGATTCACACCTATGAGGAGCTGTACCCGTGGATAGAGCGGGCCCTTCGGGGGGAAGCCGATGTGCTCTGGCCGGGGCAGGTGCGCTGGTTTGCCCGCTCCTCTGGCACCACAAACGACCGCAGTAAGTTTATTCCTATCCCGCCCATGAGCCTGCACGAGAACCACTTCCGAGCGGCGCGTCAGCTTTTCGCTACCTACCTAACGCTCTACCAAGGGCGAACCCAGCTCCTTCAAGGTAAGGTCATAAGTATTGGCGGCTCGCATACCGTAAGCCATTTAGGGCCGCATGCCCGCTACGGCGACCTAAGTGCGGTGCTTCTGGCCAATATGCCCGCTTTCTATCGCTACTTTCGGGCGCCGAGCTTGGAAATAGCCCTCCTGCCTTCTTGGGAAGAGAAGGTGCATCGCATGGCCGAAGCCCTTCTCCAAATCCCTCAATCCATCGTAGGTGTGGCAGGAGTGCCGACTTGGACCGTAGTACTTTTTGACGAGATTCTGCGCCGCACGCGCGCCGCTCACATACTGGAAGTATTTCCACGCTTTGAGGTCTTTTTCCACGGGGCTGTGAGTTTCACGCCCTACGAAAAGCTCTTTGCCCAGTACCTCCCCGCTTCGTATGTGCGCTATATAGAGATATACAACGCTTCAGAGGGCTTTTTTGCCTTTCAGGATACGGTGGAAAGCAAGGCGATGCTACTTATGACGGATCATGCGGTGTTCTATGAGTTTATTCCTTACAAGGATTGGGAGGCTGGGGTGCGACGCGCCATACCCCTCTGGGCGGTACAACCGGGCGAAACGTATGCGCTAGTCATTACGACGGCGGGAGGCCTGTGGCGCTACCTTATTGGGGACACCGTGCGGTTCGTCAGTACTAATCCCTATCGCCTCTACATAGTAGGTCGTACGCGCCACTACATCAATGCGTTTGGCGAAGAAGTCATGGTAGAGCAAGCCGAAAAAGCCGTAGAGGCCGCCTGTGCGGCTACTCAAGCTACAGTTAGAGATTTCACCGTAGCGCCCATTTACTTAGAGGCGGGTCAAAGGGGCGCCCATCAGTGGCTCATAGAATTCATTCAGCCTCCCAGTAGCCTAGAGCAATTCACCGAGGTTTTAGACCAAACTCTACGCCAGCTCAATTCCGATTACGATGCCAAGCGGGAGAAGGATTTAGCCTTAGGTCCGCCTCAGCTTGTAGTACTGCCGCCAGATACTTTTCACCGCTGGCTAAAGCAAAAAGGCCGCTTAGGCGGTCAGAATAAAGTACCGCGCCTCTCTAATGATAGAGGTTATGTGGAGGAGATTTTGGCTGTGGCTGCCCTTTCTGACCAGTTGTCTGCGCCGCAGTGAGCCGTCTCCTGTTGCCCCCGATACCCTTAGGCTGGTGCTCAAGGAGCTCTACGCCTATCGTGCCGCCCTTCTCCATCAAGCCCTACCGCCAGCCGTAGCCGATAGCCTTTTAGCCCTTTATACACATCAGGTGCTAAGCAAATACCACTTGGACACGGCCCGCTGGAATGCCGTCCGTACTTATTACCTAAGCCGTCCGGCGAAGGCGGTAGAACTTCTGGAAGAGCTCCTACGCGAAGGTCCCTAAGTTAGGGTACAAACAGGCGAATCGTGCTACCCCCTAAACGGGCTATGTAAACCCCTGAGGTTAGGGGCAGAATGTAGGTACCCCTGTGCACTACGCCCTGCCATACAAGCTGACCCGCCACTGAGAAAACTTCCAGCGGTACTGAACCTTCCTCAGGTAGCCATACCGTAAGGGTCTGGCTTGCAGGATTGTAATTTAGCTGCGGCTTTGCTGTCGTAGCTAAGAGTTCAATAGTATTAGAGTACCGGGGGGCTGCGCCAGGCTCATCTACACGGAGTCGGTAAAACCAGCGGCTTGCTGGCGGAGGGGCCTCATCGCGCGCCGTGTAATGCGCTGGGCCCCCTTGGGCTAAGACATACCGAACGGGCTCAAAAGGTCCTTCGCCAGTTCGGCGCTCTATCCAGAACCCGTGTACGCCTATTTCATTAGCAGTGGCCCACTCTAGCTCGTTGTACTCGGAGAAGGCACGTCCTTTCAGAGGAATAGCCCATACTACCGGCAGTACTGTGCAGGATAGGACTTCCTCATCTCGGCAGTAGGGATAGCGGGATGAACTGGCCGAGACTTGGAGGGTGATTACGGCATTGGGATGATTTTGCCGAGTGGGGTAATAGATAGTCATAACTACCCATTCTGGGTCCGAAAGGTCTATTTGAGGCGGAGAAGGGTTTCCCAAAAGCCCAGGCGGATTAGTGGTGACATTCCATGAGACGGAAGGAATAGGAATCTCATGCCAGAAGCGCAGCTGTACTTCAACTCCATTTGGCCCGCCGCAATTCAGAATATGCGCAAACACTCGCCAGCGCGTGGGGTCTACATTTAGAATGAAGGTATGCTGCTCGGCATTCGTGTACCACCAGGTATTGATGACTTCGGGATTAGCGTTGTTTGTACCTCTATTTTGCCAGCGGTGGCAGCCCATGGCGGGGGTGGGTTGGCAGCCGGTAAGGTTCTGTACGCCATCCAGGGAGTTGCCTGGGTCGTTAAGCAGGATATCATCCCAGTATACGCGCGGGTCAGGTAGAGGTGTGCCATTCGGGCGTGTAGTGGGGCGCACAAGAAATACCCGGAAGCCGCTCGTATGATGCTCTACATCTACCAGGGGTAGGTGAGTTAATCCCGTGAAAAAATCTAATTGAGCTGTTACCACTGTGCCATTAGGTACGGGGTTACCTGCCCCGTCGCGTCCATCCCACGGGATGCAGTTAGGCCCTGCATTAAGCGGCTGAAGGAAAGTACGCGGCGGCCTACCTCCGGAGAAATTGAGCCGAACAGAAACCTGTCCAGGCTTTGAAAGGGAGACGTATAGGCAATAGCTACTTTCAGTGCAAGGCACTACGGAGAAGGAGTCCACACTGGCTACTATACCCGTAGGGAAAAGCTCGGGGTCGGGGTCATTGAGAAAGACGGGGTATTCCGGCATAGCGGGTATGCCGCCGGCATTGATGATACTTTGCCGGTAGTTAGAGCGGCGGCGCTGCTCAGGTGCCCCGACATTCGTGGCGCCGAAGGAATTACAGCTTACTTCAAAGCCATAGGGGCGCATACCATTGAAGGCAAAACCGGTAACTACCGAGTCAGGCGAATAGGTGAAGAGTGTGGCTACAAAGGGGTTGTTTCCACCGCGTGTAGTCATGTCCCACTTACGACTCCACAACCGACCCGGGCGAGGCACCCATGTAGTACCATTCCACCGTGCTACGGTGATATCAAACCACCGAAATACACGCTTCTGCCGAATGGTCGGGTCATTATTGATGGCAAATTCAATATAGTAGTTTCCGCTAACGCCAGCAGGTACCTGGTAAATCAAAGGATCGTATCCCCCAGGGGCCAGCGGTAGAGGACCTGCCATAGCTTGAGCGCAAGTAGTGATCCAGCCTGCACCCATGCCGCTGTGGAGACGGATAGGCCCTATGACGATGCTCCCATCCGGCGCACGCAAGCGCATCCAAACATCCCCTACTATGGTGGGATTACCATCATTGCCATCGTTTAGATGAAAGCCCATATAGATACGCTCCCCTTCTACTACCCGGATATAAAGGCGAGCATATTCAGGGCAGTCATAGGTGGCGAAGTTACGGAGGGCATCGTTATTATCCCAAATCTGAATATAGCCATGATTGGCGCAATTGCTATTCATAAGTTGGCGTGTGCCCTCTGCGTGTAGTGGAGCCCAGCTGAGTAGTAGGCAAAGTAGTCGGCGCATTTGGGCATTAATACGCTCGACCCCACTCCAAGGTTGCGACTTGCAGCCCAGCAGGAGAGGAATACTGGCTTTCCTCTCCATGTAAATATATTACAAAATTTTTATCGGAAATCCAAATTGCTCTTGGGTGCCCTACCGTTATAGGCCAAAGGGGCGCAGGAGGTCGCGCGCTATTACGAGCTGCTGGATTTCAGAAGTACCTTCACCTATGGTGCAGAGCTTGATATCACGATAGAATTTCTCTACGGGATAATCCTTGATGTAGCCGTAGCCTCCAAAGATTTGGAGGGCTTCGTTGCAGATTTTGACGCCGATTTCGCTGGCATAGTATTTGGCCATGGCGGCGTGGCGGGTCACGGGCTGGCCTCGGTTTTTGAGGTAGGCGGCTTGATATACAAGCGCTTCGGCGGCGGCTAACTCCATCGCCATGTCAGCCAGTTTGAAGGCGATCGCCTGATGTTCTATGAGCGGCCGGCCAAATTGGTGGCGAGTTTGAGCGTAAGCGAGCGCAGCTTCATAAGCTCCGCGCGCTATGCCTATGGCGAGGGCCCCAATAGAAATACGCCCGCCGTCAAGTACCTGCATCGCTTGATGAAAGCCTTCCCCCACGGGCCCAATCCGCTGGCTATCGGGTACCCACACATTATCTAAGCCGAGCCAGGCGGTTTCGCTGGCGCGCATGCCTAATTTGTCCTCTTTTTTGCCAGGCGTAAGGCCAGGCGTACCTTTTTCTAGGATAAAAGCGGTAGCATTACGCGAGGTGCGGCGCTCGCCCGTACGAGCCACTACCACGTATACCTCAGCGGAGATGGCATGGGTGATAAAGTTCTTTTGGCCGCTGAGGCGCCAGCCGTGACCTTCGGGGATTGCTATGGTATCCATGTTAGAGGCATCGGAGCCCGTATTGGGTTCGGTGAGGGCCCAGGCGCCCAGCCATTCCCCAGTGGCTAGCTTAGGGAGATACTTGGCTTTTTGCTCAGGCGTCCCATGGTAGTAAATGTGCCCCGTACAGAGCGAATTATGCGCAGCTACGGAAAGGGCAAAAGCCCCATCTACCTTAGCTAGCTCTATGATGGCCGCTACATACTCATAATAGCCTAATCCAGCTCCCCCATACTCTTGCGGAATGAAAATTCCCATAAGCCCCAACTTGCCGGCTTCCTGAAGAAGGTCTTTGGGGAAAGTTTGGGTCTCATCCAGTAGCCGTACCTGAGGCCGAAGGTATTGCTGGGCAAAGCTGCGGCAAATCTCTTGCACTTGACGTACGCTCTCTGGTACTTCCAAGGATAAGCCTTCTGCTTCAGCCGCGACGGAGGGCACCTTCATGCGTGCAATTTAATAAAATTCGGCTTTCATTGCTGCGTTAGGCGCTGGTAGGCCTCACGGGCTTGGGGGTAGTCGGGCTCGTAGGCAAGGGCGGCTTTCAAGTGAGCTTTTGCTTGAGCATACTCCCCCATTTGCGCCGCTAAGATAGCGGCATTATACTGGAACTGGGCGTTCCAAGGCTGGATACGGGTGAGACGCGCTAGGACGGTATAAGTCTGCGCTGAATTTAGACGACCCAACTGATAGGCCAGGAGTGTGGCGCGAAAATCCGCCTCTGGATACGCCGGCGCTTTTTGGCGTAGGAGTTCCCAAACTTTTAGGGCTTTTTCGGGCTGGCCGGTCATCTCCAGAAGATACGCATAAAGTTCTAACCGGAAAAGGGTAGTATCTTCTTGAAGGGCTTTTTGGGCCCAGGGCAGAGCTTGGGCAGGCTGACCCGCCAGAAGGAGGGCTTCGGCTAAGGCTTGGGCGCGCGGATGGCGCTTGAGAAGCTCCAGCGCCTGGCTAAGCGCCGCAGGGTGATTAGATTGCTGGCTGTACCAGCGCAGATAAGCCTCGCCTAACCAACTGGAGTCGGGCATGATCTCCATAGCGCAGCGCAACATCGGTACTGCCCTAACTGAACCAAAAGCCGACTCAGGCCGCACGACTCGGATATAATGGTCCGTAAAATGCGTGTGCGGAATATCTGAGGTCGGGCCAGTAGGCATGTGGCAGCTAATACAGGACTTCGTTGGATGGTGGGTATGAGGACATTTTTGACCGTGGCAGGATTGGCAGCGCTTTTCATAGGGCGGAGGTGGAGAGGTAGGATGCGGCTCGTGGCAGGTCGTACAGGTTACCTTGCCTTTTTGGTAGCAGGCGGAAAGAAAAAGGCGTTCGGCGTGGGCGGCGATGCCCTGAGGTCCCCACTCGGGCTTTATAGGAAGGAACACCAGCCGATAGTCAGCTAAAGCCAAGCCAGGCCGCCAGCCAGACTTCTTGGTAAGCGTTATGCCCTCTAAGTGGCAAGCGCTGCATACATCTATCTGGCGGCTAAGCGGCCACTGAGACCAGTGGTAGGCTGGGTCATGGGGAAACTGTACATGCTGGCTGCCTGGGCCGTGGCACGACTCGCACCCAATAGGACCTCCTAAGGTATCATAGCGATTGTAGGTCCAAGGCACGGCCCGCCAACCGCTTGCATGACATTCTAAACAGGTGGGCTGAATCTCCCGCGCAAACCGCGTGTTGCGCCCGCCTTCATAGCCTGGCGAGAGAGCCCACTTTCCTACGCGTACATACCAGGTAAGAGGCGCCTCATATAGAAATCCATTCCGCCAAATAAGGTAAGAACGCGTCTGATGTCCAGAGCCAATAAAATAGTCCAGCCGTTCGCGCCGCTGATAGATTGTATCCGTGGCTTTGAGGCGATACTCATACAGATATAAAGCGCTATCCTCCCAGCGTGGCTGATAATATAGATTGCGGTGCGGGTCATATACGGGCGGCTGGTTGAAATCTTCTATGCGTGGCAGATTAGGGGTGATACGGCCAAAGGAGTGAGCTTTCCATGTGCGAGTGTAGGCCTGGGCTATATCGGCATGGCAGCGGGTACAGGTAGCATCCCCCACATATTCGGGTTGAGCGGAGGAAGGGGCAGACGAAGTGCAGGAAAAGTAAAGTATGAGGCCTCCTACCCCCGCTACGCCGACCCACCGCACGAGCCATCTGGCGGATTCGAACCGCCGACCTGCTGATTACGAATCAGCTGCTCTACCGCTGAGCTAAGATGGCTGAATGTGGGAACTGGTGGAT
>JANXCX010000023.1 GCA_025059535.1 Bacteroidia bacterium
GTTTCTGCGTTCGCCGGGTTCGGTAGTTTCGGGGGTGCCGTATCGGCTGTTGTGGGGCTTTTTGGACTCTCTCTTGCCTGCGAAGGTGAAGGTGGTGTATTTCTCGCCCGATGGGGTGTATTATCGGGTGAATGTGGCTACGCTGTATGATGCGCAGCGGCGGCGGTTTGTGGCGGATCGGTATGAGGTGCGGTATGTGGCCAGTAGTCGGCGGCTGCTTCTGCAGCGAAGGCGTTTCCTGACGAAGGCGCCGGTGGTGCTGGGCAATCCTGACTTTTTGGCGGTGCCTGACACGCTTTCTGCGGGGCGCACACGGAGCTATCGGCTGTTTGAGGGGGGTATTCCGCCGCTGCCTGGCGCTGAGGTAGAGGCCAAGGGCGTAGCGCAGCTTCTTGGGGTAGAAGCCTGTGGTGGGCAAAGCGGCTACGGAGGCCTTTGTGAAGCGTTTGCAATCGCCGCAGGTGCTGCATGTGGCGACGCATGGGTATTTTGTGGGGGGTGGGCGGAATCCTTTATTGGCAGGGGGGCTTTTGCTGGCGCAGGCGGCGGTGTGGGATAGTTTATTTCCGCCGTTGGGTATGGATGATGGGCGGCTTATGGCGCAGGAGGCGTCTAATCTCAATCTGATTGGGACGGAGCTGGTGGTGCTTTCGGCCTGTGAGACGGGGTTGGGGGAGGTTCGGGGGGAGGGGCTTTATGGGCTTCAGCGGGCGTTTTTGGAGGCGGGGGCGCAGCGGGTTATCACGACGCTCTGGCAGATAGATGATGAGGCGACTCGGGAGCTGATGGTGAGCTTTTATCAGGGCTGGCTGCGGCGGAGGGGGCGGGAGGGGGTGGATGAAGTTTTCAATCGGACGCTAAGGGTTTTTCGGCAGAAGCATCCGCACCCGTACTACTGGGGGGCGTTTGTAATCATGCGATAAAGGGCTTCATTCAGGTACTCTTAGCCCAATTAGAAGCACATCGTCCACCTGGGCTATATCTCGGACGGCGCGCCATTCTTCAAAAGCTTGATGCAGCTGCGTACGCTGAGCGTCAGCCGGCAGGGCGGATACCTCCAGAAGGAGCGAACGGAAACGCTTGATACCAAAGCGCCGCCCCTCAGGACCCCCTAGCTGGTCGGTAAAGCCGTCTGTGCTAAAATACAGCCAGTCGCCGGCCTGTAGCTCCATGGAGTAGGTATTGAAGCTCTTCCCGCGCAGGGCGGGTATTTCGCTCAGGCCAACGGGAAGAGGATCCTTGAAAAGCTCTATAATCTCCCTCTCCCGGACTAGCCAAAATGATCGGCGCGCGGCGGCGTATTCTATGAGCCATCGGCCCGCTCGCCGCCTAAACCGGCACAGGACGCCTTCAAAACCATCCTTAATCTCCTCGCTGGCTTCGGGGTTAAGCAGGCGGATGATCTGAGCCGAGAGGAGGTCTAAGAGAGCCCCTGGCGGCATTTCCAAAGCCTCCTTCGCAGACCGCTCTAGAAGGGACAGCGTAAGAAGGCTCATAAATGCACCGGGCACCCCATGCCCCGTGCAGTCTGCCGCTAGAAAAAGTAACTCCGAATCCCCTCCGGTCGGACTATAGAACCAGTACATATCGCCACTCACAATGTCGCGCGGCAGAAAAAGCACGAAGCTTTCAGGAAATACTCGGCTCAGTAGGGCAGTGGAGGGCAGAAGCGCCCGCTGAATCCGTTGGGCATACATGAGGCTATCAATCAAGTCCTGACGCTGCGCCTCTATGAGGTCGCGCTGGGCCGTGAGTTCGGCGTTGGCGGCCTGAAGCGCTTCGTTTTGAGTGCGGATAGTAACTGTGGCTTTCTCCACTTCGGCTTGAAGCTCGGCGGCCCGGCGCCGCAGCGCCGCTAGGCGATACCGAATGTACCCTACTACACCTCCAACTATTAGGACCCCATACAGCACGTAAGCTACCAGCGTGCGCCAAGGTGGCGGCGATACGCGGAAGCGCCACCTAGCTGGCTCGCTCCAAGTCCCACCCTGAGACCGCATCCGCACTTCCAGGGTGTAATCTCCCTCCGAAAGCTGATAGAAAAAGGCCTTCCCCTCAGAACTTATTCGGCTCCACAGGGCACTCTCGCCTAGCAGGCGGTACTGATACTCCACTTGCGGCGCCTCTAAAAGCAGACCTCTCGGCGCAAAAGTAAAAGTAATGTCTCTTGAAAAATACGATATGGTGAAAGGCACCATGGTTATATCGGGCCATTTCCCGCGACGTTCCAAAAAGCCGCCCCGCCAATCTAAGGTAGTATCCCTGTCATGACTGGAAGGAATCGTAGTGCCAAGCTCTACTTCATTTTTCAAGTTGGCCGCTATTTTTGAAATAATCGGCAGCACATTCTCGCGCCACCGCACGCGCAAGCGTGGAGGAAGCAAAGGGCTTATTTGGCCTTTCGGATGGAAGTATAAGCCCTCAGAAGATAAGGTGAAGAGACCTCCTCGGCCTCGCCAGTGGCCCCTTGCTACCCTTTGGACAGGGAATGGAACCCACAGATAGCTATAAGTAGCTTGCTTATCATAAGTGAAGGTTAATAAACCCGCTAAAAATTTTCCCTTGCCCTCTTTTAGCTGGGCGGCACATAGTCCGATTAATCTACTTTCTTGGCCTTGCCACCAGAGAGTGTCGCCTCCTCCAATGGCATATAAAGTACCTTGCAGGCCTTGGTTTGGCCCTATAGAAAAAAGCTCTGCTTTGTATGGTGTATTATGAAAAAAATGTATTTTCCACCCTATTACTTTCTTACCTTTTGCACTTTTAGGCTCGGCCCAGAGTCTCCCTTTAGAGTCTGTCCCTAGGGGAAAGTAGCTTCCTTTGTCTATCTCCCAAAGCCCATTCTTTGCAAGCCCATACACCGCCGAGTCTGTGACGATCCAGATAAATTCGCCCTCCCCTTGTCCAATGTAGCGTACGGGGGGAAGGGGGAGTTCTACAGGCTTGGACTCCCGATATACCTTCCCGCACCGCAGCAGCCAGAGTGTGCCTTGGGTATCTCGGAGTACTCTTTCTACGCTATCTATACCAAAGATTTCCCAGCTTTCGGCGCGCCAGCGAAGTAGCGGATGGGCCCCTGTTATCCACAGGCTCTGTTCTGCCGCATCCCAGCTTAAGTCCGCCTGAGAGATGGGGTAGGGGAGCTTATACCCTTTCCATACCGACCCATTACTAAACCACACCTGTCCGCTGGCTGTTAGGACCCAGAGAGTATCTGGCCCGCCATAAAAGGCTGTAATACGGTCTTGGAAAGGTAGGGATATGGGTTCAGCCAGCCCGTCGTGCAGCACCCCTACAAGCCGTTCGCCGTCAAATTCTCTCAACGTCCAGGCCTCTCCATGGAGGCCTAGACAAAATAGATTTCGGCGCATAGTAGGGGCTACCTCCTTGTGCCATTTGCCTGATGGATCTAAGGAGGCTCTCGCAGTAGGATTGGCCGCAAGTATCCTGTCACCTCGGGTAATCACAAGGCTCTGCACTTCTAAGGGAGGGGGCGGACCTACGTAATAAAGCCCGTCTTCCTCATACAGAAAAGTCCCTTTATCAGAGGTGAAAACTACCTTTTCTCTCCCCTCCCCGATCCGAATAGAATTCCTCTCTCGCCATAAGTCCCTCTCAGCAAGAAGAAGGCGTAGGTGGGGAGGTTCCCATAGGAGGAGACCTTGGCTCTGATTGTGCTCGCATAAGGCAATCAGGCGGCCGCGTATCCAGCCAGCAGGTAGAACCGTTAGTCCCACGAATTCCAGCGCATAAAGGCTATCGCAGCTATACCAGAGTACTTTTGAGCCCCAACCCGGCGCCCCTAAAAATCCCCCAGAAGGTGCTTTCAGGATATGGGTAAGCGGTAGAGCAGCTTTTTTCCCATACCAGTAAAACCCATCGTAGAAAAGTATTGTATCCGTCCATATAGCCCAAATCCCGCAGGTATCTTCTACGAGAGTAGGAGCAAATCCCTTGCTTATACCCTCAGGAAGGGGGATTTCTTCTAAGCGCGAGCCATCCCAACGCATGATCCATTCCGAATGGCTAGCCCATATATCCCCTGCACGTCCTACGGTTAGCTTATCAAATTCCCGACCTCGCCAAGACCATAGTTTGAGAAGCGCTTTATCCTCTGTTACACGGTAGGAGACGAAATTCACTTGGGCTAGCTCTATCTTACCTACGGGTACCCGAGTGGCTAAAGGTTGGACGTGCGCCTCTATTTGGAGTTTGCCTTTCTGGTGTATGCAGGAAATCGGGAGCCGGCGGAGAGTGGAAAGGCTTTCTACCGGTAGGACTCTGGCAGAGGCTGGCAGGCGAAGCCGCACAGCAAGAGGTACAGGAGGCGAGAAAGGCACAGAACGTAGAAGCCTGGCAGGTAGTTGAGTTCTCTCCACAGGTTCGTAAGGCTCTTGATAGGAGGAGGCGGTTAGCCTAATTACCTCAATTGTAACATGCCCTATAACATGCCCTAATACTATAACTACCACCAGCACAATCCCTCCAATCAACCCTAAGACAAGAAGCCCAAGACGCCGAAGACGCCGGCGCACAAAAGCAAAGGTAGTATATTTACTACCTGCTAAGTGCTAATAGGCGGGGTACTGGCTTTTGGTCGAAGTGTAGGTCATAGCTTTACACCTAAGCGGCGCGCCTGGGTCGAAAATTGTTTTTCACTCAAGGTGCTTGCGAAGTTATGTTTGAAGTTATGTTAGGGCTAAAAACTCTCCTGGGCGCTGATTTCTCTCCCATACTCTCCAGTCAGGCAGCTAGTTCTGGTAGTTTTTCCCGTCCTAATACTCCTTCAAAAAAAGTGGGCCCGAATCTAACCAGGGCAGCCGCTCTAAATCGCTTTCTAGAGATAATCTAATGCGCAGAGAGCCTTTTCCCAAGAGGGCTAAGCTAAGGCATCCTATTCCAAGAAGGGCCAAGGAAGAATGACCCAAGCACTTTTTCCGCTGGTGTGTGTAGTTTTACCTTCCTATGGTTATAAGTGTAGTTATTCCCACCGTAGCGGGCTCTAGTACTATAGCTGACCTGCTGGTGCATCTGAGTACCTTTGACATGGGCCTTCCGCCCAGCAGCTATGAGGTTATCGCCGTGGTAGATGGAGGTGAGCCCTTTAGTTTCCCTTCTGAGATAAATGGGGTGCAAATTACCGTAACTTCAAACCAGCGCTACCGTGGGGCCGCAGGTGCAAGGAATACCGGAGCTCTTTTGGCCAAAGGAGACTACTTACTGTTTTTGGATGATGATACTTTCCCTTCCGAGGGCGCTTTAGCAGTAATAGTGGAGGAATTTAGACGACTTGGCCCAAGATCAGCCCTTGGAATAACCGTAAATCAGCTTTTGTACGATCCAAGTTATATGGAACAACTCCGAAAGACTCTAATTGGTCATTTCTTTTTGAGCGAATATACTAAATGGCACTTTTACACCCCTCATTCCATTCCCGCTAGCTTTCTATGCTCTGGGGCAATGGCGATGTCTCGTAGCTTTTTTTTTTCGGTAGGCGGATTCCGTGAACTGCCGCCTCAGCACTGGCACGGCGTGGGCCTATATATCTCAGGCGAAGATACAGAACTGTCTCATAGACTTTTACAAGAAGGGGGGCGCCTTTTCTTTATTGGAGGAATTCGGTTTATAGCGCGTGAACGTCAGCCACTTACGCCGAAAATAGCTTTTCATAGAAGATTCATAGAGGGTTATGCGAGAAGAATCTTGTGGGAGCAAATGGGCAAGCCTCCGAATAGAGGATATAAGACTTTGACTGATTCTCCCTTTTTAGACAAAATACTTAGCTCTAAGTATGGACTGATCATGGGATACTTCGCATGGTTTCTCTATATTATCTCCAACTTTGCTTTCCGCCTAACCCGTGGAAAGTTGGCCTGGCATCATCCTTTACTCTTAGCTCTCTATGCCTTTGAGTATGCTGGCATGCGATTTGCCGAGGAGAAAATTGAGCAAAATATACTCAGCCAGCAGCAGTGGATCAAATAGCCCTAATACACGCCTTAGGATCTGGGGCTGCCTTTTGAAGTTAGGTTCCATAAAAAGCTACTTTCCCTGCCCCCAGGAGGGTGATAAAATGATGGGGTATTGTTTCATAGCTTCCTCTTCCTCTTGACGAAGAAGCTCTAACCTTTTCTGCTGCGTAGCATTTTGTAGGCACACCTCTCTTACGCTTTCAAAAGGTCTGACCTGATCAGGTACAAGCTCGGTAATCAGAAATAACCAGCGTCGCTCCCCCTTCTCTATGGGACCAAGG
>JANXCX010000002.1 GCA_025059535.1 Bacteroidia bacterium
CAGCCGCCATAGGCGGCTGCCACCCCACCAACCCCATACCCCTTCCATCGTCCCAACCACTTATGGCCTAAACCGCTGTAAAATCTCCGCCGGCGGCTGTCCCAAATACTCTAAGCTCCGCCGTGCATCCGACGCCAGCTCATGCTGCGGGTAGTACCGGAGAAACGCCTCGTACCGCATCCGAGCTGTTCCTGTGTCTGCCAGCATCGTTTCGTACAGAAAAGCCTCATAGAAAAGCGCCTGTGGCGCTATCGGTGAGCGCTGCCTAAAGCGTTCATCTATCTGTCGCAGCAGTTCCACCGCTCGCCTCACATCTCCGAAGTAGGTCGCCTCAATCTGGGCCATTTCCAGCAGAAATCGGGGTACCTCGCGGTGATTGGGATATTTGCGTACAAAGGCCGCTTCCGCTCGCACGAGGCGTAGCGCCGAATTCATAAAATTATTGCTCTTTGGCCCATAATTGCGAAGATTTTTTTGGAGCTCTTCCCGAATTTCCTGTATTTCTTCTAGCTCGGGTAGGCGATGGGTGCAGCTTATTAGCAAACTACTGCCGACAAGCAGAAGCCAGCGCATGCAAGGGGAGGGTAGTTTGAACATGCCGGGGAAGGTGGCGCAACTGCACTGTCTGACTGGCCTCTTCCGCCGCGCCAGCAATCACTACCCATTCTAAGCCGCGCCGCTGGGCATACTCTAGCTGACGACTCAGCTTACGGGGTGCCGGGTAGGCAAAAGCCGCCAGCTTCGCCTCATGAAGCGTCCGCACAATCCGTTGAACATACCCCGGAGACGCATCAATCCAGGCTACTAAAATGGGTGGGGGAGGAGTAGGCACCGCCAAACGCCCTTCTATAATTACAAAGAGCCGCTCTATCCCAAATGAAAGGCCAATAGCCGGAAGTGCTGGCCCACCAAAATCGCTCACCAGGCTGGCGTAGGCGCCCCCCGCCGCTATACTGCCCACACCGCTTTTAGGCAGGCGAATCTCATAAATATAGCCAGTATAGTAGTCCAGCCCGCGCGCCAGGGTAGGATCCCACTGCACTTGCAGCCTAACGTCTGAGGTACTTAGAAGTTCTTGCACAACGGGTAAATCCTCGGCTAAAGTGGGTATGGCTTGCATTTCTTGAATCAAAGTGGGGGAAAGGCCTTTTTCTGGCTTGAGCCATTGAGGCAACTTATAGCCTAGCTCCTGAAAAAGCCCCTCTACGACTTCCCAACCGATTTTGTCGGCTTTGTCTAACAGGGTGCAGAAATCACTAAAGCGCTCTTTAGGCCAGCGGATAGCTGCCGCCGCATGCTCCAAAAGCCCGCGGTGGTTCAAATGAAAGATAGCGCCCTCAAGGTCCAGCGCATTTAGTACGGCGCGGGCGAGTTCTACCATTTCAAAAAGCGCCATAGGCCCTTCTCCGCCGACTATATCCACATCACACTGGTAGAATTCCCGAAAGCGGCCGCGCTGGGGCCGATCGGCGCGCCATACGGGCTGCATTTGATAGCGCTTGAAGGGAAACGTAAGCTCACCGGCGTGCTGAGCTACCCAGCGTGCCATAGGTACCGTAAGGTCATAGCGGAGGGCCTTCTCCGTGATATAGGGCAGCAGGCGGTCGCTACTTGTGCGGGCTTCCTCAGGTACCTCAGCTAAAAAATCCCCTGAATTCAGAATCCGAAAAAGAAGCTTATCCCCTTCATCGCCGTATTTGCCTGTAAGCACGGTAAGGAGCTCTACGGCTGGGGTTTCCAGGGGCTCGTAGCCATATAGCTCAAAGAGCGTTTGCAGGGTGTGGAGCACGTGGCGGCGCAGGCGCACTTCGGCTGGGCCAAAATCCCGGAAGCCTGCGGGTAAAGCAGGCCGTACCTTGACGCGCAGTCCCCGGCTCAACCCTAATCGGCTTTTTCCTGGGCAATGGATTCGGCCCTAGCGGCCTCTAGCCCTTCTCGGATAGCCGCCGTAATCGTGCCCGTTATCAGCTCAATAGACCGCGTAGAGTCGTCGTTAGACGGAATGGGGAAGGTAACTTGAGTAGGATCGGCATTGGTATCCACCATCGCAATGATGGGAATATTCAAGCGCTGGGCTTCAGCCACGGCTATAGCTTCTTCTACAATATCCACCACATATAAAAGCGCCGGTGGGAAGTGCTGCATGCGCGCAATCCCACCTAAAAACCGCTCCAGCTTTTCCCGCTCGCGTAGCTTTTGGAGGCGCTCCTTTTTGGAGATTTTTTCAAATGTTCCGTCCCGTATCATTCGGTCTATGGACTCCATTTTCATGAGGGAGCGGCGGATGGTTTTGTAGTTGGTAAGCATGCCACCCAGCCAGCGTTCGGTGACGTAGGGCATGCCTACGGATTCCGCCATTTCGCGCACAATTTCGCGCGCCTGCTTTTTCGTGCCTACATAGAGGATGGAGCGGCCTTGCCGAGCGATTTCACGAACGGCTTTAGCGGCTTCTTCCAGAAGGCGCTGCGTCTTGACTACATCAATAAGGTGGATTTTGTCTTTTTCCATAAAGATGTAGGGCCGCATGCGGGGATTCCAGCGGCTGCGCAGGTGCCCCAGATGCACGCGCGCTTCCAGAAGCTGTTCAATCGTCGGGATAACCATATTAGCGCTTAGAGAATTGGAAGCTGCGTCGGGCTTTTTTGTGGCCGTAGTGCTTGCGTTCTACCTGGCGCGCATCTACGGTAAGGAGGCCCGCCTTTCGCAGAAAGGGGCGGCGCGCTTCATCCTCCTCCACTAAGGCGCGCGCAATGGCCAAACGCAAGGCTTCCGCTTGGCCCTTAATGCCACCGCCATTCGCGTATACAATCAGGTCGTAGCGCGCCATAGACAAACCTAAAACCTCAAAAGGCTTCTGAATTTCCAGCTGGTAAATTTCCGAGGGAAAGTATTCCTTCCAAGGACGCCGGTTGACCTGAAAGATACCACTACCTGGTCGTAGGTAAAGGCGTACCACAGCCGTCTTACGCCGCCCCACCGTGTGGATATAATTCACCAGGGCCGGATTCATAGGGCTATAGGTTTGGGTTGCTGAGCCGTGTGAGGGTGATGCGGCCCGGCATAAATAAAAAGATTACGCAACATACGATCTTGCAGGCGATTCTTAGGCAGCATGCCCTTCACGGCATGCCGAATAACTGCCTCGGGACTCATACGGTGAAGGGGAATAAACTTTTGGCCACCCGGATAGCCTGTGTGGCGAATATAGGTTTTCTGAAAGGCCTTTTTACCCGTAAGCCGAATCTGAGCCGCATTGATTACCACTACGGCAGCACCTAAGTTCCACTGAGGCGCAAAGGTGGGCTTGTACTTCCCGCGCAGAAGCCAAGCGATGCGACTAGCCGCGCGGCCTAAGGGCTGCCCCGCCACATCTACGAGAAACCAGTCACGGGTATGCTGATGCGGCGGTACCATGGGCGTTTGGTAAAATGGTAGAGCTTTCACAGCGGCAGCAAAGGTAGTAAAAATTATGGCCAAACGAGCTGGCGGTAGGTGCCTGCAGGCGTCTGCACCAAATATAAACCGGGCATTAGAGAAAAGGTAACCTTTTCGCCGGGCTGCGCTTCCCCTTCGCCGTATTTGCGACCGAGGAGGTCATACACGGCGAAGCGGCCTTTTTCCTCGCTATGATTGTGGAGGTGAAGGACGCCGGCTTCGGCTACGACCGTCCAGAGAGGGCCCGCCGGGGTAAGAAGGGCAGGAAGGGTTGTAGGGAGCGCCCCTTTAGGGCCTAAGGCATACTCGCCCGGCAAGAGGGAATCCGCTAGGATCCGTCCGCGTCCATCCCGCACATCATTGCCCGGATCTACCGTATAGGAAGGCCATTCCTGCCAAGGCTCGCCCGCCCGCGGTCGCCAGTACAGGGCTAAAGAATCCTCGCTAAAGTTCAGCCAAGGATAGTCTAAGTAGGCTCCCGTCCCTACATCTGAGCCGTTGTAAGTGAAAGTGCCGCGCAGGGCGATCGTTTTATCCCAGCGGCCTTCTAATCGGTGGTAGCGGCTCGGCGATAGAGAGGAATTCCCTCGGTCGGGTGCACCTACCCAGCCAAGCGCTACATGCACCCAGACCGAATCTTCTGGGGCTAGGCCGGTAGCGCGTAGGGTAAGGTAAGTAGCTGGGGCGCTGGTATTACGGTTAGCCCGCACCCATACCGTAGCGTGGGTGGTGGCCTCCGCCACTTCGCCATTCGGATTGAGTACTACATACTCAGGGAGGAAAGGACAAAACACCTTTGTTCGTCCCCTGAGCGTCCCGTCCGTAAAGAAACTGGTACGAATTTCCTGATTGCCTCGGCGCAAGAGCACGGCTAGACGCGTGGGCGTGCGGTAGCTGGGCTTATCCCGCAGGAGGATACGCCAGGCTAGCCACACACTATCCCCCTCTGCCACCCCAAAGGAATCCAAGCGAAAATGTACCTCCCCAGGCTGACCGAGCCAGTCGGCAAAAAAGGCCTCCAAAGATAGGCCTGTAGCGTTTTCCAGGGCCATTCGGAGACTATCCAGAGTAACCGTGCGGTGCTGGTAGCGGGCGTAGTACGCGCGCAGACCTTGGAAAAATAGCTCATCCCCCATCTGGTAGCGTAGCGTATGAACGACAGTAGGGCCCTTTCGGTAGGTAGCGATACCATAGGTATGTTCAGGGGGCGTACTGGCAATTGGAAAGAGCCCCTCTTCCCACTTCAGTAGGCGCAAGGTAGGCTCCAGAAAACCCTGTATGTAGGCCGCATAGCGACTTGGTCCCTCAAACTGCTCATAGTAGAGAGCCTCGGCATAACTGGCAAAGCCTTCTTTGAGGAAAATCTGGCTTTCCAGTCCGCCTGTAACGGCATTTCCAAACCACTCATGCGCCAACTCATGCGCCCACAGCCAGTCGTAGCGGGAGGTCCCATCTAGCGCAAGGGCGGGGTAGACGATGTTGGTAGCGTGTTCCATAGCCCCGCTGGCGAAGGGGGTGGCTACATAGCCTACTTTAGCGTAGGGAAAACGGCCGAAGCGGCTTTCCCAATTTGCCAGTACGTTCTTGAGGCGCGCAAAAGAAGAGGCAACCTGTCCAGCCTGGTCAGGGGGTATCCAATAGACGATGGGCAAGCTGTCGCCTGGCTGACGCACTAGAGTGTCGCGCACGGCTGCATAAGGGCCGATAGCTACGCCGGCTGTATAGGCAGGTATAGGTCTATCCATTCGCCAGTGCCACCACTGCCAGCCTGGGCCAGCAGGGCTAATGCTATCTAAGAGGCCATTCGCCGTAGCCACTAGGCCCGTAGGGACGCGCAAGTGAAAGGCATAGGTAGCCTTATGGCCGAAACTATCTACACAGGGATGCCACGCCCGCCCAAAGCTGTGAGGGATAAGATTGAGGGAGACGCCTATGTTGAAGACGTAGGTATTTCCCCAAAGAACCCCGCCAAAGCCCCGAGGGTCCTGGACGCCGCTGCCGTGGTAGAAGACATAGAGGGTTTCGGGGGTTTGGCCGCTATTTATCAGACTAATTTCCAATAGGCTGTCCTGGTGGCGGAAGCTGAGCCGTCTGTGCCGCCATACTACTGAGTCTATTTGATAGCCACTTAGCCGTAGGCTGAGCCGTGTAGCGGTATTGGGCCGAAAAATTACCCCACCCCGCCACTGCCAGAAACGGTCTGGCAAGGAGAGGGAGTCTAGCCAGAGGTCATACCCAAGTACTTCAGCGGGTTGAGCTAGCGCTAGCCCCCACGCCCAAAGGAGCATGCCCCGCATATCCCAGCGCCTTAGGCGTTCGGCGGTGTAGTTACCGAGGCCCGGGCTTTTTGGGCGGCCGATACCATATGGGTAAGCGCCGAGGTTACCTCTTCCCAGCGCCGCGTCTTGAGGCCGCAGTCTGGATTGACCCATATAAGAGCGTCGGGCAGCACAGCCCGCGCCGCCTCAATAACCTTTAGAATACTCTCTTCCGAAGGAATAGCTGGCGAGTGAATATCATATACGCCTAGCCCAATTGGCCGATCCCACTGCGGAAAACGCCGAAACTCCTGAACTAAGGTCCCTTTGCTGCGCGAGGCCTCAATAGAGATTACATCAAAGTCCATCTCCCATATGTAGGGGAGGATAGATTCAAATTCCGAATAGCACATGTGCGAGTGAATCTGGGTAGTGGGTTGGGCCCGCGCCGCCAGGCGGAAAGCCCGCACGGCCCAGCGGAAGTAGTCCGGCCAATCGCGGCGCTTGAGCGGCGCACCCTCCCGAAAAGCCGGCTCGTCTATTTGAATAACCCGAATCCCTGCGGCCTCTAAATCCCGCACTTCATCTTGAATGGCTAGCGCAATTTCGTAGGCTACTTTTTCTCGGGATTTGTGCGGTGGGGCATAGCTCCAATTTAGAAGTGTAACGGGGCCCGTAAGCATGCCTTTTACAGGCTTGGAGGTAAGGGATTGGGCGTAGGTGATTTCGGCTACGGTCATGGGCGCAGGCCGCCATACGTCGCCATATATGATAGGCGTCCTATAGACGCGCGAGCCATACGAGAGTACCCAGCCATGCTCAGTGATAGCAAAACCCTCCAGCTTCTCAGCAAAAAATTCTACCATATCACTTCGCTCAAACTCGCCATGCACAAGGACATCTAGACCAAGCTTCTCTTGATAGGCGATTACTTCAGCGATTTTGGCGCGTATTTGGGCCTCGTAGGCTTCTTTGGAGACTTTGCCTTCGCGGTAGGCTTTGCGCAAGGCGCGTAGGTCTTCTGTCTGAGGGAAAGAGCCGATAGTAGTAGTGGGGAAAAGGGGCAGCTTAAGCCTTTCCTGCTGGAGTGGCGCACGAGCGGCATAAGGGAGAGGGCGTTGGAAATCTTCTTCTCTAAGCGCCTGAAGTCGGGCTTGGGTAGGGGGGTGGATGGCTAAGGGCCCTTTAAGCCATAGGGCTGCGCTGGCTTCTGCCGCCGCTTTAGCCGCTTCTTCCCCGCGCAAGTAGCCTGCCAGGAGCCGAAGCTCCTCCAGCTTTTCCCGGGCAAAGCTAAGCCGCTCCCAAACGGCGCGCGGCATTTTCGTCTCAGGGGCCTTTGTGAGGGGAAGGAGGGATAGGGGCGCGCTGGGCGCCAGCCACAGTGTACCCACCCGCTGGGCTAAGGTTTCGGCTTCCTTGGCTTTCTGTAAGAGGTCGGCGCACCATATGTTGCGCCCATCAATAATACCTGCAATCAGCACCTTATCCTCTGGAAAGCCATACTGGAAAAAGGCCTTTTTATTGCCCTCGCTGGATACAAAATCCAGCCCTACGCCTTTGACGGGTAGCTCTACGAAGCGGGGATAGAAATCTACCGACTCATAATAGGTGAGGATATAAATGGGATACTCGGCCAGCTGGTGGTAAAGGTAGCCAATAAGGGGCACGGGCGGATCCTCTAAAACGAAGGCGGGCTCGTGGAGGAGGAAACCCTTAGCGCCGCTTTGCTGAAGCGCCTGCAAGAGGCCTTTGTAGACTGGTAGAAGCGCTTCTGCGGCGGTCTCTAAACTGCTGGCCTCCAAAGGCATTCCATCCTTCTTAGATAAGGCTAAGAAGGTATAAGGCCCGATTAGGCTAAGCAGGGCGGTGGGATGGCCCAACTTTTGAGCCGTCGCCAGAGCCTGTTGGAAAAAGGTTGGATCGCTTCGTAAAGGCTGATCCTCCCACTCGGGTACGAGGTAGTGGTAGTTCGTGTTGAACCACTTGGTCATTTCCAGCGCCTGAGCGCCGCGGCTCATCTGGAAATAAGTAGTAAGCCCCCGATACGGCTGAAAGCGACGCGGAATAAGTCCTACAGCTACGGCTAAGTCTAGCATTGGATCATAGAGGGAGAGCTCACCACAAGGGTAATGATCTACGTACGCTTTGTAAGTGTCGAGCCGCTCCTTCTCCAGCGCTTCCATCCCCGTGTAAAGCTCAGACTCAGAGATTTTTCCATTCCAGTAGCGCTCCAGGAGGGTTTTGTACTGGCGCTTCTCGCCCAAGCGCGGGAGACCATAGGCTAGTACCTGAAGCATGTACAAAAGTATGGAATAGGGAAAGTTCTTACTTTTAGGTGGGCGAGGGCCGACAGGGCCGTAGATAGGTGCGACTCCTATCCTCGCTGCATGAAGGGGCTCACCGTAGAGGCGCTATTGGACAGGCTTACGCGCGCAGAGCTCTTATGGATTGCGCGGGAGGGGCGTGAGCTGGGTGTGGTAAGGCCTACCTATGCGCTGCGGGACTACGATGCGCAGGGGCTGCGTCGGCTTCTGCGGCGTCATCTGCCCCACTTAGAGTGGCTACCTTCGGTGCAGAAGCTGCTGGAACGCTATGGTCACCGCAGTACGCGCGAGGCTACAGCGCCCGCTAAGTCCACCCTCCCTTCCATTTCTGCCCTCAAGGCTCAGCTTTTCCCCAGCGTCTACGGCATGGAGGCTGAAAAGGAGCAGCTCATAGAGCACTTCTATCTGCCCTTAGCGGCACCAGCCGAAGCTGCCCGATATGGCATCCCCTCAGCCCCCGCCCTGCTAATAGAAGGAGCCCCTGGCCAGGGTAAGAGCTTCCTTGTCCGTAAATTCGCCCAATCCACCGGCTTTTACTATAAGATCATTCATACCCCGGCCCTCGCCTCTAAATGGTACGGCGAAACCGAACGGCGCCTGCGTGCCCTTGTACAGCGTGCCCTGAGTAGAACGCCCGCTATACTCATATTTGAAGAAATAGAAGCCCTCTTTCCCGATAGAGAGAGAAATTTAGAGTGGCTCAATGGCGCCACGCTGCAATTTGCCCTGCTGCTGGACGAGATCAAGGAGAAAGGTGGTGTGGGTATAATCGGCGTAACGAATAGGGCTCACCGGCTGGATACGGCTCTCCTGCGCAGCGAACGCTTTGATTACCGAATCTATGTAAATGCACCTGATAAGGAAGAGCGGTGGATTTTGCTGACGCAAATGGCGCAGCAGCTTCCTTTTGAGAAGGGGATTAATTGGGACTACTGGGCTGAGGCTACGGCAGGTTGGAGCCGGGCGGATATAGTGCGCCTACTTCGGCAAGCAGGCTACCGGGCCTTTTTGCGGCATTATGCGGAAGGCAAGCCACAAACAATTTCCGAAGAAGACTTAGCCGTGGCCTTTAAATCCGTGTAGGAAGGTCAGGAAACTTAACGATGTAGGGTTCTATGGAGGGGGGTATTTGGCCTTGGGCGTTGAGCTGGGCCAAGTAAGTAACTTTATCGGCGGGGAGGCATACCTGGCGGCCCTCTTCTGGATGAAGAAACCACAGGCGCTCCAAAAGAAGTTCGGTGCGCAGATAGTGCCATTCTCCCTCCCCTGTGCGGAGCTGCTTAACCTCGGGCAGGCGCGCCACGATTTCCCGATAGGTATCTAGCTCGTAGGTGAGGCAGCATTTGAGCTTGCCACACAGGCCCACAATTTTGGTGCTACTGAGGGAGAAACCTTGGTACCGGGCGGCCTCCGTGCTTACCGTAGGGAGAGTAGTAAGCCATGTCGTGCAGCAGAGCTCCCGCCCGCAAGCCCCTATGCCTCCCAAACGTCCGCTCTCTTCCCGCTCTTTGATTTGACGCATTTCAGGGCGTACCTTGTAGCGGTCGGCAATCCGCCGTACCAGCTCCCGAAAATCCACTCGATCTTCAGCGGTAAAGTAGCACCATAGCACCTTACCATCCCCACTGAATTCTACATCCGAGAGCTTCATCTGGTGAGCGGTGTCTAACTCTAGCTCTTTTATCAGCTGGCGAATCTCTTGGAGCAACTGAGGTTCTTTGGCGCGCCGCTGGAGGAGTTTTTCAACCTCTTCGGGCGTAGCGCGCCGAAGGATTTTCTGCTGAGGCGCTAAATTTGCTTTTGTGCTGCGGCGGCGCTCGTCTAAGTAACCGGTCAGGCTTATCTGGCCTATATCGTAGCCTTTGCCGATTTGGGTAACCGCTTCCCCGCGCCGAATGATCTCTGGGACTACTACCCATTCGCCTACCTTGAGGGGCGGCTCTAAGGAGCTCCAAAAGAGCTCGCGTCGGCTGCCTTTGAAGCGTACCTCTACCAGCGGTAGGGTTTCACCCGCTGAAGCTACGGGCGCTAGATACTGCTCCCATAGGCGGGCGACGCCGCATCCCTTACACCCGTTTTGGCACGCCATGGACCTCAAGGAAGCGTTCTAAGCGCTGACGGCTTTCTGAAAGCCCTAGCACTTCCAAAATTTGATATAGCGAAGGCCCCGCTTCTTCCCCTGTGAGGATGAGTCGCAGCGTAAGGAGCACCTTGCCTAAGGGCAAGCCTAAACGCTTGGCCCAACCCTTGATAGCCTCCTCTAGGGAAGAAGCCAGCCAAGGCGTAAGCGTAGACAGAGCGGCTAAAAGCTCAGGGAGAGCCTCCAGGACGGTAGGGTTTAGACGGTCCGCTAAGTTAGAGGGGAGGGGTAGAGCGGGTGGCGTATAGAAAAAGCGAACCGCCTCTAAAATGTCCGGCAAAACGGCTGCGCGCTCACGCGCCAGTTCCAGAAGCTTTTGAAACCGTTCTGGGGGTAGGGGGGGCAGACCCTTTTGGGCCCAGAAAGGCTGTACCGCTTGGGCTAAGCGCTCAATAGGAAGGCGTCGCAAATGCTGCTGATTAATCCAGCGTGCCTTTTCGTAATCAAAGCGTGCCCCCGCTTTCTGCACCCGTTTTAAAGAGAAAGCCTCTATTAGCTCCTCTAGCGTGAAGATCTCCTTTTCCCCAGGTGGATGCCACCCTAAGAGGGCAAGGTAGTTCACTACGCCTTCGGGGAGAAAGCCGGCCTCGCGGTAGCCGTTAGCTATCTCACCCGTGAAAGGGTCCTGCCAGCGAAGGGGAAAAACAGGAAAGCCTAGGGCATCTCCGTCGCGCTTGCTGAGTTTGCCTCCCCCATCTGGGCGCAGCAGAAGAGGTAAATGGGCAAAGCGCGGCATTTCCCACCCAAAGCCCTCATACAGCAGTACGTGGATGGGGGTAGAAGGGAGCCATTCCTCTCCACGAATCACATGCGTAACGCCCATCAAGTGATCATCTACCACATTGGCCAGGTGGTAGGTGGGCATGCCGTCGCTTTTGAGTAAAACCTTATCGTCTAGCTCCCGACTATGGAAAGTAACCCAGCCGCGAATCTCATCGTAAAACCGCACTTCTCGGTTGCGGGGCACGAGGATACGAATCACATAGGGCTCGGAGCGAAGGCGGGCTTGCACTTCAGCCGGGGGAAGTGTAAGGCTATTTTTCATGTAGCTGCGCGTGTAGGCGTTGTACTGCGGGGCTACCATACCAGCGGCCTGGAGGCGTTGGCGCATGGCTTCCAATTCTTCTTCCGTATCAAAGGCGTAGTAGGCCCACCCGCGCGCTACTAGCTCGTGGGCATACTGCGCGTAAATCGCCTTCCGTTCGCTCTGGCGGTAGGGGGCATGCGGTCCGCCTATATGAGGGCCTTCATCAAAGGTAATCCCGCACCAGGTGAGCGCTTCCACAATATAGGCCTCCGCCCCTGGCACATAGCGCGTCTGGTCGGTATCCTCAATCCGCAGAATATAGCGCCCTCCCGTCTTTTTGGCTAGGAGAAAATTATAAAGAGCCGTACGCACCCCCCCAATATGTAGGGGACCAGTAGGGCTAGGAGCAAAGCGCACTACCATGCCTACGAAGAAGTAGGGAGGCTTGCGAGGTCCAGGATGCCCCCTATGTCTAGTAGATGAAGCGTTATGTCGTTGTCCTTGAAGGCTTTTATGGCATCGCTCTGATTGATAGCAATCACAGGAAAGGTATTGTAGTGCATTCCAATTACATGCTCCACATCCAGGAGGAGGGCAGCCTCTACGGCATCTTCTACGTCCATCGTGAAAGTACCGCCGATGGGTAGGAGGGCCACTTGGAGGTCATAGCGCTCGGCGATAAGCTCCATTTCCAGTGAGAGTGCCGTATCGCCGGCGTAGTACACATTTCGGTTGCCATCGGAGATTACAAACCCTACCGCTAGGCCCCCATAGCTGCCATCCGGGAAACTGCTGCTATGAATCGCAGGTACGAGCTTTACACGCAGGTCCGTTTTAGAGGATTTCCAAGTACCCCCCACGTTCATGGGGTAAGTGGCACAGCCACGCTTTTCAAAGTAGGCATGGATTTCCCATACACCTATAATAGGTGCGCCGCTTTTTTTAGCTATCTCTTCAGCGTCGGCTATATGGTCGAAGTGCGCATGCGAAATGAGAATATAATCAGGCCGGATATCGTCTAGGCGAATCTTATCCTTTGCCCGCTCATTTGGGGTAATAAAGGGGTCTAAAAGGAGCCTCTCGCCACCGGCGGTAGTAAGTAGGAAGGCGGAATGCCCGAGGTATTGCACTTCCATGCTGCAAAGATACAACGCCTACGCGTGGATTTTCTACCTTTGCCTCATGAGCCGTAAAAAGGAAGAAGCTGTGGTCGTAGAGCCTAAAATGGCAGAGCCTACAAATCATTCGGATCCCTATACTTCCATGCTGAGCCGCTTTTATGCGGCGGCTGAACGGCTAAACCTCTCTCCCGACGAGATAGAAATCCTAAGTAAGCCCGCCGAAATTCACATTGCGTACCTACCCGTGGCCATGGATGATGGGAGGGTGCGGGTATTTGAGTCCTATCGGATTATCCACTCCCGAGCCTTAGGGCCGGGGAAAGGCGGTATTCGGTATGCCCCTGAGGTCAATATGCGGGAGGTGATGGCCCTAGCGGCGTGGATGACCTGGAAGTGCGCCGTGGTCAATATCCCCTACGGTGGAGCTAAAGGCGGCATTACCTGCGAACCCAAGCGCATGTCGCTGGGCGAGCTGGAGCGGCTCACGCGCGCCTATACGCGGGCTATGGCCCAGGTTTTTGGCCCCGATAAGGACATCCCTGCCCCAGACATGGGCACCAGTGCACGGGAGATGGCCTGGATTGTAGATGAATACTCCCGCCTCAATCAGGGGAATTACATTCCAGCGGTTGTTACGGGGAAGCCCTTAGAGCTGGGCGGCTCGCGCGGGCGAGTGGAAGCTACAGGCCGGGGCGTTACTATGGTCATCCTGCAGGCGCTCCAACGCATGGGCAAGCGCGTGGAAGGCCTGACCGCCGCCGTACAAGGCTTCGGTAACGTAGGCTCCATCACCGCCCGCTACCTCTCCCAAAACGGCATACGCGTCGTAGCCATCTCCGATAAAAGCGGCGGCTTTTACAATGAAAATGGGATTCTTATCCACCAGGCTATTCAGTATCGCGACAGCCATGGCGGCTCCTTAGAGGGCTTCAAAGGCGGGGAGCGCATCACGAATGCCGAGCTCCTTACCCTCCCTGTGGATATTCTGGTGCCAGCTGCTTTAGAGGATCAAATTACCCCCGCTAACGCCCCTCAAATCAAGGCCTGGCTTATTGCAGAGGGCGCGAATGGCCCCACCACCGCCGAAGCCGACCCCATCCTGAACGATAAAGGGATTATGGTCATCCCCGATATCTTAGCCAACGCTGGGGGGGTGATTGTCTCCTACTACGAGTGGGTGCAAAATCGGCGGGGACACTACTACAGCGAGTCAGAGGTACAAGAGCGCGCGGATAACACTATCAAGCAGGCTTTTGATGATGTCTTCACGCGAGCAGCAGCCCAGAAGATTTCTCTCCGGGAGGCAGCCTACCTAATCGCCGTGGAGCGGGTGGTGCGAGCCCTACGCATGCATGGCAAATACTAACCGGTGTGGGCTATAGTAGCCGCTGTTAGCTATCCTCAACGCATAATTGGCTGGCGGGGTCGCCTACCTTGGCACCTTCCCCTTGAGCTTCGCCTATTTCGGCAGCTCACATGGGGGGGCATTCTAGTGGTGGGCCGCAAAACCTGGGAAACCCTCCCCCCTACGCTGCCAGGCCGAGAAGTATGGGTGCTTAGCCAAAGCCCTAAGCCGCCTTCTGCCCAAGCGCGCTTTTTCTCTTCCCCCTCTAGCCTTCTAGAAGCGCTGGAAGCGGCAAATCGGCCAGTCTTCTTCGCAGGCGGCGCTTCCCTCTACGCCTGGGCCCTACAACTTCCGAAGGTCTCTCGCCTCTACCTCAGCTGGATATATGCCCAAACTCCAGGCGATACCTTTTTCCCACCCTTCTCGGAAAAGGTCTGGGTCGTTACCCAATGGGAATTTTTTGAGGAGAAATGCCTCCAGTTTATAAGAGCCGTTTACGAGCGGATATAAAGGCCTACTTGGTATGGGCGGCTGGGATGCTCGTAACGGGCTTGGTTACTTTTCCCAATCATTACTGCTTCCGCACCTATGGGGATCTAGCGTATCTAACTCAGCTACTCTACTACCATGGCCAAGGCTATCTGTTTGTGCCTTCCATCAGTTCAATTTGCATGATTGGGGAGGATGCCCCCTGTGGGAGTCCTCACTTCAGCCCAGTCCTAATTCTACTACTTCCATTCTTCTGGGTGGGGGGTGTTTGGGGGATATTGGTAGGCCAGTGGTTAGCCATCGGGCTTGGCGCCTGGGGTATCTACCAGTATGCCCAGTACAAGCTAAGGGATAAAGGCGCAGCTTGCTGGAGTCAGATTCACTTCTGGGGTATGTGGGGGATTTATAGCGCCTTGGGTTTCGATGCGCATGAGGTAGTAATTGGGGCGATGCTCGTGCCATGGGTGTTTTACTTCTGGGAGCGGCGCATGTGGTGGGCCTTAGGCCTCAGCTGGCTGGGCCTGATAGGGTCCAAAGAAAACCTCGCGCTTTGGGGCGCTTGGATGGCGGTAATAGCCGGATTTTGGCTCTATAGAGGAGAGAAAAAAGCGGCCCAAGTGGGTTTAGTCTTAGCGTTTGTGGCGCTTGGATGGCTGGGTCTAGCGCATTTAGGCTACACGTGGGCTTCCCAGAAAAGCAGCGTAGGCCCAAGCGTCTCCCGCGTAGAAATGCTCTATAGCTACTTAGCGGCCGACAATCCCCTCAATGCGCTCCGCTATGGGCACTCGGCCGAATTCAACCTCAAAAAGGTAATAGCAAACCTACTTGGCCGCCCGCAGCTTGTCTGGACCTTTCTTTTAGAAGGCCATGTGCCAGAGGGCATGGGCGCTAAAGCCGAACTGCACTGGAGCGTCCTATGGTCAGGCGGCTGGGCTTTCTTCATCGTTCCTGTAGGCCTTGTGCTCCTTATTCCGGTTTATTTGTACAAGCTCTTGGCCAGTGACCTCCAGCTATGGGGCACCCTCTATCATTACAGCTTGGAGTATGCCGTGATGCTTCCGCTGGTGGTGGTGTGGGCGGCGGGGCGTCTGCCTTACCGTCCTGCCTTAGTGCTTGGGCTGGGCGCCTTTGCGGCGCATGTTCTAAATCTCTCCCTTCTGAGTGGGCGCTACTCGGAATGGTACACGCCTGAGCAGCACCGCTGGTATAGTCCAGCCCACTACCGCTCATCTTTCAACTACCAAAAGGTCCATGAGGGGCTTAGGCTTATTCCCCCAGAAGCGCCCGTGAGCGCAGCATCCCGATTACTGTCTCACATTCCCCCGCGGGAGAAGTACTACCACTTCCCTGTGGTGCGAGATGCTCAGTATCTGGCGCTTTTGCGGGGGGATCCGAATCCTTGGCCTATTCGCCCAGGTGAGCCCTACCAGCAGGTTTTGGATACGTTAGCCCGTTCGCCTTATTGGCAGAAAATCTACGATAGGGACTCGCTCCTTATTTTTCGGCGGCGGGAACCTTAGGGATTTTTGTACCTTTGCCCTATACGGTGAGGTGCCCGAGTGGTCGAAGGGGACAGTTTGCTAAACTGTTGTACGGGTGAAAGCCCGTACCGCGGGTTCGAATCCCGCCCTCACCGCGGCGAGGCGTAGCGCAGCCCGGTAGCGCACCTGCTTTGGGAGCAGGGGGTCAGCGGTTCAAATCCGCTCGCCTCGACGGGGCCCCGTAGCTCAATCGGAAAGAGCACGGGATTTCTAATCCCGCGGTTGCAGGTTCGAGTCCTGCCGGGGTCGCAGCCCCTCACTTAGCCCTAGCAGGATCAGGGGCCACTGAAAGTCCCAGTAGCGCCGCTCTACATACCCTAAGCCCCAGTAAACGACTAAAGGTAGGAGACTAAACCCAAGCCACACCCAAGTTGTGCCGCCGCGCCGTAGCACTAGATAGGCTAAGGTGCTTAGGCCCGCTAGGGCAAACCAGAAAAATCCCTCGTAGTACAGCCGCCGCCAAAATGTCTCCTGCGCCGAAGGTACGGTGCGGAGACGGTTTAGGCGGTGTAAGGCTGCCCAGAGCGGTCCGGTCAAAGGGTACTTGCGCTTCAGCCAGGTCGTACAGCGGTGCAGCCGTTGGCTAAGCCTCCCTTCGATAGCGCAGGCCGCCGGCGTAAGGGTAGGCTCATCGGGGTAGGGGGGGCGGGGCTCAAGCAGGTAAGGATAAATCTGAGCTAACCGGCAGAGTTCCCAATGCCACGCATACAGGCTTTCTGGCGGGCATACGGGCGAAGCGGCAAGGGCCTTGAAAGCCGTCCGCCACACCCCTAGATCCGCTTCACTTCGGCAGGTTAGAAGCGCAAAAGGCTCCCGCGGACTATTCCACTGAAGGGGTACATTAGCGCCCAGCTGGCGAAGTAGGCCTATAATGTCGCCCAAAAGCGCATGCTGAAAATAGGGGTCTACTAAGCTTTTCGTGCCATCTAAGGGACGAAAATCGCCATAGAGTAGGTAGTTTCGGCCTAGCCAAGTCCCCTCGGCCAAAGCGAAAGGGAGTACGAATCGCAGGACCCCCCGAAGGATATTAGAGCGTGCAGGGCCTTCAGCATAAAGAATCCACAGCCCAGCGGGCAGAAACCACACCCCAAGCACAGGGCGTAGAAAAAAGGCCCACGTAAGGCCTAAGCCAGCCCAGAAGTAGCTCCGCTGAAAAAGGGCATACAGTGCTAGGAGCCCTGAGGCCAGCGCAAAGGCTTCGGGAAGGAGGTAGCGCACATATACAGCCGTAGGCGAGAAGCTAATCAGCCAAAGGCCGAGATACGCTAGGAAGCGATAGGCCCCCAATCGGTCTAAGTGCCGCAGCCATAAGCCCAGCGCTAAGCTCCACAAAAGGAATTGAGCAAGGCCGACAGCCCAAATTGCCAGCTCCAGGCTTTTACCAAGGCTATAGAAGAAGCCGTATAAGAGCCCGTAGCCAGGTAGGCGGTAGTCAGGCTGATAGGTGCCTTGGTGGAAAAGGTTGCGAACCGGGTCAAAGTAGGATTTGGTATCGGGGGTTTCAAACCAGAAGCGATACGGCAGGTTTAGGGCGAGGTTGGGCGCACAATAGGGGCTTTGGGCGCATTCGGTCTTAGCCGCTGGCGTAGTTAGTTTCTGGGCTGGCGTAAGGGTAAAGAGGTGAAAGAGGAAGGTAAGTCCCAGTACGGCGCCACTCCACCAGAGTAGGCTTTGCAAGCCTAAAGGGAAAGGATTTCTATCAGCCGAAGGAGAAGGGAATTGAGGGGGGCGTGGGATTTCACGGCTTGGGCAAAGGGGGTGAGGACAATTTCATTACCTAAGAGGCCTACCATAGCGCCAGAGGCGCCCTCGCGTAGGCGCTCCATAGCGGCGGCCCCGAGCTTTGTAGCTAATATACGGTCGGTAGCTGTGGGGCTTCCGCCGCGCTGAATGTGGCCCAGCACCGTAGCCCGAATTTCGTAATAAGGGAAGCGCTTTTGGAGCTCTTGGGCGGCCTGCAGCGCCCCTCCCACTTCATCGCCCTCAGCCACGACGATAATGGCGGAAGATTTATGCCTCTGCCAGCCCCGCTCTAAGGTGCGTACTATGGCGTCAAAGTCTGTGGGCGTTTCAGGTACGAGGACAGCTTCGGCGCCGCTGGCTACGGCGGTATGCAAGGCGATAAAGCCCGCATCCCGCCCCATCACCTCCACTAGGAAAAGCCGCCCCATAGCGGCAGCCGTATCCCGCAGGCGATCAATCGCCTCTACAGCGATATTCACCGCCGTATCAAACCCAATCGTTAGGTCAGTGCCGCGCAGGTCATTATCTATCGTACCAGGCAGGCCAAGGATTTGTATGTCAGGATACTCCTGGAGGAAGGTGTGGGCGCCCCGAAAAGTACCGTCTCCGCCTATAACGATGAGGCTGTCAATGCCCGCTTTCTGAAGCTGATGGTATGCCTGGGCACGTCCCTCAGGGGTAAGGAAACGGGCACTGCGTCCAGCGCCTAGGATAGTGCCCCCACGCTGAATAATCCCGCTTACCGAGCCGGCTTCTAGGGCAACCATTTGGCCTTCTATAAGTCCCTCATAACCTCGGTAAATTCCTACCGGCTCGTAGCCCAGATAAATGGCCATGCGCACAATGGCGCGTAGGGCGGCATTCATGCCCGGTGCATCGCCACCGGAGCAGAGAATCCCCACCCGTGGCTTCATAGCTTTCCCGCGGCAATAGCCCGGCGTACCTGCTCCTCAATCCACTGGTAAGTTACCTCAAGGCCCTTCCGTAGCGGCTCCGACGGCTTCCAACCCAGCTTCTCGTAAATCAGCGTATTATCAGAATTCCGCCCGCGTACGCCTATTGGGCCGGGCACATGCCGAATCTCTAACTTTACCCCCGCAATCTCCATGATGAGTTCGGCCAGCTGATTGATCGTTACCATTTCTTCCGAGCCGATATTGACGGGGCCGGTGAAGTCGGAGCGCATGAGGCGCAGGGTACCTTCTATGCACTCATCTATATAGAGGAAAGAGCGGGTTTGCTGGCCATCGCCCCATACTTCAATGTAGGGCAGACCTTTGAGCTTTGCTACGGCTACTTTACGGCAGAGGGCGGCGGGGGCCTTTTCCCTTCCGCCTATCCAGGTGCCCTCAGGCCCGAAGATATTATGATAGCGGGCGATGCGCACCTCTAAGCCGTAATTGCGATGGTAGGCTAGGTATAGGCGCTCGCTGAAGAGCTTCTCCCAGCCGTATTCGCTGTCAGGGTCTGCGGGATACGCCGTATGCTCCGCCGTTTTAGGATTATTTGGATCCGTCTGATTGTAGGCTGGATACATGCAGGCGGAGGAGGAGTAAAAAATGCGGCGGATATTTCGCTTGTAGCAGGTATCCAGCATGTTGAGGTTTATGGTGGCGGAGTTGTGCATAATGTCGGCGTCGTGCTCGCCGGTAAAAACGTACCCTGCTCCGCCCATGTCGGCGGCGAGTTGGTACACTTCATCAAAAGGCCCATCCACGATGCTGCGGCAGAAGGCCGGATCGCGCAAATCGCCGATTACAAAATCATCGGCCGCAGTGGGGGCAAACTCAGGGTACTTGAGGTCCACGCCACGTACCCAATAGCCCTCCGCTTTTAGGCGCTTTACTAAGTGGCTACCAATGAAGCCACCCGCCCCGCATACCAAAGCGCGTTTTACTTTCATAGCGCAAAGGTAGAGAGAAAAAAAACGCTATTTTGCCAAGGGTGTGCGCAGGCGTACTTGGAAATCAAGGCGAGTTTGGCCTGTTTGTACCCAGAGGTTCAGGAGCGAATCGGAAGGAGGGAGGACCTGCCAGCGTATGTGCCCAAAAGGCTGCCACCCTAAGGTATCGCGACCGCGCCCCCATACCACTGGCGTAGGGGGATCAGCTACGGCTTGAAGGGGTAAATATGGCGGATAGGACCTAAGCCATACCGTACTGTAGGGCTGCGGCGAAAGCAAATCCAAAGAAGCCTGCCTACAGCTAGGGGCGTGGGGGGGAAGATTATAGCACCGTCCCTGAAAGTAAGCCGCTAACGCTGGCTGATTCGGCAGTTCTATCCGACGCAGCCTAAGCCTCACAGTGTCTGCCGGCAAACAGGCAGAACAGTAGGTGAAGTTAGGGCTTAGCCAAAGCACCCGAAAGTGCTGGCAGTCTTTCCAGACATACCGCCCTCTTAGGTAGTAGGCAGGCTTTTGGGAAGGGCATGTGGGAAGGGGCCTATCCCCCGTAAGGGCGCAGCTCAGGGCGCGCCCTACTTCAAAAGGCGGCTTATCCAGAGGGGGTAGGGGTAGAAGGGCTACTATCTTCTCAGCCAGTGGCAGGGCGGTAAGCTGGCCTTTCAGGCAGCCACTTGCGCGGCCATCCGGATTGCCCAGCCATACTCCTACAACATAGTCAGAGCTCCAGGCAATGCACCACGCATCACGCAAATAGGTAGAGGTACCCGTTTTGTAACTCCACCCATTGGGTAGCCGTAAAATCTCCCGAACGATCCAACTGCTGCCGGAATGCCCAATTTCCTTCTGTAAAATGGAATCTCGGGAGGTTCGGCGCAGTTTTACCCACAGGCTACCCGTAGCTAGGGGAGTGTAAGCCTGCACCAGCTCATACAGGGAAGCCTCCACTCCACCTACAATCAGATTATATTCCAGATGCTTAGGACGTGGCAGACCCAACTCCTGAAGTCGGTGGGCAAACTCCCTCAGACCTACCTGGTGAAGGAGAGTTACCGCTGGGGCGTTGAGCGACTGGCGCAGGGCCTTCGCCGCCTCTACCTGGCCCCTGTAATAGGATCGCTCAAAATTTATGGGTTTATACCTACCGAAAAAGCGGGGCGCATCTAAGAGAGGTGTAGCGGAGTGGATTAGCCCTCTTTCCAGGGCTTCTCGCCAAAGAAGCGGCTTGAGCGTGCTGCCGACCGAGCGCCGAATTTGAATAAGGTCTATCGCACAGTGGAAGTAGTCGGAACTGGGTAAGTAGGCTAGCACTTTACCCGTAGGGGCTTCAGCGATGAGGATAGCGCCTTCTTGTATTCCACAACTGCGCCAGAAGGCCAGGTGCTGCTGTAGAAGGGCTTTGGCCCGAGCCTGTAGGCTGGGGATTAGGTAAAGGGTATCCCCTGACGCCGCCGTAGAGGGCAAGGTGTGAGGAGGTAAATGAGGCAGGGGTCTAGGCAGGGGGCGTAGCGGGAGCCTTTCGGCTTGAGCCAAGTCAGAGGGGCTGATAAGGCCAGCCTGAGCCCAGCGGCGCACCCAGAAAAGGGCCCTCTGACGAAAAGTCGGATCTCCCCTCAGAAACGCCTTCTGGAAGGCAGGGCGCTGACTTATCAGCAAAAGGGCCGCCAGCTCTAGCAGGGTAAGGCTAACGGCAGATTTGCCAAAGTACCACTGCGCCGCCGTCTCCACCCCCTCTATATTTCCCCCAAAAGGCGCATAGGTAAGATAGAAGCGAAGGATGGCGTTTTTAGAGTAGCGCAGCTCCAAGCCTATGGCCCAGAAAATCTCTAAAAGCTTACGGGGAATGGATCGCTGGCCGGGCCGCCACAGCCGGGCCAGCTGCATGGTTAGGGTAGAGCCGCCCTGCGGCCGACCCCGAAGTGTTTGCCACACCGCCCGCAAAAGCGCAGGTGGAAAAAAGCCCGGATGATACCAGAAATACCGGTCCTCTTTGTGGAGCAGAAGCGGGGCCAAGTAGGGAAGCGCCGAGTCCGGTAGAGGGAGGCGCCATTTTTCATCCGCACTTAGACCAACGTGTAGGAGGTGCCCTTTTGTACTCAGGAGGACGGGGCTAAGGGGCGGTGGCTCAGGAGCTTCCTCCCAGGCTAGGCCTAAGAATAGCCCGAGCGCTAAAAGCCCCAGCAGGACTTTTTCGCCTAAGGCTTTTTGGCCCTCAGGCGGTAGAAGGGGTATCCGAAGAAGGCGGCCGAGAAGCTTTCTCATACAGCTCAGCTAGGTACATCTCCCGTAGGAAGTAGTTCCAGCTATTTTGGAGGGCTATAGCCCACCCGCGCCAGCCGCTCCGCCAGCCGCGCCGCCAGAGAAAGCCGCGCAGGAAACGAAAGGCCGCCTTGAGAGCCGCCCGCGTCCAGGAGACTTTCTGGCCATTTTGGAAAAGCGCCTGGGCTGCCAGCTGCATATAGCGGCTGTGTCGCAGAAGACTCTCTTCTACGCTGGCATAGGTATAATGCCAAAGCTCACCGGGAAGGCGCTGGACAGGGGTATGCGGTGGAAGGATCAGCTTCTCATGTACGGGGTCTGAGCTCCAGTAGGCCAAGCCACGACGGAAAAGACGCACTTTCCAGTCTGGGTACCATTCGCCGCTGCGAATGAAAGCCCCGCAGAAATGCCCCACGCGCAGAACCTCATAGGCTGGCGCGCGCCAGTGCCCCTTCTCGGCCAAAATCGCTGCTTGCAGCGTTGGCGAGAGCACCTCATCCGCATCCAGCGAGAGAATATACCGCCCCCGCGCTAGGGTATTCGCATAATTCTTCTGATCCCCATACCCCCTGAAGGGCCTTTGGTACCAGTGCGTTAGGGGAAAGCGGCGGGCTATCTCATAGGTTTCGTCAGTAGAGCCGCTATCCACGATGATGATTTCGTCCGCTACCTTTTGGGCAGCTTCTAAGGTAGGGGCTAGGCGGTGCGCTTCGTTGTAGGTAATAAGCACGACGGAGAGTTCCATCAGACGCTGGTGCGGATCGTCTCTATAGGGTGGAGGCGGGCGGCCTGCCAGGCTGGCGCTAGGGCAGCTAAAAGGCCTACCCCTAAGGTAATGCCCAAGCTGCGCAAAAGGCCCATAAGAGGCACTTGTAGGGTAAGGCCTAAGGTTTTAGCTGGACCAGCTCCGAACCAAGCACCTATAACCGTAAGGGCTAATCCCACTACTCCGCCTGCTAAACAGAGAAAAATCCCCTCTGTCAAAAACACGCCTAAAATAAAGCTGCGCGGCGCGCCAATAGCCCGCTGAATCCCTATTTCGCCGCGACGCTCCCGTACGGCGATATAGAGAATATTTGCCACGCCGAAGCCTCCTACCAGGAGGGCAAAGCTGGCCAAAAACAACCCTGCCATTTCTACATACCCTAAAACCTCTCTTATCTGGCGCAGAAGGGCATCTTGGCGGTTGATGGCAAAGTTGTCTTCAGCTTTCGGGGGGAGATGGCGGCTCTGACGCATAAGCAGTCGCACCCGCCTTTCAAGTTCGTCCAGAGGGAGGGCCTGGGGGTCCTTTGCGCGCACAAGAAGCGTTCGATCGCCCCGGTATTTAGACCAGCCCTCCAGCCGAAGCAGTAAAGGAAATGGGGCGAGCAGGGCATTATCCAGATCGCCCCCAAATATGCCTTGGAGCCGCAAAACGCCTATGATCTTGAGGGGGTGGCCCTTATAGAGGACGGTGAGGCCTACCGCCCGGGCCTCTTGCCCAGCCAGCCAGCGGGCCAAGCGCGCGCCCACCACAGCCTCAAGCGCCGCACGCTGAAGCGTCCCCTCCGTAAATAAATGGCCCGCCTCAAGGGCCATAGGATACACTCGGCTAAAATCCGCCGAAATTCCTATAAGTCGCACCGTTTTTGTACGTCCCTTGAAGTTTATCTCTCCCTGATGGTCAGCCCTTATAGCTACCCACGCCGCACCCTCTAAGCCCTGCCGCACTTGCTGATAATCGGTAAGCGTTATGCGCGGCCGCCGCTGATACTTTTGCCAATCCTCCTCCTCAAAAGTCCAAGGAAAATGATGCACATACACCGTAGAACTCCCCAAAGCCTCAAAGCGTTCTAAAATGGATTCCCTCATTGAGAAGCTAAATACATGGATAGCCGTAACGGAAAAGATGCCTATCGCTATGGTGAGCAGAGTAAGTAAGGAACGACGCTGATGGGCGGCTACATTGCGCAGCGCCTGCCGCAAGACCTCCCCAAACATTTATCTTTGCGCCCTACAAAGATATGAGCAGTCGGCTCTCAGACTATGATTTTACGCTTCCACCCAGCCAAATTGCCCAGTATCCACCCGAGCCGCGCGGTAGCAATCGGCTCATGGTGCTCAATCGGCGCACTGGTGAAATTTCTCACCACCAGTTCAGCGAAATCAAGAATTTCTTTGAGGAAGGCGATGTAATCATTTATAATAACTCGCTCCCTTTTCCGTGCCTCCTTATAGGGCATAAGGAGCGCAGTACCTCTCGGGTGGAAGTACTCCTTCTGCGGGAGCTGGATAGCGAATCCCATTTGTGGAATGCCATGGTAGAACCTGCCCGCAAGATTCGGGTAGGGAATAAGCTCTACTTTCCCAATAGCCCGCTTACGGCAGAGGTGGTGGATAATACGACGAGCCGCGAGCGGGCTATCCGCTTTATTGTGCCACCACGCCATAACTTTTCTGCTTTAGTGGAAAGCATTGGGCTTATGGCCTTGCCTAAGTATATCACACGTCCCCACAAGCCCGAGGATTATAGGGATTTTCGGCCGGTTTGGGACGGCGTGGTGGGGTCGGTACAACCACCAGACGCCAGCTTAGCCTTTACTCGGCTTCTTATCCGTGAGCTAGAAGTAAAAGGGGTAGATTTTGTGCCCATCACCCTTCATGTAGGGGCAGCTAATTTCCGACGGATAGAAGTAGAGGATCTTTTCAAGTTTAGCTTAGATGCCGAATGGTTTCATATTCCGCCAGAGACGGCCCGGCGGGTCAATGAGGCGCGCGCGCAAAACCGGCGGGTCTTAGTGGTAGGTGCCAGCACGCTGCGTGCAGTGGAATCCAGCCTCACCGCCGACGGTTACCTCAAGCCCGCCGAGGACTGGACGGTGAAGTTTATCTTTCCGCCCATGCGCTTCCATATTCCTACGGCCTACCTTACCCAATTTCATATGCCGCGGGCGCAAGGGTATATTGCGGCGGCAGCCTTCGGCGGCTATGAGGCTGTGCGTAAGGCTTACCAGGAAGCGCTTCAGGCTGGCTATAAATGGGGCTGCTATGGCGATCTCCTTCTGATTATCTGATGGCGGTGTGGGTACAGCTGGCAGCTGGTAGTGGGGTGCGTGCTGAATCGGCCATTCCCAAGCAGTTTAGGCGGCTGGGCCGCAAACCCCTGCTGGCTTATGCCATAGAGACCTTTCTCAGCGTTTTTCCCGAAGCTCCTGTAGTGGTGGTACTCCCTTTAGCGTATTTTACCTACGGAAAGGCCCTTCTCCAGCGGTATTTTCCGAAGGCGCAGCTCCTTTTCACTATAGGTGGAGCTACACGCAGCGCTTCTACAGAGGCGGCGCTGGCCTTTTTGTGCGAGGCGGCCCTCCTTCAGCCGCAGGAGGTGATTGCCTTTCATGATGCAGTGCGTCCTTTTCCTTCGGCGGCTTTGATAGCGCGCGCTTTCGCCACAGCCCAACAAAAGGGCTCTGCAGTCTGCGGCCTTCCTCTCAGTTTTTCCATTCGGCAGGTAGAAGGGGAAAGCTCACGCGCCCTTCCGCGCGAGAGTTTCTGGGAGGTACAAACCCCCCAGGTCTTTCGCGGCGATGTACTCCAGGCTGCCTGGCAGAAGCTTTCCCCCACCGCCGACCCCCGCTTTACGGATGAAAGCAGCTGGATAGAAGCCGCTGGCTGGCCTATTTACCTTATCCCTGGCGAACCGACCAACATCAAAATCACCTACCCCATTGACTGGGAAGTGGCACGCGGGTGGCTGCGCCGTAAGTCTACTAGCTAAGAGGGTGAAGAGGGCTGAATATCCTCCAATCCCTTTAGGATGTCTTCCGGGAGCAGATGTCCTAATCGGGTTTTCTTAGTTTCCAGATAGCGGCGGTTGTAGGGAGTTGGCGGGCATAGGAGCGGCACAATTTCTACGATTTCCAATCCATATCCCGCTAGGCCGGCGCGTTTGCGGGGGTTATTGGTCATAAGGCGCATTTTGCGCACCCCAAGGTCGCGCAGAATCTGGGCCCCCGTCCCGTAATCCCTCTCATCAGGCTTGTAGCCCAGCACTAAGTTAGCCTCTACGGTGTCTAATCCATCTTCTTGCAATTTGTAGGCTTGCATTTTGGGCAGAAGTCCAATTCCTCGGCCTTCTTGGCTGATGTAGACGAGTACGCCCTTGCCTTCGGCCTCTATGCGTTGGAGGGCTAGGGCTAGCTGGCTACCGCAGTCGCACCGCAGGGAGCCTAGTACGTCGCCAGTAAAGCACGAGGAGTGCACCCGAACAAGCACCGGTTCTTCAGGCGTCCACTGGCCTTTAGTGAGGGCAATATGGGGTTCGCCCGTAATAGTATGCTTATAGGCATGGAGCTGGAAGTGCCCGTACTTCGTGGGCATATCTACGACGACGTGTTTTTGGATGGTAGTTTCGGTGCGTAGGCGGTAGGCGATGAGGTCGCGAATGGTGATGAGAGGAAAACCCCATTGGTCGGCGAATCGCCGCAGGTCAGGGAGGCGGGCCATAGTGCCGTCTTCATTCATGATTTCTACAATCACGGCGGCGGGGTAAAGGCCGGCTAGGCGCATAAGGTCTATGGCAGCCTCAGTGTGGCCGGCGCGCCGTAAAACGCCCTCTGGCCGCGCTATAAGCGGAAAAATATGGCCTGGCCGCGCAAAATCCTCTGGCCGTGCCGCTGGATCGCTCAGGGCCCGAATCGTACGAGCCCTATCATAGGCTGAGATGCCCGTAACTGGCCCCTCCCCGATGTAATCCACGGACACCGTGAAAGCCGTATGGTGCGGAGCGGTATTCTCCGCTACCATAAGGGGGAGGTGCAGCGCGCGCGCCCGCTCCGCCGTGAGGGGAACGCAAATAAGCCCACGCGCCTCACGCACCATGAAATTCACAGCTTCTGGCGTGGCAAATTGCGCCGCCATAACTAGATCCCCCTCATTTTCCCTGTCCTCGTCATCCACGACGACTACCATGCGCCCCTGCCGCAGCGCCTCTACGGCCGCTTCTATCGGATCGATCCGAATAGAGGCCTCCTCTGGCCTCATAATCTACTTAAACATAATGAGCCAGAGCGTTTTCCAAACGGTTTTGCACTTCCTCTATGCTGCCTGTACCAACGATGCGGTGAAGCTTCCCCTGAGCCGAATAGTGGCTGATGAGAGGGGCCGTTTTGGCATAATACTCTTGAAGGCGTGTGTGGATAGTCTCCAAGCTATCATCCACGCGCCCTTCGGTTTGCCGGCGGGTCATAAGCCGCTGTATAAGCTCACGCTCAGGCACCTCTAGTACAAAAACTCCTGCTATCTCACCCTGCCGGTTGCGAAGAAACGCCTCCAAGGCCTCGGCTTGACCCAGTGTGCGCGGAAAACCATCCAGCAGATAGGTAGCCTGAGAATCGCCAAGGTATTTCGTAACTAGGTCAATCATAAGCTCATCGGGGACGAGCTTACCATTTTCTACGAGGGCACGGATTTGCTGGCCTAGCGGCGTACCCTGCTGAATTTCCGAGCGCAGAAGGTCGCCCGTAGCTAAGTAGCCCCAGCCGTATTTGGCTACAAGGAGACGAGCCTGGGTGCCCTTGCCAGCTCCCGGCGGCCCAATGATCAAAAACACACGCATGCCGCAAAGATAAGCCCGAAACTGACACAGCCCTTATAGTCTCTTTATCTTCTTATTAATTTTGTCCTATGCGCGTCTCTCTCACGCTTATTCTGTCCACTGCTCTTCTGGCTCAGTCGGAATTCCTCTCTATTCATCAGTGGGAGGCTGAGATTCATCGCCCCTATGCGCATTTTACCGAGCGGCAGTGGGATAGCGTGAATAACTATCGCCCCCCCGCTTACCCTGCTTTCCGTCAATCCAGCAATTGCACGCTCCGTAAGCAGGTGATGGGCTACCACCCCTACTGGGCCGGTACCGCCTTCAATTCCTACCAGTGGAACCTCCTCTCTACCGTAGTTTTCTTCTCGTACGAAGTAGACCCTGCCACGGGTAATTACAGCAACCCCACCGTGATAAATACCTGGCGTTCCACTTCTTTAGTTCAAGTGGCCCACCAGCATGGCACACAGGTACAGCTCTGTGCTACGCTATTTGGCGGAAATAATCTAACTACTTTTCTTACCTCGGCCGTGGCTCGACGTCGCTGCATAGATAGCCTTATTTCTTTGATTGCTCAGCGGAATGCCGATGGGATCAATATAGATTTTGAGGGGCTACCTTCAGCCCAACGCAATAACTTTACCAGCTTCATCCGCCAGCTGCGTGACAGCCTCAATAGGCGCCGGCCTACGGCTAAACTCTCCGTGGCCCTTCCAGCGGTAGATTGGGGGAATGCCTTTGATCTGCCAGCCCTCTCGGCCCTGTGTGATCAGCTTTTCATCATGGGCTATGATTTCTATTGGCGTACGGCCACTACGGCAGGGCCTACGGGCCTTTTACACGTGGGGCAAATATGGGGCTCCCGCTGTAATAGCCGTACGCTTGTGGATTACTTAGCTAATGGCGCCGCGCGCCACAAACTTATACTGGGGGTGCCCTACTATGGCTTTCGCTATCCTACTAGCACGAATACCTATCCTGCCTCTACCACGGGCGAGGGCGTAGCCCGCACCTATGCGCAAGCCTACAATGAAGCTAATACCTATGGCTGGAATTGGGAGCCTCAATCACGCAGTCGCTACTTTATGTATCAGAGTGGTGGTCAGTGGTACCAAACCTGGTGGCATGACTCCCTGAGCCTGGCCTGGATATACCGCACGGCCCTTATGCAGGACATCGGAGGGGTGGGCATGTGGGCCCTCAGCTACGATGGAAACCGCTCGGAGCTGTGGGGCGCTCTGCGCGACCACTTTACAAACTGCGCCGTCATCGCCTGCCGCGACACCTTCTTTGATATGGGGGGCACGCATGGCGCCTACTTCAATCGGGAAAACTGGACCTGGACCCTTGCCCCCACCGGGGCTAGTAGCGTCACCGTGGTCTTTGACCAGTTCCAGCTGGAAAATGGCTACGATACCCTATGGATTTATAATGGTCCCTCTACTAGTAGCCCCCTTATAGGCGCCTATACGGGTACGAATTCGCCGGGTACCGTCGTGGGCACAACGGGAAGTCTAACTTTCCGCTATAAGTCGGATAATGCTACTACGGCGCCTGGTTGGCTGGCTCGGTGGAGCTGCGTCTTAGATAATACTCCACCGCTTACTACCATCGGCCTCCTGCGGCCTTGGTATGGGCGGAGCTTTTCGGTAAGCTTCTCGGATGTAGAAAATCAGGGCTCGGTACAGGGGTACGTCTGTGTAGCGGACTACGACGGCAGCCGCTGGGGCGCTAATCCTGCGCGTGGCTTTGCCTATGAGGATTTCCCTGGCACAGCCCTGCCTCCTGGCTGGACCGCCCAAGTAGGTACTTGGAGCGTAAGCGATAACACCCTCATTCAATCCAACGAAAGCGAAGGGAATACCAACCTCTACTTCCCGCTTACTCAGGAGGCCACGGGCGAATGGCTTTATACCTGGCGCCTGCGCTTAGGGGGTAGTGGAACTAATCGGCGCGCGGGCCTCCACATTTTTGCCAGCGACCCTACCCAGACCCAGCGCGGTAACTCCTACCTTCTCTGGTTCCGGTTAGATAACCAGCGCATAGAGATTTACCGCATAACGAATAATACCCTTCCCACCCCCCAATACCAACAGCCATACAACTTTGTAGCTAATAGATGGTACGACATTAAGGCCACCTACAAGCCAGCTACGGGTGAGATTCGGATCTGGATAGACAATCAGCTGGCGGCTACGTGGACTGACCCTAATCCCCTTACCTCGGGGGGTTGGGTTTCTTTGCGTACGGGGAATGCAATAGTAGGGTATGCCCAGCTGCGCGTCTATCGGAGCCGTGGAAGTACCTTTCAGGTGGAGGTGGGGCCAAATGGGCACGCCCGCTATGAGAGTCCTTCCCTAACGCAGCCGGCGGTACGTCTCTTAGCACTGAGCGTCAACTCCTCTGGGTTGTGGTCGGCCGTGGCTCAGGCCGAAGCCGGCATAGACCTTACCCCTCCTACTGCAAGCTTGAGCGTAAGCGGCTGGAAAACTCAGGACTACACTCAGGCTTTCACCGAAAGCGATGCCCTCAGCGGTATAAACCTACGCTTTTTCCTGCCTACTTTTTTCACCGGCGAAAGTTGGCGGGCTCAGGCCGCGGCGGGCTTCCTCTATGACGACTTTGCCGCATCAGTTGATAGCTGGAGCGCGGGCGCAGGTACATGGCAGGTAGCCGATGGCGCCCTGCTGCAGACCGATGCCACGCAGGCTAATACCAGCTATACCCATCCCGTAGCCCAAGGTGCGCGCCATTTCTATCGGGTGCGCGCGCGTCTCACAAATACTACCGGTAACCGCCGCTGGGGCTTCCACATTCTAGCCGATAACTCTACCCAGGCTAACCGAGGCAATTCCTACCTCATCTGGTTGCGCTACGACCAACAAGACCTCCAGATTTATGAAACTGTGGCGGATGTGCTGCATACGCGCCAAACGGTTCCCCTCACCTTGAATCCTGATACGGACTATCTGGTAGAAGTGCTCTATGATGAGGGCTACCTTGCCGTATGGGTAAATGGGCGCTTTGTAGCCCAGTGGACTGACCCGACACCCCTTACAGGGGGTGGCTACCTTAGCCTGCGCACAAATCAGGCCCAGGTAACATGGGACTTTGTAGAGGTATGGGGAAGCCGGCCAGAGGAAACGGTCCAGATTATGGTAGGCCCTACAGGCTTTTTAGCCGCGCAGAGCCCTGCACCTACTCGGCCCGCAGGGCGCCTCTACAGCCGCGTAATGGATTGGGCTGAAAACCTTTCCCCTATTGCTGAGGCGGAGGTGCTCGTGGATTGGACGCCGCCTACGGCCCCAGCGCAGGTGCGCGACGGCACCGGTCCTACCGATGAAGACCTTACCCAAAACCCTACTGAACTCGCCGCTAATTGGGAAGCCAGCGAGGATCCGCATTCCGGCGTTGTAGAGTATGAATACGCTATAGGCACGGCGGCCGGAAGCACCGATGTAGTAGATTGGACGGCCACGGGCAGCACGGCCCTGGCTTTCACGCGCGGGGGACTTAACCTAATAGAGGGGCAAACCTACTACATAGGCGTGCGTGCCAAAAATGGGGCAGAACTCACAGGACCTGCTACCTGGTCTAATGGGATTCGTTATCAAAGGGATGTTTCTACGGCCTCGGTTGATTTAGCCAGCCCTGGGCCGCTGCGACTTTATCCTAATCCTACATCTGGCCGGGTAGTTATAGAGGTGCTTCGGCCTTCCCTAGCTCAGGAAGGCTATCTCCTGGATGCGGCAGGACGTACGGTGGCTCGTTTTCCTTTGTCTGGAGGGACCACCGTCTTGGAGCTGGGCGGACTTGCTGCCGGCCCTTATTGGGTTTGGGTACCGCCTTATTCGCCGCTTCGGCTTGTGCTTGAGTAGGGCTGCAGCCTAAGGCAAAGAATATCGGCGTCGGTAGCATAGGACTTACCCTGGGCTACAATAATGCTGCGTCCATCGGCGCCGAGCTCCCAGAAGTGCCCTTTTAGGAAAACATTGAGGCCGATGGCGGAGGAATCGTGACGGGGCAGGCGCCCACCCATAGCATAGGTAAGCCAGGCTTGACCTTCGGTAAGGGTGGTTGGCTGAACATCGGCAGGTGGCGCCCAGCCGCTATAGCCACCCCATGGACGATTCCAGCAGGAATCTCCCATTAGGTAGGAAGGCACAGCTAGAAGCGCTACTTTCCCCAAGGCGCGGTAGCTTTCAGGAAACCAGCTATCGGCGCAAATAAGCACGCCTAAGCGGCCGAGGGGCGTTTCATAAGGGCGAAGTTGGGCCACGTGGCCAGGCTGGGTAAAGCCTAGCTCGGCGGCAATAGGAAAGGCCTTTCGCACGATATAGGTATCCGGCCGACCATCAGGGTGATAGAGCAAACTGATATTTTCCAGTGGGGCCTCCGGCTCTACTACGAGGCTATCACCTACCACGCGCGCCCCGGGCAGCACGATGGACCCCGCTACAATCAGGACCCTATAGGTGCGGGCTAAGGCGGCAAAAGTCTGATGGTACGTGCGGGCCATAAGCGGGGCTTTGAGGCGGAAAATGGCTGCGGCCGCAGGGTCCTTCCATCCCTCGGCCTTAGCCTGCTGGTAGGCCCGCCAGAAGCGCCACGGCCGACGAAATACCGCCCAAAATAGGGCATCCTCCAATTTCGTAGCGCGAAAAGCCGGGGCTGCTTCGCCTATCAGGACTAACCAAGTGCCGATATACTCGGGAAATACCACAAGCGCTGGCGAAGCCAGGCAGCCAGCGGCTTGGGCCGAGTCCAGGTAGGCTTCCAGCTTTTGCCTAAACCGCTGCGGATGCGCATAATCGGCTGGCGTCAGGAAAGGCTGAATTCCCACAAAGTGCCCTGGATAGGCTCCTGCTACCTGTTGCGCCCTAATGCGCAGTGGGGGAAGCGACTCGGGGGGCGTGTAGGATGGGGGAAGGCTTAGAAGGTAATATACCAGCAAAAGGAGCCCCACGGCAAAGCCACCTATTAGGGCCGCTCGCTGTGGCATAGGCAAAAATAGAAGAGAGGCCTTATCTTCGCTTTGTGGCTATTTGGCGGCCTTATACGCCGCATTATCCGGACATGCCGCAGGCCATTCCGATTCGGCGGGCCCAAGGTGCCTATATCTACACGACGGACGGAAGGGCGCTATGGGATGCTACCTGTGCCTGGTGGGTATGCGTGCATGGCCACTGCCATCCGTACATCGCCCAGGCTATTGCGCAACAGGCTCATCAGCTTGACCATGTACTTTTTGCGGACTTCACCCATGAGCCCGCTGAAAAGCTCGCCGACAGACTCAGTCGGCTCACCGGTCTGTCTTGGGTCTTTTTCTCCGATGACGGCTCTACCGCCGTAGAGGTAGCACTGAAAATAGCTATTCAATATTTTCACAATAAGGGCGAGAAGCGCCATCGTATTTTAGCCTTAGAAGGGGCTTACCATGGCGATACATTTGGGGCTATGAGTGCTTCGGCGCGCAGCCTTTTTACCCAGCCTTTTACGGAGCTGCTTTTTGAGGTAGAGTGGCTTCCTTTTCCTGAGCCCTTTGATGAGGCCGTATGGGCGCCGCGCTTGGCGGCCTTGGCGGCGCGCCGAGATATTGCGGCTTTTATCGCCGAGCCGCTCCTGCAGGGGGTAGCAGGCATGCGTACCTATACGCCTCAGGCCTGGGATGCTATCGTCCGAGCCGTGCGCGCGGCAGGCGCCCTTGTTATAGCCGATGAAGTCTTTACGGGATTTGGGCGGACGGGGCGGCTTTTGGCTACGGACCACTGCACTGAGAAGCCCGACCTCCTCTGCCTCTCTAAGGGCCTTACAGGAGGCTTCCTACCGCTCGGTGTGACACTTGTACGGGAAGAAGTTTTTCAGGTCTTTTTCACTCCAGCTGTAGAAAAAGCCCTTTACCACGGCCATTCCTATACAGGAAATCCGATTGCCTGTGCGGCGGCCTTAGCCAACCTAGAACTTTGGGAAAAGCCCGAAACTTGGGCGCGCTTAGCCCTCTTGGAAGAAGCCCAGCGCGCGCTAGCCCAAAGCTGGCAAAGCCGCTACCCCTCCATACCCGTGCGGCATTTGGGTATCGTATTGGCCATAGAACTGCCCGCTGCGGTGAAAGGCTATTTTGCGCCGCATCGCGTGGCGCTCAAGCGGTATGGCTTAGAGCGCGGCGTATTCTTTCGGCCTTTAGGGCAGGTGGCTTATATTCTTCCTGTCCTAGCCAGTACGCCCGAGGAGCTGGCCTACGCCGTAAGCGTGATAGAAAACTACCTCGCCGAGGGCGCAGCCTCCATATAGGCTAGGGTAGGCGGGCAAACGCACACAAGGTTTCGGTCGCCATATACGTGGTCCACGCGGGCCACCGCAGGCCAGAACTTATACTCCCTAAGCCAAGGCGCAGGAAAAGCCGCCTGCTCGCGCGAGTAGGGTCGGTCCCACGCCGAAGCCAAAACAGCCTGCTGCGTATGGGGCGCCCGCCGCAAGGGACTCTCTTCTATAGAAAGCTCGCCGCTTTCCACCTGCGCTATCTCAGCCCGAATCTGAAGCAGGGCTTGAATAAACCGCTCCAACTCCGCCTCGTCCTCACTTTCCGTCGGTTCTATCATGAGCGTACCTGGCACGGGGAAGGAAATCGTAGGCGCATGAAAGCCATAATCCATAAGGCGCTTGGCTATATCCTCCACCTCTACGCCAAACTTTTTGAAGGGGCGCAGGTCTAGAATGAATTCGTGGGCTACGAAGCCGCCTTCCCCCGTGTAGAGGATAGGGTAGGCTTCGGCTAAGCGGGTCTTTAGGTAGTTGGCATTTAGCAGGGCTACCTGGGTGGCGTAGCGCAATCCTTCCCCGCCCATCAGACGAATGTAGGCATAGGAAATCCAGAGGATAAGGGCGCTCCCGAAGGGTGCGGCGGCTACCGGCCCAATCCCCTCAGGATTAGAGGAGGGCAGGCAAGGGTGATTAGGCAGATAGGGGGCTAAGTGCGCCGCTACGGCTATCGGCCCCATGCCTGGACCGCCGCCACCATGCGGTATCGCAAAAGTTTTGTGAAGGTTCAAATGGCACACATCAGCTCCGATTTCGGCTGGGCTGGTAAGGCCTACCTGGGCGTTGAGGTTAGCTCCATCCATATATACCTGTCCCCCGGCCGCGTGCACGCGCGCGCAAATCTCCCGAACTTTTCGCTCATATATGCCATGCGTAGAGGGGTAGGTAATCATGATAGCGGCTAGGCGAGGCCCATACTGGGCTAGGTGATTTTCCAAATCCGCTATATCCACGTCGCCTTTGGCATTGGTTTTGACCACAACTACCTTGAAGCCGGCGAGGACGGCACTGGCGGGATTAGTGCCGTGGGCAGAGGCAGGCACGAGCACAATATCCCGATGGCCTTCGCCGCGGGCTTCATGGTAGCGCCGAATAACTAAGAGGCCCGTGTATTCTCCCTGGGCGCCTGAGTTAGGCTGGAAGCTGACCCGCGCAAAGCCCGTAATCTCGCACAGATACGCCTCCAGACGCCTAAGCATTTCCTGGTAGCCCTGCGCTTGCTCGAGGGGTACAAAAGGATGGAGGCTATTTAGGGCGCGCCAGCTGAGGGGCACAAGGGTAACGGCTGGATTGAGCTTCATCGTACAGGAGCCTAAGGGAATCATGGAATGCACGAGGGAAAGGTCTCGGCTAGCCAGCCGGTGGAGGTAGCGGGTGAGGCGGTGCTCACTCTGATAATTATGGAAGGCTGGATGAGTGAGGAAAGCGGTTTGTCGTAGAAGGTTGGGGGGAAGGGCTGGCGGCGCTTCCGCAGGAAGCTCCACGGAAGTTCCTAAGGCTTCCCCGAAAAGCTGGGCTAAGTCGGCCAAGTCTTTTGCCTGCACCGTTTCATCCAAGCTAAGCCCCACGCTGCCATCGTCATAGTAGCGCAGGTTGATGCGATAGCTCTGGGAGAGGTTCTTAAGCCGAACTCCTACAGGACCAGGAATAGCGAAGCGAAGGGTGTCAAAGAAATGCGCATAGGCGGGTTCTAGGCCTTTAGCTCGTAGGCCGGCAGCGAGCCTGCAGGTAAAATCGTGGATGCGCTGAGCTAAGGCCCGCAGCCCTTCTGGCCCATGATACATGGCGTAAAGCGTGGCTAAATGCGCCAAAAGTACCTGAGCCGTGCAGATATTGCTGGTGGCTTTCTCGCGCCGAATATGCTGCTCGCGCGTTTGGAGGGCTAGGCGGTAGGCGGGTCGGCCTTCGGCATCCACGGTAAGGCCTACAATACGTCCAGGCATGAGGCGTTTGTAGGCCTCTTGGGCCGCAAAGAAAGCCGCATGGGGTCCGCCATACCCCAGGGGCACGCCAAAGCGCTGACTAGAACCAAAAGCTACATCAGCCCCTAGCTTGCCCGGCGCCTCTATCAGCGTAAGGGCGAGGAGGTCGGTGGCTAACCCTACTTGGACACCTTTAGCCTTAGCCTCCTGGATAAGCTCGCCTATGTATGGGCGAATCCAACCATCTGTAGTAGGATAGGCCAGCAAAGCCCCAAAAAACTCCGACCATTCGGCCTCCTCGGGCTTACCTATGATGTAGGGTAGGCGAAGTGCCTCTGCGCGCGTCTGAGCTACACCTAGAACCTGTGGATGCAGCCCACTGTCTAAGAAAAGTTTTTTAGCTCTTGCCTGAGTGAAGTTATAGAACATGAAGATGGCTTCGGCGGCCGCTGTAGCTTCGTCTAGCAGGGAGGCATTAGCTATAGGCAGGCCTGTTAGGTCGCTCACCATGGTCTGGAAAAGCATAAGTAGCTCCAGGCGGCCTTGGGCGATCTCCGGCTGGTAGGGCGTATAGGCGGTGTACCAGGCCGGATTTTCCAAAACAAGCCGCTGAATCACGGGAGGGGTGTGGGTGCCGTAATAGCCCATTCCAATGTAGGTGCGCCAGAGCTGATTTTGGGCCGCTAAGGCTTCTATTTCTGTGAGGATTTCGGCCTCGGAGGCGGCTGGCGGCAGGTTCAGCGGAGTTTTGCGCCGAATCTCAGGGGGTACTATGCGTTCGGTAAGGTCCTCTAGATCTTTTACGCCGACTGCGTGGCAAAGGCGCTGAATCTCTTCGGGGCTGTGGGGTACGTGGCGCTGGACGAAAGGTCGCATACCGCAAAGCTAATAGGCGGGGGCAAAGAAAGCGGAAGCCCGCTGTAGGGTATGCACGAGGCGGTCTATTTCCTCAGGCAGGTTGTAAAACGCCAGAGAGGCCCGCACGGTGGCTGGTACCCCTAAGGCCTCCATAAGAGGCTGCGCGCAGTGGTGGCCTACGCGCACCGCTATACCGGCACTATCCAGCAGGGTGCCTATGTCGTGCGCGTGGATATCGGCGATATTGAAGGACCAAATCGCCCCTTTAGGCCTAGCCGTGCCGTAGAGCTGAAGCCCCTCTACCGAATGCAGACAGGCCTCTGCGTACTCGGTCAGATACGCCTCATAGGTCTGGATAAAATCCCACCCCACGCGCCGCCCTAGATAGCGTATGGCTTCCGCTAAGGCAATAGCTTCCACAATCGGTGGCGTGCCCGCCTCAAACTTAGCTGGCGGTGGCGCAAATACGCTAGCTTCCCAAGTTACCTGCCGAATCATATCTCCACCCCCTTGGTAAGGTGGGAGCTTTTCCCCCCACGGGGCACGCATATATACTACACCGATTCCTGTCGGCCCATAGAGCTTGTGGCCCGAAAAAACCAGAAAGTCTATGTCCCATTTTTGTACGTCTATCGGGTGATGGACTACAGCCTGGCAAGCATCTACGAGGATAGGGATACCCTGCTGGCGGGCCAGGCGGGCTACTTCGGCGACCGGCATTTCCGTGCCTAGCACATTTGACATAGCTGTAATCGCAATAAGACGCGTTTTGGCCGAAAGGGCCGAGCGGAGCTGATTTAGATCTAATCCGCCTTCTGGTGTAAGGGGTACGGGTCGCAGGCGAATAGGTACTTCTTGTGCCACTAAGTGCCATGGCACGATATTGGCGTGGTGCTCGGCTTGGGTAACTACCACTTCGTCGCCAGGCTGGAAGAGAATACGCCGCAGGCCCTGAGCAATCAGGTTGATACCTTCGGTAGCCCCGCGCACGAAGACAATCTCAGCCTCTGAGGCTGCACCTATAAATTCCGCTACAGTTACGCGAGCTTCTTCATAAAGGCGTGTGGTATCTTGACTCATCCAGTGAATGCCCCGATGAATATTGGCATAGCAGGTAGAGAAAATGCGCCCAAACGTATCTATGACGACCTTGGGTTTCTGAGCACTGGCGGCGTTATCCAGATAAACTAAGGTATGACCCGAGGGATGTCGCTGGCTTAGGAGGGGAAAGTCCGCCCGTAGCCGCCGAGCTTCGCGGATAAGCTCCTGCATAGAAGGACAAAACAAAAATAAAACCAGTCTAAATAACCTTTCCCTTGGGCGGTGGGTTAGAGCGGCAAAGTCTGCTAGGGGTGGAAGGGGGCAGAGAGATTCGGCACTTCTCAAGCAAGAGGGCCTAGCGGCAGCGGAGAAGGGCCCTCGAGGAAAACTGCCCAATTAGACCTCGCCCTCCTCGAGCGGCTGGGGGGTGAGACTAAGTTCCTCAAATCGGCCGCAGACCGCTTTCTGAGAAAGAGAAATGGGGGGGGTTATGTTTATATTTGTCGAACTTATGGCAATTCACATCACGGACGATTGCATCAACTGCGGGGCTTGTGAGCCCGAGTGTCCAAATAATGCGATTTACGAAGGGGGGGTTCAGTGGCGCTATCGGGACGGGACGGGGCTAACAGGGGTTATCCCTCTGCCTAATGGGTTGGTATTAGATGCCGATGCACCGCACCCACCTATTTCTACGGAGTATTACTACATTGTGCCCAGTAAATGTACGGAGTGCATGGGCTTCCATGAGGAGCCGCAGTGTGCCGCAGTTTGTCCTGTAGATTGCTGTCTGCCCGACCCAGACCATCGCGAGACGCCCGAGCAGCTTTTGGCTAAAAAAGCCTTCCTGCATGATGGGGCAGCTCCGCCCGCCGATATTCAGGTGTATTTGGAGGACTTAGAGCGGATTTAGGGTGGCCCTTATTCGTTTAGAGCGGGTAAGTAAATTCTACCCCCTGGGCGATAGAGGCGTATGGGCCCTGCGGGAAGTCTCCTTTACTATAGAAACTGGGGAACTGGTGGCTATTATAGGGCCCTCGGGTTCAGGGAAGAGTACGCTCATGCATATTTTGGGCTGTCTGGACAGGCCCACGGAAGGGCGCTATTACCTACAGGGACGAGAGGTTACGGGCCTTTCCGAAGCCGAGCTGGCGCGCGTGCGTAACCGGCTAATCGGGTTTGTATTCCAGAGCTTTCATTTGCTGCCGCGCTATACGGCTTTAGAGAATGTGGCCCTGCCGCTGGTCTATGCCGGTGTAGGGCGGCGGGAGCGCCTCAGACGGGCTAAGGCCATGCTGGAGGCGGTGGGGCTTGGTGAGCGGCTTCACCACCGCCCAAACGAGCTTTCAGGAGGCCAGCGCCAGCGCGTGGCTATCGCCCGCGCCCTCGTAAATAATCCCGCTCTTCTTTTAGCCGACGAACCCACCGGGAATCTAGACTCAGCTACCAGCGAGGAAATCCTCCAGCTTTTTTTACACCTTCATGGACAGGGGCATACCGTAGTAATCGTTACGCATGAGCCGACTATTGCGCAGCGCATGCATCGCCAGCTTGTGCTGCGCGATGGCCAAATTGTAGCAGACCAGAAGACCCTCGCCGCTGCGCCTGTCTATGGAAAATAGCTATAAGGCTATTTGGCGGCTAGCGCTACCTATCATGGGCGCTAGCCTAGCCCAAAATGCCGTATCCCTAATAGACACCCTATTTTTAGGGCTTTTAGGCCGTGTTCCTTTAGCGGCAGGTGGGATTGGGGTGGTAATTTTTCTAACTATTGGCTTTGTTGGGCTTGGGATAGGGACGGGGGTGCAGGTGCTAGCAGCCCAGCTCTTAGGCGCAGGGCAAGCGGTGAGCCTAGGCACCCTTCTACGCCAAGCCCTCTGGATGAGCGGCGCGGTCGGCCTAGGGCTTACCTTCCTCGTGTGGCAGGGGAGCCCTGTCCTTCTGCCCCTTCTTCTCAGCCACGAGGCTACCTTGACCACTACTACCCTTTTTCTGCAGGGGCGCAGCTTAGAGCTTCTCCCCCTTATGCTCTTCGGGGCCCTGCGCGGCTACTACAGCGGTACGGGCCAGACCCCCTATATCTTCCAAGCCAATCTCCTACTCGCCCTTACGAATCTGGCCTTAAATGCCCTTTTCGTGCTGGGCCTAGGTTGGGGGCTGTATGGCGTGATTTTAGGCTCAGTGCTGGCCCAGTATGTGGCTACGATCTATCTCTTTGTGTGTCTGCCTTATCAACGGTATCCGCTGCGTCAGTCAGCTGCAGGGCGTTGGCTGAGGCCTCTCTTACGCTATGCTGGCCCTGCGGTGCTTCAAAACCTCGTAGGGATGACGGGTTGGGTAGTGTTTTTCCTTCTTATAGAGCGGCGAGGACCTGTGGCCCTGGCTTCGGCTAACATAGTGCGCAGCATTTACAGCTTTGTGATGCTTCCAGCTTGGGCGTTTTCCACGGCAGTAGGTACGCTTGTGGGCTACTTCTGGGGTGCAAGGCAGCCAGCGGCGCTGAGGCAGACTTTCCAGCGCGCCTGGCGCCTTACCCAGGGTATAAATACGCTGCTGGCGCTTGGGCTTGCCGGAAGTGCGCCAACCCTAACCAGCTTCTTCACGACAGATGCTTATATCCGCCAAGAAGCGGCTCAGGGCTTATATATGATTGCTATCTCTATCTTTCTCATGCCTACCTCGGCCCTGCTGCTCTCAGCGGTGGTAGCGATGGGACTAGTGGTAGCGGCCTTCGTGGTGGAGGTAGCTATCATTCTGGTTTATGTGGGGTATGCGGTATGGCTTAATTCAGCTGGGGCGAGCCTTACTTGGCTTTGGTCGGCGGAGTGGGTGTATTGGGTGCCTTCGGCGATTGTACTGGGCTGGCTAGCTCTGAGGCGCCTATACCACCTTAGGCAAAATCTGTTAGCTTCGCCGCATGCGGCGGGTACCACCGTGGCCGGCGTGGCTTAAGTCGCCACCTACGCCGCCCCCAGGTAAACTGCTCGTTGCCCTTACGGGAGCCGGTATATCGGCTGAAAGCGGCCTTTCCACCTTTCGGGACAGCGGCGGCCTCTGGGAAAAGTACTCCATCTACGAAGTAGCTACCCCAGAGGCCTGGCTGCGCAACCCCGAGCTCGTGCTGCGCTTCTACAACGAGCGCCGCAGCCAGCTGGCTCAAGTACAGCCTAACCGCGCGCACTATATTCTCAAAGAGCTGGAGGAACACTTCACCGTCATCATAATCACGCAAAACGTGGATGACCTCCATGAGCGGGCCGGCTCCACTTATGTGCTCCACCTACATGGTCACCTCACGCGCGCCCGCAGTACAGGAGATGAAGAGCTGGTGTATGAAATTGGCTACAATTCTATCACCCTTCAGGATCGGTGTGAGCGGGGCTATCCGCTTCGGCCTGACGTGGTGTGGTTTGGGGAGGCGGTGCCAGCCTATCCAATAGCGGAGTCTTGGGCGCGGCGGGCCGATATCTTCGTGGTAGTAGGGAGCTCGCTCCAGGTATATCCAGCGGCGGGACTGGTAGAAGAGGCATATAGGGCGCGCAAATTTCTTATAGATCCGCGCCCTACCCTCACCGAAGGGATAGAGGTGATTGCGGCGCCGGCTTCGGCTGGCCTAGAGCGACTTAAGGCTATTCTACTCGGGTGAGGCGGCTTCTGTGGGCGGTAGGGCTGAGCGGCTGTGCCTCCGTCCAGGCGCCTACGGGTGGTCCGCCAGACCTTCAGCCCCCCCACCTGCGTCGCATACAGGTTCGCCAGAAAGGCTCTACCCTCTACCTTACTTTGGTATGGGATGAATACCTCTCGCTGAGCTCTACCCTCACACCGACCGGCGTCTGGACTAATCCCTCCTTTCCCATGACGACTAAGCTGCGAGGCAAAAAGGTTCTTGTGCGCTTAGACAGCCTCGCGCCAGGCAGCTGTGTGGCGGTGTGGGCCGGCCAAGGGATTAAGGACTTTACCGAAAACAATCCTATTCCGCCTCAGCTTGTCTGGAAAAGCTGTATTGATACCTTAGATACCTTAGAGGTGCGCTTACCCCTTGCGGGGGCGGCTGAGGTTAAGGAGCCCATATGGGGGGAGGTGTATACGGAGACCTTGAGCTACCGCTTCATGGGATGGAAAGGCGCCCTCTACTGCCGTGGGCTTCCTCCGGGCACCTACAGCGGCTGGGCTTGGGTAGATATAGATGGAAGCGGAAATTGGAGCCTCCACGAACCCGTTTATCTGCCAGCTGTCCCTCTGAGTTGGCCTACCTCCGATACCCTTCGGCCGTGGCATGCCTATACCGTAGATACTGTGCCGCCTCGGCCGCCTTCCCTCTTAATTATCGCCCCCGAATCCTTGGGCCTCTTTTCGTTTGCGGAGCCCATCTATTTTCTTTCTCCTCAGCCTAGCCTGAGGGCCCTCCTTACGGAGCAGGCTTTGCTGGTGCGCTTGGGAGATTCCATAGAGGTAGCAGACTCGGCCGGTAATAGACAGAAATTTCCTCTACATCCGACTCCCTTAGATACGCCAGCGGCAAATCTGCGGCTCTTCTGGCCAGCGGCTCTGAATGCCGTTACGCCGTGGCTTGTGCTTCGGACAGTAGATTCTCTACCTCAACGGGATACCTTCTGGACGGCCCAAATAGAGGGTAAGTGGTATATAGGCTATGCCCGCCTAGAGGGTCGGGAGATTTGTCTTAGTCCTCTGCCAGTAGAGGGGGAAGTGGAGTTTCGCTTTTGGGATACGGTGCGGGTGCGCCTGCCAGCGCGCAAGTATCCCCTTACGCTTCCCACCGATTCGGTTGGATGGGGCTGGCGCCTATATGGGCCAACCCTTTTAGGCGGGGCGCCCTATGTGGATGCGCCCTTTGGTGCGGTACTTTGGCTGCCTCCCGGGCGCTACCCTGCGCGCCGGCTTGAGTGCAAGCCGCCCTGCAGCCCAGTCGGACTGAAAAATGGCCGGCCTTTCTACCAAGGCGTAGGCGGAAGCCGACTAATACAGCTCAGTGTAGGCGAGGATAGCTCCAAGCCCGAAGGGCCCTAAGGGGGCTAGTTCCTCCGACCCTTTTCATTTTGTACTTTCGCAGAAGCATGCGCTTCGCCGATATAGACGCTAAGTGGCAAGCGCGCTGGGATTCCCTAGAGGCCTATGAGGTAGTTGAAGACCCCCAGCGCCCTAAATACTACGTGTTGGACATGTTCCCTTATCCCTCTGGGGCAGGCCTCCATGTGGGGCACCCTTTGGGTTATATTGCCACGGATATTATCGCCCGTTACAAGCGCCACCAAGGCTATGTGGTACTGCATCCAATGGGCTTTGACTCCTTCGGCCTACCCGCAGAGCAGTATGCCTTGCGTACGGGTATCCATCCCGCTATCACGACGGAGAATAACATCGCGCGGTATACGGCTCAGCTTAAGCGAATCGGATTAGGCTATCCCTGGAGGCGTGCCGTACGGACCAGCGATCCCAGCTATTATCGCTGGACGCAGTGGATTTTCCTTCAGCTTTTTAGCCACTGGTATGATAAAAAGCAGCAGAAGGCCCGACCCATCTCCGAGCTGGAGGCGATTTTTGCGCGCTCAGGTAATATCGGGGTAGAGGCGGCAACGAGTTATGAGGGGATATTTGATGCGGCGACGTGGGCGCAATGGGATTGGGCCCAGCGTCAGCGCGTGCTCCTTCATTATCGTCTGGCGTATGTGCAGGAGAGTTTAGTGAATTGGTGTCCGGCTTTGGGTACGGTGCTGGCCAATGAGGAGGTGCGGGATGGCCTTTCGGAGCGCGGGGGCCATCCGGTTTATCGGATTCCCATGCGCCAGTGGTTTTTGCGCATCACGGCGTATGCCGATAGGCTTCTGGCGCACTTGGAGGAGCTGGATTGGCCCGAAGCCATCAAAGAGCAGCAGCGCTACTGGATAGGCCGTTCGGAAGGGGCCTACATAGACTTTCTGGCACAAACCCCTACAGGCCAGACGGCGCGCATCCGGGTTTTTTCTACTCGGCCCGATACGCTCTGGGGTGCTACCTTTTTAGTGCTGGCGCCCGAGCACCCTTTAGTAGAGACGCTTACGGATGCGGCGCAGCGAGAAGCCGTAGCGCAGTATCGGCAGATGGCACAAAATCGTTTAGAACGCGATCGGCTCGCCAGCAGCGGCAAACCCACGGGCGTATGGCTGGGCACCTACGCCGAGCATCCCTACACGGGTGAGAAGCTCCCTATTTACATCAGCGATTATGTGCTAATGGGCTATGGCACGGGGGCTATTATGGGTGTGCCGGCCCATGACGGCCGAGACTGGGCCTTTGCGCGGCACTTCGGTCTGCCTATCCGCTCCATTCTGGCTGACGTATCCGTGGAAGGGGGCGCCTACGAATCGCGCGAAGGACGCCTTATAAACTCCGATTTCCTTACGGGACTTTCTGTATCGGAGGCTATTCAGGTCATTAGCCAGCGCCTGGCAATGGATGGGAAAGGCGGCCCAGCCGTTCAATACCGCTTGCGGGATGCCGTTTTCTCCCGTCAGCGCTACTGGGGTGAGCCTTTTCCCATTGTGTGGCGTGGTGATATACCTATACCCCTTTCTGAGGACGAGCTGCCCGTGGAGCTTCCGCCCATAGAGAAGTACGAGCCCACGGGGGATGGCCGTTCGCCGCTAGCCCGGCTGGAAAGCTGGGTAAAACAGGCCGATGGCACCCTTCGCGAAACGGATACTATGCCCGGTTGGGCCGGCTCCAGTTGGTACTTTCTGCGCTATACCGACCCGCATAATCCCCATGCCCTCGCGGACCCCGAAAAGCTTCGCTACTGGCTGCCTGTAGACCTTTATGTAGGCGGGGCTGAGCATGCCGTAGGCCATCTCCTCTACGCCCGTTTTTGGACCCACTTTCTCTATGATATCGGAATTAGTCCAGTGAAGGAGCCTTTCCGTAAGCTGGTCAATCAGGGCATGATTCTGGGCCGTTCCATCCTTATTTACAAGCGCAAGGATGCCCCTACCTTCGTCTCAGCCGATCTTATCCCTGAATCTGAACGTTCGGCCTACTTGCCCGTGCGGGTAGAAGTAAGCCTAGTGGAGGATACCCAAGTAGATATAGAAGGCTTTCGGCGCTGGATGCCCGAGTATAAAGATGCCGAATTTGTCCGAAATGCCCAAGGGTCCTTCCATGGAGAGCCCTTGATTGAAAAAATGTCCAAATCTTTCCACAATGTAGTTACGCCGGATGCCTTGTGCGAGCAGTATGGGGCCGATGCCTTTCGGCTTTATGAGATGTTTTTGGGGCCTCTTACGCACACAAAGCCCTGGGATCCGCGCGGGATTCAAGGCACCTATCAATTCCTGCGGCGTCTGTGGCGCTTTTTGGTAGGGGAGGAGGAAGGTGATGAAGCGCCTCTTCAGCTTAGCGAGGCGGAGCCTACTTCAGTTGAGCTGCGGCTCCTCCACACCCTTATCAAACGCGTTACGGAGGACATAGAGCGCCTCAGCCTGAATACCTGTGTAGCCCACTTCATGTCGTTTCTCAATGAGATGCAGCGGCTGGGCTGCCGCAAACGTGCCATATGGAAGCCGTTCTTTGTTCTTTTAGAGCCCTTTGCGCCGCACATTGCCTGCGAGTTGTGGGAGCGCAGCGGCGAAAGCGGCTTTCTGTGGGAGATGGCCTGGCCAGAGTGGTCAGAGGAGTATCTGCGAGAGGAAACTATTACCTACCCTGTCACCATAAATGGCAAGTTGCGTTTCCATCTGGAAGTAGCCGAGGAGACTCCGCTGGAGGAAATCCAAGAAAAGGTGCGGACGGATGCGCGCCTTGTGAAATACCTCAATGGCAAAGTCATTCAAAAGATTATAGTGGTGCCTCGTAAGATTATAAATGTAGTGGCGGTATGAGGGTAGTCTTTCTGGGCAATGGAGCCTTTGGCGTGCCGTCTTTACGAAGCTTAGCTCACTCAGCCCATCAGGTCTTGGCTGTAATCACGAATCCTGATAAGCCGGCTGGCCGGCATCAGGTGCTTACCCCCACGCCTATAAAGCAAGAAGCGCTAAAATTAGGCTTGCCCTTATGGGAGGTAAGTAGTCCTAAGGACCCTACCTTGCCGGAACGGCTTCAGAGCCTTCAAGCCGATATTTTCGTGGTAGTGGCTTATCCTATAATTCCCCGGCGGGTGCGCACGATTCCGCCGCTGGGTGCCATCAATATCCACCCTTCTCTTTTGCCGGCTTACCGTGGCCCTGCTCCTATCCCGTGGAGCATTATTTCGGGGGATAAAGTTACGGGGGTTACGATTTTTCGGATTGGGGATCAGGTGGATGCGGGGGATATTCTTTTGCAGCGAGCCTATCCTTTGCCGGAAGATTGGAATGCCGGGCAGCTGGAGCGCTTTTTAGCTGAGGTGAGCGCGGACCTCCTTTTGGAGGTTCTGGAAGGCCTGGCCTTAGGTACCATTCAGCCTATACCGCAGCCGCAGGGTAAGGAAGTTTCTTATGCCCCTAAGCTCTCCTCCGAAAATACACGCGTAGTTTGGCATAAATCAGCCGAGGAAATATATAACTTTGTTCGCGGCCTTAGTCCTCAGCCGCGTGCCTGGGCTATTTTTCAAGGCAAACGCCTGCAAATCCTCAAGGCAGAAAAAATGCCAGCGCGCCGCACTATGTATCCACCGGGTACCATTTGGCAGGAAGAGGGCCAGCTCCTGGTAGCCTGCGGGGATGCGCCTCTGCGTTTAGTGGAAGTGCATTTAGAGGGTAAAAAGCCCATATCGGGGGCTGAATTTGTGCAGGGGTATGTAAAAAATGCCATCCTTCACTTAGAGTAGTTTATGAAGGCAAAGCCCTAAGGCTAGCCGTCTTTGAGGCAGAGTAAGGTTTTATTTATGGCCGATGACGTGGCTAAAGGGCTAGGACGGTCCAACTGCATAGTTGGGAGGATTAGCCTATCTGAAGGCACCGCCCCTGCGCCCTGTGGAATGATAAAATCTTAGGCCTTTGTATTACTTTTGGGCGATGGCGGAAAATACTTCCTTGAGTGGCTTTTTTTATAGCCTTTTCCGCAAAAAGTCTATAGAGGCGTATCAGCAAGAGGCTAACCGCTCAGGGTTACGCCGGGCACTTGGTCGCTGGGCTCTGGTCTCCCTGGGCATAGGGGCGATTATTGGGGGGGGTATTTTTACCCTCACGGGCGTAGCCGCTAAAAATTATGCGGGGCCAGCCTTAGCTATTTCCTTTGTAATTGCGGGGTTTGCCTGCCTCCTGGCGGCTTTGGCCTATGCAGAATTCGCCAGCATCGTGCCAGTAGAGGGTTCGGCCTATGCCTACTCCTACGTCACCGTCGGCGAACTGATAGCCTGGTTTATCGGCTGGAATCTCATCCTAGAATACATGATGGGGGCTACCACGGTCGCTGTGGCTTGGAGCGGCTATTTTGAAAAGCTCCTGCACCTTTTCCATCTGGAGCTACCGCTCTGGCTTACAAATGACTATTTCACCGCTCAGGCTAAGGCCCAGGCCATGGGCTTAGAACCCCCCGCATTTGCCTTTAATCTCCCTGGTTTCCTTGTGACCTGGCTGGTAACGGGCATCCTCCTGCGTGGCATAAAGGAAACCGCCTCCACAAATAACCTTATCGTGCTTATCAAGGTGGGGGCAGTGCTCTTCGTCATTTTAGTCGGTCTCTTCTTCGTCAAGCCGGAAAATTGGACGCCTTTTATTCCTCCTGCTGAGGTTGATGCGCAGGGAAATGTGCATTACGGCTGGCCAGGGGTTTTCACGGCGGCGACTATTGTATTCTTTGCCTATATCGGCTTTGATGCGGTCTCTACGCAAGCGGGGGAGGCCCTTCAGCCTAACCGCGATGTACCCTTTGCCATAGTAGCCTCGCTTCTGATTACTACGGCGCTGTACATCGGCGTTTCGGTAGTGCTTACGGGTATGGTGCCATATTCCCAGCTAGATGAGCGGGCTCCGGTAGCCTCGGCCTTCGCTGGGGCTGGGGTGGGGTGGGCTACCTACCTCATTACCTTTGCCGCTGTAGCCGGCCTGATTTCGGTCATGCTGGTCATGCTGCTGGGCCAGACGCGGATCTTCCTCGCCATGGCTAAGGATGGCCTTCTACCCGAAGCCCTCTTCGGCTACGTCCATCCCGTCTATAAAACGCCTTTTCGTAGCACTCTGCTGGTGGGTACGATTATGTCCTTTACGGCGGCACTGGTCCCAATTGTAAATGTGTCTGAGCTTACCAGCTTAGGCACGCTATTGGCTTTTACGCTGGTCTCGCTTTCCGTCTTTATTCTGAGAGTGCGTCAACCTAAGCTGCCCCGGCCCTACAAAGCGCCGCTATGGCCTTTAGTGTCACTGGGTGGCGTCTTAGTCAATATCTTTCTCATGAGCCAGGCACGCAAAGAGAACCTGCGCGCCTTTGCCATATGGGCGGTTATTGGGCTGCTAGTCTATTTTCTTTACAGTCGCCGTCGCAGTAAGCTGCATACGGCTAATTCAGCCTAATTTTGCGGCCATATGCCCCAGGTACTGTGGGTTCCTTTAGCGCTGGCAGGGCTGGGTATAGTCTTTCTCCTATGGCGGCAGGCGGGGATACGCCGGTATCCCGCGGGCGAAGCCCGCATGCAGGCCATAGCCAGCTATATCGCGCGCGGTGCTTTAGCTTTTCTCAAGGCTGAATGGCGTATTCTAGCCATTTTTGCCCTTATCGTTGGAGGTATTTTAGCCTATCTTGGCACTTTAGAAGGTAGTACCGGCAAGGTTCAATCCCATCCCCTTATCGGAGTAGCCTTCCTGGTGGGGGCTTTTACCTCGGCCTTAGCGGGATACATAGGCATGTCCATCGCCACCCAAGCCAATGTACGCACTACGGAAGCGGCCCGATCCTCGCTGGCACGCGCCTTTCGGATTGCATTTGACGGCGGCTCAGTAATGGGCATAGGCGTAGGTTCCCTAGCCGTATTAGGGCTTGGGGGGCTATTTGCGCTTTTCTTTTTCCACTTTGCTGGGGGGGATCCGCTCAGCCCCGAACTACGCCGCACGATTGAAGTAGTAACGGGCTTTTCCCTGGGTGCCGAGAGCATAGCGCTTTTTGCCCGCGTGGGCGGTGGCATCTATACGAAAGCCGCTGATGTAGGCGCCGACCTAGTCGGCAAAATAGAAGCAGGCATACCCGAGGATGATCCCCGTAACCCCGCCGTAATCGCCGATAATGTAGGCGATAACGTAGGCGATATAGCAGGAATGGGGGCTGACCTTTTCGGCTCGTATGTGGCTACCATCTTAGCTACTATGGTATTGGGGGCGGAGATGGTAAGTAGCGCTGGTAGCTTAGGGCCTGTAGTGCTTCCCCTTCTCTTGGCAGGTACAGGGCTCTTTTTCTCCATTGTGGCTAGCTTTTTCGTGCGTGTAAGGGCTGATGCGGGCGCCCAGCAGGTACAAAACGCCCTAAATCTTGGCAACTGGGGCGCCATCCTCCTTACGGTAGGTGCCTCCTACTTCCTTGTAGGATGGCTTTTACCCACTGGCGCAGAACTGCGCGGCGAAAAGGTAACGCCTATAGGTATATTTGGCGCTGTAGCGATTGGCCTGATGGTGGGAGCTTTCATGAGCTGGGTTACGGAATACTACACGGGGCTGGGGCGGCGGCCCGTGCGCACTATCGTCCACCGTTCTCTCACCGGTCATGCTACGAATATTCTGGGCGGCTTGGCCGTAGGTATGGAATCTACCGCTCTGCCGGCCATTGTGATGGCTGGCGGTATTATTGGCGCCTATGCTTTGGCAGGGCTGTATGGCGTAGCTATCGCCGCAACAGGAATGATGAGTACTACGGCGATGCAGCTTAGTATTGATGCCTTTGGTCCGATTGCGGATAATGCCGGAGGCATCGCCGAAATGAGCGGCCTCCCCGCCGAAGTGCGCCAGAAAACCGACATCTTAGATGCCGTAGGTAATACCACAGCCGCCATGGGGAAAGGCTTCGCTATCGCTTCGGCGGCGCTTACTGCCTTGGCCCTCTTTGCCGCCTATGTAGGTGTGGCAGGCATCACCGGCATCAATATCTACAAAGCCCCTGTGCTGGGCGGCCTTCTGATAGGGGCCATGGTGCCTTTTCTCTTTTCCTCCCTGGCAATCTCAGCCGTAGGGCGTGCGGCTATGGATATGGTACAGGAGGTGCGCCGCCAGTTTCGTGAAATTCCTGGCCTCATGGAAGGGCGCGCCGAACCCCAATACGAACGCTGCGTGGAAATCTCCACCAACGCGGCGCTGCGCGAAATGATCCTACCAGGTGCCTTAGCTTTGGTAATCCCAGCCGTAGTAGGGCTTACCTTAGGCGCCGAAGTACTAGGCGGCTATATGGCCGGCGTAACGATTACGGGTGTGCTCTTAGGCCTTTTCCAAAGTAACGCCGGCGGTGCTTGGGATAATGCCAAGAAATCTTTTGAAAAAGGCGTTACGATTGAAGGTCAAACCTACTATAAGAAGTCAGAACCCCATAAAGCTGCTGTCACAGGGGATACAGTTGGCGATCCCCTCAAGGATACTTCGGGGCCTTCAATGAATATCCTCGTGAAGCTTACAGGGATAGTAGCTCTTATTCTGGCGCCTTACCTCAAGCCCTAAGAGCAGGGAAAAGCTGTTGTATGTCCGCTGGACCTTGGCAGGCATGGGGAGGAGGCCTAGAATTTGCCCTTGACCTTTTGAGTGGGGGGAGAATTTCTTCACAGCCCTAAGGCCTCTAAGCTGAAGGGAGGATAGCTGACCCTCGGAGGTAGAGGTAGCCGTAGAGGGCAAATCCAGTGAGGCCCACTAAGCTGAGGAGAACCTTTGGTCCTAAGCTAAGGCCATTGCCCAGCAGCGCTAAAAGGGCTAGACCCACTAAAGGGACAAGAGGAAATAGCGGGAAGGCTTGGGCCCATTTTCGCCAGCCTAAGCTTAGGGACAGCCCTACCATAGAGGCGTAGGCCAGCAGGGTCGTCCAAGCACAGGCCGGATAGCCCCAGCGCGGAATCCCATACAAATTCCCCACCCAGGTAATGAGGCTGCCAAGGGCGGTTATCCAGACCCCGGTCGTCGGCAGGGTAGAAAGCTTGTACCATATTGAGGCCTGAATAAGGCTGCCCATAAGAAGATTGGCCCATAGCAGGATAGGGACTACCGCTAGAGCCTCATGGTAAGCAGCGGGGAAAAGGGGCGCAGGCAAAATTCCTCCCCACGTGGTACTAACTAGCGGTTCAGCCCATAGGCTAAGCAGGAATACGCCCCCTAAGCTGACGGCATGATATAAAAGCCAGCTTCGCCGGTAGAAAGGGATCTCGGCGCGGTGGGTGCCTAAAAGGAGGGGTTCGCCCGCCTGCCGGTAGGCTTGTACAAAGAGCGCTAGCGCCATCGCTACCTTATACGCGGCGCTATAGAGCGCCGTCTCGTGGAGATTATGGCGAGCCAGCAGGATGCGGTCTAATACGTCATTTGTAGCGCCTATAAGGCCCATCCCAGCCAGGAGGAGCCCATAGCGTAAGGGTACCCCTACTTCCTGCCAGGCACCTGCTCGAAGAGCGGCGAAGGGCGGCGCCAGCCAGAGGCCTAAAACCCAGCGCAATGAAGAAGTGAAAAGATTGGCCGAAAGAATGAAGGTCAGACCGTAGCCCTTGAGCCCTACCCCATAAATATTGAGCGCTAGAAAGAGGCCTATGTGGGTAAGGTGAATGGTCATGTAGGCTAAGGGACGACCTATAGCGCGCAAATGGGCCAGCGCAAAATTTCCCCAGGCATCTACAGTCCAAATCGCAATGGTGAGCCAGAGCAGTTCGGGTTGGTGGGCGTAGCCTAAAGGGCCGGCGACCCAGGGTACTAGGAGAGCACAGAGGCCTGCTAGGCCCATTCCTACGCTCATGGTAAGCCCGAGAAACCGCCAAAAGTCCCCTTCCCTCTGACGGAAACGAAAGTAGGCGGTTTCCATGCCCGCTCCTGCGGCAATAAGCCCAAAGACCATCCACGAGTACAGCTCAGAAAGCCGCCCAAAATCCTCTATAGAGAGGCGATGGGCGTAGAGAGGTGTTAGAGCCCAGTTGAGGAAGCGGGAAAGCGCAGCCGTAAAGCCATAGAGGGCGCCGTGGTAAAGCAGTCGCCGTAGCGCCACTCCAGCGCCTCAGGCCACCGTAATCCGGCTTTCCAGATAGACTGCCTGCACCGCCCGAATAATAGCGATGCCTTCTTCCATAGGTCGCTGGAAGGCCTTACGCCCTAGGATAAGGCCCATCCCACCAGCGCGCTTGTTGATAACCGCTGTACGGACGGCCTCCGCCAAATCCGACTGCCCCGCCGAAGCTCCGCCCGAATTGATAAGCCCCACCCGACCCATATAGTTATTCACTACCTGATAGCGGCAGAGGTCTATCGGGTGATCGGTAGTAAGCTTATCATACACCTTACTGCTCGTTTTGCCAAACTTAAGCGCCGTATAGCCCCCGTTATTCTCGGGAAGTTTTTGCTTAATAATATCGGCTTGAAGGGTGGCCCCCAGGTGGTTGGCCTGGCCCGTAAGGTCCGCCGCTAAGTGATAATCCTTATCTGCGTTGAAGGCTTTATTACGCAGATAGCACCAGAGTATGGTAGCCATTCCAAGCTCATGCGCATAGGCAAAAGCCTCCGCAATCTCTTGGATTTGCCGGCTGGATTCTTCCGAGCCGAAGTAGATGGTAGCGCCTATGGCCACGGCACCCATATTCCAGGCTTGCTTGACGGTACCAAAGAGGATTTGATCGTACTTGTTTGGATAGGTAAGAAGTTCATTATGGTTGATTTTGACGATGAAGGGTATCTTATGGGCATACTTGCGGGCTACGCTACCCAAGACGCCGAAGGTAGAGGCTACGGCATTACAGCCCGCTTCTAAGGCCAGCCGGACGATATTTTCGGGGTCAAAGTAAATGGGATTTGGGGCAAAAGAAGCTCCAGCTGAGTGCTCTACGCCCTGATCCACAGGGAGTATAGAGAGGTAGCCTGTACCGGCTAAAGTGCCATGGGAGAGAAGTGCCTGCAGGCTCCGAAGCACCTGGGGTGGACGGTCACTAAGGGCCCACACCCGATCTACGAAGTCCGGCCCAGGCAAATGCAACTGGCTCTTTGGTACTGTCGTACAAGTATGATTGAGAAGGCTTTCCGCCTCATTGCCCAGAATCTCCACAATGTCGTCGTACGTCTCCACGGTTTTCAGGACAGTAGCGCTGCTCATAGTTATGAGTGGGATAGGTTTTTTTCTAAGGCAAAGGCTTGCTGAATGGGTTCAACAGCGTCCAGCTTCTCCCAAGGAAAGATTTCCACTGTAAGGGTTTTTTGGGTGGTAATCTCTTTAGGACCATTGGGGGTCTGCTCTACAACGCAGTGAGTATAGGTGTAGGTGTGCAATTCAGGCTTGCGGCCCATGTGGCCGTAGGCCGCCGTAGGACGGTATATAGGTGCGGCTAGGTTGAGCTTTTCTATAATAGCCGCTGGACGCAGATCAAAAAGGCGCAAGAGGCGCTCAGCTATGGCGCTATCCGATAGATTCACGTGAGCGGTGCCGTAGGTATTTACATAAAAGGCCACGGGCTGGGATAGGCCGATCGCGTAAGCGACTTGAATAAGTACCTCGTCGGCAACGCCCGCAGCTACTAAGTTCTTAGCGATATAGCGGGCCATGTAGGCGGCGCTTCGGTCCACTTTTGTGGGGTCTTTGCCCGAAAAGGCGCCTCCGCCGTGCGGCGCGCGCCCACCGTAGGTATCCACGATAATCTTTCGGCCTGTGAGCCCCGTATCCGCATGCGGCCCTCCAAGTACAAAGCGTCCCGTCGGATTTACCAGGAGGCGCATTTTGGCATCCATCATCTCCGCCGGGATTACACGCGGCAGGAGGATCGTGCGCACATCCTCTTCAATGCGCCGATGAATGGTACGCCAATCCTCCGCAAACTCCTCGTGCTGCGTAGAAAGCACAATCGTATGGACGCGTAGAGGACGGCCCTCGTCCGTGTATTCAATCGTTACTTGGCACTTAGCATCGGGGCGCAGGTAAGGCATAAGGTGCGGCTCATGCTTGCGAATATAGGCCAGTTCCCGCAAGATACGATGCGCATAGGCAATCGGCATAGGCATGTACTCCTCCGTCTCCCGCGTGGCGTAGCCAAACATCATGCCTTGATCCCCTGCCCCTAAATCCAAATCTAGGCCTTCCCCCCTGTTGACGCCGCGGGCTATATCGGGCGACTGCCGATGGATCGTCGTAATCACGCCACAGCTTTCGGCGTCAAAGCGCAGCTCCGACCGGTTGTACCCAATCTCGCGGATAACCGCGCGCGCTATTTCCTCATAATCCACCCGTGCCGTCGTGGTAATTTCGCCTGCTAAAACTACCAGCCCCGTAGTTACCAAAGTCTCACAGGCCACCCGCCCATAAGGGTCCTGCGCTAGGATAGCATCTAGAATAGCGTCGGAAATTTGATCCGCTACTTTGTCTGGATGGCCCTCGGAGACAGACTCGGAGGTGAAAAGGTAAGCCACGCACACAAAGATGCATAAAATCTACCATTTTTGGGGTATGCCAACCCTAGTAATTGGTTCGGCTGAGCGTCTAGCGGCGCTTATGGCGGGGGTTGGGCGGCGCTGGCAGCCAGACCTATGGGAATGGCCTAGCCGCACCGCGCCTAATTGGTCTTTCTACGAAGTGATTGTGGATTTAGAGGCCGATGAGCGGCCCTCGCCGGCCTTTCAGCTTCTGCCTGGCCAGGCCTTGTGGGTATTCCAAAGTGTTCGTAAACCCCTAGCGGCCATCCTTCCAGACCAAAGGTGGTGGCCTAGGGCAGTGGGTGTAAATCTTCTACCGGGCTTTTGTGAGCGGGAGGTAGTGGAAGCCACTGCCCTCACGACGGCCGCTTGGGAGCGGTTCAAGGCTTGGGAGCCCCACAGCCTGCGCGTGCCAGACCAGGTGGGCCTTGTAAGCGCCCGCCTCCTTTGCCTCATTCTGAATGAAGCCCTCTGGCTAGCCGCAGAAGGAGGGGTAAGCCTAGAAACGCTGGACACCGCCGTACAGTTGGGACTTAATTACCCCTATACCATTTCACAGTGGGGCCAGCGTATCGGCTGGTCCCACGTACGGGCTATTGTGGAAGCCCTTCAGGCCGAATACGGGGCAGGCGTCTATGCCGTAGCGCCGTTTTTACGCGCTAAGTAGTGCAAGCACACGCGCCGAGCCGGCGTAAGATAAGTGCGCACCGCGCGGGCTAAATCGGCTGCCGTAAGGGTTTGATAAGGCCTCAGCGGATCCTCGTACCACTCCGGATGCCCTGCCAGTACAGCATGGACAAGCGCTAAGGCCTTGTCTAAGACCTTCTCCCGCTGCCGATGAACCTGGAGATACCGCTTTGGGCGGTAAAGAGCTAAAACCTCCTCTAAATCCGCCTCCTTGAGCGCCTCCAGGGCCGCTTCCAAAGCCGCTTCGTATGCTGCGGGGGCTACGCCGGCGTTTAGGTAGCCCTCTATCACCCACAAGCCCCCTTGATGAAGAGACCACACGTAGGTGACGATTCGGGAAGCTAAGCCGGCTTCTTCTACGAGCCGCTTGACCAAGAAGCCGGCGCGCGCTTCACCTAAGTAGTCATCTAATAGATCAATCGCCGGTAGGTCAGGATGCTCCAGGGGCGGCAAGCGGTAAGCCCATATAACCGCTGTTTGGGGTACGTGTGCCTCAAGGGCGATGTAGGGTGTAGGGGGTGGGAGGGTTTCGGCGGAGGGTACCTCAGGTAGCGCTGCCGCCGGCCGCACGTGGCCAAAATAGGCCTGAATAAGTCCTTCTACTTCTGCATCTAGACGGGGCCCAGCTACGCAGAGCACCGCATGCGCCGGCGCATAGTAGGCCGAATAGAAATAGGCCAGATCCGCTAGGCTAAGCGTGAGCACCTGCTCGGGGCTTCGGCCAATCACCATCGTACCATAGGGGTGCGAGCCAAAAGCCGCTCGCGCCAAATGAAAGAATCGATCGGCATAAGGCGGATTGAGGTAGCGCTGGCGAAACTCCTCCGCCACCACCTGCTTCTGAATTTCTACCTTCTGCGGGTCTAGCTGAAGGCGAAAGAGCCGCTCCGCCTCTAATTCCAGCGCAAGCGGGAGAGCCTCCGAGGGGAAACGGGCATAATATACCGTGTAGTCCTGCCCCGTATAGGCGTTGGTACTCCCACCTACCGCCTGAAGGCGGGCATCATAGGCTATGCGATCATCCTCAAAGAGGAGATGCTCTAAAAGATGGGCTACCCCTTCTGTGGCTTCCTCCTCGTGAGCCGCCCCCACTTTGTAGCCTAAAACAAGAGCCCCAAAAGGCCCCTCATGCGGGATAAGCGCTACGGTAAGGTCATTGGCTAAAGTATAAAGCAGACTCATGATCGCAGGCCTAGACGCTCTAAAATTCGCTCAAGGTCTTCTAAGCTGGTGTAATGGATGCGTACTTCGCCTTTTCCGCTGGCCCGGTGCTTGATTTCTACAGGGGCGTGGAGGTGGTAGGTGAGGCTGTGGGCTACCTCCCGCAAATGAATTTCGGCTGGGGTAGGTGAGGCGGCCTTAGGTGGCCGCTTAGGACGCGTCTGAGCCGCTACAAGCGCCTCTACCTCGCGCGCACTTAGACCTTTGGCCTGAATAAGCCGAAAAATTTGCAATTGGGCTTCAGGCGTCTCTAAGGCCAGAAGCGGTCGGGCCTGGCCCTCCGAGAGCGTACCCTCTTTGAGGGCCTTTTGTATTTCGGGCGGCAAGCGTAACAGGCGTAGGGTATTCGTCACGGCGGGACGACTTTTGCCTACATATTGGGCTACGGCTTCTTGGCTCAGACCGCACTCTTCTATAAGCCTTTTATAGGCTAAGGCCAGTTCTATGGGATTGAGGTCTTGGCGTTGGACATTCTCTACGAGGGCGAGGGCTAAAAGCTGCGTGTTATCTGCCGTCCGCACGTAGGCAGGGATGTGGGTAAGGCCCGCTAACTGGGCCGCACGCCAGCGCCGTTCCCCCGCAATCAACTGGTACTTATCCCCCACCGGCCGTACGGTAATTGGCTGAATCAAACCATGCTGGCGTATAGAGTCGGCCAGCTCCTGTAAATCCTCTGCCTTGAGGTCCAAGCGGGGCTGATAGGGATTAGGCTCAATTTGGCTTACCGGAATCTCCTGGACGCTGTGGGAGGTAGCTATGACGCTTTCCTCTATAGGCAAAATGGCCCCCAGCCCCCGACCCAATCCACGCGGCTTCATGCAGGGATAGGAATATTATTGCGCTCTAAAATCTCGGCGGCGAGGTTGAGGTAGTCCTGGGCCCCGCGTGAATTCACATCGTATTGAATCACGGGCTTGCCATGGCTGGGTGCCTCGCTGAGCCGAGCATTCCGCTGAATTACCGTCCGAAATACCACTCCTTCAAAGTGATGGGACACCTCTTCTACAACCTGACGGGAAAGGCGTAGCCGTGTATCGTGCATCGTCAGCAAAATGCCTTCTATAGTAAGGCTGGGGTTGAGCCGCTGCTGAACTATCTTAATGGTATTGAGAAGCTTGCCTAGGCCCTCCAAGGCAAAGTATTCGCACTGAACGGGTATAAGTACGCTGTCCGCCGCCACAAGGGCATTTACCGTAATAAGCCCTAATGAAGGCGCACAATCTAAAAAAATGAAATCGTAGGCCCCCCGGATGGGCTCTATAGCCTTACGCAGACGGAATTCCCGCTGAGGTAGGTTAATCATATCCACCTCTGCGCCTACGAGGTCTATATGAGCAGGAATGAGGTGGAGATTCTCTAGCCCTGGCATCCGGTGGATAAGCGGGTGAGGGTCGGGCAGATTGCCTAAGATCACATCATAAATCGTTTGGGTGACGTTGCGCGGGTCTATACCGAGGCCAGACGTGGCATTAGCCTGCGGATCCACATCAATAAGGAGCACCTTAAACTCATATACGGCTAAAGAAGCGGCGAGGTTGATAGCGGTGGTTGTTTTGCCTACGCCGCCCTTCTGGTTTGCGATGGCAATTACCTTGCCCATATTTCCCTACAAAGCTACGGAAAGGCTAGCGTACTTTGCGGCGATGATTTTGCAAAAAGGGTGGAAATGGCTCGGGGTAATTGGGCTGTTGAGTCAGTGCCGGTCGGGGGGGGACCCGCCGCCTGGGGTGTTACGGGTAGCGCTCTTCAGCCCTTACAGCAGTTTGGATCCGATTTATGCGCGGGATTTAGTCAGCGTTTGGCTTACCCAGCAGCTTTTTCGGGGGCTAGTAACCTATGACACAATGCTACGGCTTGTGCCCGATGCAGCCGCACGGTGGGAGGTTTCACCCGATAGACGACGCTATCGCTTCTTTCTCAGGCGGAATTTGAGCTATGCGGGGTATCCTCACCGCTACCTAAAGGCCCAGGATGTGGTGTATAGCTGGCACCGGCTGGCTCATCCGCAGTGGGCTTCGCCCGGCCGCTACCTTTTTCGGGGTATTATCGTTGGCTGGGAGGCCTACGAAAAGCAGACGGCTTCAACTATTAGGGGCTTACGGGCGCTGAATGACTCGGTGGTGGAAGTAGAGCTAGAGCGGCCGTATAGCCTTTTTCTTCACCTTTTGACGCTTCCGTATGCGGCGGTGGTACTACCTGAGGCGGTGGAGCGGCTGGGGCGGCGCTTTGCGCAGCAGCCAGTAGGCCTGGGCCCCTTTCAGCTAATTTATGAGGTGCCAGGGCGCCTCGTTGTACTCAAGCGCCGCCTACCTAAGGTAGGACGGGTAGAAAAGCTCGTCTTCCGCTGGTATCCTAATCGGCTACAGGCTTGGTTGGCCCTACAGCGGGGCGAAATAGATGCCTTAGAAGGGCTGGACATAGGCTTGCGCTACCTCCTGCGGCGCGATACCAGCTGGAAGCGCTGGGCCTACCTCGTGCAGGTGCCCCAGCTAGGCATAGAGTATTTAGGCCTAGATACACGGCCCATTAGTCCTTTAGGTGAGGTGTCGCTGCGCCGTGCGTTATCGGCGCTGGTAAAACGCTGCCGCGTAGCCGAAACCTTATGGCCCGATCTAGTCCAACCGGCCCATACCTTCATACCCCCTGCGCTCTTAGCCTGGATTCCTGACAGCGAGGCTGACCCGCCTGACTCAGCCCTAGTAGCCCGCCTAAGTCAGCTTTCCCTTACCCTTTACGCTGCACCGGCTTTTAGAGAACTCTGTGAATACCTGCAGGCCTGCCTCAAGCAGCAGGGCGTGCCTTTGCGTATAGAATACCTTTTGGGCCCTTCCCTGCGCGAGTTTCTCAATAAAGGCCAAATAGCTCTGTGGAAAGCCAGTTGGCTAGCCGACTTCCCTGAAGGTGAAAATTTCCTTTTGCTTTTTGAATCGTCTCAGCAAGCTCCCAAAGGCCCAAATACTTTTAGGCTAGCTAATGAAGAACTTGATGCGTATATTCAAGCAAGCCGGCAGGAGTCAGATCCTTTTTGTAGGAAGATCCTATATAGCATAGCTGAAGAGCTTTTGCAGTACCATGTGCCCGCTATTCCTCTCTATCACGGGCAGGCTATATGGGTTTTACATCGGCGTGTGCAGGCTTTTCCGCGTAGCGCACTGGCGGTATGGCTGCCCCTACACGAAGTGGTATGTGAGTAAAGCTTTACTTATTCTGCGGCTGAGTAGGAAGGTTCGGCGTGGACTCGGGCGAAACTATCAAATTCATTTTTACCTGATAGGGTAAGTTGAGAATGCCCGCGTACTCATCAAAGAAGTGCTGATAGTTAGGGACATCCACAACAAACTCTGGCCTACACTCCCAAACGAAACGCTCACATTCTCCCCATAATATAACGCGCCAGTGGTATATGCCTGGTGAGAGGGGTAGAAGGGGCAGCTTATAGATAACTTCGTAACGCCCTGGTTCAAGTACTTGCCGCAGACTCTTTATCCAGCCGGACCATAAAAGCCTTCCCGCAGAGTCAAATAAATTCACCTCATAATGCCAGGCGTAGATAGGTTCAAATACATCTAGCACAAAGGCTATCTCGGTGGTATCTAAGTGACAGAGGGTATGAGGCGTCTTGTCGGAATTAAGCAGATACCAATAAAAGGACTCCGCTTTTCCCCTGAATTCGGACTGAAAAGTAGGCCGACTGAGACTACCTAAAAGGGCTTTTTCGTACGCATCCACGACTTCCAGCGTAGGCCCAATAGCTTGAAGGCGCCCGCCTTCTAGCCACATCGTGCGGTGGCATATCTGCTTGATCAGGTTCATCTGGTGCGATACAAATAAGACAGTACGTCCAGAGCCTTTAGATACTTCTTCCATTTTACCTAGGCATTTTTTCTGAAATTCGATATCGCCTACGGCCAGTACCTCATCCACTAAAAGAATTTCTGGCTCTAAATGAGCAGCAATAGAGAAAGCTAAACGGGCTCGCATACCTGGGGAATACTTTTTCATAGGGGTGTCAATGAAGTCTTTTATACCTGCGAATTCAATTATGGCATCTATTTTGCGCTTGATTTCGTTCCGCTTCATTCCGAGTAGAATGCCGTTGAAGTATATGTTTTCGCGGCCAGTTAGGTCTTCATGAAAGCCAGTGCCTACTTCTAAGAGGCTGCTGACACGGCCATAGATTTCAGCGTAGCCTTCGGTAGGTTCGGTAAGGCGGCTAAGAAGCTTAAGCAGCGTGGTTTTACCGGCTCCGTTACGGCCGATAATCCCCAGTACTTCCCCCTGCTTTACTTCAAAACTCACCTCCCGCAGGGCCCAGAAAAGCACCGACCGCGTTTGTCGGAAAAGATCCCAAGGACGCCAGAAATAGTGACTTAGGCGGTCTCGCAGCGTATTATAGCGAACTTCTCCTGAACGCCGATAGGCTTTTCCAAGACCTACTGCGCGTATGGCCAGATGACTCATATAGCGTCATTTAGTAAACGCTCTACCTTCTTGAAGTAGAATAAGCCTCCTGTAAATACTACAGAAACCATGAGTAGGCTAGCCCAAAAAAGTGCCGGAATCTTGCCTTGACCGAATAGGCACCAACGAAATCCCTCTACAATACCTACCATAGGATTGAGCGCGTAGAGCCATTGCCAAGCCTCAGGCAGAATTGAAGTAGGATAGACTATGGGAGTCAAAAATAGACCCAGTTGAATAAAGAATGGGAGAACATATTGGACGTCGCGATAAAGATAGTTGATCGAAGATAGCCAAAGTCCCAGACTAAGAGCCGTAAATAAAGTAACTATCGAGAAGAAGGGAAAAAATATAATGCGCCAGCTTATTGGGAAGCCATACCACAGGATAAGTCCGCTAAGGGCGATGAAGGATATAAGAAAATCTACACCACCCACCGCAGCTTTAGCTAGGGGAAGGATGATCCGTGGAAAATATACCTTAGTGATGAGATGCGAATAGTGTACGAGTGACTGACTAGCCTGAGTGAGAGCCGTGGCAAAATAGTTCCATACAATCATACCACTAAATGTAAAAAGGGGATAGGGAAGGTTATCAGAAGGTACTTTTACAAGCTTACCCAAAATGAAGCTGAATATAGCCACGGCCGAAAGCGGCTGCAGAATAGCCCATAGGATGCCTAAGGTGGCTTGTTTATAACGCACCTTGAAGCTGACGATTATGAAGGCATATAAAAGATCGCGATACTGCCACACCTCTTGAAGCTCTAAGGTGAGGGGTCTCCCGGCACGTATTACCTGTGGCTTCAACGGACCAAAGGTACAATAATTCGGCGTTCATTGTACCTTAAGAGGGTGGTGCAACAGTACGATTTGGTAATTGTAGGGGGTGGGGCTGCTGGCTTTGCCGGGGCTATGCGGGCCATGGACCTAGGAAAGAAAATCCTTTTGATTGAGAAAAATCGTATCGGTGGTGCGGCTATTTTCAACGGTGCCCTGGCTTCTAAGACCTGGTGGGAACTGGCTAAAGATTTTGACAAGCTTTTTCTCACAGATAGGGGATATAAAGTCAAAGAATACACTTTTTCCATAGAAACCTTTCGCACCATTGTCGCTCAAGCGGTAGAGGAACGCTACCAGCAAATGATGCGCCAGATTCAGTACTACCAGCAACTTGGCCTGCTTGATTTAGTGTATGGGCAAGCTGAATTCCTTGATCCGCATGTATTACGGGTCCAGCCGCACAGCGCACCGGCCTTTCTGGTACAGGCTAAATACTTTCTGTTGGCTACTGGCAGCCGGCCGCGCACCCTGTCCTATCTACCTGTAGATGGTCGCTACGTCTTCACGAGCGATCATTTAGACAGCCTTCAGGAGTTTCCTTCTGATCTCCTCATTATCGGCTCGGGTGTGATAGGCTGTGAGTTTGCTACGATTCTCTCCACCTTCCCTCGGGTGCGGGTGACGATGATAGAAAAAGCCCCGCGCATTCTACCCTATGAGGACCCAGATATCTCGGAGGTAGTTATGCAAAATCTCAGCGAATGCAACGTACGTTTCTTTACCCAGTCTCAACTGAAAGAGCTGCGGGTAGAAGATTCTGGGCGAATTCGCTATGTGGTGGAGCAGGCTAGAGGCGGCATACGAGAGGAGACGGCCTCCCACGTTTTGGTGGCGATTGGACGTGTGCCGAATACAGAGGGCTTGGGCCTGGAGCGGATAGGCATAGAAGTAGATTCCAACGGGTATATAGTTACCCACCTCACCCAGACTTCCGTGCCTCATATTTTCGCTGTGGGCGATCTGGATAACCATCAGGCGGGTTTTGTGAATGTAGCGGAGCAGGAGGCCCGCTATGCGGTAGAACGCATGTTTGGTCGGGTGCGTCGACCCCTAGAGTATGACCACATCTCCTGGATTATGTTTCTTCGGCCTGAGGTCGCAGGGGTAGGCCTGAATGAACAACGCGCACGGGAGGAGGGCTACGCCTATCGCGTTGTGCGGTATAATTACGAGCTTACGGCGCGCGGCATTGCGATGCGCACGAAGCGAAGTTTCCTAAAGCTAATTACTACCGATGAGGCAGACCCTTATATTTTAGGGTGCCGCGCCGTTGGACCGCAGGCTTCCACTATTATTGGGATGGTAGCCCTAATGATACGCTTTTCGCGACGGGTAAGCGATTTGTGCAGTATCCTTCAGCCGCATCCTTCCCTTACGGAAGGCATCCAAGAATGTGCACGCGCCCTTTTAGGCGAAGCCATCTTCAAGCCTGAGCTTCACATAGAATAGGGGCTTGCCCTTAGTTTTGTGCTCGCTGGGTTTGCCGCAACCATTCCAGCGTGGCCTTAGGGCCTTCGCTCGGAGAAACCTGACGCGCCACATGGGCTATTCGGCCCTCAGGGTCTATGACAACAATGTCTCGACTACAGAGCCCAAAAAATCGCTTAACCTGGAAGTATTCGGCTATCTGGCCTTCTTTATCTACAATAAGTGGCACTTTGAGACAGTGTTTCTGCTTGAAGGCTTTATGACTTTTAGCATCTTGAGTACTTACGCCAAAAACCCTTGCGCCAATCTCCTCATAGGCTGGCAAGAGACGGGTGAATTCCTTAGCCTCTTGCGTACAGCCTGGCGTATCGTCATGCGGGTAAAAGAAGAGCACAACCCACTTGCCTCTAAGTTGGCTAAAGCTATACTGACGTCCTTCTTCATCCGAAAAAGTCAGCTTCTCGGCTACTTTTTGGCCTACCTGTCCCATAACGAAGCCACTTAGAAGGGAAAGTATGCGCCACATGTCCTGCCTAACGCTTTTGGCCCCGTAAATGTTTCAGACTTGTAGGGTATGCGGGTGCTAGCCATGCTTACGGGGGTACTTTTCTGGAGTTGCCGAGGGCCTAGGGAGGAAAGGCTGGATTTCCATTCGGGCTATCCTACGCCGATTGCGCGCCTTTTGGTGCAGCGGTGTGGGGGCTGTCATGGCGGTAAGACCGCAACGGCGTCTCATGCGCATGAGGTCTACTCCTCCTCTTCGCTAAATCTGAGTCGGTGGGATAGTCTATTTTATGGCCCGAGCCGGGAGTTAGCTCTCGTTGTGCCAGGTCAGCCGCGCTGGTCGGCGCTCTTATGGCATCTTAATACGGATTCTAGCTGGGGGCCTGTGGCGGCACCCCTTATGCCACCACCTATGCCCGATAGCTCCAATCGCCTAAGCCGCAGTGAGTTAGAGCTACTTCGCCAGTGGATAGCGGAGGGCGCCCCTAACTATTTAGGTGCATTGCCTTGGCACCATCGGCAGGCCTCCTCCCGACGAAAAGTTTTTATATGTGCCGCAGCTAGTGATCTTATAGCCGTGTATGATGCCGATACTTATCATCTTATGGCCTATATCCCCGTTGGCATTCACCCTAATCTCATTGAAAGTCCGCATTACATTCAAATTTCTCCTGATGGACGCTACCTATACGTTACGCTTATTGCAGGGGCTGCCGTGGAAGTATACCGCACGGATACGTATGAAAAGGTAGGACGCTTGGAGGTGGCGCCAGAGCCAGCTCATTTGGAGCTGAGTGGGGATGGTACGCATGCGGTTATCACGCACTTTACTGATGGCGGTGCGGTTAAGCTTACGCTGATTCGGACGGCGCCGCTAGAGATTCTGGATGAGCTGCGCGACCCCCTCCATCAGATCATCGTCCGACCGCATGGCTTATGGGTAGCGCCCGATTTCAGCCACGCCTATGTAACCGCCAATCGGGGCAATTACATTGTACGCCTTACCCTAAGCTCGGATCGGCGGCGTTTTACGGATTTTGTACAGATACCTTTACAAACGGGGGCTTTGCCCCAGCCAGACGTCCGCTGGGGGCCTTATCAGATTCTTATGGAGCCGAGCCAGCGCTACTACTTTGTCAGTTGTGAGGTTTCCCATGAGGTGCGGGTATTTTCTCGGGCTAATGACAGTTTGGTGGCGGTGATTCCGACCGGTGAGGCCCCTAAGCTAATGGCCTATCATGAGGGCCTCGTGTATGTAGCCTGTCTCAAAGCGCGTGCCCCAGCTCTGCAGGGCGAGCGCTATGGCGCCGTGGCTGTAATAGAAGTAGAGCGCCTTAGGCTACTTACGCATATCTACAGCTTAGGCCATCTGCCGCGCGGTATCGGCCTAGACCCGGTAAAGAGGCGGTTATGGGTGTCGTTTGAAAATATAGGTGCAGTAGATCCCCCCCACCATCCTGTAGGTGGCAGTTCCGAGCTAAGTAAAGTATATATCCTCCAACTTCCTACTTTCCAGCTGCTAGCCGTGCGCGCCTTTGCCTCAGGAGGGTACGGCCTAAACGTTGTGCCGTAAATTTTGCTTACATTTGCTCTAATTCTCCATGGCTGTATCGTATGAACACAAACTTCTCTATAGACACGAGGGCCCTCTGGATATGGAAAACCTCCCCTACATTGTGCAAACTATGGACAGGCTCCTTCATAGTGAAGGGCTTCGTCCACCCTTTCGTCGTAAAGTCGTGACTACTCTGATAGAACTGGCCCAAAATATCATCCGGTATGGCGCGCCGGATGAAGTGCGTCCGCCCCTTCTGAGTCTTGCCCGCTCGGAAAAAGGTTTTGTACTGACCGCTAAAAATCTTGTGCATTATAGCCAAGAAATTTTCCTGCGCTCCTATCTTACTAATCTCATGGAGATGAGCCGGGACGATTTGGAGAAGCTGTATAATGCCACGCTTACGGAGGGTAATATGTCGGAGAAAGGAGGGGCAGGCTTAGGGCTTGTGCAGGTAATCTTCAAAGCGGACGAGTTTTCTTACGAGCTCACGCCTGCGGATGAGCAATACAGCTGGTTCACCGTAAAAGCCTCTTTTTCACCAACGGTATGAGCGACCTCTTTCTGTCCGAAAATCTCTATATAGAGCCAACCTTCACGACGCCAGAAATCCGCTTTGAACCCAGCAAGCAGTACTTCTTTATCGGAGGCAACTCTTATCCGGAAAATTCCCTCAAGTTCTACACCCCTGTACTGGAGTGGATGCGCCATTTTGTAGAGAAGCATTCGCCCCTGCCTGACCATCCTATCGTTCTGGAGGTTCGGCTAGAATACTTCAATACGAGTACCGCTAAAGTGTTGCTGGACCTTTTTCGGCTTTTTGAGACTTTACAAGAAAAGGGCCAGCCTGTCCGCATTCGGTGGGTATATTTAGCGGAGGACACCGAAATGGAGGATGCCGGATTGGATTATCAAGTCGCCGTAAAGGTTCCTTTTGAGCTTGTACCCCTAAATGAATAAAACACGGACGGGTAATACGGCGACGCATGAAGGGATAAGCGTTAGTTTTGACCGGGAAGCCGAGGGGGCTAAAAAACTGCGGCAACTCTTAGAAAGTTTTCCTGAGGGAAGCCCAGAGCGTCAGCAATTGGAGGCTATCTATGCGCACTATGAAGACCTTCTGGCTACCGCGCGCCTACTGACGCGCATGGGCGACCGCCTCCAGGCTAAACTGCGCCACGCTAACGAAGAACTAGCTCGCAAAAATGAAGAAATCGCTCGCTACAACCGTCAGCTGGAAGCTACTAACCGCGAACTGCGCGAAACGCTGGAAGCCCTTCAAGAAAGCCAACGTCGCCGAAAAGCCCTCACTGTACTGGGACTGAGCGCTATCGCTATCTTTATGGTTACCGAGGTCATAGAATACTATATAGAACAAACTACCACGGGAGCTCAGTCCCGTTGGGCCAGTTTTGCCTCATTTGCCTTGAAAGCCCTTATAGCTATTGCCTTCAAGCCATTAGAGGAGCTGGTGGAAACCCTTCTTAGCTATACCGTGCGCCGCTAATGCCTGGCCTCCCATCGGTCTATCTAGATTACAATGCTACTACGCCTACGCTGCCTGAGGTGGTAGAGGTTATGATGCCGTATTTCCATCGGTATTTTGGGAATGCGGCAAGTGGGCATTTATGGGGCAAGGAAGCCGCCGAGGCTCTGGAAAAGGCCCGCACTCGTCTGGCCGAATTGCTAGAAGTAACCCCGCAAGAGCTTATTTTCACCAGCGGCGCCACGGAAGGCCTCAACCTAGCCCTTTTTGGCCTGACCGCTGCCTACCAGTCCAGTGGTCGCCACCACCTTCTGATAGCCGCTACCGAACACAAAGCCGTATTAGAGCCTGCCCAAATCCTACAGAAGCGCGGCTGGACGGTAGAACTGCTGCCCGTTACCGCCAGGGGTGAGATTCTGCCAGAAACCCTGGCGCATGCTCTGCGTCCCGATACCCTTGCCGTAGCCGTAATGCTGGCCAATAATGAAACGGGCGTGATTCAGCCGGTGGCTGAGCTAGCCCAGCTTGCCCACGAAAAAGGGGCTTTTTTCATATGTGATACCACGCAGGCAATAGGAAAGATACCGGTTTCCTTGGCGCAGTTGGGGGTAGATTTAGCGGTAGTGTCGGCCCATAAATTCTATGGCCCTAAGGGTATAGGCGCCCTTTATGTGCGGCGACGCAACCCCCGTACGACCCTCCAGCCCCTTATCTATGGAGGCGGCCATGAGCGCGGGCTGCGTAGTGGCACGCTCCCCGTGCCTCTAATTGTGGGTATGGCGACGGCCCTTGAAAAAGTAACCCAGCGCCTGTCCGAGGAAAAGGCGCGGTTGGAAGCGCTGCGGTACAAACTTTGGGAGGGCATTCGGCACCTATTTCCGGCGGCGCGCTGGAATAGCCAGGGCGCCCCGCTCCTTCCCAATACGCTCAGCGTTACCTTTCCGGGGCTGAAAGCTTCCGACCTTCTGGCGCGGATGCCTTTAGTAGCCGCCGCTACTGGTTCAGCCTGTACTTCGGCGCGCCCTGAACCTTCTCATGTACTTTTAGCCATGGGCTTTTCGCCAGAAGAAGCTAAAGCTACTCTGCGCTTTTCTTTAGGCCTGCCCACTACGGCAGCCGACATAGAAGCGGCGCTTGGTCATTTAGCCCAAGCCCTGAGGGAACTACAGCCCAAGCACGCCGAATCCAAATAGGCCGAAACCGCCGCTTAGGTAGAGTAACTTCCGCCAAAAGGGTGGGGCAGGGGTAGGTGGGGCCTGCCAAAGCTCCCATAAAATGCGTCCATACACTGCTACTCCCCCAACCGTAGCCAGCGCCGCCGCGCCTACAAGTAGGCCGCGATAGGCTAAAGCGGTGTGTTGAAGACCCGCCCAAAAGAGCTGAAGCTTGACCCAAAAGCCCAACACGGGGGGAAGCCCTGCCAAATTAGCCAGAAGAAGAAGGCCTATTGCATGTCCATTTAGGCCGCGCCAGGGCTGCTCTACATAGAGAAAGCTTAGAAAAGTGGCTATCCCATACACCGTCCAAAAAGCCCATCCTGCTCCTGTCCCGCGCGGATAAGCGGCTAAGGCTAAATAAGGCGCCTGGGCCAAGCTAGCCCAAAAGAGCTTCTCTAAAAGGCTTTCGCGCCGCCAGGCCAAAGCATAACCGCTAAGCAGCGATATCACCGCAAGAAAGTAGAAACTCCCTACGGCCAGCCCTGGCCCCCCAGAAGGAAAGAGATTGAGAAAAGCTAGGAGCAGAGCGCCTTTGGGTACGGTGGCAAACCAGCCCGTCCATGCTGCCGGCAAAACCCGATACACACCTATAACCCAGAAATGCCAAGGAATGAACCCGCTCTTTATCGCCCAACCCCACCCCAGTAACAGCTCGGAAAAGCTTTCTGAGGGTTGCAAGGGTATTTCTAAGGCTAATCCGTAGGCTCGCCGCACAGCGATCCCCAAGAGAATAAGGGCTGAACCTATCATGCTCCAGATTAAGTAGCGCAGGGCCGCTTGCCAGCGTTCGGGCCGTACCGACTGGGCCGCCACTAAGAAATAGCCGCCTAAGGCCCCTGTTTCTAAAGTAGCCCAACTGAAAGCCAGGTGGCTACTGCGCAAAAGAAGCCCATAAGAGCCCAGCTGCAGAAGAATAGCCCAGCCGGCTGGCTTACTGGGTGGGGCTACGCCCCAAGCTAAAAGGCTCAAGCCACTAAAAAGACCTACCATCTCAACGGCCTTTTGGGCATTATAAATGAGAGGGGTAAGAAGTTCCTGCGTGGTAAATACGCCTAGGGCATACCCAGCTAGGCCAAGCAGACTTAGAAATCGCCACCGCTGGACCAGCCCTACAAAGACTAAAATGAGTTCAGGCCAGAGTGCCTCAAGGCCCCACATGAGCTAAGAGCTTGAGCCAAGGGGTAGGATAAAGGCCACTGGCTACCGAAAGGACTATCAGAAACCAGGTTATTTTTTCGGGGAGGTTGGTACTGAGAGGCTTGAGGAGAGCTTTAGCCGGAGAAAGGGCCAGAAGCCGATAAACTCGTAAAAAGTAAGCCGCCGTAAGGAGAAAACTCAAGGCCGGGAAGATAGCCCATCCCCATCCAGTTCCTGTACCTACGCCCCACACTATCAGAAATTCCGATATGAATAGGGCGCTGCCGGGGATGCCGATGGCGGCGAAAGTTAGGGCGATGCCAGCCAGGTGCCAGCTAGGCTTCAGGGTAAGTAGGCCTTGAAGCTGGGGGAGGGTGCGGGTGTGGGCCGCTTTTTCCAACCAGCCAGCCCAGGCAAAAAGGCCAGCGCTTACTAGGCCATGCGTAAAAAGCTGGTGGTAAGCGCCCTGACGTGCCAGAATGGAAGGACTGCCAGCTCCTATAGCTACGAGGGCCATATGAGCTATAGAGGTGTAGGCAATTATGCGCTTGAGGTCTATTTGGGCAGCTGCGATACCTGTAGCAAGCAGAAGCCCTATACTGCCCCATAGGCGTAAAAAAGTATCGCCTACTTCGGGCCTCCACCAGACCCAACTCAGCAGGCCGTAGCCGCCCAGCTTGAGCAAAAGGCCAGCCAGAACCATAGAGCCAGCCGACGTAGCCTCTACATGGGCCTCGCCTAGCCAGCTATGAAGGGGTATAAGCGGCAGCTTGACGGCCAGCCCAAGCGTTAGGCAAACCCAAGGTCCCCATGTGAGCGGCGTCGCACGCCAGGCCTCCCAAAGACTACCGCGATCCGTAAGCGCCCAAAGAAGTCCTATAAGAAGAACTACCGAACCGCTCAGCGTAAAGAGGGCGAATTTTAAAGCGGCTTGACGTCGGTTTGACCCGCCCCAGCCATAAATCAGAAGAAAGGCCGGTATCAGCGAAGCCTCATAAAACACAAAAAACAGCACTATATCTCGGGCCAGGAATACGCCCTGGGCGAAGCCAAGGATAAGGTAGAGAAGGGTACTGAAATCCTGAGGCCGCTCCAGTTGCCGCAGCTCGTAGAGGAGCGCCGCATGGCCGAGGAGTATTGTAAGAAGCAGAAGGGCCACATTTTCGGGAAGGGCTCCTAACGCATAGTAAATGGTGTGCTCCCCAAGGGCAAACCACCTCACTTGGTAGAGCAGGGGAAGGGGTTTGAGGTAGAGGTAGAGCCAAGCGCTTAGCTGCAGGAGGCCATGGGAATAGGCCAAAAGGCTCAGCCCCCTCAAGCTTAGGCGGCTGCTTAGAAGGCTTACGCCTACAGGTCCAAGCCAGAGAAAATTTAGGAGGAAAGTCTCCATAGGAGCATGCCTAAGAGAGTGATGGCCCAGCCCCAGACAAGGGCGCGCGCATAGGGCAGGGGCATTTCGGGGGCAGCAAGCTGGGCCATGCTCTGCCGCAAGCGCCCAGCTACCTGCCGCCAGCCGCGCGCGGTTAGATAGTCCTCGGCCCACCGACTGCCTTCATTACTGCGTCGGGCGATTTGGTAAAGAAGCCGCCATAGCCGATTTAGCTGATTATCGCTTTGGGCGACCCAGCGGCTAAATCCTTCCCAGGCCCATTCAAGTCCCTGAAAGGCCCAGAGGCTGAACCGATCCAGTCGGAAGGCTAAAGGTGTTTTAGACCAGCCCAAAGCCAGTAAGAAGGCGAGAAGGGGTAAAAGACTGTCGGCCGGCGGGAGGCTAAGGCTGTTCTCAAAAAGGCTCAGGAAGCCCAAGAGGACCGAAGGCGCAAGGAGTAGACCTTCACGCAGGGGCATTTGGCGGAAGGCCTGTATAGCCCAACCGAGTCCATGGGGCACCTGCCCTAAGGCAAAGGCCACCAGGCATTCAGCGCCCAAAAGCAAGGGTGGCAGCGGAGGCGCGCTAAGTATAAGGGCGCCTGCGTTAGCCACCCATATAGCTGCGCTCCCTAGCGAAAATCCCCCGCGCCGCTGAGCTGCGCCAAATACCAAAAAAAGGGCCGCTTTCAAATAGCTGTGGTGAAAGAGGTAAGATTGGGCAGAGGGGGCGGGGAGAAGGGCTAAACTAATGGCTAAGTGAGCGGCGGTGGTCCAAGCCAGCTTGACTTTAGGATGGCGCGCTACCACGGCGCCGAGGGCCGCACCCCATGCGCTCAAACTACCTAGCCCTAAGAAAACCCCTCTATCTAAGCCAGCGGTCCAATTAGGGTAGCGTAAAGCCCAATATACCCCTAAACTCACTAGTAAGGCTGAATGGAGCAGGGCGGAGACGGGGGGTAGAGCCTGCATGGCCTGTACAAGCCAGAAGGTAAAGGGAAAAAGGCCGGCTTTTACCGCTCCCGCTAGCAGAAAGCCCCAACCGCAGTGCGGGGCGGCTAGGGCCGCTAGCCACGCCACATCGCCCAAGCGGTTGGTGAGGAAAATAAGCCGCCCAACCTCTAAGGCCTGTTTGCTGTAGCCTTTCCCCCATACCAGAAGCCCAAGACCGGCTACTGCCGTGAGCTCCCAACCGGCAAAGACCCCCAGCGGACTAGGGCTGAGTTCAAAAAGGGCTACTCCCCCTAAGCCTACGGCATAGAAGCCCGCATACAGCAAGGTATAGCGAGGCAGGTATAAGGCCGAGTAAAGGCTTACGGCGCCCAGGACTTGAAGGGCCACGCGCAGCAGGTTGGAGGGAAGCGTAAAGCTCAGCCCTAGGGCTAAGCTACCCCCTGTCAGTAGAAGGAAGCGGCCCCACCTATCGGCTCTGAATATAGCGAACGATCCCACGCAGAAAGTCTAAGCCGTCTAGGTTGCCTTGATAAGGGTCGCAGGCGCGTTCGGGGTGGGGCATGAGGCCAAAGAGGGTGCCCTCAGTATTTCCTAAGCCCGCGAGGTTCTGAAAGCTACCGTTAGGCGCAGGCGAAGTAGCGTAGCGCAGCCCCCAAATAGGTAGCTGATTCCCCGGCACATAGCGCCCCTCGCCATGCGCAATAGGTAGGCGATACAGCCGCTGCCCCAAATAGGTCTCAAGGGGTGAAGGCCCAAAAAGCTGGGTAGGTATCACGGTGCATAAGAACTGGCCTGAGAGATTGCGTCGTAAAGCCCCAGGAAGCCAGCCAGCCTCCACGAGAATTTGAAATCCATTGCATATGCCCATCACGAAGCCGCCTTTTTGCCAGAATTCTTCAATGGGTCTCATGATGGGGGCAAAGCGCGCAATCGCTCCAGCCCTCAGGTAGTCCCCATACGAGAACCCACCAGGCAGAAATACCGCTTGGAGGGGTGGCAGTTGGGTGGTCATATGCCACAGGTAGTGCGGTATCGCGCCGGCCCTTTCAAGGGCATAGAAGAGGTCTCGGTCGCAGTTGCTTCCGGGAAAAACTACTATGCCGACGCGTGGGGGCATGATTCGGAAGGATGCAGGCAGACTCCTTGGCCTACCTCTACCTGAGCAAGGGGGACGTTAGGCAATTCTAAGGGAGGCCAAGCGCCTGCCAAGGCATGCTCTATTTGATACCCATAGGCGAGATAGGCTTGGGGGGTTACGCCCATAGCGACCCAGCGGCTAAGGCGCTGGCCCCACTCCCCAGGCCCCTCCGGCATAAGCTGCGCAAGGAGATAATTGCGCACTTCTTCTAAAGTTTCTGGCTCTGGGAAAGGGTTCTGCTGCCACTGGCTCACTTCTTCATGAATTTTCTGATAGGCTTCTTCAGCGCGTGAGCGAGCCACTTCAGCCGTAATGATGAAGCAGCTCTTTACTCGTGTAATTTGGGGCTTAGCGTAGATGCCATAGGTTAGGCCGGCTTCTTCGCGAATGCGGCGCATGAGCTGAGCGCCGAAGTAACCTCCCAGCCGCATTAGGGCTAACTGGTAGTAGCCGTAGTGGGGATGCGAAGGTGGCACCCAGCTATAGGCCAGGCGCAGGGAGGCTTGCTTGGCCTGTGGGTCGGCTTCGGCATAGCTTCGGGATGGGTGGAGTGGGGCTACCTTGAGCCCATAGGTAAGCGGTTTGGCCCACTGCCCCCAGGCTAGAAGGGGTTTAGGCAGGTAAGGCGCCGCTACGATGATGTGGCGCAGGCCCCGCAGCAGGAAATCTCGGTAATAGGCCCAAATGGATTCATGGGGCGTAGACAGGATGTCGGTTGGGCTAAGAAGGGCGGTAGGGGCATAGCTTCCCTCCCACAGAAGGCGATCAAGGTGGGCATCCGCCCGATAGGCCGGATTGGCTAAGGCACGGGCTTGTTCCGCCGCTGCTCGGCGTAGGTGGATATCTACCCGCAGACCGAAGCATATAAGGCCCTCCAGGGCTTCACCCAAATAGAAGACGGCGGTAGACAAATTTTCTGCCAGGCCCTCAGCCGAGAGGAAAAAGTGGTCCTTCGTAGCGCTCCATTCAAACTCCCATCCCAGCCGGTGGAGACGCTGGCTGATGCCGCCTGGGCCGTACCGCTGATTTTCTTCGCTGAGAAGCTGGAGAAGAATCTTTCGGGCAAAAGGTGGGTAGGTGGGCAAGGCTGGGGCTTCCCACACCGCCCACAGCCGAGCTAAAGGCGCGGCTACTTCTAACCAGTACAGCCGGGCCTGCCCTAAGGGCCCTTCTTGAGGCAGCTGAGGCGGATGAAAATGAACCTGCAGCTTCACAGGCGCTCTAAGAGACGGCGCTTTTGCGTCTCATACTCCTCCGCCGTAAGGATACCCTTCTGGTAAAGCTCGTAAAGCTTTTGCAGCTGATCATAGGTGGCGTCATAGCTTGGAGTTTTCTGCTTATCCTGAGGCCCTTTTTTGAGGTTTTCGGCTTCCTGCTGGCCTTGCTGGAAGAAGTGCTTATAGGCCCGCTGGGCCGCCTCTAAGTCAAAGTCCTTTAGCGTCCCGCCAGCTTCAAAGTGGGTTTGAAAAACTTTACCTATGGCGTAGGTGGTAGCAGCGGCTAAAACGGAAGCGGTAAGCCCTCCTACCAGCCACCCGATCCCAGGAATGAGCTTGACGAGCGTAGCGCCGCCCCGCACGGTAGTAGCGCCTACGAGGCTGGCGATGAGCCCCTTAGCCAGCCCGCTAAAAAAGGGTATCTTGTATACTTCCGCCAGCTTGCGCACGAGATTGATTTGTACGGCGGTAGTAGTGGCCCAATCCGCAAAGGGTACAGGTACAAGGCCTGCCCCCATAGCCACTATCATGTGCTCCCGAATTATACGCTCGGCAGCATTTCGCTGGGCTTCTAAGCTCATAGTTTAGAGCGACTTGACTAGCGTATAAGTAGAGGCTGGGCCATTTTCGCTTTGGAGGCGCAAGTGGAAGAGGCCCGCCGGCACCTCTTCTAGGGGCACTTGATAGTAGTGCGTGCCCGCCGAGGGCGTTTGGAAGGCATGGCGGGCAATAAGCCGTCCATCCACTGTCAGAAGTTCTAAGGTAATCTTACTGGCCATAGGTGTATAAAGCTGAAGGGTAGTAAAACTTTGAGCCGGGTTAGGATAACAGCCAACAAGGACCGGCACAGTAGGCTGAGAAAGAGTCGTGCTTGGGCTAGCTGGTCGCCGTGGTACCAGGGGCGGATTGTAGTTAGAGGGGGCTTGGGTAGGATTTTGGGCGCGCCGCAGGAAGCGTTCGCCGGCCTTCACATACCAGCTGCCTCCCACCGCTTCGCTCGCATTAGGGCTCGTTATGCTACTGGTGAAATACCAGTCGCTCTGCACGCTATCTGGCTCCACGTTCAGTACAAGATAGCCATGCTGCGTTAAATTCACAAAGCGCACATGGGGATTTTGCTGCTGGACAATCGTAGGGTTTAGGTTGCCCAGAAAGCTCGCATTGGCTGAGGTGATGCTGGGGGTTACAAATTCTACCGCTACCGAACCGGCCCCTGTGTTTGGATTGTAAGGCACACTGCCAAAGGGTAGGTCATTGGCCCAGGAGGTGTGGATATCGCCAGTTAGAAAGACCACATTAGGAATGTCATTGAGGCGAATAGAATCCATGAGGCGCTGGCGTTCAGCCGGGTAACCGTCCCACTGGTCGGTGTTGAGTACAACGGTGTTCCCAAAAACCGTTGCCCACAAGGGAGCCACCATAACCTGCTGGCCTACTAAACGCCAAGTGGCCGAGCTTGTTTTGAGCCTATCTATCAGCCAGTTGCGTTGAGCCTGGCCGAGAAGGGTGCGATTAGGGTTGTTTAGGTTAGGATCGTTGACGCTTACAAACCCCTGCCCTACTTGCATATCTCGCCCATAATGACGCGTATCTAGGAGGATAATTTCGGCAAGGCTACCCCACTGGAAGTTGCGCCAGATGCGGAGCGAGTCGGAAGGGTCGGTAACGCGTAGGGGTAGCCATTCGTAGTAGGCGCGCAGCATAGCCGACCGACGCGCCGCAAAGGGCCCTTCCGTAGAGGGGGTATGATTTTCTGCGCCGCCTTGCCAGGCGTTATTCGCTAGCTCATGGTCGTCCCATACGGCTATCATCGGATAGTTCTGATGGAGCCATTGGAGAGAGCTGTCCAGGCGATAATGCGAGTAGCGAATGCGATAATCCTCCAGCGTGAGAATCTCTCGGCGCGGCTCGGCGGTGCGCACACTATTTTGCTCAGGGCCGTACTCGTAGATGTAGTCGCCTAAATGCAGGATAAAGTCTACATCATTACGACGACAGAGGTTTTCGTAAGCGGTGTATAGGCCATTTTGGTAGTCGGCGCAGGAAACTACGCCAATGCGTAAGCGCTGGGCATTACCTTGTGGCAGGGTGCGCGTGCGCCCAATAGGCGAAGTGGCATTCAGGGCGCTAAACCGATAGTAGTACCATCGGCCGGGCTGCAGGCCCGTGGCCTCTACTTTTACGGTGTAGTCCTTTTCGGCATCGGTAGAAGTTTGGCCTGAGGCTACAATCCGGCTGAAGGTGGTATCCTCCGCTACTTCCCAAGCTACGGTGAGGCTGCCCGTCCAGTTCTGCGGTGGCGTTACGCGCGTCCAGAGAATCACTCTATCGGTGAGGGGATCGCCCGACGCTACGCCATGCAGGAAGGGCGCCTGGGCTAGTCGCACGAAAGCTCGATTGGGATGGGTAGGTTGAGCACTTAGAAGGGCTAAACCTATACTCAAACTCAAGCCCCGCATGCTACAAAGGTAGGATAAGGAATGGATTGTGTATTTTTAGGCCGAATGTGGCGCTATGGCCTAGGCCTAGCGATGCTGGCCTTCGGGGCAGCCCAAAGCGGACGCTACTGGGACAGCCTCTTTCGGTGGCGCATACAGGAGGTGCAGTACGGCCAGGCCCGAAACATAAACGGCCTGTCCCAAAACCTCTGGGCTACCTTTTACCTACCCGAACCGGATGCGGAGCGTCAGCGTCCGATAGTAGTGCTGCTTTTCGGGGGCGCCTATGTCTCGGGCAGTCGCCGAGACAGTGACATTACGCATATAGCCCGTTACTTCGCTGTGCGGGGGTACGTGTGCGCGACGATAGACTACCGAATCGGCCTAGCAGGGCTACCCTCAGCACGGGAGTGGATTAACGCCAGCCTGCGCGCTATGCACGACCTCAAGGCCTTCATCCGTTATCTCAAGCGTAGCGTAACCGAGTCGGGCAACCCTTGGGGCATAGATACCAATCGGATATATGTAGGCGGGTCATCGGCTGGGGCCTTTACTGCCCTACATGCGGCTTTTCTCACTCAAGCCAGTGAGCTAGCGGAAGTGCCGCAGGCCGACCTAAACTACTTAGCCAGCCAAGGCGGAATAGAAGGTAACTCTGGTAACCCAGGCTATAGCAGCCGCTTTCAAGCGGTATTTTCCCTTTCGGGTGGGATGCTGCGCACAAGCTGGATCCAGCCGGGAAAAGTAACCGCTGTGGTAGCAATGCACGGTACGGCTGACGCCGTAGTACCCTATAATCGCGGTCTTTTACCGGCCATTCAATTGCCTGCAGAGGGCGGCTATGCAATTGACTCGGCCGCTAGGGCGGCTGGCCTTTACCATGACCTCTTTAGCTGGTTGGGCGCCGGCCATGTACCCTACGGCACCCAGCAAAGCGTCAATCCTGTCTATATGCGGGATGTAGAGACCTTCTTGCGCTTCCACTTTTATCAGTGGAATAGCCGCTTTACGGCGGCCCTAACTGGCGGCGAAGCCTCTAGCTTAGGGGAGTGCCAGGAAGTATGGAGTCTGGATGGGCGCTTTTGGGGGCGGGTGCAGCAGGTGACAGAACTTCCTTCAGGTGTATGGCTTTTGCGCAGTCCTGGTGTACCCCAGGGGCGCGTAGTGTTTCGGCCTTAGGGCGGCGGTGGGGCTGGATTCCAGCCCTAATTCGTCTCAGTCGTCCCCTCAATCTCGGTCTTATACTTAGTACAAGCCTCTCGGCGCTTCTTCTGACGACCCGCGCGCAGCCCGACCTATCTATTCCTTGGCTCAGCTGGGTTCTCATGATAAGCAGCAGCCTGCTTATAGCCGTAGGCGGCTATTGGCTGAATGACCTCTACGACCAACCTATAGACCGCCTCAATCGGCCGCAACGCGCTTTTTGGGTAGCCCTTGTCGGGCAGAGAATTCTACTTTCCGCTACGCTGTTTGTATGGGCGCTGGGGCTGCTGCTGAGTGGTTTTCTGCCTTGGACAATTTTTGGGCTGCATGGGGGGGCGGTAGCCCTACTGGTCTGGTATGCCCGCTGGGGGAAAAAAACCGGCCTCCTCGGAAATGCCGCAATAGCCCTTCTCACGGGCCTGGTACCCTGGGAAGTGCTACTCCTTCTGCGCACTACTTCTTATGCCGCCGACTGGATGATTCCTCTGGCTATAAGCTTCAATTTTGTGCGCGAGATTGTCAAAGATGCCGAAGACTTAGCTGGGGATAGGCTATATGGGGTGGCTTCCTTGGCGGCTCGGCTTACCCCCGCTACCTTTAGCCGCCTTTTAGTCGTACTTTGGCTGGCGCTTATGGCCTTATGCGTAGCGCCTGCTTTCCTTCATGCGCTCATTTGGCACTCCTTGCCTTGGGGCTATCTTTTCGCCGTAGCCCTGGGAACGGTATTGCCTCTCAGCCTTGGCTTTTTGCGATGGAGCGCCTATGGTTTTCTCAGCGGGGCGCTCAAAGTAGGCATGGGTGGAGGCCTCTTAGCCCTATGGTTTCTCTGAGTTTCTACCTTTGCGGACGTGGCTAGGGTGGTTCTTCCCGTAGCAGGGGCTGGCTTGCACCTGCGCCCCCACACCTATACGCACCCTAAGCCACTTATTCCTATCGCAGGTAAGCCGCTTTTAGGCCATATTGTAGATGAGCTTATTCAGGCAGGCCTAGAGGAGTTTGTATTTGTGATAGGGTATCTCAGCGATAAGGTGCAGAATTTTCTTCTAAATGCCTATGAGTCGCATATTCGCATGCATTTCGTGCTTCAGGAGCCGCGCTTAGGCCTGGCCCACGCCATCGCCCTTACCCAATCCTTTTTTCCTCCTACAGATCCGACCCCTATGCTAATTGTACTGGGGGATACCCTTGTACGTGTCCCTTGGCAGGAACTTTTGAACTTCCCTTACAACTGCGTAGGAATCGCCACTGTGGAAGTGCCTTCGGAGTTTGGGATTGTTGAGCTAGAGGCGGATCAGCGTGTGGTGCGCCTGACGGAAAAGCCGCGCATTCCCCGAAGTAATCAGGCCATCGTAGGCCTTTACCTCATCCGAGACACCGCCGCACTCTTTGAAGCGATTAGCTACATCTTTGAGCAAAAGCTTACTCTAAATGGCGAATACCAGCTTACCGATGCCCTTCAGCGCATGGTAGAGCGGGGAACGCCCATATATGGCTTTCCCGTGGATTACTGGCTAGACTGCGAAGAAAAAGACGCCATTTTGGAAGCCAATAGAATCCTCTTGAGTCAATCGGCTTCCCCTCCCCCTTTGGAGTATCCCCATGTAGTGATTATTCCACCTGTGCATATCCCGCCTTCCTGCAAGCTTTACCGGGCTATTGTGGGACCTTATGTGAGTTTAGGTGAAGGTGTGGCGATTGAAAATGCTATAGTGCAGGATAGCATTATTGGGGCCTACAGTCAGGTGCGGGATATGCTTCTGCGCCGGTCGGTCGTAGGAGGCGATGCCCTGCTAGTAGGCCGTGAGAGCAGCCTGAGCCTAGGTGATAATACGGTTATAGAGCTGTAACCGGCCTTTCCCTTACTGCCAGAATTCCAGCAAGGGGGAAGGTATTCCAGGCCAAAAGTGCGGAGGCTTGGGGCCAGCGTACTTCCTGATCCATTCGGCTAGTCTGACGCGTTCCTCTGGGTAGGCGCGCACAAGCCAGGCTATCTTGCGCTTGCGCACGAGCTTTTCTATCTGGATGGCTTTGGTCTCTTCTACGGATAAGCGCTTCTTGACGAGGGGAAAGGGATATGCTCGGACAAAACCTTCTATGCCGGGTAGGCCACGCATGTAGCGCAGTTCACCTGGGCGCCGGCGCGAAGAGTCAGGTACCCATACCTCAAATTGCTTGACGGCCCAGGCGGTGCGTTTTTCAATTCGGGGTTTTTTGAGGGGGTTTCCCTTCCGATCGTAGAAGTGAGCCAGCCTATACGCGCGCTTACCCATTACGTAGCCGGCGACTACCACGCGGCCGTAGGTTTGGGTATTGACCCATTCGCCGATAGAGACCCCACTGTAGGCATGAAGGAGCTGGCAGTGTTTGCGGTGATTAGTGAAAAGGTAGCGCAGGTCATGACCTAAGCGCTGGAGAGGGGAGAGGGTGCCTTGCCGCAGGGCGTCGCAGGGTACTTTGTACTCCCTTGGGGAGCGATGAGCCACGAGGGATATCTGGCAGGCAAACCGATCAAAGTTTTTATGTCGGATGGAAGGTAGAGGCGGGCAGGCCCACTGCTCAAAATTGCGGCGGCTTAGGTCGGGTGAAGGGGGGCATTTGTACTGCTCGGGGCTTTGCGGTTGATGGCGCGAGGGCGAAGGCACGCAGGTATAGCGATCAAAACGGCGATGGGTCAGGCGGGGAGGGTCGCACCGATACTTGACTTCTAGGCGAGAATGAAGAAGGCGTGGGGGGGCACACGCCTGTTTTTCGGCCCTTAGTGAAGGCGGTGAAGGTAGGGAAAGGCAGCCTTCTTGAGGCACTCGACGATGCTGTAAGCGTGGCAACGCATACAACTCTCCTTCGGGCGCGGGCGCATGACGCAAGCGTGGTGGGCGCAAAAAAAAGCGCTCGGCACGCGGCCTATGCTCTACCGCCGGTAGCGGGGGAGACAAAGCCTCCTCGCGCCAAAGCGGCTTATGACGCGGGGTGTAAAAACGCAAACTAAACCGCTCGGCCCTGCGTGCCGCCCGTTTGTCGGGCGGCTTGGATACCTGCCGTACCCGCTCGGCGCACTGGCTACCCTTACAGCGCTTTGGGGGTTGCAGGACCTGACCCCATACCCCATAACTGCCTGTGCCAATCAGCAGGCAGAGAAGCCTTCGCATGCCTCTCACTCAGACGGCTACGGGGGCAGGAATGGCCGGGTGGCAGCGATAGTCTAAAAGGTGCACATCACTTGGCTCAAACGCATCCAGCTCACACTTATGAGGCGTAAGGGCGATGCGCGGAAGGGGATAAGGCGTCCGACTCAGCTGCAATTCAGCCTGGGCTTCATGATTGCGGTAAAGATGTACATCTCCCAGCGCAAAAATGAGACGATACGGCTTATAGCCCACACATTGAGCCACTAAGTGAAGAAGAAGCGCATAAGAGGCCACATTGAAGGGAAGGCCCAAGAAAACGTCGGCGCTTCGCTGATAAACCTGAAGGGAAAGGTGGCCCTGATCTGGCTCGGCGTAGAATTGAAAGAGCACGTGGCAGGGCGGAAGCCGCATTTGAAGTAGCTGGCCTACATTCCACGCTGAAACTATCAAGCGGCGGCTATATGGGTTTTCCCGCAGCGTGCGTATTACTGCGCCCAGCTGGTCGTACGCTTCGCCGCTGTAGCCCGGCCAGCGGCGCCACTGATAGCCGTAAATCGGTCCTAGTTCGCCCGCTGGGTCAGCCCATTCATCCCAAATCGTCACGCCATGTGCATGGAGGTAGCGGATATTCGTCTCGCCGCGCAGAAACCAGAAAAGCTCATATAGAATAGAGCGGAAATGAACCTTTTTCGTAGTCAGAAGGGGGAAGCCCTCCGCTAAAGGAATGTCCAGCTGCAGACCAAAAAGGCCACGTATCCCCACGCCCGTGCGGTCTGGACGGATAGGCGCCTTAAGAAGCCGCTTCAAAAGCTCCAAATAGGCTTGCTCGTAGGTACTCATAGAGCAAATATGCGGCAAAATCGCCGCTGAATTATTCACAATTTACGCAACCATTCGGCTAGGCTAAATTGCTCTTGGAGGAAGGCTTCTACTCGGGCAATGGGTAGGCGGATCTGGTGGAGGGTATCGCGGTAGCGCAAGGTAACCGTATGGTCTTGAAGGGTTTGACCATCTATGGTGATGGCAAAAGGTGTGCCTTTAGCGTCGTAGCGGCGGTACCGCCGGCCGATGGTGTCCTTCTCCTCATAGGCTACCATAAAGCTAAAGCGGAGCGCCTCGTATAGCTTACGCGCAGGCTGGATAAACTCATCCTTGCGTACAAGAGGGAAAATGGCCACTTGGATGGGCGCTAAAAGGGGGTGAAGTTTAAGGACGGTCCGAAGCTCTTCGCCCCCTTCGGCCGTGGGGGCCGGCTCCTCTGTGTAGGCCTGGCTCAAATGAGCCAGTACCAGGCGATCTAGGCCTACCGAGGTTTCCACCACATAGGGCGTGTAGGATTTACCCAGCGCTTCATCGTAGTATTCTAATTTCTTACCACTGAATTCGGCGTGTCGGGAGAGGTCGTAGTCGGTGCGGGAATGAATCCCCTCCAGCTCCTTGAAGCCGAAAGGAAAAGCGAATTCAATATCGGTAGCAGCCTTAGCGTAGTGAGCCAGGTGCTCGTGGTCTTTGAAACGGAGGTTCTGAGGATGAAGGCCCAGGTGCTGATGCCAGCGGAGGCGCTGCTGGCGCCAGTAGTCATACCATTCGCCTTCGGTGCCCGGCTGGACAAAAAATTGCATTTCCATTTGCTCAAATTCCCGAAGCCGAAAGATAAATTGTCGCACGACGATCTCGTTACGAAAGGCTTTTCCAATTTGGGCGATTCCGAAAGGAAGTTTTAGCCGAGCGGTTTTGAGGACAAGGGGAAAATCTACGAATATGCCTTGGGCGGTTTCGGGGCGCAGGTAGATTTGTTGGGCTTCCTCGGCTACGGCGCCCAGCTGAGTAGAAAACATAAGGTTGAACTGGCGCACTGGGGTCCAATCCGTGCTGCCACTTTCAGGGCAGGGAATTTTCTCCTCTTCTAAGAGCCGTGTGAGAGCTTCCCAATCCCGGGCGCTCATGGCCTGGGCGAGGCGGGTGCGTAGCCGTTGGGCCCGCTGATAGTCCGGGTGTTCCGCCAGGGCGTCGGGTGTAAAAGGCTGGCCCTGCTTGCGGAGCTTTTTCTCCACCTCCTTCTGCGCGCGCTGCTCCAGACGCTGGGCATACTCCTCTATAAGGGTATCTACGCGATAGCGCTTTTTGGAAGTTTTATTATCTACTAAGGGGTCGTGAAAAGCCTCCACATGGCCTGAGGCTTCCCACACGCGCGGGTGCATAAGGATAGCGCTATCTAAGCCAACTATATTTTCATGCACCTGCACTAAGGCGCGCCACCACAGCTCAGCTAGGCGCCGCTTAAGCTCAACCCCATAAGGGCCATAATCATAGACGCCGCTGAGGCCGTCGTAGATTTCACTGCTGGGGTAGAGAAAGCCATGCTCCTTGGCAAATGCCGCTAGGCGACTGATATCGTTTATCATAGGTATTCGCGGCCAAGGTAGGGCTGGAGAGCTGGCGGTATAGCGATGCGCCCATCGGGCAGCTGATGGGTCTCCAGAAGAGCCGCCACCGTGCGGGGTAGCGCTAAGGCGCTTCCATTTAGCGTATGAGGAAATAAAAGGCTTTTCCCTCGCCGAAAGCGGAGCTTCATGCGGTAGGATTGAAAGGTTTCAAAGTTACTGATGGAGCTTACTTCCAGCCAGCGTTGTTGGGCTGGACTCCAGACCTCCACGTCATACGTTTTGGCCGAGGCAAAGCTCATATCGCCGCCGCACAGCAGGACAGTACGGTAGGCGAGCTGAAGCTTTTCCACGAGGCTTTCTACATAGGCCCGCATGCTTTCTATGGTAGCGTAGGACTCTTCTGGCGCTACAATCTGGACAATCTCCACCTTGTCAAACTGGTGTAGGCGATTCAGCCCGCGTACATCCTTGCCATAGGAGCCTGCCTCGCGCCGAAAGCAGGGGGAGTACCCGCACAACCGCAAAGGAAGCTGCCCTTCGTCCAGAATCTCGTCGCGGTAGTAGTTTGTGAGCGGCACTTCCGCCGTAGGGATGAGGTAGAGCTCATCTAGCGGTACGTAGTACATCTGGGCGTCCTTGTCAGGCAGCTGACCTGTGCCGAAGGCGGTAGGGGAATTGACGAGGAAGGGTGGCTCCATTTCTAAGTAGCCGGCCTTTTCGGCTTCGGCTAGAAAAAACTGAATAAGGGCGCGCTGAAGACGGGCTCCATCGCCGACGTAGAAGGGAAAACCTGCGCCGGCTACTTTGGCGCCCCGTTCAAAGTCAATAAGCCCGCGCTGAGTGGCGATTTCCCAGTGCGGGCGCCGGCCTTCCGCAGACCGAAGGGGAAAAGGCCCCGTACGTACCACGCAATTATCCGCCGCCGAGCGGCCAGGGGGTACGGATTCGTGAGGCGGATTAGGTAGGCGTAGCAGAATCTCCTCCAGCTTGGCCTCTACGTCGCGCAGGGCGGCTTCATGTTGGGCTATCTGTTCTTTGAGCTGTTGGGTAGCTTGGCGTAGGGTTTGTACCTTCTCGGTGCTACCCTCGCGCATGGCTGCGCCAATCTCCCGCGAGAGCCGATTGAGTTCTGCGCGCTGGTCATCCAGCGTCTTTTGTAGCGCGCGGCGCTCTTCATCATAGGCAAGCGCCTGCTCTATCAGCGGCCCTGCGTCCAAGCCCTTTTTACTCAAAGCCGCCGCAATCCCTTTCGCCTGCGCGCGCAGGCGAGCCAGCTCTATCATGCGGCGCAAAGATACTAGGCCCCTAAGCCGTCCCAAATAGATAATCCCACCAGCGCGTAGTTACACCGTAGTATTTCTCGGGGTTGCGGAAGTGATGCCAGTAATGATGCCGCCAAAGCCCCCGCAAAAACTTCCAAGGAGGCGTCGGAGAGGCATGAATAAGCCCATGCAGAAATTCATACCAAAGGTAGCCTACTCCTAACCCTGCGTAAGCAGCGCCTATCAGCGGATTACCCCCGCCAATAAGCCAAAAAAGACCAAAAAACGCCGCCGCTAGCGGAAGGCTTAGCCCAAGCCCCGTAACTATATGAGTGGGATCGTGAGGCAGCCGATGATGAATCCAGTGAATATCGTACTTCTGAGCTGTGGTCTTTCCCGGCGGCTCATGAAAGCCAAAGCGGTGGAGCAGATATTCCACTAAGGTCCAGAAAACCCAGCCTCCTACCGCTACGGGCACCACAAGCCACCACTTGTAATGACGCAGAGCCCAAAGGAGATTGGCACTAATTATGGCCCCATAAACAGCCAAGGGCGGTAGAAAAGTCCGCCAAAAACGCCACCCCAGCATGCCTCAAAGGTAGGAAGAGTACAGAAATTTTGCCTTATTTTACTTTCATGCGGGGCTGGTGGCTCGGCTTAGGGCTTGGCTGGCTGTGGGGCAAACTAGACATTTTTTATGGGCGTTTAGAGTTTCGCCTGGCCCCGCCGGCGCGTCGGCTTGAGGCGCGGGTGGAATGGCATTTTCAGGGGGCTGCTGACCGCCTCCTTGAATGGGATTTTGGGGATGGGCTGGAGATTCAGCAGTTGGAAGCCTCAGAACCTATAGAGGCCTACTGGCGGGATCCGGCCCGACGCAAACTCTTCCTGCGCTTTGCGCGGGTGCCTTCAGGTCGGCAATGGGTACGGCTTACCTATCGGGGCACGCCCCGCAGTCGGGGCTTCGGTTCTTATGAGGTCAGGCCTCATGCTACGGGCTGGTGCCTTTGGACGCTTTCCCAGCCGTATGGCGCCCCCGACTGGCTCTTCTGTCGCGATGGCCTGGAGGATAAGGTAGATTCCCTAGAGGTAACGCTCATCACGCCTAGGCCGCTTTTAGGAGTAGCTAATGGGCGCCTAAGCGCGGACTCCATAGACCAGCAGGGCTGGCGCTGGCGCCACTTCAAGCATCGCTACCCCATCGCTGTCTATCTCATCGCCTTTGCCGTTTCCAATTACGCCATAGTGGAAGAGCCCATAGAGACCCCCTATCATCGCTTCATTTTGCGTACCTATGCCTATCCTCAGGATACAGCTACAGCGCGACACTTTGCTCGGGCGCTCGCACCCTACTTTACCTGGCTGGAGGAACGCCTCGGCCCCTATCCCTTTGCCCCCGAGGACTATCAGCAGGTACAGATAGGCTGGCCCGGCGGGATGGAGCATCAAACGATTACCTTCTTCGGCACCTATCACATAGAACTTCTAGCGCATGAGCTGGCTCATCAGTGGTTTGGGGACTGGGTAACCTGCGGCAGCTGGCAGGACCTCTGGCTAAATGAAGCCTTTGCCACCTACCTTGGCGGCACCGTCTACGAAAGCCAGTGGCCCTCCGTCTGGCCGCTCTGGCTCAAACTGACCATAAAAGCCGCCTGGCGTGATACCACCAATACAATTTGGGTAGACGACACCCTCCGAGAAGAGCGCCTTTTCTCGTATGCCACTACCTATGCCAAGGGCGCGATAGCCCTCCATGAAATGCGCAGGTATGTGGGTGAAGCGGCTTTCTGGGCCGCTCTGCGCCGCTACCTAGAGGTATTTGCGGGCAGTTTTGCCCGCACCACCGATTTCGCTCAGGTAGTTCAGCCCTTCTGGGGCAGAGAAGCTACGCAGCTTTTTATAGAGAGTTGGATCTTTACCTCTGGCTATCCTAGTGGGACTTTTACCTGGGCTAGTCCAATTGAATGTACTTTGACCCTTCCGCGCGCCTATCCAGCTCGGGTGGCCGCACGGGCTACGCTGGTTTCAGGCGATACGCTGCGACTAAATCTGGCCTTGGACCAGAGGCGTCAGATGATTCGGTTTCCCTTTCCTGTACGCTCCTGGGAGATAGACCCTGATACCCAGAGTGCCTACTACCAGCCGCGCCGGGTTCTACCCCCTCCTAATCCCGCCGCCTTCTTCCCTAATCCCTTTCAAGAAAAGCTCTACCTGAACACCTCAGGAATTCATGCAGCCAAATTATACGATCAAATGGGGCGACTTTGCCGCGAAATAGCTTTCAACGGAGAGCCTCCTTTTGTATGGGAACTGGGTGATTTACCTGTGGGCTGCTATATCCTTCAGCTTGAGGGGCAGGGTATTTCTCAAACCTACAAAGTGATACGTAGTCCTTAGGCTCTTCGCCTATCTTTGCGGTAGTGGATACGGCAGCGCGCATTCGGGAGGCGGCGATTCGGGAGTTTCTGCGGTATGGCTATGATGGCGCGCGCCTAGAACGGATAGCCAAAGCGGCCGGCGTGCATACAGCACAAATTCATTATTACTTTCGCAGTAAGCGCGGTCTGTACGAAGCCGTACAAGGTTCTTTGCAACCGCCTGGCTTGGAGGAGGTTCTGGCTCCGCTGCAGGAGGAAGGCAAACCATTGCCCGAGCGCGTCCAGGCCTTCTATGAGCGGTTTTATGAACGGGTGGCAGCGTTGGAAATAGCCTTGGATGGGTGGCCCGCTTTACCGCCCTTGCTGCGTAGTCCTGCGCCGCTAGCTGTACCATTATGGGTAGAAGCCCTGCAGAATGCCCAACGCATGGGACTTCTCCGACCCTGGCCTGTGCAACTAATTTTAGTCCATCAGTGGGGCTTAGCGCTGGCGCCGCTGTGGTTTCAAGAGCCACGCACCAAATGGGAGTCCTACTATCGGGTGGAAGCGCCTCGGCTTTTCTGGGAGGGCGTGCGAGCCGTGTGAAGTAACCACAACCCTAACGCAGAAGCGTAACGCTACCGGCTCGCTGAAAAGTCAGCGGTGGCCCGTCCCCATGAAAGAGATGCAGTTCCAATAGGTAGAAGTAGGTACCTTCTACCGCTTCTTGGCCGCGCCAGGGCTCTTGCCAGCCGCCTTGGAAGACGAGCTGACCCCATCTATCCCATATGCTGAGGCGCCAGCGGGCTATACCCGAAAGGTTATACGGCGCTAAGAAGTCATTGATGCCGTCTCCGTTTGGCGTGAAGACATTAGGAATTGTGCCCATGCAGGGGCGTGGCTCTAAGCGAAGGGTGTCGCAGACGCGCCAGCGCCTTTCAGGCTCGCAGCTCGTAGTATCGCGCACACATACCACTACCTCAAAAGGCTGGCCCTGAAGGTAGCAGTTGAGCTGGGCGCAGAGACGCAGACGGAGCGGGGGGCCCTCCAGCGCCGTGAGATGAAAATTAGCCCCATAGAAGAAGTCTTCCTGAAACGCTGGCCCTATACCTTCCCAACTGAGCAGCGCAAAGGTGTCTGGATCTATGACGGTGATTTCGTAGCACAAGCTGTCTCCTGTAATTTCCACGGCCCAGGGTGAAAGGCGATTCCGCTGGAGGAGCGGCGGGCGATTCTGGGGAAGGGCTTGAGGTCGTATCCATAGGGTTTCCCGAGCGGCAGGGGGCGGAAGGGCGCAAGGTGGCTGATTGGTACCCGTTACAACCAGTGCGTATAAACTATCCGCCGAGAAGCCTTCGCAAGGCACCCGGAAGCACCAAAGCGTCACCACTGAATCGCCACGTACCTCCTGAGATACACGTTCAACGGCAAAAGGGGCATTTACGACTACCTCATAAGTGCCGCCATTTGGGGCAGTATCCCGCAAGACCGTACGGAAGCAGGAGCGGTACTGATAGGTAGCATAAAAGGGCTGGGCCACCGTCCAGGGAGGCCCCTGAAGGTCAAGGGGATATACAGGCCGAGACTCTACCTGAAGCCACAAGGTATCGTAGCGGCGGTGTACCTCGGCGCAGCTTACCGAATCGCGGACCTCAGCAATAAGCTGGATAGTCTGGCTGAGGGCGCTACAACTAGGCTTCAAGCATACCTCAGCCTCCCATAGACCTCTGCCCTGGTGGGGAGAGAAAATCAAGCTTTCCACTAAAGGCGGCTGTGCCCTAAGGTAGAGGGTATGGCGGCTAGAGGGCGGTAGGGTATCCACTATACGCAGGCGGAGGCAGTAAAGGCTATCGGCTATCACGCGAAGGCTGTCCCCAGGTAGAAAAGCCACTTGCGGTGGAGGATTAGTGGGAAAGGGCACCTGAAAAAGGAGGCTGTCGTGCCACTCGGGGAAGGGGGGGCAGTTAGTCTCCGCTACGCCGCGCAGTCGGATACGAACCGGCTCAGTAAAGCCTTCACAGCCGCCCCGGTAGCAAAGCCTGCCAAAAAGTGTGTCGTGGCGCCAAGTGGTATCCAGCCGCACCTGCGCGGAAAGAGGCTCTAAGATTAAGCTGAGGTTAGGCGGGGGATGGGACGGCGTAGCTACAAGGAAAAACTGGGCACACGCCGTACTGTCCAAAGGCAAAATAAATATGCCCCCAGCCCGGGGAAGCTCAGGGGGTGTAAGGCTACCCCTAATCGTCCGAGAAGGGGGCGTAAGTACGCGTACCCAGAGCGTATCGCGACTAGTAGTAACCCCGCACAGCTCGGTTTTTTGGGCGGTAAGGATAACCTGAATAAGCCGGCCCGTATCGCTACAGGCGAAGCGGCCGCAAATTTGCAGCCGCAGGGGATTACCTGTTTCTACAGGCTGGGCATTTAGGCCATCAGGTAGGAGAGTGTAGGAAAGGGTAGCCGGTGGATTGAGCGGCGGAGCCGTATCCCGAATCTCGGCTAAAAAGCAGAAAGGCTCAGCTGCAAGGATTTGGACGGTATCGCCGCTATGGGGTAAGTTGCCCGGCCAGAGGTTAACCTGAGGTGGCGGACTAGGGGCTCGGCAGGGGGCTACATAAAACTGCATGTCTCGGCGAGTCTCCCCTAAGTATTCCCCGTTCCGATATTCATGCACGGCTATCGCTACTACATAAAGGCCTGGGTTAGGGGCATACAGCCGAAGAAGCCCCGTAGCTGGATCTATCGCACATATCCCATCTGGACCGAAAGGCTGGGTAGCGCTATAGCCCGCCGCATACGTAACAGTCTGATAGGGTGGCGGCCCCATAGGATTTTGGGAGTTTACCACTGGCGAACCGCCTAGTGAAGGATGCATCGCCCCCTGCCCCTGGGTATTTAGGCTATGGTAAGCGGCTACAATAGCATATACCAACGAGTCGCCATCCGGATCAGTAGCCTGATGATCAAAGTGGAACTCTCGCCCAGCGCAGAGGAAAAAGGGTGGTCGCTGCCGAAAACGCGGGCTGGAATTGCAAGGGGCGCGGCGCATGGGAGGAATACGGGCTAAATACGTTATGCCCATGTAGAGGGGATTTTGGAGGTTGGTAATGGTAGCGTTTCTACAGCAGCGGGCCCACGCTATATAGTACCCATCTAACCGTGGGGGAAGGGTAAGCCGAAAGCGATAAACCCCCTCTTCCAAACAGGTGCGCGGCCGCTGCAAAAAGCACGCCTCTACCCCCCCAGGATTCCACGGCTGACTTTGAGTAAGATTGATATTATAGGTGGTATGAAGGGAACCGTCGCCACGAAAGATATGCAGGACGATGGGATTATCGTAGTTAGCCCCTTCTGGATCGGTACAATCCCGATAAAGCCAAAGTTCAAACTCGTATAAGTTTTGCTCGGGATCCACACAGCGGTAGTAAAGATCAGCCCCCGCAATATGGCGCCCTAGGCTCCACCCCTCCAGCAGGAGGCCCAAGGTCAGGTAGCGAATAGCCATTTGACCGGTGGCTTAGGCTTTCCTTTTACTCAAACAAATATAGGTCTAAACTACTTTTGCGCAATGGCCTGGCGTATAGCCGTAGTGGGCTTTTTATGGGCGCAGAGCCCTCCCAAGCTAATTGTGGGCCTAGTAGTGGATCAAATGCGCGCCGATTACCTCCAGCGCTTCGTCTCAGAAAAGAGCCGCGGGTTTGGTCGCCTTCTCCACGAAGGCCTGGTATATCTCAACTGCCATTACTCGTATTTTCCTACTTATACAGCGCCGGGTCATGCGGCGATTTACAGCGGGGCTTCACCGGCTTTTCATGGAATTGTGGCCAATAGCTGGTGGGAACGTAGCGCCGGGCGGCTGCGCTACTGCGTGGAAGATAGTTTAACCACACTTGTAGGACCTGTGTCCGCCGAGAAGGGCGCCTCGCCGCGTGCGCTTTTATGTACTACGGTGGCGGATGAATTGCGCTACGCCGCACGCTACACGAATAAAACTATCGGTATAGCCCTCAAGGACCGTTCCGCCATCTTACCGATTGGATTTACGGGCTATCTGGCACTGTGGTTTAGTACAAAAACGGGGGAATGGGTAACCAGTACGTACTATACGGATACCTTGCCGGCCTGGGTAGTTCGCTTCAATAATCAGCGCTATCCAGATAGTCTTATGCGACTGGGATGGCAGCCTAAACGTCTACCCCCTTGCGGCCAAGACGATCCCTATTACGAAGGCCATTTGCCGGGGGAAACTCACCCTACCTTTCCCCATAGAATTTCAAACTATGAAAGCCTCATTTACACCCCCTGGGGTACGTGGCTAACCTTTCAGCTGGCCCGATGGGCCATCACCGAAGAGCGCTTAGGCAAAGGCCTCTATCCTGACCTCTTAGCCATTAGCCTTTCCAGCCCTGATCTGACTGGCCATCTCTTTGGAACCGAAAGCTGCGAACTGCGAAGCCTATACGAGGAACTTGACCGGCAGCTGGCAGATTTCTTGGATTTTCTCTTGAAGCGGTTTTCTAAACAGGAACTTTTGGTATTTCTCACGGCCGATCATGGGGCTTCGCCTACGCCTGAGTATCTCAGCGCTCATAAAGTGGCGGCTGGGCGCTATCCTGAGGCGGTCTTAGTGCGGGAGGCGCAGGCTTTCCTTCAAAGGGAGCTACGCCTACCGGATACCCTTCAAGTAGTTGAGCGATTTATCAATCAAAGCTTCTATCTCTCGGGGCAGCTTGGGTGGGAGCAGCGGCGGGAGGCAGCGCGCCGACTCAAAGACTGGCTTCTTCAACAGCCCCATGTCCTTGCGGCTTATACGGCGGAGGAACTAGCAGGGCGCGGCGGGTGCTTCTACATCTTCCAAATGCTTCAAGCCGGCTTTCATCCTCAGCGAAGCGGCGATGTAATAGTCGTATATGCGCCCGGATGGGTGGAGCATGGCGGCTACACGCACGGGACTACCCATGGCTCTATTTGGACCTATGACACGCATGTGCCCCTTATCTGGTGGGGTGGGGGGCTACGGAGCGAAAGGCGCTACGAGCGGGTAGGGATTACTTCCATAGCGCCAACTATATGCCTTTTGCTGGGTATTCCTTTTCCCTCTGCTAGTGTGGCGCTGCCCTTGGAGGAGGTTATCCGCCAGTGGCACCAGCCCCCACCGCACTGGTACGAAGGAGCCGAAAGCGGCAACTGAAGCTTATACCCTAGCGACGATACTCTAGAAGCAAAAGCCCTATATCATCCAGTAGCTTTTGAATATGCATGGAATCTAAGCCGCTATAGACGCCGCGCAAGCGCAAGTCGGGGTCTACCAATACAAGGGCATCACTATGCACTAGGCCTAATTCTCCTTTTGTCGTATCGGGCAGTCTTTCGGTGTAAAGGAGGTAGCCCTGGCGGGCTAGTCGGTAAAGCGTGCTTTCAGCACCTGTAACGAAAGTCCAACGGCTTGGATCGGCGCGGTGCTTAGCCGCGTACTCTCTTAGAATAGCGGGTGTATCATGGGCCGGGTCCACGGTGTAGGAGACTAGTCGTACTTGAGGGGCCCTCCCTGCCAAAGCCTCTTGTAGGAAGTACATCGCCTGACTAAGCCGCGGACAGATGCCCGGGCAGCGCGTGAAGAAATAGTTTGCTACATGGATCCGGCCTCGCAGCGAATCGCGCGTGAAAGGGAGGCTATCCTGCGTCCATAATTGGAAATCCGGTAGGGTGTGCCAGAGCGTATCAGAGCCCTGAACGGTAGAATGACCTAAAATGGGTAGTCTTCGGTAGTGCGTTTTACCCTGCGAAAGCAAAAACCACAGCAGAAAGGGAAGGAGGAGAATCAGCAATACCCCAGCTATCCGAAGGGCTGGCCTCATCCGCCAAAAAGAAGCTGAAAGAGTTTCACGCTCTCATACCATAAGGCCGCAAGCAAGGCTAAAAGGAGCATAAGGGGAGAAATGATGATATACGCCAGCGTAACGCGCTCAAACTTCATGTGCATGAAGTAGGCTGTGATGTAAAAGGCTTTGGCCAGAGTCATAACTACGAAGGCTACGGTTTTGAAAGTACCCTTGGGTACGGTGAAAGCTACTATGAATTCCGCTACAGTGATGATAAAGAGAATGAGGAAGGGATACCAAACTTTATGCCAGAGGGTATGTTCGGTAGTGGCCATATGTCAGAGTAGGTAGAAGAAGGTAAATACGAATACCCACACGAGGTCCACGAAGTGCCAGTAGAGGCCGATGTTCTCCACGCGGTTGTAGTGGCCGATGCGGTCAAAATCTCCCCGCAAAATCTGAATCAGTACAACTAGATTGAGAATAACGCCACTGGCCACGTGGGAGCCATGAAAGCCTGTGATGAGGAAGAAGAATTGGCCAAATTGGGCGGCGCCAAAGGGGTTACCCGTCAGAGTAGTACCCCCTAAAATGAGATGGGTCCATTCCCAGGCCTGGCAGCCTAGAAAAGTCAGCCCCCCTAGGATGGTATAGAAAAGGTAGAGGGCAGCGCCCTTTCGGTCTTTGCGGTGCCCCGCCTCCACGGAGAGCACCATCGTGACACTACTTACAATCAGAATAAAAGTCATGAGCCCCACAAAAACCAGGGGATAGCCGTGCCCCAAAATAGGAGCTGCGTCAAATACCTTTTCGGGATTGGGCCAGTTAGGCGCTTTGAACCGAATGAAGCCATAGGCAATCAGGAAAGAGCCAAAGGTAAAGGCGTCCGATAGGAGGAAAACCCACATCATGAGTTTTCCCCAGCTTACATTTCCGAAGGGCGATTTTCCGCCGCTCCAAGGAGCACTCAGCTCCGCGGGTTGGGTAGCTACGACGGCCATATGTGTTAGAAAAGCTGATTCACCTGCAAAAATACGATAAGGTACACCCACAGCACGCCTAAGGCATGCCAGAAAGTGCTGGCTAGCCGAAAGCCTAACTCGGTCTGTTTAGCTACCTGATAGCGGAAGGCCCGAAAGAGCCAGTAGCCTAAAACAATTAGGCCTGCTACCAGGTGGAGGGCATGAAGGCCAGAGAACACGTAGAAGTAGCTTACAGCTTTATGATTACCTGCAAGGAAAAAGCCGTTATGGACAAGGAGGCGCCAGCCAATCACCTGACCAACGAGAAAAAATACCCCTAAGCCAAACGTAGCCATGAGGCCCACTTGAATTTGCCAGGGGTTGTTGACTTTATAGCCTCGACGAGCCCAGAAGAGCGTATAACTGCTCAGGATAAGGAGGGTAGTATTGAGCCAGAAGACGCCAGGAATGGGAAAGGTCTGCCAATTTTCGGAGAAGCGCTGAACAAGGTAGGCGCTGGTAAAGCCGGCGAATAACATCGCCGTGGCGGCTAAGTAGAGCCATAGTAAAAGTTCCGCTGAATGTAAGCGTGGAGCTGTTTCTACCCGCTGATAACCCATAGGCCGAGATAAAGAAGCGCTAAATAGGCACTGAAAACCGGCATAAGGTACCTAAGGGCTGGAGAAGGGGCCGAGGCTATTCTATGGAAAGCATAGGCGCTGAGGAGGAGGCTCAGGCTACATATCCAGAGGGCTTTTGGCCAATCCAGAAAGGGGGTCCAGAGAAGGGCGCCTAAGAGAGGGAGTCCTGTCGCAAGCTGGATAGCTCGCTTGTTGGCTTCGGGATGGTCAGGGCTAAAAGGGAGGAGCCAAATCCCTGCGCGCGGGTAGTCCTGTCGGGCCAGCCAAGCAATGAGCCAGAAGTGCGGAAATTGCCAGAGGAATTGAAGGGTAAAAAGAAGAGCCGGCATGGTGCTAAACTCAGGCTTTATGGCCCAGTAGCCAATCACGGGGGGTAAAGCCCCAGCTACGGCGCCTACGCCGACCGCCCCTACGCCAGCTTTCTTTAAAGGCGTGTAGAGAAAGACGTAGATAAGCCAAGCGCCTACAGCTGTAAGGGTGCAGAGCCAATTAAGCCTCGCTAGAAGGAGGATACCGAGGAATCCTAATAGGCTGCCTATCGCTACCGCTTCCCAAGGGCTGATGAGACCTGCGGCCAAAGGGCGCTGGCGTGTGCGTATCATAAGGGCGTCAATTTGCCGCTCCCAGAGCTGATTAGCCGCATTGGCTGAGCCAGTAATCCCATATCCCCCCAGTAGGACGCTAAGCACGGCCCAGCCATCGGCTGCCCCAGCTAAGAGGGCCCCCATAGCAGCCGAAAATACCACAAGCACGCTAAGCCGAGGCTTAGTAAGCTGCCAGTAGGCTCCAAGTCTAAAGAGAAGGCTGAGCGACAGGCTTGCGCGAGCTTCCATAAACCGAATACTGGAAAAAGTATAGCGATAGAAAGGCCGTATTAGCCGCTAGAAGCGCTATCCAGAGGTGTAAAATCTTGCCTACACCCGTAAAGGCTATGTAACGGAGAAAAGCGCCCAAGAGAACCTGAAGGGTCAGAAGAAGTGTCGTAGCGATGGCCCACTGGCGAGCTAAAGGCTGCCGCACAGGCTCACGGTACAGGCGCCAGTGGTAATAGGCCCAAAGCCCTAAAACTATCCAGGAGAAGCTGCGGTGGAAATAAAAGGTAGGACTATAGATAGCCGTTTCCCATCCAGCTTGATTTATGGCTGCGCGTACGGAGGCACCTGAGAGAATTTGAATAAGGAGGGCCACCCAGCTAAAGGCACCTATAAAGTAGTAGATGCGCCATTCCCCGCGCAAAGAGGCTTTTTCCAGGGGGAAGGTTTGCGCCCAGGCGAGGAGGGTGCACAGAGTCAGCGCTAAGGTAAAAATCATGTGGAGGGTAATCATGCGCTCGGCAAGGTAGGTAGCTACTACGCGCCATCCCAGAAGGGCTTGCAGAAGAAGAAGGATAGGTAAAGCTGTTGTATAAAAGAGGAGACGGGTTTGGGTGCGCAGAAAGACCCAGCTATAAGCCACCATTCCCAAAATGCCTATACCTGCCACGATGGCTAAGAGGCGGTTGAGGTATTCGGCCCAGGTCTTGAGGGGGTCAAAAGGCTCGGCTAATTTACCCCCTACAGCGAAGCGCTGGCGGTAATCTGGAGGGAGCTGGGACTCATACACAGGGGGAATGAGCTGTCCGTAACAGGTAGGCCAGTCCGGACAGCCCATTCCCGCCTCTAAGATGCGCACCGCAGCACCTGCAAAGACTACGGCAAAAAGCAGGAAAAAGGTAAGGAGGGCAAGTCGGCGGAAGCGCTGGAGATGCCTTTCCAAGGCATTCATGCCTCGGGGGCCGGAGGCTTTTGGTTCGGTGAAAGGGCAGGGGCGGGTTTAGGCTCCACACTCGCCGCCACCGCTTCGCCTCCTGTATCTTCCCGCCGATCTATAACTGTACTGGGATCAAAATCCTCCTCCCACCAGCGCACGCCGCGCGCAATATCCTCATCGGAGATATACTGGGGTATAAAATCCACGGGGGCGCCGGGTTTAGAGTAGTCATAGGGCCAGCGATATACCGTAGGTAGGTTGCCCGGCCAGTTTCCATGGAGGTGCTTAACGGGGGCGCTCCACTCTAAGGTAGTAGCTTTCCAAGGGTTACGCGGGGCCGGCTTGCCCCAAAACATGCTATGGAAGAAGTTGTAGATGAATATAAGCTGGGCCGCTATGGTGATGAGGGCAGCCACGGTGATGAAGACATTCAAATCTTGCCATTTACTGGTGAAGCTAAATTCCGTGAAAGCATAGTAACGCCGCGGCACACCGCCAAAGCCCATGTAGTACATAGGGAAAAATACCAGGTTAGCCCCCACGAAGGTTAGCCAGAAGTGTAGGTAACCCAGCCGTTCATTCATCATGCGGCCCCACAGGCGAGGGAACCAGTGGTAAGTGCCGCCGAACATGGCAAATACCGCCGAAACGCCCATTACGAGATGGAAGTGGCCCACGACAAAGTAGGTATTATGCAGCGGGATGTCCACGGGAGCCACACCTAAGAAGAATCCTGTCAGCCCCCCGCTAATGAAAAAGGAAACCGTCCCAATCGCAAAGAGCATGGGCGTATTGAGGTGAATATTCCCTTTCCAGAGGGTGAAGATGTAGTTGAAAATCTTCATCGCCGAAGGGATAGCTACAAGGAGGGTAGTAGCGGTGAAAATAGAGCCTAGAAGCGGATTCATCCCTGTTACGAACATGTGATGGGCCCATACGATGAAGGAAACAAAGGCAATGCCTAATATGGAAATCACCATTACCTTATAGCCGAAGATGGGCTTACGGGCATGGGTGCTTATGAGCTCAGAGGTAATCCCCAGCGCCGGCAGAAGAACGATATACACTTCGGGATGGCCGAGAAACCAGAAAAGATGGAGATAGAGAAGGGCATTTCCTCCCTGCTGGGGTAGGGCTTGGCCTGCGATGTAGATGTCTGAGAGATAGAAGCTCGTACCCAAGCTGTGGTCAAAAAGCAGGAGGATAAAGGCCGCTACCGCAGGTGGAAAGCTGAGAAGCCCGAGCACAGCTACCGTAAAGAGAGCCCATACGGCCAGAGGCATGCGGAAGGGCGACATGCCCTTAGTGCGCAGGTTTAAGACCGTTGTAATATAATTGAGCCCGCCCATGAGTACCCCGACCACAAAGAGGACCAGCGCAATAATCCACAAGACCATCCCTAAGCCTGACCCAGGCATGGCTTGGGGTAGAGCGCTAAGCGGGGGATAGACCGTCCAGCCCGCCCCAGCTGGTCCAGTCCCTACGAAGAAAGAAGCCATGAGAACTACCGTACCCCAGAAGAAGAAGTGGAAAGAGAGCATATTGATGAAGGGCGAGGCCATGTCGCGAGCTCCTAGCTGAAGGGGGATCAGCAGATTGGCAAAAGTACCGCTCAAACCGCCAGTCAGAAGCCAGAAAACTAAAATAGTGCCATGCATTGTTACAAGAGCCATGTAGAAATTGGGATCCAAGCGGCCTTCCGGTGCCCACTTGCCCAGTATAGTCTCCAAGAAGGGAAAGCTCTTATCGGGAAAGGCAAGCTGAAGCCGAAAGATCCCCGAAAGAAGTATGCCAATAAACCCTGATATAAAGCCGGTGAGAAGGAACTGTTTAGCTATAGTTTTGTGGTCCTGACTGAAAATGTACTTTGTCCAAAAGGATTCGCGGTGATGCGTATGATGAGACTCGGAGATGTGCTCCAGAGTCTCTACCGATGTTCCATGATACGTCGCCATAGGCTATAAGTTTTGAGTGTTTTTGTGCAGGGCTACAGAAGAAGGGGGAGTATAAGCAGGCTTAAACTGGCTCAGCCACTGCTGATACTCCTCCCAGGTTTCTACTACGACTTTCATGCGCATATTGTAATGCGCCCCCCCGCAGAGCTGATTGCAGGCCAGCTCGTAATCAAATTCGGGGTCTTTCAGCTTGCGCCGCATTTCCTTTGTAGTGTAGAGGGGTACAAACTTCGCTTGCGTTCGCTGACCGGGTACGGCGTAAATATGCGTCCGAAAGTGCGGCAGATATAAGGAATGCAGCACATCCTTAGAGCGTACGTGGATTATAATTTGAGCTCCTACTGGGAGGTGAATCTCCTTAAGAGGGGGCAAGATATCATCCTGGGCTTTGGGATCAGTAAAGTCTAAGCCCAGTACATTTTCCCCGCCTATCAGCTTATAATGGTAGCGGCCGAGCTTACCGTCCGGCCCAGCATAGCGCACCCGCCATTGGAACTGCTCGGCTACGGCCTCAAGTTCCACGGTTTTTTGGTCCGCCCTAGCGACTTGGCCATGTACAGGAGCACTCCATACCCAGATACCCCAGGCCGCAATTATCACGACCGGAATAGTTATAGCTATAAGTGCAGCCCGCTCTAGGCCATGATGGGTAAGCTCATATACTGCGCCTTGAGATCGGCCATGATAATAGCGCCATATCATATAGAAGAGTAGGAGATGAACCAGAATGAAGGCCGGGTAGGTAAAGTAGAGAATGAAGTCCTTGAGGGTATCTATGGCCTGGCCATGGGCCGAGGCAGACTCAGGAAGATAATTTGGTGCATACTTGAAGCTGCCCCAGAGAGCCAAAGCTATGCCACCTAAGCCCACAACCATCCATAGGCGCATATTCACCTTATCCCGATCCCAATCTCCAAAAGGATCATAGCCAGTGTAGCGAACTACAAGCTGAACGAGACGAATAGATAAGAAAATAATCGCAATCGTCTCTATCCATAAAACTCTCCATAGGAAACTGTTCCAATCAAATGTAGAGGTGGTGGCCTCTTGGAGCGCTATTTCGGTGGCGCGGGCTCTAGCGGCCGCACCGATCTGGGCCCATAGGAGCCCTCCCAAGCCGAGGGCCCCCAGCCAACCTAAACGAGCCATAACTGCTACAAAGTTATATAAACCCATTTCATTCCGAAGTGATGAAACGCCCCACGCCGCCGTACCTCTTTCCATAGCTCCTCTCGGGAACATAATTCCTATACGCCGCCATTCCATTTGAGGGCAACGGGGGATTTCGTATTTTGGGGTATGCAGCCACAGGTAGGGGTTATTATGGGAAGCGCTAGCGATGCGGCTATTTTAGAGGAGGCCCGAGGGATTCTAGAGGAATTTGGCGTGCCTTACGAATATACTATTGTTTCAGCGCATCGCACGCCGGATCGGCTCTGGGCCTATGCCCGTCAAGCTGTAGGGCGGGGATTACGCGTGATTATCGCGGGGGCGGGCGGGGCTGCCCATCTACCAGGTATGGTCGCCGCCCTCACAACGCTCCCCGTGATAGGCGTCCCAATCCGAAGTAAAGGAAGCCTACAAGGGCTAGACTCGCTTTTATCTATTGTTCAGATGCCAAAGGGGGTGCCCGTAGCTACCGTAGCCGTAGATAATGGAGCCAATGCCGCATTGCTGGCTATCCGTATCTTGGCGTTACAGGATGAGGCGCTGCGCCTTCGGCTGGAAGGCTACCAAAACCGCCTTCATGAGGAGGCCCTGCGTCCGCTGGCGGAGGAGCCCTATCGCTTCCACTACATAACGTTATGAAAAGCCTTCTTCTTTTCTGGGTAGGTGCTATGACGAGTACGGATAGTTTAGCCGAGGCTACCTTTGGTGGGGGTTGCTTCTGGTGCACGGAAGCGCTCTTCAAGATGCTCAACGGCGTAGTAGAGGTTTTTCCGGGCTACGCTGGCGGCCATGTGCCCAATCCTACCTATGAAGCCGTATGCACCCAGACCACTGGCCACGCCGAAGTCGTGCGCGTGCGCTTCCGCCCTGAGATCCTTAGCTACGAAGCGCTGGTAGAATACTTTTTCCTCACCCATGATCCCACGACCCTAAATCGCCAAGGTAACGATGTAGGGCCGCAGTACCGCTCCGTTATCTTCTACCACACCCCAGAGCAGAAGGCTATAGCAGAGAAGGTCAAAGCGCGCTTAGAGGCCCAGAAGGTTTTTGACAAGCCTATCGTAACGGCTATTGAGCCGCTGCGCAATTTTTATCCAGCCGAAAAGTACCACTGGGATTACTACGCCCGGAATCCCGAAAAGCCCTACTGTGCTTTGGTGATTGCGCCTAAGCTGCAGAAGGCCCGGGCTAAGTTCCATGCGCTTCTTAAACCCGAAGTAAGGTAGTACTTTTGTGGCATGCGGCTTTTTGCGCTGGGGTGGGTGGGGGCGTTTCTGTGGGCCCAGAGCGAACCGATAGGACTGGCATTTTCGCTGCGGGTGCACAGTGGTGTAGGGATAGGTATCTTCGGCAAACTGCCTACCGACCTAAAGGCCGCCAACGCCTTAGGAAAGGATTTTCGCATGAGTCCTTGGGCCACTACCGCCGGGGCGAGCATAGAAATGCTCGTGGCCAAGAAAGTCGTCCTTGGGGGCGGCCTTCAGCTTCAGCATTATGACGCTTCCGAGACGGAGCGCGGGCTCGCCCGCCCCTACGCCCTCCACTACGGCGGCTACGCCGGCTACGCGCTGGTCAATCGGAACCTATGGCTCCTTTACCCCTACATCGGCTACTTTGCTGGCAAATACGAGCTACGCTATACGAATTATTTCACCGAAAATATCTTTTTTGGCCGCAATCAGGAGCTTGAGCCGCTGGAAAGGCGCACCTACAGTAGTAACTTAGGCACACTAGAACTAGGGCTGGCGCTGCGGCGCTGGCGGCAGGACCAGGGCTTTTCGCTCCTGTGGGGGGTGGATTTAGGAGGCTTTTGGGGAGTTGGTGGAGGTAACTGGAGTCCTTCTGAGGGCCCTGCCCCAGAAGGCGTCAATCCCCCCCGTTGGGCTGGCGGCTACCTACGCTTTTCGCTAGGCTTCAGCTACCTGAAACCTCCCGCCTCGGCCGAAGAAGCCTCCCCTATCCCCACCGTCCCTCAAGATGGCCAAAAGAAAAAGAAAAAGAAGAAAAAGAAAGAAGCCGAAGCGCCCGCCGAAGAGTAGGAAGAATTTTTGGCTTGGGGGTATTTTGTTATAAAAGCGTATGGAGACTCTCTCAGAGTCCCTTTTCTATGCGGCCCTGCGGCAGGTTATAGACCCAGATTTGGGCAAGGATATTGTAACGGCGGGCATGGTCCGAGGCCTCTCGTGGAATGCTGAAACGCAGCTCGTAGCCCTTACCGTGCAGCTTACTACGCCAGCCTGTCCGCTCAAGGGATACTTCACCGAACGCATTCAAGCCGCTATTCGGGCGCATGTAGGCGAAAATTGGCGCGTGGAGGTCCAGTTTACGGCGCCTTCCTTAGCGCGCGGGGCGGACACCCTCCCGCAGATAGGGGCTATCATCCTAATAGGTTCGGGCAAAGGCGGGGTAGGCAAATCTACCGTCGCAGTCAATTTGGCCGTGGCGCTCAATCGCCTAGGGGCTCGGGTTGGCCTGCTGGATGCGGATATTTATGGGCCTAGCGTGCCGATTCTTTTAGGCCTTGAGCAAGCTAAGCCCACCGTGCAGGAGAAGGATGGACGGCCCTACTTAGTGCCGCTTAGCAAGTTTGGGCTAGAGGTAATGTCTATTGGCTTTCTTGTGCCAGCGGGGCAGCCCACGCCGTGGCGCGGCCCTATGGCGTCTAATACTTTGCGTCAGCTTCTCACCGAAACCCTATGGCCCGAGCTGGATTACCTCATAGTAGATATGCCGCCTGGCACAGGGGATATCCACCTTACGCTGGCGCAGCAATTTCGTCCGCAGGGCGTGGTTATCGTTACCACGCCGCAGAAGGTGGCCCTAGCCGATGCCGAGAAAGCCCTCCGCATGTTCCAAATGCCGCTTGTCCAAGTGCCGATTTTAGGGGTCATTGAAAATATGGCTTATTTTTGGACCTCTCAGCTTCCAACGCAGAAATTCTATATTTTTGGGCAGCAAGGGGGGCATAGGCTGGCCCAGAAGTATAATGTGCCCTTTTTAGGCGAGATACCTCTTATGGAGGAAGTAGTGAGCCGAAGCGATGCGGGCGTTCCGGTGGCGCTAGAGGAGGGTATGCCCATGGCTGAAGCCTTTCTCAATGTGGCGGGTATGCTTGTACGCAGCCTTGCGCGTCATAAGCATAACCTTGTGGCGGCCTCATGAGCCCCACGCTTCGTGACCTTGCGCCCTACTTAGAGCCTATTCGGGCGTATCTGGCTCTGGATGGCGGCGATGTGGAACTACTTGACTTAAGTGCCGACGGGAAGGTGCTCTACATTCGCCTACTGGGGAGTTGCAGCCGCTGCGACCTCAGTCCCACTACGATTCAGCTGGGTATTCTCCATCCGCTCAAGCGCTACCTTCCCTCCTTAGAGAGTGTAGAGGTAGTTTCAGAAAGGCCCCTGAATAGGCCCTCGGATGAAGCGAACTAATTATATTTGGGACCTATGAGGCCTCCTCATGGTTTTAAGCGCTTTATTCTTTTGGGACTTGCTGCAGGGCTACCTATTTTCTGGGGCTGCGAGAAAGGGAAGCTTCCTTTGCCGGAGCAGCTTTCCGAAGCGGAGATTGTGGCAGGCCTCAAAGAGGCGCTCAAGGTAAGTACCGATACTACGGTGCGTCTGCTCAATCGGCTGGACGGGTACTATGGAGATAGCCTGATTCGAATTCTTTTGCCGCCAGATGGCCAAAATGTATGGCGGGCTATTGCCGCTCTGCCCGGCGGACAAGAAGTTTTGAACGACCTCACCGTGCGCATGAATAGAGCGGCCGAGGAGGCAGCCGACGAGGCTAAACCCATTTTCTGGCAGGCTATTGACGGACTTACTATCACCCAAGGCATGCAAATCCTCAAAGGCGATAGCGTGGCTGCCACCCGTTACCTCCGTGAAAAGACTTACGACAGCCTTTATGTGCGCTACAAGCCGCGCATTCAAGAGGCCATGAACCAGGTCGGCGCCCAAACGGCCTGGGAAGAAATCGTAAACCTTTACAACAGCCTACCACTGGTAGAGCCGATTCAGAATCGGGATCTTTCCGCCTATGTGACGGATCGGGCGCTCTATGGCCTTTTCCTGAAGATCGGGCAGCATGAAACGAAGATTCGGCGGGATGTGCGCTACCGGGTGACGGACCTCCTGCGTAAAGTTTTTGCCGAAGCTACGGGCTAATACCTCATCTACCTACCTGCGGCTCAATAAGCCCTTCGTCGGAGATGTGCAGCCCGCCGCCACCAAAATCCTCCGCCGTCAGACGCTGAATAAGAGAGCGCGCCTCCCCCGTACTATCCACTTCGGGCACGCCGGCTCGAATGCGCATGGGGATCATGCGGCCACGCCGAAACTGCCCTTGCCTATCTATCTCTATCTCAAAAACCCCTGTTAGCCCATTTGGGCCGCGAATATTGATGCCATTCACTACGATGAAATTACCCAGTGAATACAGGATAAGGCGATTTTTGTACAGTTCTAGGCCACGCAGCACATGTGGGCCATGGCCTATTACCAAATCGGCTCCCGCCTCAATTACTGCCCGTGCAAAGGCGCGTACATGGCCCCGATTCTCGCCGTAGAACATCTCTACCTGATCCGGGGTGTGAATGCAATGGGGCCCTTCCGCCCCACCGTGAAAGGATACTACGACAATATCTACCTTTTCCGCTAAGGCTTTCACAAGCTGTACCGCTCGGGGAATATCGCTGACTAGGTAAGAACGGCCCGAAAAGCCAAAAGGAATCCATCCTACGCGCACGCCGCGCACCTCGGTGATTTTGATCTCCTGCTTGCCTAAGGCCGTAATGCCAAAGGACTCTATGAGTCGCTTCGTGGCCTGGTAGCCTGCAAGGCCATAGTCTTCCGTGTGGTTATTGTCCATGTGCAGGATGGTGTAACCTAAGGCGGGCAGGAGATCGGCGTTCTGGATAGGCATGCCAAACTCGTAGCAGATGCCGCGCCGGCGCCCCTCCTCCGAACATTTAGAGGGCTTCTCGTCGCCGCGGATAAAATTACCTTCAATATTGCCGAAGCAAATATTGCCCCCTTTCAGATAGGGCTGGAGGCGAAGGATGCGCAGCCGTAGGGACTCGGGCAGAACAAAAGTGCCTAACATAAGATCACCGCTGAGCCGAAAGTGCAGGGTAGTTTCTGGCTGGAGGCTATCCTGGGCCCATAAGGCTAATAAGCCGAATCCTCCAAAGGCCCACTTCCGCATGCCCGCAAAGATAGGCGCTTGGATACCTAAGCCTTATTCCCTTTAGCCAAGCTAAAGACCTGCAGGCGCTTTACTTCTCAGAAAGCGCTATTCACATTTTGTACGCCTACCGGTGCATTTGAGGAGGATTAATAAATCTTTATTGACGCACGAAATAGCTGGACTTGGTACCTTTGCACCATGATTAGCCGTGTTTGGTTTGGCCTAGTTGGGTTAGGCTTGTTGTATGGGCAAAATGTAGGAATAGGCACCTCTCTGCCCCAGCGTCCCCTGCATGTCTATAGTAGTGCTAACCCTACTTACCTTCGCATTCAGTCGTCGGGTGCTTTCGGGGCTGCAGGTATAGAGTTTGTGAGTGATCCCATAGGTTCCCCTAATGAATGGCGTCCAGCTCTGATCCAGTCGGGCGATAATGGCAATTTTACAGGCCGGCTAGACTTCTACACAAATGGCACATCCGCCTCCCAGCGGTGGAGTATGATACATGGCATGACGATTGTGAATGGACGGGTGGGCATCGGTCTTTCCAATCCTCATGAGGGTGCTAAACTTGAGGTAGCAGGGAATGGGGCCCAAGGCGTTATTCTACCCTCCGTCTCCCTCAGCGCAGCTAATAACTGGGCGCCCTTAGCTGGCCCGCCTCGGGAAGGCATGCTCGTGTATAACATCGCTACGTCTGGTACAGGTACTAATCGCGTCACGCCGGGGTATTACTTTTGGCAAGGTGGTCGCTGGCGCCGTTTCTCTGAGAATGGCTACACGGGGCTGGTCATGGGCGTCCTAAGCCCGAACCAGCAAGATATAACCACGAATGCGCCCAACTGGCAATACCTGAATGCCTATATAGATCTACCCCCTGGCCGATGGATGGTTTTTTCCACTCAGCTTCTTTACCTACCAAATGCTAATGTTTTGCCCTCTGGGCAGAGCATATGGGTTAGGACGACTTTTTCGGACAACTCTACCTGGAGTGGCATATCGCCTGACATAGTAGGGGCGCCTCTCTTTAGTGGCGTATTACCGCCTAGCTGCATGTATGCTATCTTGACCGGTCAGGTGCTTATTCATAATCGGGGTACAACTACTAAGCGTTACTACTACTTCGGCCAAAAAGAGCCGTTTGGAGGGGCCACGGCTCCCATACGCAATGTAGGAACCTCCTTGCAGGGCGAAAATCAACTTTTCGCCGTTCCGGTGGACTAGGTAGCCGTTTGACGAGGCTCATAGGAGGATAAGCCCGCATCCTTTTGCCTCAATCTTCCAGACCTTATAGGTGGGCGAATCAGAGCGTCAGGTTAGGTGGCCTTTAGCGAAAAAGAGTACTTTGGTATGCTGCCTGTATGAAAATCCATGTTCAAAACCTCGGCGCCCTCCGAGAAGCCGAAATAGAACTCAAACCCCTCACGGTCTTCATCGGCAAAAATAATACCCATAAAAGCTACGTGGCGCATGTGGTGTATGGGGTTTTCGCGTTTAGGGAGCTGATTTTTCGTGATTTCCTTCGCATTATTCTGCTAATGGTTGAGGACATGGAGCTAGGCAAAATGGAAATAAAAAGGATAGCTAACTTCATCCTTTCACCCTCAAAGTTTATCAAGTATAAGATTTTTGGCAGCTCCCCACCTGCTATTCGTACCATGCGGATTAGGCTTGAGACTTCAGAGGTAGAGGCTAAGAATGCTGAGGGTATGCAGGTAGCATTAGCGAATCTGTCGCAACTACAAGAGTCTTTAGGCCTTATGTCGGCAGAGTCTCGGGCTACACTTGGTAATCTCTATAAGCTAATCAATGCCTTCTCTAAATATGCAAACCTAAGGACAGCATTCTACTTTCCCGCCTCAAGGACCAGCTTTCTACAAATGCAAGAGCTATTCATAAGGGGTCTGTTAGCTTTAGAAGGGCGCATAGAAGGAGGAGAGCAGCCTACTTTACCAGTGATGGAGTTTATACGCACTTTCTTTCAGCTTATGCGAGCAAAGAATGAAGGGAAAAATAGCTCTCTTCTTCAAGAGCTTAAGCAGATAATGGGGGGGACTATTTGGATTGACCCGAAAGCTAAACGAATGTTCTTTGATTACGAAAGTGAGGGGGCTAGCTATTCTCTACCTATCACGCACAGTTCCTCTGCGGTTACCGAACTTGCCCCTTTATATCTTTACATTCAAAAAAATGACCTCTCCGACAAGCTCCTCATCATAGAAGAGCCCGAAGCCCATCTCCATCCTGAAAATCAAGTGCGTATGGCGCGGTTTCTGGTGAAGCTGGTGGAGGCAGGGGCTTGGGTGCTGATTACGACGCATAGCGATTATATATTCTCTGAGCTTAGTAATCAGGTTAGGCTTTATACTTTGGGGGAGAAATCGGGCTTGCCCGCTGACAAACTGGCTGTTTATCTCTTTGAACGGCGGGAAGATTCATCAGAAATCCAGGTAAAACCGATTGAGGTGTCTCCAGAAGAGGGTATTGTCTCTGAATATTTTGACGAAGTTATGAATCATCTTTTGAGTACTGCGACGCAACTTGATGTGGAGCTTGCGGAAAAGAAGCGGCAGGAAAGCCCTCAGAGCCCATGACCGAATGGGAAGAGTTTCTGGTTCCTTGTAATGGGCAGAGTGAAGGATGTAAGGATTGTACCGATGGTGTGAAAGATAAGTATTTGATGAAGTTTTTCTCCGCAAAAGAAACCTTCATAAAACATGAGTATGTCTCTGAAAAAGGCAAGGTGTGTGATTGTTTTGTGGTCTATAAAGATAAGCCTGTTTTATGCGCAGTAGAGATATTGGCGGGCAGGCTTACTAAAAGGGAGCTTGAGGACAAAGCCGAGCAACTGGAGGCATGCCGAAGCTTTGTAAAGCAGTGTGTTTGCTCTAAGTCCTCTGCTACTTCTCTGAAGATTCGCTGTATTTTGGTTTATGGGCGTATAGAGCGCGAGCTAAAAATACGGAGAAAGGGCAGGACAGAAGCCGAACGGCTAGCCCAGAAAAAAGAAATAGTACTCATGGATTATAGGAGTTATCGGGAGAAGGGGATTGAACCTTTTGTACGATAAGGTTTACCCCAGCTCGCGCAGGCTCTCCTGCACTGCCTGCAGCTCCTCGGGCGTCAAGCCCCACAGCTGCGCCGCCGCTTCGTCAATCTCGGCTTCTATTCGCTGCAGCCGGGCTATATTTCCAACCTTCGCTGCCCTATGGGCTTTTTTAGAGAGCCACGAGAGTTTGCGGTGAATTGAGCTCCTTGAGTCAAACTTGGGAATGCGGATATTCCTGAGTATGTGCGTATCCATTTGAATATCTATTGCATATGACTGAGCAATAAAGCGAGTAATTGCTGAGTTTATACAGGCACATATGAAGTGAGCTTCTTTCAAACTATGAGCTTCTACAAGCATCAGCTTATGATCAGGAATGACTTTCTTACCTTGGAAAAGACCTACGACACTTGCTGTCATTTCCTTAGTTTGCTCTCGCCACACTACCTTCCACGGAGCGAAGGTATAGCTCCCAACGTTGAACATAGAGTAAAAGGGGCCTGTTTCTATGAGGTGGCCCTTTTTATCCTTACGGGTGAAGTAGCGTTTGAAAGCGGCTCGTGCGCGCAGTACTGGCTCAAAGCGCTTGAGATAGCCGTAGGTCTTTGGGTAATGGAGCTGTATCTCCTCTTCCGGGATGGCTTTTAGGCCCATGCCTTTACGATGCGTCAGAATAAGCCAGGCGGAAGGTTCAGCCCCCCAACGCCGAACATCGCGCCCTCGCAGAAGCGGATAGACTAAATCAGGCTCTATTTCCTTAACCACTTTTTCTACTTTTACTTTAGCTTCTTCGGTCAGGTTCTGAATTATTATCAGACCGTCGGGCCGCCTCTCTATGATCCTAACCCAAAATACCCCATTTGTCCCACCAGTGTAAGCCCCAGCTCTAGCCACATAAGCGGAACCTCCTGCTACTTTACGGATTGCCTGGTAAGCCGCTTTTCGTAGTGTTAGCCAGGGCGAGGTGAGGTCGTGCGGGTCTATGGGCTCG
>JANXCX010000007.1 GCA_025059535.1 Bacteroidia bacterium
CAGAAAGCTATGGTATAATCATATTCGCACATCTCGCCTTTGTGGCGGTTGCAATTATCGCAGTAATTGGAAGCTGTTTGGTCGGCGCATCCTTCTTTTCGTCGGCAGGCAATAAGTAGGAGTCCGCCCGTAGTTAGGAGGACAAGGGCGAGTTTACGACGCCAGGCCATAAGAACAAATTTAGAATATTTTCCCCAGAAAGGTTAGGCCTTTCTTCCGTGTATTTCCCTATTGGCTGGCTTTATGAGCGGGGCTTCTCTGGCTTTCGGGTTGGAAAGACGAGGCTTTCCTAATAATTTTGGGGGGATGTGGCGCTCTCCTTCGGCGCCCCATGTGGCTTCGGTAGAGGAGGTGGTCTCCATGCTTCACACTACTCCGCGCGGGCTTTCTTCGCAGGAAGCGGAGCGGCGCCTCCAGCAGGTCGGCCCCAATCAAATTCAAAAGGCCCCTCCCATTTTCCTCTGGAAGATTCTCTGGCATCAGTTTAGCAGTCCATTCATCTACTTGCTCTTAGCAGCGGCGGGGATTTCTCTTTTTTTGGGGGACTACATAGATGCAGGGGTGATTTCTACCGTGCTTATTTTGAATGCCACTATAGGCTTTATCCAAGAGTATAGGGCAGAAAAGGCGGTAGAGGCGCTGCGCTCACTAACTGCTCCGCAAGCTACGGTACTGCGCGATGGGGTAGAGCAGCGCTTGCCCGCCGCGCAGCTCGTTCCAGGGGATGTGGTACTTCTGGAGTCGGGGGTACGCGTACCGGCGGATATTCGGCTTTCGGAGGCCATCCTTCTCCAGATAGATGAATCTATACTGACGGGTGAGTCAGCGCCGGTGTATAAGGATCCCAGCCCTTTGCCAGCGGAAACCCCTTTGTCCGACCGAAAAAATATGGTGTATGCAGGTACGATGGTTACCTCGGGGCGGGGGCGCGGGTATGTGGTGGCTACGGGGGCGTTGACGGAGATGGGACGCATTGCCCAAAGCCTTGCGCAGACGGAGAAGGGCGATATTCCGCTCCTGAGACGGATGGAACGGCTCGCTAAACTGATTGGTATTTTTATTGCAGGCGGCACTGGCCTGGTATTTTTCTTGGGACTTCTTTTTGGGTATCCGCTGTGGGAGATGTTCAAGGTAGGAGTAGGGGTAGCCGTAGCAGCGATTCCAGAAGGGCTGCCAATTGTGCTCACTGTGACCTTAGCGCGGCGGGTCTGGGCGATGGCGCAGCGCAACGCGCTAGTGCGTCACCTAGCGGCGATTGAGACGATAGGCCGCGCCACCGTCATCGGCTCCGACAAAACGGGCACCCTTACGGAAAACCGCATGACGGTGCGGGCCTTTTGGACCGACGGAAAAAGGTGGTTGCCAGCCCCCTCAAATAAGGACGGGATAGAGGCCCTACAAGCCTTAGCGCTTGAGATTAGCGTCCTCGCTAACGAAGCGGAGCTGGCCGATGAGTCCTCGCCTGAGAGGGGGGGCTCGGGTGACCCCACCGACCTGGCCCTCCTCTGGGCAGCCCTGCAAGCCGGCTATGCACCCAAGGCGATCCGTATAGCTCAGCCCGAAGTGCTTCGGATTCCTTTTGAACCCGAGCGGCGCTATGCCGCTAGCTTCCGCCAAAAAGGCCCCTCGGCCTATACGCTCTACTTAAAAGGGGCGCCAGAGAAGGTACTCTCTTTGTGCACGCATCGCTTGACGCGAGAGGGCCTCGTGCCGATTGATTCCGATTTCGTTTTGAACGCCGTAGCCTCCCTAGCGCAAGAGGGAATGAGAGTATTAGGGCTTGCTTATAAGCCTAACCTCAGCACCCTGCCTTCGCCGCCTTTCCCGCCCACCGATTTGATTTTTGTGGGACTGGTGGGCCTTATGGACCCGCCCCGTTCGGGCGTCTCCCAAGCCGTGGCCGATTGCCAAGCGGCCGGGATTAGGGTAGTTATGATTACGGGCGACCATGCTGTCACCGCGCAGGCTATCGCCGCTCAAATCGGGATTTCTACCCCTGAAGTGATAACCGGCGAAATGCTCCAGCGGCTTTCACCAGCGCAGCTTGAAGAAAAGATAGAGACGGTAAATGTGTATGCGCGCGTTTCGCCAGAGCAGAAGCTGGAAATTGTGCGGCTTCTCCAAAAGAAGGGGGAGATTGTAGCGGTCACAGGCGATGGGGTCAATGATGCGCCAGCGCTCAAAGCAGCCCATGTAGGCATCGGTATGGGAAAAGGGGGAACCGATGTGGCACGCGAAGCCTCCGATATTATTTTAGCCGATGATAACTTCGTTACCATTCGGAATGCCGTAGAAGAGGGGCGCACGGCCTTCCAAAACATTCGGAATGCTACGTTTTTCCTTCTCTCCACGGGGATGGCTTCTATTCTCCTATTCTTGGTAGCTATTCTACTGGGCTGGCCTATGCCGATTCTACCGGCGCAACTGCTCTGGCTGAATCTGGTAACGAATGGACTGCAGGATGTGGCGATGGCTTTTGAGCCCCCTTTGCCTGGGCTGATGCGTCAGAAGCCTCGCCCGCCGGACGAGGGTATTATTTCCCCTCTCTTGTGGGAAAGAACCTTATTTATAGCCCTTCTCATGGCTGGCGTTGTCGCCTACCTTTTCTGGTATGAGTATCGCCTGACAGGCGATTTAGGCAAGGCGCAGACGGTAGCGCTCACTACTTTCGTATTGTTTCAAAACTTTCATATTGGGAATGCGCGCGCGGAATACTTGTCTGCGTTTCGGCTGAGTCCTTTCCGAAATCCTTTTCTCGTGGGGGCGGCTCTTATAGCGCTGGGGGTTCATGCGATGGCTCTGTACCTTCCGCCTACGCAGTTTGTGCTACGCGTGGTGCCGATTGAGCCGGCGGCGTGGCTGCGGAGTATTGTATGGGCGCTAAGTGTGATACTTGTGGGTGAGGCGCATAAGTGGATGCGTTCGCCCCAACGGGCCTGGCACGGCTGATTTCAGCCCTTCATGAGGGGGGCTACCCAAAAGGCATTTTTTCGGCTCTTTCCCCTCTGCCGGGGGCTGATAAAAAGCCTGCATTAGAAGTCACTTGAAAAGCATGAGAGCAAATTTCCACTCCACTGGAGGCCGATAAAAAGCGTATCGTTCCATTTCCGTTTGATTCAGGAACGGTAGTTTCCACTTCACCGAGGACCGATAAAAAGGCCAAAGAGCCCAGCCACCCCCCCATCAGAAGCAGTTTCCACTCCACCGAGGACCGATAAAAAGGATGTAGAGCTACAATCGCAAGCAGGCTTCGGGTTTCATTTCCACTCCACCGAGGACCGATAAAAAGCGCTAATGCCCTATTGATAGTAGCAGGTTTCCGCTTTATTTCCACTCCACCGAGGACCGATAAAAAGGCAGGCATCAAGCCACTCCGCCCACGGCTCGGGGGACATTTCCACTCCACCGAGGACCGATAAAAAGGTTAGGATGGTATTCTGCGTTAGTTATGTGCGTGAAAATTTCCACTCCACCGAGGACCGATAAAAAGTATTGATTTTTACACTAAAGAGTTAGAGTCTCTTGTATTTCCACTCCACCGAGGACCGATAAAAAGGGTCCAGGCGCAAACGCCACGGGCAGCGCGTTGGCGTATTTCCACTCCACCGAGGACCGATAAAAAGCCAGCTGGGCATTCACCTGCAAGCGGTAGGCTTCAATTTCCACTCCACCGAGGACCGATAAAAAGCTTCATAAAGCGCCCCCCGACGCCTCCCGCGGACGGGATTTCCACTCCACCGAGGACCGATAAAAAGAGGAAATCGCCGCACGCATCGAGGAGCTT
>JANXCX010000003.1 GCA_025059535.1 Bacteroidia bacterium
GCAGGTAGCCGAGCGGCTCCGCAGCGCCTGCGAAGCCGAAAACTTCTTCTATATCTTCAAAGCCTCCTATCGTAAGGCTAATCGTACGCGCCTCTCGGCCTTTCAGGGAATTGGGGATGCAGCAGCTCTGGAAATCCTCGGCCGCATACGCCAGGACTTTGGCCTACCTGTCCTAACCGATGTCCATGAAACGAGTGAAGTGCCAGCTGCAGCCGCCGTAGTCGATGTACTCCAAATCCCCGCTTTTTTAGCCCGGCAAACGGCCCTCTTGATAGCCGCAGGCCATACAGGGAAAGTAGTGAATATAAAAAAGGGCCAATTTATGAGTGCGCAGGCCCTCCTCTTTGCCGCAGAAAAGGTAAGCGCCACAGGGAATAGGCGCATATTTCTCACGGAGCGGGGGAACTTTTTTGGCTATGAGGACTTAGTAGTGGATTTTCGGAATATTCCGCGGCTGCGGGCGGGGGGGTATCCGGTCCTTATGGATGCGACGCATGCCGTCCAGCGCCCTAATTCCGCCGCTGGCTATACTAAGGGGGCCCGCGAGTATGTGGCCCTTTATGCGCGGCTGGGCGTAGTAGCAGGTGCCGATGGAGTCTTTTTGGAGGTCCATCCTACTCCAGCAGCTTCCCCCAGTGATGCGGAGACCATGCTTTCGCTAGAGGAAGCGGAAGCCCTTCTACGAGACCTTAGTCAGCTTTATCCCTAATGCGTAGCGGACTCTGCCTGAAGGCTTTCTGGAGTCTGCCAGGAGCAGAAGAGCTAGAGCGGGCAGGGCAGAATTGGCAAGTGAGAGGGAAGTGGCCAGTTTATGCGCTCTCCGAAGGCGGCACGACTTGGGGCTTACTCTCGGCTTTGGTGGAGCGCCATGCTGAGGAACTAAGCGCCTTAGCGCCGCAGGCCGTAGTTATCGGCTCGGCGCGAGGGGAAATGACCACCCTTTTCCAGGCCTACGAGGCCTGGCAATCGGCCGAAAGTCCATCCCCTACCCTTTCGCCCGAAACTTCCTTGGGTACCCTGGCAAGCCGCCTAGCGCGCCGCTTGGGCATTCAAGGGCCAGCATGGACAGTGAGCCAAACCTGCCTCAGCGGCCTTGTAGCCTTATACCAAGCCGCCCTTCTGATTAGAGCGGGCGTAGCCCAGCGGGTACTTTTTGGAGCGGTAGAAGCGCCCCTTCACCCCTTCTTTATAGAAACTATGGCGGCCTTGCGGATTTATAGCCATCAGAGCGATTTTCCTTTTGTGCGGCCGCTGAGCGGGACGAATACTTTTGCTTTAGGCGAAGCGGTGGCTTTGGGTGTTTTAGCCGAAGGCACCGAAGGCCCTTTCAGGGTGGAGGCTATTCAGCTGACCACCGCTCCACCGAGGGAAGGTCTAGCCTTTCCCGCTGTGGACGCTGAAGCTTTAGCCGCTTTCTTAAGAGAATTTAGTACTGCGCCAGACATGGTTTTTCTGCATGCTCCTGGGACGCGCCAGGGCGATGCTGCGGAATGGCAGGCCGTTTGTTCAGCATGGGGCGAGGTACCCGCCTGCGCGCCCAAGGCCTTTTTTGGGCACAGCTTAGGGGCTTCCCCCTTAGTATCGCTAGGCTTAGCCTGTGCTTTTCTCCGTCAGCGGCGTTGGGTGACGAGCTTGCCTTTTTCCAATAGCCCTACGCAGTGGCGGCGAGCCATAGTCTTGGCTTTGGGCTATGGCGGAGCAATGGGGGCTGTAGAGCTCAGCTATGCGCCTTCAGGAACGGATTCAGCGCACGCTTGATACGCTACCCCATAGGGGCTTCTGGCTTCCACCTTCAGATTCCCCTGACTTCAGTACGAATGACTACCTCGGCCTTAATCGGGACGGGATTATTCGGCAGATTTTACAGGCGGTGCCGGCGGAGTGGCTGCGCGGGGGTAGCGCCTCCCGCTACTTAGGCGGCGAAGCTCCACCCTTTGCCGCCTTAGAGGCTCTCGTCCGCACCTTATGGGGACCTCAGGAAGAAGCCCTTTTATACCCAAGCGGGCTCGTGGCTAATCTTACCTTTTGGAGCGTAATACCCCAACGAGGCGATACGATAGTGTATGATAAACGGGTGCACGCTTCTATTCGGCAGGGGGTGCGACTCAGCGAAGCGACCAGCTGGGGCTTTCCCCATCAGAACTGGGAAGAGGCTGAAAGGCTTATACGCCGAGCTTCGGGGGAGATTTTCGTAGCAGTGGAATCGCTTTACTCTATGGAAGGTACAAGCCCTTTGGTTGAGGCCCTGAGCTACTTTCACACGCGTTATGGCTGCCATATTGTGGTAGATGAGGCCCATACTACGTTTATCCTGCCGCAGGGCGCCAGCTGGTCTGAAAGGGTAGGGCTTAGGCCGCTGGCGCGTCTTTTTACTTTTGGTAAGGCGGTCGGCCTAGTGGGGGCCGTGTGGGTAGGTCCCTGGTGGCTTATAGAGCTTTTGCGCCGGAAAGGATGGGGCGGCATTTATACTACAGCCCTTCCGCCTTTTTTGGCTTGGGCGGTGGGGGAGGTCCTGCGCCGTTCAGCCGAGTGGGAGAGCCGCCGCCAGCGCCTATGGCAGCTGATAGGCTGGACGCGTCAGTACCTCGCCGCGCATGGTTATACTTATCAGGGGCTTGAGGGGCCGATTGCGCTGCTGTCGGACGCACACCCTCTCCCCCTCAAGAGGCTTTATCCGCCTACCGTACTACAGCCAGCCTATCGCCTAAGTCTTCATGCCTTCAATACCGAAGCTGAAATCCAGGCCCTCTTCCCTCTGGCCCATTCTACCCCTTCTGAGTAAAATTTTGCCGCTCTCTTAGTAACCGGCTAGGTACGGCCTGAGGGCAGTGGAGTAGAATTCTGCCCCTAGCAGAGTTAGGGAATACATCCTTCTGTAAGCCGTTGCCTTTTTCGGGTTAGCAAAGGGGGGCATAGGGGGCATATTTGGCTTACCTTTGTGCGGTGGCGGAAAAAGCGCCTTCAGTACGCCGGCGCTGGTGGCGTGAGCTGATTATAGCTCTGGCAGTCATTCTCTTCCTGCGCACCTTTATAGTAGAGGCCTTTCTTATCCCCACGAGCTCTATGGAGAAAACCCTTTTGGCCTGGGATCTCGTCTTTGTGAGCAAGCTTCATTATGGGCCGCGACTGCCAATGGTGCCCCTAGCTATTCCGTTTATTCACAATCGTATCCCTTTCACTGGGATTCCCTCGTATTTGGATTGGGTTGTTTTTCCGTATGTGCGGCTGCCTGGCTTCAAGCCTATTCAGCGAGGCGACATTATAGTCTTCAACTATCCTGCCGATGATGTGATGCCAAACAGCCCCGAGCTGGGTCCCGTACAAATTCCAAGCCTAAAGGAAAACTATGTCAAGCGGTGCGTAGGCCTTCCCGGCGACACGATACAAATACGCGCCGGCGAGCTGTATGTAAATGGCCGACTGGCCTATGTGCCGCGCTATCTGCAGGAACGTTATCGGGCGGTTACACAGGGCGAACCCCTTACCTATCGGGTGCTGCGCCCTTTTGGATTCCGCCCGCCAGGAAGTTCCAACCTGAATTGGAGTATGCGGGATGCCCGTACCTACCTGCTGGACATGACGCGCGAGACGGCGCGCGCATTTCAGCAAAACTTCGCCTCCATCTTAGATACCTTTCATAGAGAGATAGACTCGGCAGGACACTTTATGCCGCTTGTTTATCCTCAGGATACAAACTTTCGTTGGAACTTAGACTATTGGGGGCCTTTCTATCTACCTCGGCGAGGGGATAAAATTCAGCTCAACTATTATACCCTAGCGCTTTACCGGCGGCTCATAGAGGGGTATGAAGGCCATAATGTGCAGGTAGTGGGCGGGCAGATATACATAGATGGGGAACCCCGGACAGAATATACCTTCCAGCAGAATTACTACTTTGCTATGGGCGATAATCGCTATAACTCGCTGGACGGACGCTTTTGGGGGCCTGTGCCAGAGGATCACATTATAGGCAAGCCGATTTTCGTCCTACTTTCTATTGAGGATTGGAAGCCGCGATGGGACCGGTTTCTGCGAGCCGTACAATAGCCCAGAGAGCGGGGCTTTCTGAGGCAGAGTATGAGCGCATCCTAAATCTTCTGGGCCGAGAGCCCACAGAGGTGGAAGTCTGGATTTTTTCCGCTCTTTGGAGCGAGCACTGTAGCTATAAAAGTTCTCTGCTTCATTTGCGGCGTCTACCGCGCCGTGGGCGGTGCACCCTCCGCATGGCGGGAGAGGAGAACGCCGGTCTGCTGGATATTGGAGAGGGATGGGCTGTAGCCTTCAAGGTAGAATCCCATAATCATCCTAGTGCCGTTGCCCCTTACCAAGGCGCCGCCACGGGCGTAGGGGGTATCCATAGGGATATACTGGCTGTAGGGGCCCGCCCTATTGCGGCTTTGGACTCGCTTCACTTTGGCTATCCTATAGATGCCAGTACTCGTGCGCTGCTGGAGGGAGTGGTACGAGGTATAGCGGATTATGGAAATGCCTTAGGTGTGCCTACTATTGGCGGAGAGACCTACTTTGCGCCTGCGTATAAAGGTAAGCCTATCGTAAATGTGTTGAGTGTGGGGCTTGTGCCGAAGGATAGGATAGTGAGTGCTCGGGCCCAAGGCATAGGTAATCGGGTCTTATACCTTGGTGCGCCTACGGGGCCTGATGGGGTAGGGGGGGCTGCTTTCGCCTCCGAAGTTCTAGAGCACGCAGACAAACCCTCGCTGGCTGTGATTCAAGTAGGGAATCCGTTTCGGGAAAAGCTTTTGCTGGAAGCCATAGGAGAGATGGTGGCAGAGGGTCTGATTGTAGGGATGCAGGATATGGGCGCAGCGGGGCTTGCGAGTTCTACCGCCGAGACGGCTGCGCGTGGGGGGGTAGGTATGCGCATCTGGCTAGACAAAGTGCCGCTCCGAGGAGGGGTGCATACACCTCAGGAAATTCTCCTTTCAGAGTCGCAGGAGCGTATGCTCCTTATAGCGACGCCCGAAGCTATACCCGCCCTTCAGCGTATCGCTCAGAAGTGGGAGCTCCTTTTAGTGGATATTGGCGAAGTTACCGACACTCAGGAGGTGGAATACTGGTGGCGGGGCCATAAGGTAGCGGCTTTGCCCCCTAAGCTCCTTTTAGCCGGCGAAGGCGCACCCCTGTATGACTGGCCTAAAGAGCCCCCAACCTACCTGCGGGAAATCGCCGCCTTCTCTAGTACTGAGGTACCCGATATCCGATCAGTGGCCGAACTTGAGGGCGCTCTAGAGCGACTTCTGGTCCATCCAGATCTGGGAAGTAAGGCGTGGATTTATCGGCAGTACGATAGGATGGTAGGGGGTTGTACCATAGGCAGTGCTGGCGAGCTACCCGCCGCGGCGCCATTGATTCGTCTCCCTTACACTAATCGGGCATTAGCCGTTAGCCTGGACGGTAATCCCTGGTGGGTGGAAGCCTCTCCGCGAATTGGTACAGCCTTAGCCGTAGCGGAGGCAGCTCGGCAGGTAGCCTGTACGGGAGCCGTACCTTTAGGCGTCACCAATTGCCTGAACTTTGGCAGTCCTCAGAATCCCTCTGTCTACTGGCAATTTGTAGAGGCGGTAGAGGGGCTGAGGGAGGCCTGCGAGGCTTTAGACCTGCCCGTTACGGGCGGCAACGTGAGCTTTTATAATGAGGATGCAGAAGGTGCTATTCTCCCAACACCGGTTATAGGGATAGTGGGGCTCTTGGAGGAGGCCCTTCAGCGGTGGGTGCCTATGGCCTTGCCTAAGTGTGCGGCTCGCCTGTATCTCGTCGGTAGCCCAGCGAGCCTGGCGGAGCCCTCCTTAGGGGCTAGCCATTACCTTCGGGAAGTGCGGGGGATAAGGTATGCCCCCCCGCCGCGGCTAGATTTAGCGGCGGAGCGGCGCCTGATCCAGCTGCTACCGACCTTAGCGGCTCAGGGCCTGCTTTTAGCGGCTCAGGATGTGTCAGACGGCGGCCTACTTCTGAGCCTTCTGGAAATGGCTCTCGCGGGGACAAGCGGCTTTGTAGCGATTCAACCCGAAGGTGTGCGTACTGATGCCTTCTGGTTTGGAGAGGATGGCGGGCGAGTCATAGTGGCTGTGGCGCCCAATCAAGCCCAAAAGCTGGAACGTCAGGTAGCTGAAGCTGGCCTCTCAGCCGTAGCCTTAGGCGAGGTAGTGCCAGGAGGGGGATATGGAATTCTCCATACCCCTTATGGAATAGCGCGGCTTGACCTTTTACGCCTGCGGGCTAAATACGCCAGCTGTTTAGAGACCCACTTGGTTTTGGCTACTTAGCCATACCAGCCACTTTCGGAGAGCCTGCGCCCGATGCGAATGCTGGACTTTCCAGGCCTGGCCGAGTTCCGCTACCGTGCGCTGCTCCTTAGCGGGAATAAATATGGGGTCATACCCAAAGCCCTCTGTTCCCCGCCGTTCCCGGCTAAGCCTACCTTCCCATAAACCGTGGAAAAAGTAGTACGTCTCCTCGCTGAAATAGGCCACTACTACGGCGGCGAAATAGGCGTAAAGTTCTGCCTCGGGGGGAAGCTCTTGGAGGAGCCGTTCGGGACCGCCGTAGCGGGCGGACTGCACGCCGGGCTTGCCTCCAAGAGCTGGTACGAATAACCCGCTATCCTCGGCTAGCACGGGATAGGCGACATACGGCCTATAGAATCGGGCTTTGGCTAAGGCATTTCCATAGAGGGTAGGCTCATGCTCTTCAGCCGCGGGAAGTCCAGGCGGAAGGGGGAGTAGGCGAACGGCTGAACCTACTATTTGCTGGGCTTCAGTGAGTTTGTGCGGATTCTGGGTAGCGAGGATCCAGGTGGTCATTCGGGCCAGATGCCGGGTTCAGTAATTTCTATGCTATGGCCGTCTGGGTCGCGAAAGTAAAAGGAGCGGCGCCCTAAGCGCCAGGCAGCCTCATGCTCTATAGGGAGCGAGTGAGCCAAAAGGTAGGCTTTCCACTGCTCATACGCCTCGGTGGAGGGAGCCTCAAAGGCGATATGCTGCACGCCACAGGCCCCGTGCGCAGGTAGCGTAGGATTGCGCTCAGAAAATTCCCGAACAAAGCATAAGAGCATCGTGGGGCCTAGACGGAAGAAAGCAAACTGACCGGGCACTTCCGCAATGCAAGTCAGACCTAATATGCCTTCATAAAAAGCTCGGGTGCGAGCGGTATCTTGAATATATAGGCACGTTTCTTTGATATGGCTAAGGGAGGGCGGCGACGAGTTCGGCATACCGACCTTCATAGAGCTGGTTCCCCCGGCAGCCTAGCTCGCGAGCTTTATTGCGGATGTTATTTACCCTTTCGCCGGGGTCTGGATGAGTGCTGAGGAAAGCGGGTATGCGCGGGCCGCCTTCTTGGGTGATATACTCAAAAAAGTAGGCGGCGCCGTCAGCTGGGTATTCGGTAGGGCAGAGGTAAATGACGGAGTGGGCATCGGCGTCCCGCTCGTGGTCGCGGCTGAAACTAAGAAGAAGAAGGTTGGCGGCGATCTGGCCAATGAGGCCCGGATTACCGCCCGTGAGGAGGTTCAGAAGGGTTTGGACGCCGTAGGCTTGGGTAAGGAGCTGAGAGACATGGCGCCGGTCGGCATGGGCCATCTCGTGGCCCAGTACGCCCATAAGCTGAGCTTCATTGCGTAGGTACTTGATAATCCCCGTATAGATGTAAATATAACCGCCCGGGGCGCAGAAGGCGTTTTGGATGGTATCGTTGTGGATGATTCGGAGGCGCCAGGGGAAGCGGTCTGCGTATTGCAGCTTGCCTGTAGCTAAGAGGGCATTTCGCATACGGTAGAGGTGCGCATAGGCCGTAGCGTAGCGCGCTGAATCCAATATGGGATATTCCTGCGGCTTAGATTCAATCTCAGCGGCGACCTGAGCCCCCAGCTTGAGGTCGTCCTCTACGGTGAAAAGGTTAAACCATGGCTCGTCTTTCTTCCGGCGGCAGGTAGTTAGGAAAAAGGCTAGCAAAGCCAGCCAGATATCAGGCCTCTTCATAGTTTCACAAAGATAGCTTTATAGGAGGCTTTACTTGGTCGGGAGAGGAGTTCTAAGAGGTAAGGGCCTGGGGAAAGGCTATCAATGGGCAGACGCATTTCTGTAAGGCCGCGGTAGAGCCCTGAATAAACTTGATTACCTTTTGTGTCGTAAATCGTAAGGTCATAGAAGGCCAAAGTGGTATCAAGGAGAAAAAGGGTAAGGTAGTCGCTAGCGGGGTTAGGATAAAGCTGTAGCTGAGGGGCTAGGTTAGGGTTGTGGAGGCGAGTAAGATGGGCGAAAGCACGCTCGGCGTTGGGCAGGCCATAGCCATAGATAGTGTCGGGGTTATGGTAGCGGTCGGCCGAGCGGATAATCGCCTCTCGGATTTCCCAATTACGTGCGTGAGGCATCGCCTGCCACAGACAGGCCGCTAAAGCGCTAATAAGGGGAGCCGAGAAAGAGGTCCCCGCACTGTATTGCACGGTGCCGTTGAGGCCTAGAATTTGGGTGCCCCAGCCTAGGGCTACTACATCGGGCTTTATGCGTCTATCCGCTGAAGGTCCGCGCGAGGAGAAGGGGGTAATTTCCCCATTTGGGTTGATAGCTCCTACTCCTAAAATACTGTCGGCATCAGAAGGCGCCGTAATGTAATGCCAGGGGGAGTTCCCTTCGTTACCGGCCGAGGCTACTACCAAAATGCCTTTTTGAGTGGCTATGCGAGCCGCTTGGGTAGAGATAGCCGTGCGTCCGTTCATGTCGCGGTAGGTATAGTTTTCCGCTGGGTCGTCAAAGGTGCTATAGCCAAGAGAACTCTGGATGATATGAACGCCATGGGAGTCAGCCCACTCGGCTGCTTCCGCCCAGTTCCATTCTTCTAAGCGTGTCTCCGAAAGGGCATTTTCGGTGCGTGCTAAAAGCACACTTACGTGGGGCGCACCGCCGACGTAGCCTGTACTTTGCGGATCGTAGGCTACGATGACAGAGGCTACGTGAGTGCCGTGGGCGTTATCTTCAAAAATAGACTGATTGCGCTCCACAAAATCTCGCCCGCCTAAATAGCGATTTTCTCTGAAAATGTGCTCAAAGGCGCGCATTTGATCAAAGTAGGGAAAGCCCGCATCAAAAATGGCCATGCGGATGCCCCGTCCCGTATAACCCCGCTGATGGAGAAAGGGCAGTTTGAGCTGGTCTAATTGGAAAGCATTTATGACCGAAGCCGACGGAGTAGGGGAAGCTTTGCTCTGGAGGGCTGGTAAGGAGGAAGGCGAGATAGGTTTAGGAGCAGGACAGAAATACTCTACACAGGCTACGCCGGGTAAAGACCACAGAAGCTGAGGCGTGGAGGTCTCTACGAGAGCCGCATTTAGCCAGCGGGCAGTCCCATATACGCGACCTACTCTACCAAGACCCTCTACCCAAGCCGGCGGTATGGGGAGGTCGCGCCCATCAATGGGCACACCTTGTAGGCAACGACGCGCTATAGCGGCAGGACTTAGATACCGCTCAGGAAAAGGCAGAAGGGAGTCAGGCTTAGGCTGGAAATGCACGAGGTATAGAGCCGACTGCGCCCACCCCCCTACGGGTATCAACCAGCTCCACAGGGACCGCATCTTCGCAAAAATATAATAAACTGCCTATTTTTGCTCTATGGCTTTTGGGCTTATCCAATGGGCTGAGGCGCAGCTAGCTGAGATTCGGGACAGCGGCCTATACAAAAAGGAGCGAGTTATTGATTCGCCGCAGGGCGTGGAGATTACCCTAGCGGATGGCCGGCGGGTCCTTAATTTTTGTGCCAATAACTACTTGGGTTTGGCTTCTCACCCGCGTGTGGTAGCGGCGGCGCACCATGCTCTAGAGCGATGGGGCTATGGCATGGCTTCGGTGCGCTTCATCTGTGGCACTCAAACGCCCCATAAGGCTCTGGAGCGTGCCATCGCCGATTTCCTGCACTGTGAAGACGCGATTCTTTATGCGGCCTGCTTTGACGCCAATGGAGGCGTCTTTGAGCCCTTTTTTGGGCCCGAGGATGCCATTTTTTCGGATGAACTCAATCACGCCAGCCTAATAGATGGCATCCGTCTTACAAAAGCGCGGCGGCTGGTTTATCGCCACTGTGATGTAGAGGACTTAGAGCACAAGATCATAGAAACAGGGTCTGTACGCTTTCGGGCTATTGTTACGGATGGGGTTTTCTCCATGGATGGGGATTATGCCCCTTTGCCCGAACTTATGCGTCTTGCCGAGCAGTATGATGCCCTGCTTATCGTGGATGACTCGCATGCGACAGGCTTCGTGGGCCCGACGGGTCGAGGTACGCCGGAACGGTTCGGTATTTTAGGCGCCCAGCGTCTCCTCATTACTGGTACGCTAGGCAAAGCCTTAGGGGGGGCTATGGGCGGCTTTGTAGCGGGTGCGGCGCCGCTTATAGAGCTATTGCGCCAACGCTCACGCCCCTACCTTTTTTCTAACTCCCTCTCGCCGGTAGTTGCCGCTACGGCGGCCGAGATTTTCTCCTGGCTGGCTGATACCACAGAACTGCGCGACCGACTTGAGCAAAATACGCGGCAGTTCCGAGAAGGCCTTAGCCGAGCGGGCTTTCAGATAAAACCCGGCGACCATCCTATTGTGCCCATTATGCTCTATGATGCGGTTCTGACTCAGGAAATGGCAGAAGCGTTGTTAGAAGAAGGTATTTATGTGGTGGGCTTTTCTTACCCCGTGGTGCCGCGTGGCCAAGCGCGCATTCGGGTGCAGCTTAGCGCGGCCCATACGGCTGAGCACATTGCCCAAGCGCTTGCGGCCTTTGAAAAGGTAGGCGCGCGCTTAGGGGTTTTGGCCAAGTTTTAGACTAATCTGCTGCACCCCGCCACGCAGACTAAATATATCCGTGCGTCCCGTTTGGCGGCGCAGCGCATAGGCAATTTGCCGGCTGCGCTCCCCCTGCTCACATACTATAATCACTGGCTGGGACGGGAGTTTCCACTGGGCCCAACTATACCAGGGGAGGCGCTGGGCAGGTATGGGAAGGGGAGAAAGGGGATTTTCGCGCAGATCTATCCACTGGGCGGTGGGAAAGGCCTGCGTAGCTTCCCAGGAAAGCTCTAATGGAGCGACTGGCTCAGCTGCCTCTAAGGCAAAGCTCTGCATAAGGCCGCGCAGCAGGTCTAAACGGAAGAGAATATTGACGGGTGCTAGGGCGGGCTGAGCTAAGTATTGCGCCGCTAAGGCCGCTTGAAGGGCCCCTACCGCTCCCGGAAGGGCCCCTAAAACGCCGCCTACGCTACAGCTAGGGCCGCCCTCTTCTGCGCCGAAAAATTCCCTGTACTGCACCCCGACGAGTAGAGCGGCTTGCCCCTCTCCCTGATATACGGCTCCATATACCCAAGGCTTTTGGCAGACAGCAGCCGCTTCATCCAGCGCTAGGCGGCTTGCAAGGTTGTCGGTGCCATCTATCCAGACGCTGGCGGCTTTGCCATAGGTTTCTAAAAAAACCCTGTCGGCCCATACAGCGTGGGTTTCTATCTCCAAGTCGGCGCGCAAGCGGCGAAGGTGAGCGGCCAAGACTTCTACCTTAGGCTTACCTAAATCGGCTTCTGTATAGAGAGGTTGGCGGTGCAGATTTACCTCGGCTACCGTGTCTGGGTCGACTAAGATGAGCTTACCGATTCCCATGGCGGCTAAGTAGAGCGCCGCTGGTTGCCCAAGGCCTCCTACGCCTACCACTAAAGCCGTGCTAGCACCTAATTTTTCCTGGCTCCAGCCTGGGAGGTGCTGCTGCGGTTCATAGCGCAAATTAGTTGCCATAGCGTAAGCGTATTTCGCCCTTTTCGTATTCCCAGAGACGGAAGCGGTAGCGTTCGCATTGAGGAGGGAGGAGATAGGTATTCAGGAGGCCGGGCATTTCTTTGCGGGGTAGGGGAGCATAGGGGGTGTGAGCGTTACTGAGAGTGGCTATCCAAAGCGCTGCGTCATACCCTTGCGCATGGTAAAGTGTGGCGGGCTGAGCAAAAAGCTGGCGCACACGCTGATTTAGGCTTCGCCAGGCTGCGCTATCAGGCAGAAATACCTGCGGTATCCAAATCCGAAGGCGACGGTAGTCCTTGAAGTAAGTGTATTGGAAATCGTTCCAAGTAGCCGTACCAATTATGAGCGGAGGGAGAGAGTCCCTTCCTAGCTTGTGGAGCAGGAAGCCCAGCAAGTCTTCTCGGTTGCAGGCGAGCGCATACCAGGCAAGCCCTTGAAGGGAGTCTTTGAGGGTAGTCCAGCGCTGGGTTAGCTCTTTGAGGTCGGAGGGCAGAGGGTAAAGAGGACAGGGCCGAACCTGCCTAAACCCCTCGGCAAAAGCTACCGCCTGAGGGTCGGAGGCGTCGTAAAGGCAGACACCTAACCCATTTTCTTCAAATTCCTTTCGGAGTTGCGTGCCTATGAATTGACCCTGACACTCCGCTGGAGGAAGCAGCGGAAAAGTATAGGGGTACTTAGGGTAAGCGGTGTTGATGGGCACGGCCTGCCAGATTCCTTTGCGCGCACAGAAACTGCTAAGGGTCTGGTTGAGGCTCCAAGAAACCTCCCCTATGAGGATGTGGGGCGGGCGGGTTTCCCACTGTAGGAGGATTTCCTGAAGGCGGAGCGGATTGCGCTCGCTATCCTCTACGCGCACTTCCCAGACGCGGTAGGGCGAGCGTGCCTCCCGAAGGCCCAGCTCAAATCCCTGCCAGAATTCTAAAAAGGGTGATGGTTTCTCTTGATGGGCTAAGAAAGGCATTAGAAGGGCTACGCGGAGGGTTTCGGGGGAAAGGGTATCTGCTAGAGCGGCCCAGCTCCAAGGTAGGTGTGTCCCCTCGCCGCAGCGATAGCGGATTTCTTTTTCCTTTAGGGGCCAAAGCTCCCAGTAGCACCCCTGCCGAAGCCAATACAAAAGGGCGGGCAAGAAGTAGGCTTGAAGGAGCGGGTGACCCTCGTCGGCATAGGTCCATAAGAAACCCAGGTCGGCCTCATAATAGGCGAAATGAGTCAGGCGATAGGCTGCTTCCGTGCGTAGAGCTGGGGGTGTGTGAGGGCTCTCTAAAAGGTCGCGCAGGAGGAAGAGCGCCTCTTTGCAGGTAGAGCGCTTTTTGAGCAGTAAGTCGGCGCGCCAGTAGGTGGCTTCGCGCCCTAAGGGCGAATGCGGTGTGTATTGCGAGAGACGGTACCAATGGCTCAGGGCTTCATTTTCACGCCCGCCGCGGGCAGCTAAATAGCCCTGTAGAAGCAGACTTTCCCAGCGCACGAGGCTATCAGGATTTTCTTGGAGTTTTTGGAGCTGCCGCTGGGCATTTAGGGTAAGGCCGCGCTGAATAGCCTGATATACGGGGGCCAAGGGAGTAGAGGGCGTCTGTGCCCAAGCGCCCCAGCCCACTCCCAGGCAGAAGAGAGCTACGCTATTCCCACTCAATCGTAGCGGGCGGCTTAGTAGAGATATCATACACCACCCGACTCACATCAGGCACCTCAGCTAAGATGCGTTGCGCAGCCTCTTCTAAGAGCTCGGGAGGCAAGGCTACAGGGGTAGCGGTCATGCCGTCTGTGCTCTGGACGGCTCGTAGGGCTATTACCTCGCCATAAAGCCGCTGGTCCCCGCCCACTCCCACGCTACGCAGAGGAAGAAGTACGGCGAAAGCCTGCCACGTGCGGTTATACCAGCCATGCCGATGAAGGGTTTCTAAAAAGATGGCATCGGCTTGGCGCAGGCGCTCCACACGGGCAGGAGTGATAGAGCCTAGAATCCGCACTGCCAACCCAGGCCCCGGAAAAGGATGGCGCTGGAGAAACCCTTCTGGTAGGCCCAAGGCACGCCCTATAGCACGAACCTCATCCTTGAAAAGAAGGCGCAACGGTTCTACCAGCGTAAGCCCCAGCCGATCGGGCAAGCCCCCTACGTTGTGATGAGACTTGATGCGGGCCGCTACTTCCGTGCCACTTTCTACTACATCAGGGTAGATAGTGCCCTGCACTAAGTAACGCACGGAGCCGAGGCGCTGGGCCGTTTCTTCAAAAACCTGAATGAATAGGCGTCCGATAATTTGACGTTTGGCTTCGGGGTCTGTAATACCTTCTAAGGCTGTGTAAAAAAGATGGCGGGCATCTACAAGTTGGACAGGGAGGCCGACAGCCTCATAGGCGTTTAGGACTTCTTCGGTCTCACCCTGGCGCAGTAGGCCTGTATCCACGAAAATCCCCTGAAATCGCTCACCGATAGCGCGATAGGCTAAGATGGCAGCTACCGTAGAGTCAATGCCACCTGAAAGGGCACCTACCGCTCGGTCTGACGGCATTTGCCTTCGAAGCTCTTCTAAGAGAGTGGGTATTTGGTCCTCAGGCTTCCAACTGCCAGAGAACCCACAAATGCCCTGAAGAAAATTTTGGAGGAGCCTGGTACCGATTTCCGTGTGGGTTACCTCCGGGTGAAATTGGACGGCGTAAAGCTGTTCAGAGGGCACTTCGTAGGCGGCTATAGGTATGGTGCGGGTGCGGGCTGTGGGTATGGCGTTGGGGGGTAGGTGAGTGATGGTATCGCTATGGCTCATCCATACCCGACTGTGGAGGGGTAGGCCCTGCCAGAGGGGGGAAGTAGGCCAAAGCACCTCTAGCTCCGCTGGGCCAAATTCACGCGCATGGCTTTCTTGCACAAGGCCGCCGTTGTGTGCGGCTAACCATTGCGCACTGTAGCAGATAGCCAAAATAGGTCGTTGCCCTACCCAGGCCGTGGGCAGGGCCGGTCCCGTAGAAACGGAAGCATGACTTCCTGAAAATATAACTCCCTTGACGTAAGAAGGCAACTCAGGGCCTACTTGCGGCCACGGTATAAGCTCGGCATATACGCCAAGTTCCCGAGCCCGCCGTACAATAAGTAAGCTATACTGCGAGCCAAAATCTATAACCCACAGGCGTTCCACTACCCGCCTCGTGCGGTTCGGAAGTGCTTATCGGCCTGTTCCCAATTCACTACGTTCCACCAGGCCTTTATATAATCGGCCCGGCGGTTTTGATAGCGCAGGTAGTAGGCGTGCTCCCATACGTCTAAGCCTAAGATGGGGCGTCCTTTGAATTCGCTGAGGTCCATAAGCGGGTTGTCTTGATTGGGGGTAGAGCCGATTTCCAGTTTGCCTTCCTTCCAGACGAGCCAGGCCCAGCCAGAGCCGAAGCGGCCTAAAGCCGCGGCCGTGAATTTTTCCTGAAAGGCCTCAAAGCTGCCGAAGGTGCTCTGGATAGCCTCAGCGAGCGCTCCCACAGGTCGTCCGGGGCTTTTAGGCGTCATAAGCGGCCAGAAAAAGCTGTGATTCCAGTGGCCACCACCATTATTGCGCACCGCCGTGCGAATATCCTCGGGTAGCCGCGTGATATTAGCCAAAATCTCCTCAAACGGCTTAGCGGCCCAATCGGGATATTTTTCCAAGGCCGCCTTGAGGTTATTGAGGTAGGTGCCGTGGTGCTTCTGATGGTGTATTTCCATCGTCATTTTGTCTATATGGGGCTCTAAGGCATCGTAAGGATAGGGAAGCTCGGGTAGGACGAACTCCATGGGTCAAAGGTACAATAAAGAAAGGTATCAGGGTGGGCAAAATAGACGGGTTTGCCAGTCTTCTATGGTTAGCAGGTAGAGCACAGGAGGGCCCGAAGGAAGCGGGAGAGTTAGGTGCGGTCCATAGGTGTAGCCCTCGGCCAGTAGGCGGCCTGCGGTATCCAGTAGGCGCCAGCGGCGGCCTATATAAGGGGCTGGGAGCTCTAAATACAGACTCCCTGCAGAGCAAAAAGCTCGGGGTGTGGAATAGGAAGAGGGCGATCTTAGGAAAGTGCTGAGGTTGAGGGTGAAAGTGGTTTCGGCGGTACATCCGCGCGCGTCCCGCACAACTACCCGGTAGGTACCCGGTCCAAGGTTAGTAGGGTTAGGGCCAGTAAAGCCATGGCTCCAGGTGTATTGATAGGGCGGCTGCCCCCCTTGGACGCTGAGGCTAATGTTGCCGCCAGTGGGATTCTCCGGAGTAGGGGGAGAAACCTGGGCAGAGAGGGAAAGGCGCAAGTACGCGCAGGTGATGAGGTAGGTTACAGAGGGCAGCCCCGCTAGCGTGTCCATAAAGCGCGTAGGACAGCTGTCCTTAAGGTAAGCCTCTAAAAAAGGCCGTAAAATCTGAAGGGTAAGAGCCTGCTGCTGGGCGCGCGTGAGCGTGACGGTGGAGCCGGCGCTATTTTCACCGAAGTCGCAGGCTGCGTCAGGATTAGCAAAGTAGCAGTGGCCCCCCCCTGTGAGGCTGACATAAGCCTTACAAGCAGCGGCGAGATTATTATAAATAGGTAGCTGGTGCTGGCTGGGGGGCGTTACGCTATCTCCCGAACCTGCTATAATGAGGGTAGGCAGGGTTACCTGCGCAGCTGCCTGAATGGCGGAAGGGTGAGTGTTAGCGGCCGCTAAGCCTACTACGCAGTGCGCACCAGAGAAGTTAGCGGCGGCTAAGATGGCGCAGCCGCCCCCCATAGAGTGTCCCATCAGCGCAAGGCGCGGATAAATACGGCCATAAAAAGGGCTGGAAGGATTCTGCCCTTCGGCTAAAAGGCGCTCGCCTACTAATCGCAGGTCTAAAGCAAAGTCCCTATGGCTGGGAGAGAAACCGCTCTCCGTACGGGGGAGGGCCACTATATACCCCGCCGGCACCAGCTGCTCCCACAGATTCTGGTAAGCGGACCAAGGCATGAGAAATCCATGACCAATAACCACTACAGGAAAAGCGCCGGACTGAATGGGCGTATTGTCCCCACTTTGGGCGGCTGGATAGTAGATCTCGGTTTGAATTTGCCTGCCTGGCCCACCGCCCGACCCAAATCCACCGCTGCGCGTGGGATCATTAAAGACGAAGGTACGATGGCCTATTTGGGCAAAGGCGATGAAGCCTGGGAAGGAAACCAGCCTAAAAAATTGCCGCATAGGATTTCGTCTAACAAAAAGTTCAAGTTCGATCCCTTGGCCTATATTTACCTTTGGGCGGCATGAGCAACGGATGGAGCTGGGTTGCTATTAGCCTGAGCTTCTGGGTCTGGGCGCAGCGGCCATACTTCCAGCAGCGCGTAGAGTACTGGATTAAGGTACAACTGGATGCCCAGCAGCATTTTCTAAGGGGGCATATCCGCTTCGTATATCGCAATAACAGTCCTGATACCCTCCCGGGGCTTTATATCCATCTATGGCCCAATGCTTACAGTCGTCGGGGCACAGCTCTAGATAAGCAGCAGCGCGCCAGGGGCGAGAGCCGCTTCTTTTTTGCCCGTAAAAATGAGCGGGGCTACATAGACAGTTTAGACTTTCAGGTAGATGGTGTAGCAGTACGACCTCTACCGGCTTGGCGTGGGCCTAAACCGGCTGAAGGCCATCCCCCCTACCTTCTCAAAAAGGCGCCCGACGTAGTATGGCTCCCTTTTCCTAAGCCGCTTCCGCCTGGTGGGCACCTGACCGTAGAGACTCCTTTTCGGGTAAAACTTCCGCTGGTTTTCTCCCGATTGGGTCATCAAGGCGTTGAATATGCGATCACCCAGTGGTATCCTAAGCCGGCGGTGTATGATGCCCGCGGATGGCACCCGCTCCCCTACTTAGACCAAGGGGAGTTTTACAGCGAGTGGGGCCGGTATGAGGTGGAAATCACCGTGCCGCAGAATTTTGTCGTGGCGGCTTCGGGCCTTTTGCAGACGCCCGAGGAATGGCTCTGGCTGCGCCAGCGAGAGCTAGAAACCCGTCAGTGGATAGCCCAGCAGCCCGACACGCCGGCCGCTGAAGAAAAAGTGCGCCGATTTTTAATAGCGAGCTTTAGGCTTAGTGCGGGTAAAGCTACCCTTCCGCCGAATGCCCCCAGCTGGGCGCGCGACGATGCGCCTGCCCCTACCTACAAAACGCTGAGATTTACTCAGGACAGCATCCATGATTTTGCCTGGTTTGCCGATCCACGCTACGCTATACTGAGCGACAGTACCGAAATAGCCCCCGGTAGATGGGTCCGCTGCGTAGCGGTGTTTCGGCTGGAGGATTATCGGTCTTGGCAGTATGCCCCTTCTTATATCGCTGAAGCGCTGCGGTCGCTTAGTGATTGGGTCGGGCCCTATCCGTATGCGCATGCCACAGCCGTGGAAGGTCCCTTGGCCGCCGGGGGCGGGATGGAGTATCCAATGATCACGGTTATCAGTCCCATACAGGATACTAGCCAACTGCGGCGGGTGGTCGTGCATGAGGTGGGGCACAACTGGTTTCAAGGTCTGCTGGGCTCTAACGAACGGCTCCACCCTTGGCAAGATGAAGGCCTCAATAGCTATTACGAGCGGCGGATTATGCAGGGGGACCCTACCTTCATGGGGGAGAGTGAGGTAATACGGCCTATCGGTCCGGCGCGCTACACCAGCCTACCCATAGAGATGCTCTTCTACCATCATCTCAATGCCGATGTGGCACCTGGAGCCTCCAGCTACCACTTCGGCCTTGTATCGTATGGATTAGGGGCGTATAATAAGACAGCCTACCTTTTGCGGTCGCTGGTGCTTGCGGTAGGGGTGGAGCGGTGGGATGCCGCCATGCGTACCTATTTTCAGCGGTGGGCTTTTCGCCATCCGTATCCCGAAGATTGGGCGGAAAGTTTGACCTCCCAAGGCCTGCCAGGCCAAGCTATGCTGCGCCTTTTGCGTACAGACCGAGAGCCTGACCTGCGCCTGCGATTTCGTCGCCTTTCCGACTCCCTCTACCAAGTACGTCTAGAGGAACCCACGCAGCTTTTGCCCCGTCCCTTTCGGGTAGAAGCCGTAGCAATAGAACGCCCAGGCTGGATAGCCGAACGCTACACGCTGCCTTTGGACAGTACGCTTGAGCTTTCCCTACCTCCTTCAACTCATCTTTTTGTAGTCAATCCCCAGCTTCTCATTTACGAGCGGCGCGTAGCGAATAATTTCTTCTACACGCGCCGCTGGCTACCCGGATGGCGGCGTCTCAAGTGGGGCATTGTGAGACCGCTGGTACCCCTTTACCTCTATCAGTACAGCTTAGGCCTACTCCCGGCTTTTGGCTACAACTATCGGGATGGCCTTATGGCAGGGGCTCTGCTGTACGGCGGGCTCTTTCCTAAGCGCACTTTGGAGTTTCACTTACTACCCTTGTACAGTTTTCTCCAGCCAACGCTGCGCGGAAGTGCGGGTCTTACGCTGCGCGCCTTTCCGGCTGATGGGCGGTTACATCTTATTGAAATGCGGCTGCGCACGTCCAATTTTGCGGGGCTGTGGCGGGTGAAAGCGGCGGTAGAAGGCTTCTTGCGGCGTAGCCCTGAGGCGCTCATAGGCTGGCGGCAGGTAGTACGCTTGCGCAGCTATCATCTCGCCTTTCAATCACCCGAAAGGCCCAGCTACACTTGGGAAAACGGTGGGCGGCCCGCCTATGTAGCGCTGGATTGGGAAGGACGCCGGGAAGAAGCCATTACCACGCTCTTCGTGATGGGCTCCGTAGGGCACGACCTACGAGGGAGTTTTCGCACCGAAGGGGAGCTTAGGGCTTTCCACCGCTTCCGGCACTGGCATATTTGGACCCGCCTCTATGGCGGCTGGATAAGTGCCGACCGCACGGATTACCTTCTTTTTCGACCTACGGGCTACGATCCTTTTGGCGAGTATGTATTACTGGATCGCTTCCGCGAAGGGGGCGGGGTTATCCGCCGGCAGTTTCCCGAAACGCAAGGGGGTTGGCGTGCGCCGGCCGATACCCTCCGAACCTCAGCCCTCTTAGCGGTAAATCTAGAATTTTCCTTGCCCCGCTGGCGCTCTATTGTGCTTCGGACCGATGCGGGCTACTTGCCCCAGAGGCGCCGTACCTATTGGGGCATAAGCCTAGGGCTGCCCGTATATCGCTTTCGGGATAGAATCTTAGTCGGGGGGTACTTTCCGCTACTAGGCACAACCTTTGAGGGCGAGAGGCCAAAGACGCTCGGGGCAGTAATGGAGCGCTTCGTGTGGCAGATAGAGGTGCCCTTGGATCTGCGTTGGGCTATACCTTGGTAGGGCCCGCGGACCGTTATTTTTTGTATTTTAACCTAATTTTAACCTACATGTACGACCTACTTATTGTAGGGGCTGGCCCTTCGGGCTTAGCCACCTTGCGCCGAGCTAAGGAAGCTGGCCTCAGTGCTCTGGCATTTGAAAAGCGCCATGATGTGGGCGGCCTCTGGCTATATGAAGACGATCCGGAAGGCCACTCCAGCGCCTACAAAACCCTCACTATGATTACCTCCAAGGCCTGTTCGCACTTTGAGGATTTTCCCTTTCCCGCTGAATGGCCCGACTACCTACCTTATTACTTAGCGCAAACTTACCTGCGACGCTACGCCGAGCATTTTGGGCTACTTAGCGCTATCCACTTTGAGGAAGCGGTAGTTTCGGCTCGTCCGACGCCGGAGGGATGGGAAGTTACTACCTCCCGAGGCGAAGCCTATTATGGCCGTTACCTCGTGGCGGCTTCAGGCCATCACTGGAAGCCGCTCCTGCCCGAGTATCCAGGGCGCTTTACGGGTGAGACGTTCCACTCGCACGCCTACAAAAATCCCCTTCAACTGGCGGGCCGACGCGTGCTGGTGGTAGGCGCAGGCAATTCGGGGGCCGATATTGCCGTAGATGCCGTACGCGTGGCCCATTCGGTGGATATGTCCCTGCGACGCGGCTATTATATCCTACCCAAATTCGCCTTCTTCGGGCTGCCTACCGATGAGCTGTACCGCCGTCTCTTAGCGCCTCTGCCGAAGCCCTTGCGGCGCTTCTTCTCCTATCTAACTCTACGCCTTATAGTAGGTCCGCTGCGTCGCTATGGTATGCCCGAGCCCGACCACCCGCTTTTCTACACGCATCCGCTTATGAATAGCGAGCTACTCTACCACTTGCGTCATGGCAAGGTGCGCCTGCGGCCAGGGATTGCTCGCTTAGAGGGGAATAAAGTGTACTTCACGGACGGCTCAAGCGGGGAGTACGATACGCTAGTGTGGGCCACGGGGTATGAGGTAGATTTTCCCTACCTTCCCGCCGACCTCGTGCCTAAAGGAGAGCGAGCCCACCGCCTTTACCTCAATATCTTTCACTTAGATGCGCCGCGCCTCTTTTTCGTGGGACTTATCCAGCCAAATGGGTGCATCTGGAACTTAGCGGAGAAGCAAGCCGCCCTCATTATGCGCTACATCCACGGCAGCTATAAGCTCCCTGCCGATGTGGAAGCCCAAAACCAGCGCTACTGGGAGATGCATAAGCAGCGGTTTGCCAGCAGCTCCCGCCACATCTGGGAAGTAGAATGGTACGAGTATGCGGGGATTTTAGACCGCCTGATAGCTCGGCATCCGCTCCCGGTGGCCACCCCTTCTTCAGCGTATGCCTAAGGTACTGCTTACGGGGGCGGCTGGGGGCATCGGGGTAGCTACCGCCCGTCGCCTCTGGGAAAAAGGCTTCCAACTCGTACTTACCGATCTGAGCCTAGGTACCCTTGAGCGAGCCTTTCCTGAGGTGCCTTCTGGCTCAAGTCGGGAACTTCTAGATGTACAAAGTCTTGAAAATTGGCAGGAAATAGCTGAGCGCCACCCTGATACCGAAATCGTTATTCAGCTGGCAGGAGTGATGCGGGTGGGAAAGTTCATAGAGCAGCCCTTAGACGTTTGGCATCTCCAGCAAGGGGTTAATCTTACGGGTCTGGTGTATGGGGCATGGGTATTTGGGCGGCGGTTTGCGGAGCGAGGGCATGGACACCTCATCCATGTGGCTTCGCTGGCCGGGATAGCCCCCGTGCCAGGGATTACGGCCTACACCGCTACTAAATTTGGCGTGCGAGGGTTCAGCTTAGCGCTGGATTTAGAGCTGCGGCCTCACGGGGTGCCCGTAACGGTTATTTGCCCAGGTCCTGTGGCTACCCCGCTTATCTGGAATGAACTCCCCAAACCAGAGAGCGTTTATACCCTTGCGGCGGGAGGGCTTCTAAAGCCGGAAACGGTGGCGCGGGCCATTGAGCGGGCTATTCGGTATCGTCCGCGCGAGATCGCTTTACCTGCCTATAAGGCATGGGCGGCTCGGCTGGTGGGGGCTTTTCCCCGCCTCCTTCCTTGGGCTGTGCGGCTCTTTACAAAAGGTGCTGCCCGGCGCCGGGCTAAATTCCTCCGGGCTCACCCTATGCCGTCCCCGTCCATGACCTAAGGCGCTCCATCCATTCGGCGGCCAAGGCCTCTGCTTCCTCCACGGTAGGGGCCTCTACAATAAGTCGCAGCAGCGGCTCAGTGCCCGAAGGACGAATATGAATCCACCTATTTTTCCAGCTTACCTTGCATCCATCCTCCCAATTCAGCTCGCCGCCGCCCGCATACGCCTGTACCTTTTCCCAAAAGTCCTGGGGTAGGGTCCCAGAAAGAGGTAGACGCGCTTTTATCATGTGGAACTTAGGGTAGCGATTCCGAAGTGCCTGCATATCTCCGCCGAAGCGGCACAGGTGCGATAGGAAAAGCGCTACGCCTACAAGCGCATCGCGGCCATAATGCAAAGCTGGCCAGATAATCCCGCCGTTCCCTTCGCCGCCTATGACGGCGCCTACGGCGCGCATTTTTTGTACTACGTGGTACTCGCCTACAGGGCTTTCGTAGAAGGGGGCATTATGCTGCGCGGCTACCCAGCGTACGGCGGCCGTAGTGGAGAGATTCGCTACTACAGGCCCAGGCTGATGGCCCAGCACATAGTCGGCTACGGCCACCAGCGTGTATTCTTCTCCGAATGGCGTTCCATCAGGCATAAGGAAAGCCACGCGATCCCCATCAGGGTCCGTGGCTATCCCTAAATGAGCCCCCTTTTGACGTACTTCTTGTGCCAGCTGCGTAAGATTCTCAGGGAGTGGCTCGGGTGGGTGGGCAAAGCGCCCATCAGGAGTGCCATTGAGCACGGTAATTTTGGCGACGCCCAGGGCCTCCAGAAGGAGGGGTAAAGCGATGGCACCGCCGCTATTGATGCCGTCCACTACCACTTGCAACCCACACTGGGCGATACGACGCCGCTCCACTAAAGGGTGCTGCAGAAGCCGCTCTACATGATAGGCTAAAAGAGAAGGGGGTTCTTCTGGTGGCGGAGGCGCATCCGTTGCGGGAAATCGGAGTTTGGCGCGATGGGTGGCGATTTCCTGAAGGGTCTCGGGGGGGAGGAATTCGCCCCTTTCATCCAGAAACTTGAGGGCGTTCCAGCCAGCGGGGTTGTGTGAGGCGGTAATCATGAGAGCGCCGGCAGCCCCTAAAAAGGGAACGCCCATAGCTAGGGTAGGGGTAGTTACGAGCCCTGCCTCCCATACTTTGTGGCCGAGGGCGCGTAGAGTATGAATGGCTATCGGCTGAAGCACTGAGCCGCTGGGGCGGCTATCCCGGCCTACTAGTACGGCCGTCGGGCCATACCTTTCCCGTAGCCATTGCCCCCAGGCCCCTACCCACTGGACTACTTCTAAAGGCGTAAGGTTTTCGCCCGGAGAGCCTTCTACGGTGCCTCTTAGGCCGGAAGCGGATAGGATAAGGGGCATAGGGCGAAGTTAGCGGCCTTAGAAATGCACGAGCCGCTGGGTTCTATTACCCACTCGGTCGCTTGCCTCAATCCAAAAACGCCGTCCCTCTTTGACTGGAAGGTATAAGATGGCCTGTGGCTCGTAGTATTCGGGAAAGAGCTTTCGCTTTTCACTGCGCACTTGGATCGTGTGGGCCGCCACGCCGCTGCCTAAATCCTGGATAGCGACAAGGTAAAAAGGGCCTGCACGTTTCAGGGGACGTATGGTGGGTGGGACGGTATCCTCATACATCACATAAGCCCCGGCCGTGGTGAAAGGGATATGCCAGACGTCACCATAGCGGCGGGCTTCGGTGATGGGACTCCACGTGCCTCCATTCCAAGGGCGTAGGAGTGGGTAGGCTTGGGGCCGGCCGGCCACCCGCCAGCGCAGGGAAGCTGGAAACCGAAGTGGCACATAAGGATCCCCTAAAAGCCAGCCGGGGCCGTAGGGCGTCTCTAAAGGTATGGCCCGAAAGTAGAGGGTATCGCCTATATTTCCCTCAAAGAAGTAAAGCTGGCATTCGGGGCTCAAAGTCAAGGTATCCCTGCAGCCTGGGCGGAGGTAGGCCCGCAGGTAGGTGGGCCTACCCCTGCCGCTCTCGTCGTAGAGCGTGTCGGGAAGTTGTCCCCCCAGGGGTAGAGGCGTCTCCGGACGTACTATCGCCCCCCAAGGTAAGCGCAAAGGCCGATTGGCCAGGAGGAGACCATCTTCTATGCTCCAGAGGCTTTTAGGATCAAGCGGCCGACGCGGGGCTAAGGATTCTTTGGGCTTATCCCCTCTTAGGGTCAGGCGTATTTGAGCCGTATTGCCCCCAAAGTCTTGAGCCTCTAAAACTACCGTAACTAAGCTGTCAGGCGGTATGAGGAGAATGCCTTTCCCTTGGGTCCAAGGCACGGTAGCTTGGGGGGGAAGCTCATACAGCCGAGCCAGGCCGACGCGGTATATCTGCTGGAAAGGATAATCCCTGTACCAGCGGAGGAAGCGGTGCCAGTCAAAATCCAGGGTTTCCCAGCGGGCTTGGAAGAGCACGAGGCCCTTTGTGTCTTTCAGAGTTAGGCGGGCAAGGCCTAACCAGGCGCTAGTGGGGGCTTGCCTGTCTGCGGCGCTGCATTCTAAACCAATGGCCCCCCCTACTCGCAGGGTCTCGCGACAGACATACAAGCGCTGAGAAGCCTGACACCGAAGCTGAAAGAAAGAAAGCAAGCGCAAGCCCCCCCACCCTTCTATGTGGCTACTAGGGGTAAGGGCGCGCACGGCTAAGCGGAGAAACACAGGGGGTATGGTGTCCCTGAGGGGTGGTAAATATAGCAGCGGGCAAAGGGGTTTCTGGTCTTTTGTGCGTACTTCGAAGTGCAGGTGCGGTCCAAAGGAGTAGCCCGAATTCCCAGCCCACCCCAGCGTTTCGCCGGGGGCTACAGGCCATTCCCCTGGTTTGAGATACTTCTCTACTTCAAACCTCTGGGCTTGGGTCTGTAAGGACTCTACTAAGGCTTCGCCGCGCGGCGCAAAATGGGATAGATGGCCATATACCGTGGTATAGCCTTCAGGATGGGATACGTACAGCACTTTTCCAAATCCTTTATGGCTTACTCGGATGCGGGACACATAGCCTTTGCCTGCGGCTAAAACGGGCACGGTGCCGAGCCTTTCGCCTACACCAAGGTCTATACCAGTGTGGAATAGCTCCCCGCGCACTTCGCCGTAACTGCCTGTAAGTGTGATGGGCCCAGGTAACGGCCACAAAAACTGGAGGGCAATCCACGCCCCAATCACCGTAGGCGAAACCGAATAAAAACGGTAAGCCGCTGAATTTGATTGGTAGTGATTGGGGTGAAGCGCCACTGAAGGATGGCCTCTTCGCCGGCGCGCTTGAGTTCAGGGGGGGCCTGAAGGTCTAAGGCGCGCGCCGTGGCTACCCGCCCATCGGGCTGAATAAACAGCTCAAACTTGATACGGGCCTCGCGCTGGACTTGGTATTTGGGAAGTACGAAATGGATAAGCTGGCGATTTTCGCTGCCGGCATCCCCTTCGCCAAATTCTATCAGGCCTCCGCCCATTTCGGTGGCGCTTTTTTGGAGGCTGCCCCCGGGACGGAAAATTTCCACTTCTTCGGTGGTATCCTCTTCCGCTTCGGTTTCCTGGGGGGCATCTTCGACGGCTTGCGGTTCGGGAGGGGTAGGCTTAGGCGAAGGGGAGCTAACCTTAGACGGCTCTTGTACGGGAGAAGGCTCTGGGGTGGTAATCACAGGCTCCGACGAAGTAGGCTCAGGAGAGGGTGCACGGGCTACCTTCGGACCTAAATTAGCCCCAAAATCTATCCTTCCCACCACGATGTAGGGATTTTCATCGGGCGGCGGGATGGTGCTGCGCACTATTACCCAGAAGTAGGCCAGGAGGATAAGAAGAATAAGCAGGAAAATAGTGATCGTAAGGCTTGTGCGGCGGGCTTCTAGTTCGTCTTCCAGGTAGGAGGAGGCCTTCATGGGCGGCGCGTGGCTAAAACGACACTGCCCCGATATTCGGCGATTAGGGAGATGGCGTAAGCCACCTCATCCATAGTTACGCTACGGTCCACCCGAAGGGTTATCGTGCGCGCAGCGGGATCCCGAGCCTGGCGTAAGGCCGCCTGAATGTACCCCTCTAAGCGCTCTTTGGGGATGCGTTGATTGTCCCAGTACCACTCGCGCTGAGCCGTAATCGTAATGCTGTGCTGCCCAGGCGAGGGTTGGAGCGAACGCCCTTGAGGTAGATTTACCTGTACGCCAGCCTGATTGACAAAGCTGGCCGTAAGCATAAAGTAGATAAGCAGAAGGAATACCATATCGGCTATGCTGGCCAGGGCGAATTCGGATTGGGGCTGAAGCCGTCGGCGGAACATAGGCTAACGCACGGGTTCTTGAAGAACGTCTAGAAAGGCGGTGCTAGCCCCCTCCATCTTGAGAATAAAGCTCTGAATGCGGTTGACGAGGAAGTTATAGGCGAATTGCATCGGAATCGCTACGATGAGCCCAGCGGCTGTCGTGATCATAGCTTCGTAGATGCCATCCGCTAAGGCGGCTGGATTTACATTCCCCTGGAGCTGGGCAATTTTCATAAAGGCTTGGATAAGGCCCGTTACTGTGCCTAAAAAGCCCACCATCGGCGAGAGGGCGGCGATCGTGGCTAAGTAGGGGATATTTTTTTCCAGTTGAAGGATTTCTAGGTTGCCTTGATTTTGGACGGCGGCGGCGATATCGGGCAGGGGCGAGCCTAACCGGCTAATCCCTTTCCCTACCATACGAGCGAAAGGCGTGGGGTTAGCTGCACAGAGGGCTTCCGCACGTTGGACATCGCCTTTTCGGATGGCGTTTTTGACTTGCTCCATAAAGGTCGCAGGGTCCTTGTCGTACTTCGCAATCAAGAGAAAGCGCTCAAGGAAAATGTAAACACCGATGGCGAAGAGAATGATTAGTACGGCCATGCTCCAACCACCCATTAGGATGAAATCTAGCAGGGTAAGCTCTACGGGCTGGGCGGGAGTAGGAGAGGGGGTTTCGGGAAGCGTCTGCAACCAGACCATACCCAAAGGTACGCGCTCATTCCTGCCCTGAGGCCACGTAGGCGCGTAGGGCTTGATAAAGGGCTTGGGCTATGCGCTGCTGCCCATTCTCGGAGGCTAAATACTGCTCTTCCTGGGGATGGGTAATGAAACCAATTTCACAGAGTACCGCTGGCATACTTGTGCGCCAGAGTACAAGGAAGCCCGCTTGTTTGACGCCGCGACTGGGCCGCTGCGTAACCTCTACCAGCGCATCCTCAATTCGGCGCGCAAGCCGCAGGCTCTGCCGAAGGTAAGCATGCTGAACGAGAGAAAAGATGATATACGCTTCTTCCGAATTAGGATCAAAGCCTTCGTAAGTGTGCTGGTACCCTTCTTCTAAGAGGATGGCGGAATTTTCCCGCATTACTACGGAGAGGTTTTCGGTTGTTTTGTGCTCGCCTAAGGCATAGGTTTCGGAGCCGTGAGCCTCTTTTTTGGGGTTAGCGTTGCAATGGATGCTGAGGAAAAGGTCTGCATGCAGCTTGTTGGCGGTATCGGCGCGACGGGAAAGCTCCACAAAGACGTCCGAGTCGCGCGTAAGGACTACGCGAAAGTGGGGGTCGCGGCGTAGAAGTTCGGCCAGCTTAAGGGCCACCCCAAGCGTAATGTACTTCTCCTTGGTGTGCCGGCCGCTTGCCCCCGGGTCTTTACCTCCATGACCAGGATCTACAACGACTAATACGGGCCGCAGCGGTCGTACAGAAGTAGCGCACAGGGCAAGTAGTAGCCAAACCCATCTACCTTTGCCCATACGCTCATGCAAATATGCAAAACTGGCGTTTTTGTATTAGCGCTGGCATGGGCGCAGTTAGGGGTGCCGCCTCGGCGCGATACCCTTCCCTCAGCTTTGAAGAAAAAGCTGGTAGAGGCTGCGCCCCTGCGGGATACGCTGGAATACGCCGCCACAGACTCTATAGTTTTTGATCTGCCTCGGCGAGAGGCGCGTCTCTATCGGCAGGCGCGGCTGGGTAAGCGCAGCTTTCGCTTAGAGAGTGGTCTGATCCTCCTCTCCTATACCAGCGGCTGGCTCTACGCCTGTCCCTACGCAGTAGGAGATAGCCTGCGCGAATATCCCGTGCTCTACAATTTAGGCGAGCGCTATGAGGCGGATAGCCTACGGTATCATCTCCAACAGCGGCGCGGGCAGCTTTTCGGGCTGCGCCAGCAGCTCACGGAGGAGGTCTTGGCGGGACGCGCCGTTCAGCTCAATCCCGACACGACTTTCTACGCAGCCGATGCCTACTATACTACCTGTACGGCGCGACCGCCGCACTTCTATATTGCGGCGGGACGCCTCAAGGTGTATAAAGAGCGCATCATTAGCGGTCCCCTCTACGCTGTGGTAGCGGATGTGCCCCTGCCTATTTTTGCGCCTTTTGGCTACTTTCCTCTACTCAGCCGGCGCTCCTCTGGGCTGATCCTCCCAATCATCGGTGAAGCGGCCGATAGGGGCTTTTTTCTGCGCGGCTTAGGATACTACTGGGCTATAAGCCCCTACGCCGATGCGCGCCTGGAATTAGACCTCTTTACGCGAGGGGGCTTTCGTTCGGAACTTCTCTGGACCTATCGCCGCCGCTACTGGTACGATGGGCTCTTTTCGGTTCAGTACGCTTATTTGAGCTTCAATGAGCCCGGCGACCCAGATTATCAGGTGCAGCGGCTGACTTTTGTGCGCTGGCAGCACCGCCAGACCCTTTCTCCTACGGCTTCCCTCAGCGCTAATGTCCAGGCGGGCTCTTCAGCCTTCCTTGCCCGCCAGAGCTACAGCGCTACGGAATTCCTCTCCACGAACCTTCAATCCAGTATTGCCTTGCAAAAAAACTTTCCTAATAGCCCTTGGCAGCTTACGGTAGCCGCGGGGCATACTCAGAATCTTATTCAGCGGCTTTGGAGCATTCAGCTCCCAGTAGTGGCCCTGTATCAGAATCGCACTTTTCCCTTTCAGCGGCGGCAAGGTGTAGGGCGGCGGCGCTGGTATGAGCTTATCGGCGTAACCTATCGGTTAGATGCGCAGGGGGCTGTGCAGCTGCCCGAAAGTCTCCTTAGCCTGGCGGTCTTACAGGATACCTTCCGCTGGGGGGCGCGCCAGAGCTTACAAATAGCCGCCGGCTACACCCTCTTCCGCTACTTCCAGTTAGCTCCAGCCCTTACCTATAATGAATACCTTTACAGCGAGTGGCGCCGCTATACCTTAGATCCAGCGAGGGACAGCGTAGTAGCCCAACGCATAGTACGGCCGCGGACGGCGCGCGATTTTTCTGGTAGTGTTACCCTTTCTACCCGGCTATACGGTATTCTGCAAGTAGGTGGCCCGCGTCAAATAGCGGTACGCCATACCCTTATTCCTTCGGTAGGTTTCCAATGGCGCCCCGACTTTGGGGCGGCCTGGTGGGGATACTACCAGTACCTTTCCGTACGGGGGCAGCCCCAGCGGTTTGACCCCTTTGTAGGGAGCTTCTACGGCAGCCCTCCTTTAGGCACCCAAGCCGCCCTCTCCCTCACCCTAAATAACCTCCTAGAGGCCCGCTACAAAAACCCCCAAGACCCCAAAAGCCGAAAATACAAGTACCTTACGCTGCTAGACAACTTTGGGGCCTCCGCCAGCTATAACCTTGCCGCCGATAGCTTTGCGCTTTCCCCTATTGCCCTCTTTGCTCGCACTAACCTTCTAGGTAGCCTACTCAATCTGAATTACACGGCTACGCTGGACCCCTACGTGTATGACAGTTTGGGCCGGCGGCGCCCGATCTATTACTGGCGTCTATATCGGGGCCTCGGTACAATCGCTCAAATGAACTGGGCTATAGCGATGGTCCTGCGGCCCCGTACTTCGCCACCCTCTACCGACGTAAAGGAAGAAACCTTCGTCTTTTTCAACCTTCCCTGGCGTCTGGATATCAGCTATAACCTTGTAGGGGTGCGCCACTATCATCCTGACTCCGTGCGATACAAGTGGATACAAACCCTAGGCTTTTCAGGCGAGGTTAACCTCACGCGCTTTTGGCGGATTCAGGTAAGCTCAGGCTTTGATTTTAGCCAGAAGCGTCTGGCCTTCACCACCATCAATATTTATCGGGACTTGCACTGCTGGGAAATGAGCCTCAATTGGATTCCCTTTGGGCCTCGGCAGAGCTACTTTTTTACGCTCTCTGCTCGGGCACCTAAACTGCAGGATTTGCGCCTTACCAAGCGACGAGATTGGCAGGACCGATTTGTACGCGGATTGTGAAAGAATAATTTTCTTCGCAGTATGCGCTTTCTGTATTGGCTGGGGCCAGTAGGCGCATTATGGGCGCAGATGCTTACGGGTACTGTCTATGATGCGGCTACCGGGGAGCCTCTGCCAGGCGCTACCGTGCGCGTCCAAGGTACTAACCTCGGCGCCCTCACTAATGAACAAGGCAATTTCTCCATAAAAATAACCCAAAAGCTCCCAGTTTTTCTAATCGTCTCCTATGTAGGTTATGACACGGCTAAGGTCTTAGTTTCCGCTTTCAAACCCTTGCGGATACCTCTGGGAGAAAGAGAGGTGCTCCAGCAAACCGTGGAAATTGTGGACATTCGGGTCAGCCAAAAGCAGCAGGAGTCGCCGCTTACCATAGAAACAATGGATGCCTTAGCGGTCAAAGAAAGCCCTTCTCCTGACTTCTACGAAAACCTAGCGAATCTCAAAGGCGTAGATATTACCACGGCCAGCTTAGGCTTCAAGATTATCAATACACGCGGCTTCAATAGCACGCGGCCAGTACGCACCCTTCAGATTGTAGATGGCATGGATAATCAGGCGCCAGGACTAAATTTTTCCTTAGGAAATTTCGTAGGGGCTTCGGAACTGGATATTCAATCCGTGGAGCTAGTGGTAGGGGCTCAATCAGCCCTCTACGGCCCAAACGCCTTCAATGGCGTGATCCTCATGCACCTCAAAGACCCCTTTCTGCATCCCGGGACCTCGGTAAGCTTCAAGGTAGGGAATAGAAATCTGGTAGAGATGGCCTTTCGCACGGTACATGTGCTTGGCGCAGCGGAGCGCTTCGCCTTCAAGTTAAGCGGCAGTTTCATGCAGGCGGAGGACTGGCCAGCCGATAATAAAGCTCCTACCGCTCAGTCCCTCGTAGGTCCAGATAACCCCGGCGGCTACGACGCCGTAAACCGCTATGGGGACGAAAATCCCGACCCTCGCGCCAATAACTACGACGCTTCCGCCTATAGCCGATACTTCTTCCCTGGCCTAGGAATTTACCATCGCACGGGGTATTGGGAACGAGAACTGGTGGATTATACCGTCAAAAGCATCAAGCTCTCGGGCGGCTTGTACTATAAACTCACCCCTGACCTCCGGGCCGAATATGCGGCTAATTTCGGCACGGGTACTACCGTCTATCAAGGGGATAACCGCTACAGCGTACGCGATATCCTATTCTTCCAGCACAAGCTGGAATTTCGGGGCAAAGACTTTTACCTACGGGCCTATCATACGACAGAGGATGCGGGTAAGTCCTACGATATTGTGTTTACGGCTCTCCTCCTTCAGAGCTATGCGAAACCCTCTGTTCGCTGGAGCTTGGATTACCAGCGGGCCTTTATACCCTACTCAAATATCCTGCGAAATGACCCCGATTTCCCCAGAACATTTGTGAATAATCCAAATTTTGATGCCCAGTATCAGTACGTTTTGAATAAGTATCGGGATTCTTTGTGGGTATGGCACCAGCGGGCGCGAGCCTTTGCAGATGGGCCCGGAGGGGGACTGGGGTGCGATACCTGCCGCGCACGGCTGGAACCAGGCACCCCTGAATTCAACGAAGTCTTCCAGCGCATTATCTCAAATCCCAGCTTTTTACTTGGCGGCAGCCGATTTGTGGATAACTCCTCCCTTATCCATTTTCAGGGCGGGCATGAATGGAAAATAAACCCTCATATTACCTTGCACTGGGGCGCTAATTACCGCAAGTACTTCCCGCGCTCGTACGGGACTATTTTCTCCGATACGCTGATAGACCCGAATAATCCTACCCTGGGCTATCGCCGGATTACGCTATACGAGTGGGGGGCGTTTTTTCACTTAGAGACGCGCTGGCTGGAGGGCGATAGGCTGCGTATAGGGGTAGCAGGTCGAGCTGATGCCCAGCAAAACTTTGTTCGTGAGCGCAACATTTTAGACCGCTTCTCCTTGGAAAAGCTCCGCCGGGCTGTAGCCGGTAATTTCATCTATTCGCCAGCGGTGATGATTACCTATGACCTGCGCCGTTTTCATACACTCCGGCTAGCCTATACTTCGGCTCTACGCTACCCCACCCTCCAAGACCAGTATCTCTACTACAACGTAGGGCGCGCTATCCTCAAAGGCAACCCCGACGGAATGGGGGGGATCATTCCTTTAGAAAACCTTTACGACTTTTTAGCCACGGGCGACACCCTCAAGCTGAGGCCAATTTTTGTACCAGGCGTGCGTCCTGAGCGCCTGCGCACCTTAGAAATTGGCTATAAGGGGATTTGGAAAGAGCGACTTTTTATAGATGCCGGTTACTTCTTCAGCTGGTACTGGAACTTTTTAGGGTTTCGGCTAGTTTCTACGGTGCCTGATCTTACCACTAATCAGCCCGTACAGATATACCGCCTTTCGGCGAATGCCTCGGATATAGTTACCACACAGGGCTTTGCGTTGGGCATTTATTATTACTTTGCCAAAAAGTATGCTTTTTCCGCTAGTTACACTTGGGCTGTGCTCAATAAGGGCGGAAGCTGGATGAATGATGTGGCTAATGCAATTAACCGCCTAATAGGTCGGACCTTGCTGCGTCCAATTCCGCCGCATTCGGATCCTATTATACCGGCCTTCAATACGCCACCCCATAAGTATAACTTGGGCCTTAGCGCGCGCGATCTGGTAGTGCGGGTCGGCAACCGAGAGATTCGGTATTTAGGCTTCAATGTTACCTGGCGGTGGGTACACGGATTCTGGTTTGAGGGTTCGCCGCAATTTACGGGGTATGTGCCCTCGTATGGCACCTTAGATGCCCAGGTAAGCTGGCGTCCGGCTGCTACACCTGAGATTACCTATAAAGTGGGCGGTACAAATCTTTTAGGTCGGCGTTTCTTTCAAGCCTATGGCGCGCCCTTCATAGGTCGCATGGTGTATGCGGGGGTCTGGATAGAGCTTTTCTGAGCCTTCCTACCTTTCTTTGCAGGGATTAAAGCTCGGGACTCATGGAATTTCTGCAGACGTGGGATGAGCGGCTTCTTTTATGGCTAAATCAGGCGGGTACGCCGAAATGGGATGCATTTATGTGGTATGTTACCCAGACATGGGTTTGGGTGCCGCTTTTTGTGGGCTTAGGGATTTGGCTATTTAGACGCTACAGAAGGCGCATGTGGAAGCCTTTACTTAGCGTTCTGGTTAGCATAGGGCTTACAGACGGGCTTACGGGGCGGGTGCTAAAGCCCTGGATAGCTCGTCGGCGACCTTCCCATCAAGCAGCCCTTCAGTCTAGCCTGCGTATAGTTCGTGGGTACCGCGGGGGCCTTTATGGATTTCCTTCTAGTCATGCTGCCAATAGCGCCGCCCTGCTAAGCGCCCTCTGGGTATGGTGGCGCTACCCTTTACTCCTTCCTATAGGGCTTGGGTGGGTAGTGCTCCACAGTTGCAGCCGAATCTACTTAGGCGTCCATTATCCTAGCGATATTTTGGCGGGATGGCTAATAGGTGCTAGCTTGGGCTATCTCGTAAGCCGCTTATTCCTAAGGTTTGTATGGGTCTAATGCGATACTGGATACTGGGAGGCTTCATAATCCTAGTGGGGGTCTACCTGCTATTAGACCTTGGGGTATTTCACCGAAAAGTACGCACCCTTACCTTTCGTCAGGCTGTCTGGCAGTCGCTTATGATTGTAGCTATTGCGCTGGGCTTTGGGGCATTTGTACTAACCCAAAAGGGTACAGATGCGGCTTTAGAGTACTACTCCGCCTACTTCATGGAGTATGCCCTGTCCATGGATAATATATTCGTTATACTGCTCATCTTTCGGTATTTCTCCATAGAACCGCCCTATTACCATCGCGTGCTCTTTTGGGGTGTGTTAGGGGCTATGCTCATGCGGGGCATATTTATATTCGCCGGCGTATTTCTAATTCGTCGGTTTGAGTGGCTACTTTATATTTTTGGCCTATTTCTTATATGGGCTGGGGTGCGCAATCTTTTAGACTCTCAGAAGGAAGCGCCTGACCTAAGTAAAAACCTACTGCTGCGGTTCCTTAGCCGCCATCTTCAGATTACTACGGCCCCCCACGAGGGGAAGTTCATTTTAGTGCGTCATGGACGTCGCTTCTTTACCCTTTTAGCTTTGGCCCTTCTTGCGGTGGAGATTTCGGATCTACTATTTGCGGTAGATTCCATTCCTGCGGCCTTTGGGATTACCCGCGATGAGGAAATCCTTTTTAGCTCTAATATTCTGGCAGTTATGGGCTTGCGTTCTATGTTCTTTCTTTTGGCTGCTGTGGTAGAGCGCTTCTGGGCTTTGGAATACGGGATTTCAATTGTGCTTATTGGGATTGGTCTCAAAATGTTTCAAGGCTTTCTGGACTTTCACATCAGCCCGGCGGCCTCGCTCGCTTTTATTTTAGGCATGCTGGGGGGAAGTATTTTAGTTTCGTTGGCTTTTCCACGCAAGTAGAACTATGGCGCGCCTTCTGCCGCATAAGCGTTTGGGGGTAAAGGGCCCATGGCTAGTGCTCATCCATGGGTATATGGTGAATGGGGGTATGTTCATGCCTGTAGAAGGCGCTTTAGCCCAGCACTACCGGCTTATTATTCCTGATCTGCGTGGGTATGGGGGGGCTTGGAACTGGGAGGGACCTTATACGCTGAGTCAGCGGGCAGAAGATGTGATGGCGCTGATTTCGGCGCTAACTGAAGGTGAGCCCGTGTGGGTTTTAGGCTACTCTATGGGCGGAGTGGTAGCGCAGCTTTTGGCCACTCGCTATCCCGAACGGCTGGGTGGGCTTATTCTGGCCTGCACTTTTGCGTATAAGCCAGGTACGAGTTGGGAACAGTGGCAAGGGCGTCTTTTGGGACGCGTACTGCGTTTGGTTTCGCCGGCCTCTATAGCTAATCTAATCTATCCTCAGGCTTTTGGGAGCGAGACCTTCCCGGTAGAGGTAGTTGAGTGGTACCGCAAAGCCCTCCTATCTACGCGGTTGGAGGTGCTTTTAGCCGACGCCGAAGAGATATTCCGCTATGATGGGCGTTCTCTCCTGCCTTCTATTCGGCATCCTACCTTAGTGATAGGAGGCACAGCAGATTTTATTGTGCCCGCCTATCACAGTCAGCAGATTAGCCAACTCATACCGCAGGCGCAGCTTATTCTTTACAAGGGCGCTACACATGCGCTTATTTTTACGCATCGGCGGCCTTTTGTGAGGGATGTACATCGGTTTATTCTATCGGCGGTTCATACACCTGCAGTACCCAATCCGCACTCCGCCCCGTCTCAATCTCCTCAATAATCGCTTCTATAAGCGGCTCTTGGGCGGGGTCATAAGTGAGCTTGAGGTTAGAGCCATAAAGGCGCGCCGTAAGCTGCCAGAAAGTAGCCTGCAAAAGGCCAGTATAATCTTGTATCAAGCTGTAGGCGTCAATTCCCGTCTCGCGATGGATAAGCTTGATAAGGAGTAGGCCTTGGGTTACGGTCATTTCGCGGAAAATAGGTTCATAGCGGTCAAAGAGCTCGCGCCGCAGGCGCCGCGCATATTTTTTGAAGTCGCGGCGACTTAAGCGGGCTCTTTCATTATCTACTTCGCGCACGATGCGTGCGGCTTCCTTAGCCAAGGGATAGACTAAATATACGTTTTGCCGCAGCCGCTGGAAGGCGCGCCATTGTTTGCGGGTTTCTGCGATGCGTTCGGCTGGCGGGGCCTGTGCAATAATTTCCACAGGCTCCATGACATAAATGGGAATACTGTCAGGGCCTAGGAGGAGACGACGCTGGGCTGAGGCCCAAAGGGGCAAGAAATAGAGAAAAGTTTTTCCTACCTTTGCCCAAATATGGCCCTGGCGCATGAACGGGTATTTGGGCAGCGGAGCGGGGCAAGGGGAGAGCCAGCGCCGTATAAAGCCTACATAGAAACCTACGGCTGCCAAATGAACTTTGCCGACAGCGAATTGGTCGCGCGCATTTTGCACAGCATAGGCTATGGCTTTACTTCGCAGCCGGAGGAGGCCGACCTGGTGCTTCTCAATACCTGTGCTATCCGGGAGCACGCTGAAGAAAAAATATGGCAGCGCTTAAAATACTTCCACTCGCTCAAACGTCGGCGTCCGCATTTAGTAGTGGGGGTATTGGGGTGTATGGCGGAGCGTCTGCGTCAGAAGCTTTTGGCCGAAGCGCCCGTGGTGGACCTAATAGCAGGACCCGACTCCTACCGACATTTGCCCCAGCTGCTGCGCCAAGTGGAAGGCGGCCATAAAGCCATCCATGTCCTTCTCTCGCGTGAAGAGACCTACGCCGATATTGCCCCTTTGCGCGTTTCTCCCCATAAAGTAAATGCCTATATTTCCATTATGCGGGGTTGTAATAATATGTGCTCTTTTTGCATTGTGCCCTTTACGCGCGGGCGGGAGCGCAGCCGACCTTGGACTACCATCGTGGAAGAAGCTAAATCCCTCGCCGAAGAAGGCTACAAGGAGATAGTGCTACTCGGCCAGAATGTAGATTCTTATCGCGATGGGGCGGTGGATTTTGCGCAGCTTTTGGCGCGTGTAGCGGAGGCGGTACCCGAGGTCTGGATACGCTTTGCTACCTCCCATCCTAAGGATATGCGCGACGAGGTGCTGGAAACCATCGCCCGTTATCCTAACCTGACGCCCTATATTCACCTGCCTGTGCAGTCGGGTAGCGACACGGTACTGGCGCGCATGAATAGGGGCTACACCGCGCAGTGGTATCTGCAGCGTATAGAGGCGATACGCCGGTACTTACCAAAAGCGGTCATCTCTACGGACATTATTGTAGGCTTTTGCGGTGAGACTGAAGAAGAGTTCAGGGAAACTTTGGCCCTTATGGAAGCGGTGGAGTTTGATGCGGTGTATCAGTTCATGTATTCGGAGCGGCCGGGCACCTTAGCCGCGCGGCGCTACAAGGACGATGTGCCGCCCGCCGAGAAAAAAGCCCGTTTGGAACAAGTAATTCAACTTGCCCAAACCCTGAGTCTGAAACGGCATCGCGCCCAGGTAGGTTCTGTCCAAGAGGTACTCTTAGAACGGCCAGCCCGTAAAAATCCTGCGGATCTAGCGGGACGTACCTTTTCAGGCTATCCCGTGGTAGTGCGGGACGCCGCAGAGAAGTATAAGCTGGGCACTAAAATACCGGTTCATGTCACCTCGGCTACACCAGCTACGCTTATAGGCTATGTGGCAAATGATAACTGAGACGCCGCGCGAGGTGGCGCGCCGCTTCCGTCTAATTGGCGAAGATCCCCTCCTATTGGAAGCCGTAGAGATAGCTATGCGGGTCGCCCCTACCGACGTGCCTGTACTAATTCTGGGCGAAAATGGCACAGGAAAAGAAATTTTTGCTCATATTCTGCATCAGCTGAGCCGCCGGCGCGATAAGCCCTTGCTGGCCATAAACTGTGGGGCTATACCGGAAGGCACCATAGATTCTGAGCTCTTTGGCCATGAGAAAGGGGCTTTTACCTCCGCCTACGAGAGTCGTAAGGGTTACTTTGAAGTGGCTAATGGCGGGTCGCTCTTTCTGGACGAGATAGGCGAGATGCCCTTAGGCACGCAAGCCCGCCTGCTGCGTGTCTTAGAGACGGGCGAGTTTCTGCGGGTAGGCAGCAGTAAGATTCAGAAAACGGATGTACGCGTTATTGCCGCAACCAACAGAAACCTCGTCCAGCTTATTCAGCAGGGCAAATTCCGGGAGGACCTTTATTATCGGCTTAATACGATTACGCTTCACATACCGCCTTTGCGGGAGCGGGGGCAGGATATAGAGCGGCTTTTTGATTTTTTTGCCGAGGAGTTTGCCCGGCAGTATAAGGTAGAACCGGTGGAGCTAGAGCCAGATGCGGTACGCCTGCTTTATGAGTATCCCTGGCCGGGGAATGTCCGGGAGCTTCGTCACTTGGTAGAGCGGATTACGGTTATAGAAGGGGGGCGGCGCCTCAGTCGGGCCCAGCTGGAGCGCCATCTGCCGGCGCGCGAAACGCGCCTCCCCATGCGGTATGTACCACCTTCGTCCGCTACTTCCTCTGGGATAGGGGCTGAGTCTTCTCCGGGCCTTTACGCCCAATTGGCTAATTTGGAGCATCGCCTTATTCAGCTTAGCGAAGGCATGAATATGATTCAGGAGCTTCTGCGGGAGATAGGGGCACGACTTATGGCTAGTGAAGTGCCGCGCCTCCCCGCGCCAGCCTCAGCCCCCTCGGATTTGAATTTGGAAAACAACGAACAGCGCCTCATTCAAGAAGCCCTTCAGCGTGCGGGCGGCAATAGAAAATTAGCCGCGCGCCTACTGGATATCTCGGAGCGTACGCTGTATCGTAAAATGGAGCGCTATGGCCTTCGTCAGACGGTGCGTTCCAGTTAGTTTAGCCCTTTTACTAAGTGCTTGCAGTTACTCTTTCCGCAGCGGGGCCCTTCCTGCGGATGTGCGTACTATCACTATCTTACCCCTCACGAACGAAGCCCCCTTAGTAGTGCCTACCCTCACACAAACCCTAGCGGAGGCTCTCCGCCAAAAGTTTATTACGCAGTCCCCGCTTGTGCTGGTGACCGCTCAGGGCGATCTGATTCTCCAGGGCCGAATCGTTGAATTCAAACTTGCTCCCATCGCTATCCAAGGCACGCAACAGGCTGCCCAAAATCGTCTCAGCCTCGTTCTTCATGTGCGCTGTACCAGCCTACGGTATCCAGAAATCTCTTGGGAGCAAAGCTTTATGAACTTTGCGGATTTTCCCGCGGGGCAGGCCTTGGCCCAAGTTCAAGAGGTTCTGCTGGCAGATCTCTGCGATAGGATTGCTCAAGATGTGGTGAATAAGACACTTTCCCTCTGGTAGTGCGTATGAATTGGCCTAAGCTATATCTACAGATGCGTATGGGGCTGGAGCTGACTGAGGCTAATCGGGGGCTGGTGGAAAGCGCGGTGAGCAAATATCCCTTTTTTGCGATGGGTCGGATGATGCTGGCTAAGGTGGCGACGAAGCTGGGAGATGCGCAGGCTCAGCCCCTGCGGTTTTTGGCCTCTCTATATGCCCCTTCACGGTCCCATTATGCGTTTTTTCTGGAGGAGAAGCTCCGACCTAAAGTTACCCCACCCCCTCGCCTGCAAGGCCCTACGGGACGCGAAGCTGAGACACCCTCCACCTCTACAAAGAGTCCCAGTGAGGAATCGCCCGCCAGTCCAGAGGAACCTAATGGAGGGGCAATGGCCTACTCCTCGGCCTTTTGGCCGCCGTTTCAAGGGTGGCTTGCCGCCCGCCTGACGCTTTATAAAAACCTTTCCACGCGGCTTTTTGAGCAGCTAGCTTTCCCCCCTCCTATTCCTTCTCTTCCTTCTTCCGAGGCGGCGCTCTCGTCAAGGGTAGAGGCCGTTCAATCCTGGCCATTAGGCCCTCCTGAAGGGGCAAGCGAAGCAAAAGTAAAAGAACATGCCAAAGACGTTCAAGCCCTTCCTACGGCGTTTGAAGAAATAGATAGACCTCTTCCCAAGGCCGTTGAGCCCTCCCCATTGCAGCGTCTATTGATTTTGCCCTCACCGGCTTTATGGCTTCTTCAATTTGAACTGCCTTTAGCTAAAGCGCGCTCTACCCAGGCTCCATCAAGTGATGCATTGACCTCATCCGATACCCCTGTGATCCCTTTAGCAGAGCCCGTGCTCCCTCCTCCCGCTGAGAAACCACCTGAAACTACCCCCATGCCTGATTTGCCCGCCTCTTCGTTTGCTTCTTCAGCGGAGGTAGAGGGTTCTGCCCCGCTGACAGAACCTTCCACCTTGGCTTCACCTCCTGGGGAAGCAGGGGCGCTCTCCTTCTTCCATAGAGCCTACCAGCCTTTAGAGGACCCTAAAGCGTCTATTCACTTACCCACCCATACGCTCCCGAAAGAGTCTGAGGCGCCTAAGCCCGATAAGGAGGGTGTATTGTTTGTAAGCGAGTCGCCTATCCGTACGCTTACCGTACCCTTTGATATAGATATTTCGGCTTCTATCCATCTGCCTATACCTGAGCCGGAAGAGGAGCCTTCCCGCCCCCTTGCTTCTACCACTTTGTCCTCTCCAGAGGTGCCTTCGTCTCCTTCTTCCGTCTCTGTTCCCAAAAAGTGGCAATCCTTCCTCCAAGAGTTTCAGGGGCAGTCTTTTCTCTCAGAGGCGGGTCCCAGCCCTGTTTCTAAAGAGCTGGAAAATCTTCGGCGGGAATTTATTCGTAAGCTTTTGGCCCAGCGCATTATTCAGCCAGTATTTTCGGAAAAGGAGAATCGTTCAAACCTTATAGATCAGCTCATTGAGCGACTTCAGTCGTTTCCTAAATCCCCGCCGGTGGAGCGTGAGTTGGGTGAGCTGACGGTGCCAGTGTGGGAGGCGCCAGCGGCCGAACCTAAAGCCTATACTGAGACCATGGCGCAGCTTTATTGGCGGCAAGGCGATGCGGCGCGCGCCATTCAGGTGTATGAACGCCTTATAGAGCGTCATCCCGAGAAGGCGGATTTCTATCGGGCGCAGATTGCGCGCATTAGGGCGGGTGATCCGCCGCCCTGAGGAAGTCCCATGTGGGACTGGGTTTTTCCCCGCTTGTGCGGCGCGTGCGGACGGCCTCTCCTAAAGGGTGAGCGCGGGGCCTGTCTATCCTGCCTGTTGGCGCTGCCGCAAACATACTTTTGGAACCACCCGCATAGAAATCCAGCTTACTATCGCTTGGCCCCTCATGTGCCGCAATTAGCGGGGGCCTTTAGCGGCTTTTGGTATGCCCCAGGCAGTCCCCTACGCGAATGGGTGCATATGGCTAAATACCAAGGCCGCCCTCACCTTTTGTATGAAGCGGCTCGTTTCCTGGCTTATTTGGCCCAGCAGGCCCTACCGCTCAGCGAATTGAAAGGTCTTTTGCCTATCCCTATACCCCCTCAGCGTTTGCGCCAAAGAGGCTATAATCAGGCTGAGTGGGTGGCGCGCGGCCTTCATGACGCATGGAAGATACCTATTCTTAGCGGATACTGGCAGCGGCGCGCTGGCGGGGTATCCCAGCTGTACAAGGTCCGTACCCAACGCTGGACCACTCTTCAGGGGGAATTTGTATGTCAGCGGCCTATCCCCTCCCCCGTAGTGGTCGTAGATGATGTGCTGACTACGGGAGCGACTTTAGCGGCGGCGATTGCTGCCCTGCCCGCTTCAGTGCGGGTGTGGGTAGTTACCGTAGGGATCACCCGTCCGCGCTGACGAGAGGGCGTCGTCGGCGGCGCTCGGGTAGAAAGAACCCTTTTCGTAAGCGGATACCGGCGCCTTGGCTGGTGGCTCCGACCGCCCCCCATAGGAAAGTCTGCCGGCTGAACCCCTCCACTTCCAGTTGCCAGTCTGTGGGCTGGCTAAAACGGCGCGGTAAAAGGCGATAGCGCGCCGAGAGGTTACCTAAAGTAGGATTATTGCTGCCAGGCCCTACCAGTATCCCATCCCGCTCTAGGGTAAGCCGCTGGCCCAAGTTAAGACGCAGCTGGGCCAGCAATTCGTTCCGCTGTCCTACACTAAATGATACCCCTACTTCATTGCCCAGCGTCTGCCCTACCCAACCCGCTAATTGCGCTGAAAGAAACTCGGCCAGCGTAGAACTTACCCCCGAGCGTACCTGCCGGGAACCAAAGCCTTGCTCCATGGGTACAAAAGTGCCCAGCATCATAAGGGCAAATACCTGCCTATTGCGCTCCTGCTCGTCGTTCCTAAGCCGCTGTAGAAACAGATTGACGAGGGGCGTGGCGCTGCCGCCCAGCGAGGGAATATCAATTGCAAAGTTCATAAGAGGTGCTAATAGGGTGCCCCGCACAAAGACGCGCAGTTCCACAGGAACGGTTTGGAGAAAGGCGGTGTCAATCTGTTGAAGGTTTGTAGAGGCGCGATAAAGGGCTGTGAGGTGAAGCCGACCGCTGTAAAGATCCCCATCCCAGCTGATGGTACCCCCAGGCTCTAGTACTAATCTCTTGGAAGCCACGCCTTGGAGATTAATGCGGTACTCGCCGCCCTGGATTTCATACGAGCCAGCTAGAGTGATTTTACCTTCCCTATCTATGCCCAAGAAGAGGTCGGCCGAACCTTGCGCCGCTATCTCATCGCCCGTACGCTCGTCAAAAATGACCCTAAACTGGGTACGCGGCACCGAGGTGATATGAAGGTGAAGGTCTAGGCCAGTAGGGGCCCTAACCTGCGGGAGGCTCTCGGGCTGAGTAGGCCCTACGAATCGCACATGCTGCGCACTACCGCCCCGCTGGTAGGTGTGTAAGGGCATGTGCAGTTCGGTGCCTTCGCCAAATCGCACATACCCTTCCAGTTGCGGGGTATGCCAGACGCCTTTGATTCGGAGGGAGCCCTCTTCTAATTCGGCGCGTCCATACAGATAGGTGTCCGAAGAAGGCGAAATAGCTGCTAAAAGGAAGCGAGGATCTGTAATCTGTATTTCTAAATTTAGGTAGGGCTCAAAGCCCTCTTGTAAAATAATGCTGCCATTTACATGAGCCCGGTGAAGTTGACTCTCTCGCAGTTCTAAACTTCGGAATATTATGCTATCATTGCGTAAAAGGAGAAAGCCTTCCAGTGCATATACCATGCGGGTGAAAGGTAGGTAAAAGCTAAGATTATCGCAAAGGATTTCGCCTCGCACATGAGGCCTTGTCGGCTTCCCTGATACGACCAAATAGCGTGATTGAAAGCTGCCGCGCAAATTGAGCATATGTTCGCTTAGAAAAGGGCTAAGCCAGCGTGCTGGTAGGTAAAACTTGCGCAGCTCTACATACATAGGTGCGGCGGTGTCCTGCCAGTTATACTGCCCGCGAAAGTTAAAGTAAGTATTATTGGGCTCTTGGACAGCTCCCTGAAATTGCAGCGCATTTTCGGCGAGTTTCCCTGTAACGCGGATGGGTGGGTAAGCAAAGCCGGCGTAGTGCAGCGCCTCTATATCTACCCAAAAGCTAGCTTCCTCTTTGCCTTCCCATCCTAAAGAGAGACGGCCTTCTAAAGGCACCTCCTTACCTAAGCTAGTTAGGACGGGGCCGATGGGTAGCTGATAGACTTTTAGAGCAAGCCCTTCTGGGCCCTGCCTAAATCCTAGGCTACTTTCGCGGCTCTGAGCCTCTAAGAGAGAAGCTATGGGTTGGCCTTGACTAATATCAAGCTCTATCATGCTACCTTGGCGAAAGCTCCACAACTGATGTCCTAAGTAGAAATGCGAACGCAGAGTATCTAAATGAATGTGCAAGATAGGGCTTGACCCGTGGCGCGCCCAGCTCAGGGCTAAGAAAAAGGTATCCTGCATCGCCCCTATGATGCTGTAAAGGCTTAAGAGGCCTGATTGAGAGGTGGATTGACTTTGGAGCAAAAGCGGGCGCCACTGAAGGTAAGTAAAACCCTCTTGGGCTTCAGCATGAATGTAGAGGGAGTCCGCGTACTTTCGTAGCATTAGCCTGCTGTGGGCTATGTAAAGGTCCTGCCACTTTAGGGTATCCCAGCTTAAGGCACAATCCGCATGCGCTTCATCCAGCTCTATACAGCCTAAAGCTCCCTTCAATTCTACTTGGGCGGGCAGGCCTGCCAGCCAAAGCCAAACGGGATTATCCAGCGAAAGCTCACCCGAAAGGCGCCAGTTAGGGGCTCCTAAGGTAAGCGGGAAAATACCGTCGGTTTGCCAAATTTCCCAACGCCGCCCCCAGTTTTGGAGGCCTTCCAGCCAGTCGCCTTCGCTCTGCAAAGCTAAGCTAAGCCCTGGTCCCCGTAGGCGGTAATAGCAGCCATTCTGAAGGTAAAGCTCCACCTGGCTCAGAAAGTAGGTGTGGTTCTCGCGAATCCAGGTGAGGTTGGGAAGAATAAGGTTGGCCCACCCGTTAGTCCAGGGGAGGCCAGCGCCGCTCAGGATAAAGGTGCCTGTGCAGGTGCCGGCAGCCCCCCAGAGTTCCGCCCTTAGCCCGTCAAACCATCCGCTGCCATGATAAAAGCTACCCTCGTGAAGGGGTAGGCGCCCGCTATAGAAAAACGTACCGTAAGGCGTTTCGGCTTGCCAAGTACCCTGAGCGCTACCGGCTTCAAGAGTAAGGTGGCCGGCTATTTGGACTTGGCCCCCTCGGGGCAAGCGGCCGTGTAGTTCAGCTTGTAGGAAGCCTTTAAGCTGGGCTAGGTCAAAGCCTTTGGCCTCTAAATGCGCTTGCCCCCATAGCTCACTTAGGGGTAAGTTGAGCCCCCACTGGGGGGCCTCCCAATTCCTAAAGCTTACGCTCAGGAGGTAAGTCCAGTCATCGGTTTTCTGAAGCTTGCCCGTAGCCTGAAGCTCTGGAGTGTATGCTATAAAGGTGTATTGCTGCTGGTGTAGCCACCCTGCATGTTCAGCCTGAAGCCTGAGTGGCCGATGAGTATTTATGCCTTTAGGGAGGCCGATCAGCGGCAAAGTCCGGTAGATATTCACCCAAGACACGAAGGCGTCATGCAGCCGCACCTGCCAGTGCATCTTTTCCGGGCGAGCGTAATGGACAATCTCCCCTTCAGCTATTAGGTATTCGCGCGCATCCAATTCAATGCGGAGCCGCGTGGCCTTTATGCGATAAAGGTCGCCTGTAGCCTGCAGGTCTATGGTCCATTGACTCTGAAGGGGAAGGGCCGTCCCAGCGAAAGCTGCTACATCGGCCCAGCCCAAAGTACCCCACAAATGGGCTTGAAAGAATTTAGTTTCGGTATTATGGAAAAGCTTGTCTAAGCCTTCGTGGGTAAAGAGGCCTCTGCCGTGAAGCTCACTGTGCGGTAGGCGAACATGCAGGTAGGGGATGAGAGTCTTATTGGGGAAGGCCCTCAGCACTAGGCTAATATGGTGGATAGGTAGGCCAGCGTAGGCCTCCTTGCCAGTGAGTTTATGGATGGCGGCCCATACCTTGCCTTGGCTACTTACTTCAACGCTACCTTCTAAAAAAAGGCTATCTAGCCATAGGTCGGCGTAATTGAGGTAGCCAGCCGCATGGGTAAAGGGATAGGACGTGGAATCCACCCACCGAAAAGTGCCATTTTTCAGGGCGAGGCGTCGTAAGCTGAGCCACCACTGCTTTGGCCCTTCCGTGGAAGCGGAGGTATCCTTAGGAAAAAGGCGGTCTATATTTGTGAGGCCGCTGTGGCGCTCTTTATAGATGAATACGCTGGGGGCTTCTAGAGCTAGGCAGGATAGGGGAAAGTACTGGCGCCCATTCCAGAAGCCCTCCCAAAAGGCATAAGGCACCCATTGCAGCCGCACGGAGCGGGCTCGCATAAAAGGTTGGCAGGCTCGGTCGTAAAGGATAAAATGCTCTATTTCCACCTCCGCTAGGCCGCGCAGGCGTAAAGCCCCTAGTTCCACCTCAGTTTGAAGAGTCTCACTAAGTACTGTAACAAGAAGCCTACGCAGGGTCGCCTGACCAGAAGGGGTAGCCAAAATAAGCTGAAGCCCGATCACCCCTACTCCCCCAAGGGCCGATAGGGTAAGAAGAAGATAGGCGAACCAGCGGCTCGTGCGTTTAGCTCGTGCCCAGAGCCGGACTCGAACCGGCACGGAGTTGCCTCCACCAGTTTTTGAGACTGGCGCGTCTACCTGTTCCGCCATCTGGGCTTTCTACAAAGGTAGAAATTATGTTTGCAAATTGATATGCGGCTTTTAGTGGGCGCAGTAGCGGTGGGCTTGCTGCTCGCTTTCCTCGTGCTGCGGCTCGGGGAGGAAGTAACGATTTATACGGACTTTCGCACGGCTCAAACTAATCCGCATCGCACCTATCATGTCATAGCTCAATGGGTACAACGGGAGGCCAGCCGATATGATCCACAGGAGGATGCTTTTTGGTTTTGGGCCCAGGATAGCTTGGGTACAATTGTGCGCGTACGCTATCCCGACCCGAAGCCCGTCAACTTTGAAGTTGCCCAAAAAGTCGTACTTATCGGGCATTATGCGGATAGCCTATTCTTAGCTGAAAAGATTCTTATGAAGTGTCCTTCTAAGTATAAGGCGGAGGGGCGGTGAGGCGGGGTGGCCCTCTGGCTTAGAAGGACTCTATTCAATCCTAAAACCTTCCTCGTCGCGCAAAGGCAGGTCATGCTGCACTTCTACCCTTTCTACGCGGGCTGCGGGGGAGCCGCGGTGGGCCCACTGGACGAAGCGTTCCAGATCCTCGACGGGACCTTGCACCTCAGCTGTAACGGAGCCATCTAATTCATTTCGCACTAGCCCTGTAAGGCCTAAAGCCTGCGCCGTCATTTGGGCGTATTTGCGAAAGAAAACCCCCTGCACCTTACCAAAGACCCGAACGCGCCAGCGGGCCTTTGTCATAAAAGAACCTTAGTTTAGGCGCTCGAAGATGCCGGCTATGCCTTGGCCGCCTCCCACGCAGGCCGTTACTAAGCCATATTTCTGATTGCGTCGCCGCAGTTCATTTAGGATTTGTACGGTGAGCTTAGCGCCCGTGCAGCCGAGTGGATGGCCTAACGCAATGGCCCCCCCGTTGACATTTACCTTATCCAGTGGCAGCTCGGCTAGCTTAATTACGGCGAGTGATTGAGCGGCGAAGGCTTCATTTAGCTCAATAAGGTCTATATCGGCTAAGGAGAGCCCAGCGCGCCGTAGAGCCTTTGGTATGGCCTCCACAGGGCCTATCCCCATAAGACGCGGCTCTACGCCAGCTACTGCATAGCCGCGCAGTACAGCTAAGGGCTTAAGGCTATGCCGCTTAAGGAAAGCCTCACTTACAACTAAAACAAACGCTGCGCCATCCGAGGTTTGGGAAGCGTTACCGGCCGTTACCTGGCCGTTGGCGGCAAAAACCGGCTTGAGCTTTGCTAAGGCTTCCAAGCTGGTATCCGCTCGTGGCCCCTCATCGGTATCGTGAATGAAGCGGCGCACCTGTCTTTTGCCATTTTCTACAATTACTTCTTCTACTTCAAGCGGGACGATTTCCTCACGGAATTTGCCAGCGGCTATAGCGGCGAGCGCATTCTGGTGCGAGCGTAAGGCAAAAGCATCTGCCTCCTCTCGCGTAATCTGGTACGTACGGCCTACCTCCTCGGCGGTCATGCCCATATTATAGTACCAGTCGGGTGCGTGCAGGGCGTAGTTGTAGTTGGGAGCGATCTTGAAGCCACCCATAGGCACTAGGGACATCGTCTCAGTCCCTCCCGCTATAATCGCCTCTGCATCACCCGTGCGGATTTTAGAAACAGCCATGGCTATGGCTTCTAGACCCGAGGCACAGTAGCGATTGATAGTAACGGCGGGCACTTCTTTACCTAGGGCCTTTAGGGCGATGTAGCGGGCCATATTGAGCCCTTGCTCAGCTTCGGGTATAGCATTGCCGCAGATAAGGTCATCTATCTCTTGGCTGAAATTTATTTGGGGAAAGTCAGCGCGCAGCCTCTCAATCACCGCTACAGCCATGTCGTCGGGTCGTACGGTTCGTAACCTACCGCGTGGCGCCTTTCCTACCGCCGTGCGATAACCAGCTACTATGTAGGCTTCCTGCATAGAGCAAAAATAGTTTATCTGGGGGGTTGACGCAGGACTTGTGGGGGAAGGCTGGTAGGGTCGGCTAAATAAAACCGCTCTGTATCCGGGAGAATCTCTAGCCGCAGGACACCGATGAGGGTGTATTTAATAAGGATGCGTTCGGCTTTCCAGCCTTCTTTAGGGCCCAGGAGCTGGCGGAAGGTGGCAGCTTCAATGAAAGGGTGATTCTGGAGATAGCTGAAAAGCTGGGCTTCGGCTTGACGGAAAAGTATGCGCTGAGGCCGCTGCGCCGCTAGCCAGAGCCGCTCTAAAAGCCGGCCTGCCAAACGCGTCTTATCTCCTACGCGCACATAGGCCCGCCGAATCCCCCCCTCCTCCAGCACGTACACGGGCCGCTTATCGGGGTGCGCTACTACCTGAATTTCCAGCACATACTTGTCCTCGCAGTTATACACTAAGCTTTCAAAGGGAATAGGCGGAGAGAGGTAGCGCTGGACCGCTAATTCTACCATGTAAAATTCCTGTTCGGGGTCTATGCCAGCGATGCGTCCATTATCTTTTACGCCGATAAGGAGGCTTCCGCCCGCCGTATTGGCGAAAGCTGAGAGAGTTCGGGCGATCTTGCGGGCACTTTCTATGCGCTGCTTGAAATCTAGGTGCAACCCTTCCCCTTCCGCAATGCGGCTCAGAAGGGAAAGCAGCGCCCGCCCTTCCATTGTAGTTTAGCAAAATAATAAACTTGCGTCTAAAGTTCCCCACCTATGGCACGGAGGTTTTAGCGTATTTTGGAGGGGTGCATCATTTGGGGCATTTGTTTTTGGCGGAGGGGCCGCCTGCCTTCCAGTTTGGGGCCTTTATAGCCGATGGGGTGCGGGGAAGCTTTTTGGATAGTTTGCCCTCCTTGGTGAAAGAGGGGGTGCGTTTTCATCGGTGGGTAGATTGGCAGACCGATCGGCACCCCGCCTTTCAGGCGGCGCGCCGCCTTTTACGCCCATTAGCCGGTCGGTACGCCGGCCTTTTGGTGGATTTCTGGCTGGATGTGGTTTTAGGGGAAAACTGGGCGCACTTCTCACCCAATCAGCCTTTTGAAGCGTTTGAGCAGCACTTTATTCAGAAAGTTCTTTTACCTCATCGGTTATGGGCGCCTCCCAGCTGGCAGGATTTCCTCCAGCGTCTGGTAGAGCAGCACCTTCTGCGTCAGTTTGCCCAGTACGAGAGCATGTTGCAGCACATAGAGCATTTTATCAGGCGTCGCCGCCTCCCTCTCTCACCCGAGCAGGTGCGCACCGAACTAAGGCGGTATCAGGCCCCTTTAGCCGAAATCCTACAGACATTTTGGACGGATGCCCTAGCCTGGCGTCGTACCGCCGCCTAAATCGCTTATCTTTGCTTAGGCATGATACCCCCAACTAATAGGCTGCCTAAGAATATCCTAAACAAAACCCGTGATCTACGTGAAAAAAGAGCTACGGATACCTGGCAGATATTCCGAATTATGGCTGAATTCGTAGAGGGGTTTGAGACACTTTCTCGTATAGGACCGTGCGTTTCTATTTTTGGCTCAGCTCGCAGTAAGCCTGGCTCGCCGCACTACGAACTAGGCGTGGAGGTCGCCAAAGCCTTAGTGGAAAATGGCTACGGCATCATAACGGGGGGTGGTCCAGGGATTATGGAAGCCGCCAACAAAGGCGCCAAGCTCTTAGGTGGCCATTCCGTAGGCCTTAATATCATCCTGCCCTACGAGCAGCACCCAAACCCCTACGTGGACGAAAATCTCCTCATAAACTTTGACTACTTTTTCGTGCGCAAGGTGATGTTTGTAAAATATGCTCAGGCCTTCGTGGTATTACCAGGGGGATTTGGAACGATGGACGAGCTCTTTGAGGCCCTGACGCTTATTCAGACGCGGAAGATAGAACGGTTTCCCGTTGTGATGGTAGATAGCGCCTACTGGCGAGGGCTCGTTGAATGGATGCACCGAACGATTATGGAAGAGTGGAACTACATCTCTCCCCAAGACCTGTTTCTTTTTGCGGTCGTCGATACCCCCCAAGAGGTGGTAGAAACAATCAATACCTTCTATCGCCAGCGCTCAGAGCAATTTCTCTTAGGCTAAGTGATCGGCTGGGTGCTCCGACGTGCCGCTGAGCTATTGGGAGGGTTGATAGTCTGGGTAGGTCTATGGATAGTTCTTCTGCGTTGGGTGCCTTTGCCACCTGTAGGCTATGGGCTAGACTTACTGAGTGGGCGCGCCCCCCAGTGGGGCTGGGTAGGCGATAAAGCGGCCCTGCAGCGATTTCAGCGATTTTGGGAAGCATGGGAAGAGATAGAAGCTGTGCCCGCGAGGGAAGCGGTTTCTTTGGGCCAACGGGCCGCTGAAGCCTACTTCTATCCACCTACCCTTCAGAATAAGTCTGGTAGTCACCTGATAGGTGCGCTGGTGACTTATGTATGGGGAACGGAGCGGCTGTGGGTGATATACCTTAATTCACTTGCCTTTTCAAAAGGGGTTTATGGCGTGGGGGCTGCGGCCGAACGGTTCTTTGAGAAGCCTCTCCACGCCCTAAATTCGGAAGAGCTTTCGGAGCTAGTGGTGCGGCGGCGGACGGGGTACTGGGGTTCGCCACTGCCCCTATCCCTTCATCTAGCTCAGAAACGGCTCCAACGGCGGCTCGCTGGCTATGACTCGTAGAAAATTACACCTGAGATTGAACCGAAAGAAGACTGGGTGGATAGCTGCTTCTTTCCTTGGCTTGGCTGGGATAGGGAGCTTCGCTCTTCTACAGCTTACGGCTAAGCTCTCCCTCAGCAAGGTGGAGAAGGTTTGGCTGCCCTTAGCGACCGCCGCACGGTGCGATACCCAAGCCAAGGTAGCGACCTTTTTCCCCTTTTACACCCTCTGGCACTGGCTGGTACGATATAAGGATTTAGCTCCGGGTTACTACGAACTTACCCCTCAGATGTCTGCGCTGGAGGCTTGGCTGCGCTTGCATCAGGGCCGCCAGACGCCCTTGCGCCTCTATCTACCCCCTCAGCGCAGTCCGGGCCATTTGGCCCGTTTTCTAGGTACGCATCTGGCCTATGATTCGGCTCAGTGGGCCCTTACCTTCGCCTCTTACCCTTGGGAAAAGCTGGGCCTAAACGCTTATACCTGGCTGGCTATTTTCTTACCCGACGTGTACGAGGTGTATTGGACTATTTCGCCTGTGCGCTTTATTGAGCGCATGAAGGAGAACTACGATCGCTTTTGGAATGCAGCCCGCCGGCAAGCCGCAGCTGCCTTAGGTTTTACGCCCATTGAAGTAATTACCCTGGCCTCTATTTTAGAATACGAAACCTGCCGACACGACGAAAAGCCCCTTATTGCAGGGGTCTACCTGAACCGCCTGCGGCTGGGAATGCCTCTCCAAGCCGATCCTACTGTGATTTATGCCTTAGGCAACTTCAATATCACCCGCGTTACGAAGCGTATGCTGGAAGTGGAATCCCCCTATAATACTTACCGTCGTCGTGGTCTTCCGCCCGGCCCTATTGGCACGCCGTCTTTAGAGAGTATAGAGGCGGTGCTACACTATAAGCCCAGCCGCTATCTCTACTTCTGTGCGCGCCCGGACGGCTCAGGCTACCATGACTTTTCGGCGACCTATCCCGAACATCTGGTAAAGGCGCGCGCCTATCAGCGTTCGCTTAACCGATGGCTGGCCCAGAAGAGGTAGAAAAGCCTTTTTGGGCGCAGCCCCATGAGGTGCGTCTGCGCGTGCGTTATGCCGAAACCGACCAGATGGGCGTAGTGTATTACGCCCATTATGCGGTCTACTGTGAAGTGGCTCGTACCGAATGGCTGCGCCGCTTCGGACTTACCTATGCGGAGATGGAACGCACAATGGGTATCCTCTTGCCAGTTCGCCACTTTCGGATTACTTACCACCGCCCCGCGCGCTATGATGATGAGCTACGACTGGAAACACGCCTATTAGCCCCCCCACAAACCCGCCTCCACTTCCACCACGCCATCTATCGCGCAACCGAACTACTGGCCGAAGCGGAGGTAGTTCTGGTATTTATTGACCGGCATAGCTGGCGGCCCTGCCGACCTCCCCAAGCCTTTTATGAAGCGCTGGCTTTGGCTAATTCTTAGGCTGGTCGGACATCTGGAATTGCCTGGCTTTTCGGGGGTACGCTTGGGTAGTGTGGCCTACCTTTTTTGGCGCAATATTACCCACCCAACCTTTACCTTGCGCGGGAGTGCCATGGCTTTTAGTTTCTTTTTCGCGCTTTTTCCAGGCCTCCTCTTTGCCATGGCCCTTATCAGCTACCTGCCTTTTGAGCGGTTTGAAGCCCTTTTCCAGAACCAGTTAGGCGCTGTGCTTCCACCGCCTGTCTATCAGCTCGTACATGATGTAGTATTTGAGGAGGTATATAGCCGCCGTAACTTCACCCTGCTTTCTACCTCCTTTTTGCTGGCGTTTTATTCGCTATGGCAGGGCATGCTAGCGATGCTGCGGGCTTTCTTTCATGAGGATCTTCCCCAGCCACCTTTTTGGCAGCTTTGGCTGCGGGCCTTAGGCCTAGTTTTCCTGCTTCTGCTTCTTGTAATAGCCAACCTTCTATTCACCTTTGTGTATCATCATCACCTGGCGTGGCTGTGGGCTAAGCTGCTGCACTCCCCCGTAGGGCCAGCTATCGCTATACTCCTGGGTACGGGAGAATTCCTTCTGCTTTTCCTTCTTGTGGCCTCAGCCATAGAAATTATGTATCGGGCTGCTTTGCCGCGCCGCAGTCTGCCTTATTGGATCTCACCAGGGGCGCTATTAGCCACCTTTCTGCTAGGTGCTGCTATGAAGCTTCTCTCGTGGTATTTTTTAGCGGTGGCCAACTTTAGCCGATTCTACGGCAGTATTGCGGCAGTAATTGCGCTGATGGTGTGGTTTTATTGGCTTTCTATCGTGCTGCTGGTGGGCTTTGAGGTGAATTACAGCCTATATCGCTCCCGCCTTCTAGTGCAAGCCAAACACATGGCGGCCTAAAAAGCGTTATGTTTGTTGCATGCCGACCATTTACATAGATGGCAAGCCCTTTGCGTACGAAAAGCCGGCCAAGCTCCTCCAATTCTGTCTGGAGCATGGCATAGAGATACCTTTTTTCTGCTACCATCCGGCGTTAAGTATACCGGCCAATTGCCGCATGTGTCTCGTGGAGACCGGTCTGCCAGTGAAGGACAGGCAGACGGGCGAATATATACGGGAGGCCGATGGCTCCCTCCGAATCGCCTGGGGACCTAAGCCTACGCCTTCCTGTACCACGGACCTTGTGCCTGATCTGCACGTGCGCACGCATCGTACCTCCGAAGTAGTGCGTCAAACCCAGCAGGCCATTTTGGAATTCCTCCTTATCAATCATCCGCTGGACTGCCCTATCTGCGATCAGGCTGGCGAGTGTCCCCTCCAAATATGGACCTATAAGTATGGTCCGGAAGGCTCCCGCTTTGAGGAGCAAAAGGTACATAAGCCCAAGCGGATTCGCCTAGGGCCGCGGGTGATTCTGGATGCCGAGCGCTGTATCAATTGTACGCGCTGTGTGCGTTTCACGGAAGAAATCTCGGGCACGCGTCAGCTTACGATTATCCAGCGCGGCAATCAAAACTATCCTGCTACGGCTAACGGACAGCCTTTTGATGACCCCTACTCGCTCAATACGGTAGATATCTGCCCTGTGGGCGCTCTTACCAGTGCCGCCCACCGGTTCAAAGCCCGTCCCTGGGAAATGAATTACAGCCCCACTATCTGTACAGGTTGCGCCCGTGGTTGCAACGCCTACGTGTGGGTGCGCGACAACCTTGTCATGCGCTTTACCCCCCGTAAAAATTTAGCCATCAATCAGTATTGGCTCTGCGACGAAGGGCGATTGGATTACGAGAAGTACAACGAGGCCCGCGCGTCTGGGCTCAGGCGCCAAGGCGGGGTGCCTGTGGGGTGGGAAGAAGGTATCCAGGAGATAGCCCAACTCCTTCTTCAGCACACGGGACGTATCCTTTTCGTAGGCTCCGCCTATGCCAGCGTAGAGACGCTATACGTATTCCGGGAGTTTGCGCAGCGCTTTGCGCCCCAAGGTTCTCTCCTCTATGTGCCCCATATTCAACCGGGTTGGGGTGATAACCTTTTACGTCGCGACGATCGCACCCCGAACGCCACAGGGGCCGAGGCGCTAGGCTTCCAGCCTATTTCGCTGGAAGAGCTGCAGGCTCGTCTTCAAACAGGCCAATACACGCTGCTTTATTGGGTGGAGGATGATAAGGCCCTTGAAGAGCTTCTGCCGCACTTGCCGCCTGACCTTCCCGTAGTGGCTCACCTTTACCAGCTTATTTCGGGCTTTGAGCGGCTTACGTGGGGCTTGCCCGCCGCCACGCACCTAGAGAGCTTTGGCACCTATATAAATTTCGCTGGGCAGGCACAGACGGTGGCGCCGGCCCGCCAGTGGCTGCAAATGACCCCTACGGACTGGTTTTATCTACCTAAAAGTCGTCTAGATGCGGCTGGCCAAGCCGTGGACCGCTGGCGCCATCCTCAGCATATTCCGGATTGCCTCCCTAGTTACCAGCTTCTTCTGCGCATCGCCGAGGCCGCCAAGGAAAGCCTCCGTCTGCCTCTGGAGCACAAGCCCCTGTGGGAAAAGCTCAAAGCCACCCTGCCTTTCTTGGAAAGTGCTACCTATCCCAAACTCTTGCGCAAGGAGATTTTCCGCCATAATCAGCTTGAGTTTGCCTTATCCGTATGAGGCTGCCTGAGAGGCTTTATTGAGGGTAGCAGGAGCCAGTTTTGAGCTCGAGACGAGGGCTTCTTAGTAAGTCATCCTGGGGTGTGTATAAAAGGGCTGGCAGGTTAGCCGCCTAAAGAACGAGAGAGTAAAACGAGCTGCGGCTCACGGAGGGGTAGGCGAGTGAAAACTTACCTTTTCCCAGCCCATTTCATGGCATAATCGGGATAGGAGTCGTTCCGCTTGGGCTTGGGCGGCCGCCTGGGGGAAATGCTGGCTGATACGCACTCTTAGCGTTTCCTGAGCTGCTGTGAGGAGCTCACGCAGTCGCTCCGCTTCCCCACTACGCCACCACTCTAGAAAAGAAAAGTCGGCCTCATACACTTGAATGCTCTGCGGGTCAATCCGTACCTGACATACATAGGGCGGGGGCAGGGCTAATTTCAGCGTGCGCTGGCGCCAGTCGGCTTCCTGGATGCGAATCTGGGCAAAATCCATACAAATACGCGCTTCGCCCGTGAGGATGATAAGAAGGCGTGAGCGAGCCAATGGCAGATTATACCGCCATTCCCGTCGCACTACGTCGCGCACTTGATAGGCCAGCAGTTCTAATTGGCCTAAGGCCGTGAGGCGCTCCACTAGGAGAGTTTGTTCCTCCTTGCCTTCTTTCGCCTCCGCTGCCCTTTGCCGCCAGTAGGCTAAGCCTAAGCCGCCTGCAAGACCTAAGCCCAAAAAGAGCGTATAGTGAAGCAGTAAGCGCAAAGCTCTAGCTCTGAGTGCGTAGCGCGCGCGGCACTTCTACCCGTGCAATTCCCGTATCCGGCGAAGCCACAATCTCTAAGCCTGGTATATTGACTTTAGCTACGGTAAGAGTTTTGCCCAGCTTGAGGCTTGAAATGTCTATCTCCAGCGCGGGCGGGAGATCTTTGACTTTGCCGCGTACGCGCAGCCGCCGCACTAAAGGCACAAGTTTGCCGCCCATCTGAACTCCCTCCGCCAGACCTACCAGCTTGACGGGGAGAGGGATAGTTACCACATCCTCCAAATCGCATGCCATAAAATCCAAATGCAGTACATAGTCGTGGACAGGATGAAGCTGATACTCGCGTAAAATGGCCGTGTAACTTTTCCCCTCTAAATGCAGTTCAAAGAAATAAACGTGGGGGGTGAATACCACTTTGCGTGCTTCATTTTCGGGGAGGAGAAAGGGGATGTTTAGGCCTTTTCCGTAGAGGCTACAGGGCACTTGGTGCTGGCGGCGGTAACGGCGCGCTTCGGCCGTGCCTACTTTCGTCCTTATTACCCCTTCCAGAACATACCGCTGCATAGCGCACCCGGGAGGACTCGAACCCCCAACCGCCAGATCCGAAGTCTGGTGCTCTATCCAATTGAGCTACGGGTGCAGAAGAAGCCACTCCAGGCCGAAACAAAGATAAGCACAATCAAGAAGGGCAGCTCGGCACCTCTACCTAAGCTTTTGCCCTATTCAATCTGTGCGCGCCTCGGATGAAGGAACAATCCGTTGAGCTTGATAAGAGACCTAGACTTTCAGATAGCGCAGGAGGAAGATTAGGAGAATAATCAGGCCTATAAGGGATACAATCACATTTACAGGCCAAGGGGTCAGCCAAATTACTATGCTAATGGCTATAGCTATAATGGCTACAATTATGAGAAGGCGAATTAGCTCTTGGTCAGACTGGAAGAGGCGCTTGACCGCTTGCCAGAATCGGGTAGTTTTGGTCCGGATGGTTTGCCAGAGAGACCGCTTCCCTTGTGGCCTACTAACTACTACAGAAGGCGGATTAAGAGGGGTAGAATAAGGGGGTGTAGCGCTTCCATACAGCGAGGCTATGCCTACAAGCCCCAGTAGGAATAACCTAATTAGGCGCATATGGCCGCAAAGATAAGGAAATCCACCCCTAACCCAAAAGCCAAACCACCCCACAGTTGCGTGGTACTTTTGCCCTATGCGGGCTACTCTCGGTTGGCTCGGAAGCCTTTTTCTAAGCGCTCAGAGCTTTATCCCGCGTGAGCGGCAGGTAGATATGCAGCATTTGCGTCTTGTCGTACGTTTTGCGCCTGAGCGCGGGGTGGTATATGGCTTGGCTACCTTTGTATTTCAGCCCTTACGCCCTAATCTTGAGACGCTAGCTCTGGACGCCGTCAAGCTGCAAATAGAGGAGGTGCGCTATCGGGACCAGTCCATACCCTTTGATTATACTGGGGAGAAACTGATATTGAAGTTCCCCCGGCCGCTGGAAGAGAGCAAACTAGATTCGGTTAGTATTCGTTACATGGCTAAGCCGCGCAAGGGGCTTTACTTTATCGGGTGGAATGACCCTACGGGTCGGGCGCGGCGGCAAATCTGGACGCAAGGCCAGGCCTACGACCACCGCTACTGGATTCCCTGTTACGACGACCCAAATGACAAGCTTATTACCGAAACGCTCATCACTTTTGATAGCCGCTACCAAGTCCTTTCCAATGGCACCCTATTAGACACCCTGCGTAACCCTGACGGTAGCCTCACCTGGCACTACCGCATGCAGAAACCCCATAGTCTGTACCTACTTATGATAGCCATAGGGGAGTATGGCGTTGAACGTCGGACTACCCGACGCGGCCTGCCGCTCTGGCTTTACTACTATCCCGACCGCAAAGAGTGTTGCCTCGAGCCTACTTACCGCTACAGCGTGGAGATGGTGGAAAAGTTAGAAGCGGAGCTAGAAGTACCTTTTCCGTGGGAGAAGTATGCGCAGGTCCCCGTAGCCGACTATATCTACGGGGCTATGGAGAATACCACCGCAACCATCTTCGGCGATTTCTTCCATGTGGATGAGCGGGCCTACTTGGATCGCAGCTATGTAGAGGTAAATGCGCATGAGCTGAGTCATCAGTGGTTTGGCAATTATGTAACGGCGCGGTCAGCCGCCCATATGTGGCTTCAGGAAGGTTTTGCCACCTACTACGCGCGCTGGCTTATGGGACAGCTTTTTGGCCCAGAGGTCTATGCCTGGGGGCGTCGTACCGAGCATAACATGGCCTTGGCCGCAGGCCGAAAAGATACTTTGGCTATCGTCCATCCCAATGCCGGCTATGCTCGCATCTACCAAAAAGCCGCTGCGGTATTGGACATGATGCGCTACGTCTTTGGGGAAGCCGTCTTTAGGAAAGTCATTACTCACTACCTGCGTCAGCACCCGTATGGCCTAGTAGAAACGAATGATTTGTATCAAGCCTTTCAGGATGCCGCTGGCCTTAGTCCAGAATGGTTCTTTCGGCAGTGGCTCTATCGGGGCGGTGAGCCGCATTACCGCCTACGCTACCAGAGTATAGAACGGGGCGGTAAAGCCTATACGCAGATTTTCATTGAACAGATTCAAGATAGCAGCATAGGGCTTTTCCAAATGCCCATTAAGATAGCCGTGTATTATCGGGATGGTACGGCGGATACGGCGCGGGTGTGGATAGCGCGACCCCAAGAAGTGGTGGAAATTTCCAATCCTGCTCGCAAGCCGATTGCATTTGTGCTCTTTGATGAGGGGGGCTACATTCTTAAGCAGGTTACCTTTGAAAAGGGAGTGGAAGAGCTTCTTTTGCAATTGGAGGGGGCGCCCGAGCTGCTGGATAGGTATGATGCGCTGATAGCCCTGCGGAATGTGCCAGTGGCGGCCAAGCGGGAAGCCCTTCTGCGCGCCTACAAGCGGGAGCGTTTCTGGGCCCTACGCGCGGAGATTGTAGCCCAGCTGACCCAGGATAGCCGTCTGCAAAGCTTTTTTCAAGAAGCCCTTCAAGATCCGCACCCTCAGGTGCGCTTTGCCCTTCTGGCCCATCTGAATCCCCTTCCAGCCACCCTACGGCCGGCCTTAGAAAATTTACTCCGCGACTCTTCCTATGTAGTACAGGCTTTAGCGTTGGAGCGGCTTAGCGAGGCCTTTCCGCGACGCGTGGGGGCCTACCTGCAGCTTACCGCTTCATCGGTTGGCTTAGTGGGCCGAAATGTAGAAGTGAAGCGGCTAGAGCTGGCGGCCGCACAAGGGGATAGTCGCGCCGTAGAGCGACTCGTGGATTTGGCTAGCCCTTCCTTTGAGTTTCGCACGCGCCAGAATGCCCTGCGCGCCTTTAAGGCCCTAAATATGCTGCCGCCTACCTTGCTACCTCACCTATTTGAGGCTCTCCTACACTTCAATAGTCGGCTTGCCGGCACTGCACGCGAGGTAGTTGAATATTGGCTTCAGCAGAAGCGCTTTCAGCAAACGCTGCGGGAATACTACGAGCGCATAAGTTGGTCGCCAGAACAAAAGGCTATTTTAGAGCCGCTTTTAGGCTATAAGCCACCGACATTTTACCAGCGCAGTAGCGGGTCGTGAAAGAGGGCCCTGCCTCTTATCTACTGGCTTACTCGCCTGCCACCCTTTGGCACGCAGAAAGAAAACAAGCCAAAAGCACCAGCTGCCCCTCTGCGGGTGACTTTATCCGCTTACCCTTAGCGCCCCTGCTGCCCTAGTCGTATATATCCCACTGCACCCCGAAACCAAATACCCGCCCCGGCATGGGATACCAGGCAGTGAGAAAGTAGCCGTCTTGCCATAGCCCTTCCGTCGCATGCTCTAATTTGAGATACACTACTACCCGGCGAATGAAGATAGCTAGGAAAGGTTCTATCCAGAGTTGAGAGGGCTGTAAGGGGGTAGGAGATTGAGTGTAAAATAGGCCTAAAACGGGTTCGTAAAAAGGCGGGCGAAAGGGGCTAAAACCGCTTAGGCGCACCCCGACATGATAAATAGGCTCACGGCCCTTGAGCCTACCTCTGAGGAATACTTGAACCCACCCACTTGCCGCGGGTAGAAGCATGGGGTAAGTAGAAAGGTGCTGCAGTTGGAAGAAAGTAGCCATACCCAGAAAGCGATAGGCTAGGCCGCCTCGGAGGGTTAGGCCTACGGCTTGGCCTGACTGAGGACGCCAGTCTAACCATAAAGGAGCGTAGCGGGTGTACCAGAGCCGCAGCTCTAAAGGAGGCAGCAGGCTATCCCGATGGGTGAGGTTGTAGGCTATCCAGACCGTGCCTAGGCGTTCATTGGTAGGGGGGTGGGTAGTATAAGCGGTCTGGTAAAAGAGCCAGGGTAGGTTTCGGCTAAGCCCCATAAAGCCTACTTGGGAAGGACCTAAGCTAAGTCGGCCTTCTAGCCAAGTGGCGGGTTCAGGAGCCGAATAGGAAAGCCAGCGCAGGTGGCCTAGACGTAGGTATAGAAGGCGGCTTTGCCAAGCGGCTTCTACTAAGAGGGCTGTGGCGCGCCAGGAGACAGAAGGCTGAAAAGCCTTTCCTCTGACAGCCTGCCAAGTGCAGCTTAGTTGGGCGTATTTTGAAAAGGTAGCACTGGCGCGCAGCGTATGCCGAAGCAGTAAAGCTCCCCACTCTACCTGGGTTGTATCTAAACCCAAGGGCGATTCCGCCCGGCGGGCGGGGAGGAAATAGGCCTGCAGCCGGTCTTCTTCTATTTTGCCTGTGCCCGTCAGGTGAAATGGGCCTATAGCTGCCCCACTGGCTACCTCAGCCGCTCTGTACCATCGGCGCCAGCTTCCCTGAGGGAAGCGCACAGGCTGACTCTCTTTTTGAAAAGCCGTATAGGGCGAATCCTCATAAAGTACCCCTCCATTTATGCCGTCTTGCAGTTGATTCCAAGCCGCTTTAGCCTGAAGCCAGAAATGCTTTGGACGCAGGTAAAAGGTAGCCGCGGCGCCGTAGTGGTCCGTAAGCTGGCCGAAGTATTCCCCTTCGCGCAGGCGTCGCTGGTAGGCTAGGCTTAGGCCGCCTCGTTTTCGGAAGGTTTGGCCATGCCAGACCGAAAGGAGCTGGGTACGGCGGGTAGCCTGGTCAAATCGCACGCGCGAGAAAGGCCTAGAGGTCCAAAGGAGCGGTGCGGTGCGAAGCAAATAGGCCTCCTGAGAAGCAGGCACGAGAGGCGGTAGGTCCGTTTCATAAATGGGTAAGCCTTGCCACCATGCCCAGAAAGGCTTGAAGTAACTCAGCCGAAAATTCCATTGCGCGGCCGTATCCAAGGGATCATACCAAGGGATGTAAGAGGGATAGTACAAAATCCCCTCCCCTCCTGCCGTATCCGACAGCGTGGCCAGAAGGCGGGTGGGCTGCGCTAGAAGAGGCCCAAAAAGAACTATTACAGCTCGGCTACAAGCTCGGTGAATATCCGGGTAAGTTTGGGTTCGGCTTCATTAGCGACGCGAATTATTTCTTCAAGGGAGACGGGCTTGAGGTTGTAGGGGTCGCCTATGTCGGTAA
>JANXCX010000009.1 GCA_025059535.1 Bacteroidia bacterium
TCACTTGAAGCTTACACACCGGGATCGGCCTTTCTACTTCAATTACCCCGCCTTGGGGATACCGCTGGCTTTTGCGCACCCGCTTTTTTACCAAGGCCACCCCCTCTACAATAGCTAAGCCCTTTTTAGGGAAGACGCGTATCACCCGCCCTGTTTTACCCCTATCCTTACCCGAAAGAACTTTTACTAAATCACCTCGCCGGATGTGAAGCTTTGGCACAAAACGGGTACGACTCATAGCACCTCGGGAGCTAAGGAGACGATTTTCATGAAGCCTCTGTCTCGCAGCTCACGCGCTACAGGGCCAAAAATGCGTGATCCGCGCGGTTCCCCTTCATTATTGATGATTACGGCCGCATTATCCTCAAAACGAATGTAGGTGCCATTAGGCCGGCGGTAAGCCCGACGGGTACGCACGATTACGGCTTTGACTACATCGCCTTTTTTCACTAGGCCATTTGGAATAGCATCTTTTACCGAGGCTACAATTACATCTCCTAAGCCGCCATAGCGACGCTTGCTACCCCCCAGCACCCGAATGCATAGAAGCTCCCGCGCCCCTGTATTATCCGCAACGGCTAGGCGCGACTCCTGCTGAATCATAGGCTACTTGGCTTTTTGGAGAATCTCCACCAGCCGCCAGCGCTTAGTGCGGCTGAGCGGACGGGTCTCCATAATCCGAACCAGGTCTCCCACCTGCGCCTCCTGACGCTCGTCATGGGCGACAAATTTACGAAATCTTCGCACGGGCTTCTTGTACAGGGGATGTATCTCGGTGCGCTCTACACGCACGATGATAGTTTTCTGCATGCGGTTGCTTACCACGACGCCCACAAATTCTTTACGACGCCCTCTTTGAGGCGATTTATTGGCGAGTACGGTTTCGCTCATGACGCTTCTCATTTAGGACGGTAAGAATACGGGCAATATCGCGCCGCAGCGCGGGGATTTGAGACCCCGCCTTGGGCAAAGGGCTCTGGGCATTCTTGTAGCGTAACTCATACAGCTCCTTTCGCTTCTGGTGCAGAAGCTGATGGAGCTCATGAAGCGAATAGGCTCGCAGCTCTTTAGCCTTCATAGTCCACTCGACGAACGAAACGAACTCGGATAGGCAGCTTATGGGCAGCTAAGCGCATAGCCTCGCGCGCCGCCGCTTCGCTTACGCCTTCGCATTCAAACAGCACGGTGCCCGCCTTAACCACTGCCGCATAGAATTCCACATTCCCTTTGCCTTTTCCCATCCGCACTTCTAATGGCTTCCGGGTGATAGGCTTATGAGGAAAGATACGAATCCAAATTTTGCCTTCTCGCTTGAGGTAGCGTGTAAGGGCCACGCGCGCCGCCTCTATTTGACGGGCGGTAATAAGCCCGCCTTCCACCGCCTTGAGCCCAAACGAGCCAAAGGCCACCTGATTACCTCGGGAAGCCAGGCCCCGTACCGTGCCTTCGTGCAGGAGCTTCCCTTTCTGCTCTTTGCGGTATTTTGTGCGTCTGGGCTGAAGCATAGGCTATTTCTTTTTGGATTTGGCGCGTTCGCCTTTTCGGCCTTCGGCTACCATTCGCCCTGACTCCTTAGTATGGGGGAAAAGATCCACCTTACCGTAGAGCGTGCCTTTGAGGATCCATACCTTGACGCCAATAGCTCCATAAATCGTATGGGCGGTAGCCGTGGCGTAATCAATATCCGAGCGCAGAGTCTGCAGGGCGATGTGGCCTTCACGGTACTCTTCGGAGCGGGACATTTCGGCGCCGCCCAGTCGGCCAGTGCAACGAATCTTTATCCCTTCGGCGCCCGCACGCATGGCCTGGGCTACCGCCGCTTTCATGACCCGGCGATGGGACAGGCGCGCCTCTAGCTGCTCCGCAATAGTTTTGGCCACAATTACCGCATCCAGCTCAGGTTGTACCACCTCCATCACTTCTATCGCAAGTTTATGGTGTATGATGCGCACCTCGCCTTGACTGGAGCTATGCACCGGCGGTAGTAAAGGTACCCCCGTACTATCTACTGGCCGAATTTCTACTAAGCGCCCCTGTTCTATCTGCTTGCCTATCAGTACCTGCCGATAGTCCTTGTTAAAGCGGCGCACAATACGGTTGAGGTCATTCTCAATACGGCGAATGGTAAGGGCCTCCTTACCCCCTATAAGCTCACGCGGCCGCGCCGCATATATGATCACCCGCGTCTGAATTACATCCCGCGTGATGGTTCGGTGGATATGCACGCGTGAAATTTTAGCCTTAGGGTAATTTTTTTCCAAATATTGGCGAAAAAGCTCATCCAGGATGATGAAAGGCGTCATGTACCGGCCGGCATACCAGTTGGAGAACCAGCCCTTAGTGATGCCGAGCCGAAAGCCAATAGGATGCGTTTTCTGTCCCATACTTAGCCGAGGTATATGCGGATATGAGAGGTTCGTTTGCGGATGGGGTGGGCACGACCTTGGGGCGCCGGCTGGTAGCGCTTGAGGAAAGGCCCGCCATCTATCTCTATGCGCACCACTCGCAAGGCCTCTAAGTCGCCAGCGCCACCCGTTTTTTGCTCCCAGTCGTTAATAGCGCAGCGTAGGGCCTTGAGTACCGCCTTAGCTGCCCATCGGCGCGAAAGTTTGAGGTAAGCCAGGGCTTTCTCTACCGATTGACCGCGAATAAGATCCGCAACAAGCCGAACCTTCCGCGCCGGATAGGGACAACCCCGATAAATCGCATAGTACAGCTTCTTGCGCTCTTCCTTAAGCCGCTGGGCGCGTAGCCGCTTGCGATTACCCTGATAAGGCTTGGGTAGCCCTTGGGCCAGCTTTTCCTTACGCGTAAGCGCCATAGAATTATTTCTTTTTATCGGTCTTCTGTCCGGGATGCCCGCGGAAGGTACGCGTGGGCGCAAACTCCCCAAGCCGATGGCCCACCATATTTTCCGTAATGTAAATAGGGATGAATTGCTTACCGTTATGCACGGCAATTGTATGCCCTACAAAGTCTGGCGTAATCATAGAGGCTCGCGCCCACGTCTTGATGACTTTTTTCGTACGCGTGGCGTTGAGCTGTTGGATCTTTTTGAGAAGCTTTGGATGGACGTAAGGACCTTTTTTGAGAGAGCGTGCCATAGCTATTTAGTTTTACCGGATTTGCGCCTACTAATAATTAGCTTTTGGGAAGGCTTCTTGGGGTTGCGGGTCTTTTTGCCTTTGGCGTAGAGACCTTTTCGGGAGCGCGGATGGCCGCCCGAGTGCCGCCCTTCGCCGCCACCCATCGGGTGATCTATCGGATTCATAGCTACCCCGCGCGTACGCGGCCGGCGGCCCAGCCAGCGGCTGCGCCCTGCCTTGCCAATAGAGATATTGATATGATCGGCATTACTTAGTACGCCTATGGTAGCGTAGCAATCTATAGGAATGCGCCGAATTTCACCTGAGGGCATTTTGAGCACGGCATATTTTTCTTCCTTACCCATGAGCTGAGCGGCTGTACCCGCTGCCCGCACGAGCTTCCCGCCATGACCCGGCTGAAGCTCTATATTATGCACAAACGTACCCAGAGGAATATTACGCAGGGGTAGGGCATTACCTACTTTGGGTTCGGCTTCAGGGCCGCTCATTACCACATCGCCCACCTTAAGCTCAGCCGGCGCTAAAATGTAGCGCTTCTCTCCATCTACATAATGCAACAGGGCGATGCGCGCCGTGCGATTAGGGTCATATTCTATACTGGCTACTTTAGCGGGAATGCCCCACTTATCCCGCCGAAAATCTATAACGCGGTAGCGCCGCTTATGCCCACCTCCGATATAGCGCGCGCTGCGGCGACCTTGATTATTTCGGCCGCCACTTTTCTTATAGGGGCGCAGAAGGCTTTTCTCGGGCTCACTGCGCGTGATTTCGGAGAAATCCGAAACCGACATCCAACGGCGCCCCGGCGAGGTAGGCTTGTATTTGCGAATTCCCATAGGCTTAGAGGTTCTCGTAGAGGTTAATGGTATGGCCTGGCTTGAGCTTCACATAGGCCTTCTTGTAGGAGGGGGTTCGACTTACCTGAATGCCCTTTCGCGTATAACGGGGGCGGATACGGGCTGGGAGGATAGCTGTACGCACTTCGGCCACTGGCACGCCATACAGGCGCTCTACTTCGGCGGCTATCTCAGGCTTGGTGGCGTCTCTATGAACTTTGAAAACATAGGTATAGGCTTCTTGGGCGGTTTTCCGCTTAGAAAGGGCTACAGCCTTTTCCGTAAAAAGCGGCTTGATAAGAATTTGTCTCATGGTTGTAGAGTTTGGAAGAGGTTTTCCAGGGCCCTTTTCTCCCACAGAAGGTGGCGCGCTCGAGCCATAGCGTAGGTATTCCACTGGGAGGCTGGCACAATAGCCACATTAGGAATATTACGGCCTGAGAGGTAAGCGGTAGGATTATAACCGTCTGTATAAACCTGCAGCGGTGTACCCTCCCAACCTAGTTGTCGCAGGAGGTTGGCAAAAAGTTTAGTCTTTGGGCGCTCATACCGAAGCTGGTCTACTACCCAGAGGCTATTGGCTTGAAGGTGTAGCACAAAAGCGCTTAGCCGAGCCAGGCGCTTTTCTTTTTCGTTGAGATGGAGGTGATAGGTGCGCGGTACGGGGCCGTGCACGGTACCGCCACCCCGCCGAATCGGATTACGAATAGAGCCCATGCGGGCCCGCCCCGTACCCTTCTGCCGATAGAGCTTGCGTTTGCTTCCCTTGACCTCGCCGCGCGTTTTAGTTTTATGCGTGCCCTGGCGCGCCGCAGCTAAAATCCGTTTGACATCCAGATAAATAAGATGCCTGTGAGGCTTAAACTCTAAGAGCCATGTCGGCACAGGCAAAGTCAGCCCCGTAGGCACGCCCTCCGCCGAATATACCTGAAGCTCCATAGCTACTTTTGAATAATAAGAAGCCCGCCGCGCGGCCCCGGCACCGAACCCGAGACCACGAGGATATTTTTCTCTGGAATAATCTTGAGCACCCTAAGGTTTTCTATCGTAACGCGTTCGTTGCCGTAGCGGCCAGCGAGCCGTTTGCCTTTCCACACGCGACCGGGGAAGGTGTTAGACCCCATGGAGCCTGGGTGACGCTCGCGGTTGTGCTGCCCATGTGTGCGTCCCCCCACGCCGCGAAAACCATGGCGCTTTACTACGCCAGCGAACCCGCGCCCTTTAGTCCAACCCGTAACCGACACAACATCGCCCTCCGAAAAGAGCGTCACATCTAACACTTGCCCTATCTGATAGCCCTCTATGGAGGGCACGCGGAATTCGCGCAGGAGGCGCACAGGCTCCACCCCCTGCACCTTATAGTAGCCTAAGAGGGGCTTATTGAGACGCGAGGGCTTCACACGTTCAAAACCCAGTTGCAAGGCCGTATAGCCATCCTTCTCCTTAGTACGCAAATTCACAATGGGACATGGGCCTGCCTGAATTACCGTGCATCCTATGTCTCCCTCAGGCGTAAAAAAGGTAGTCATGCCTACCTTTCGTCCTAAAAGTCCGAGCATACTACGAGCCCTTGATTTCCACCTCCACGCCCTCCGGGAGGTCTAATTTGACGATTTCATATACCACGTCGCGAAGGTTATTATAGATGTCTATAAGGCGCCGATGATACTTGATTTGAAACTGCTCGCGTGACTCTTTATTGACGTGAGGGGAGCGATTGACCGTAATGAGCATTTTCTCTGTAGGCAGGGGGATAGGCCCTTTTACCACAGCCCCTACCGCTTTGACCGCCTTTACAATCCTTTCCGCCGAGCGGTCTATCAGCGTGTGATCGTAAGACTTAAGCTTTATTCGGATACGCTGGATCATCATAGTATCTACACGGATTCTTTTTCGCGTATGCCTTTAGCCTGCGCAACGATGTGTTCTTGGATGTGCGGAGGCACGGGCTGGTAATGGGAAAATTCCATGACGGCGTAAGCACGGCCTGAAGAGAGCGTACGAAGCTGGGTAACATACCCAAAAAGCTCTTTAAGGGGCACCAAGGCCGTCACGACTTGGAGGCCGCCGCGCGCCGTCATGCCCGTTATCTGGCCGCGGCGCCGATTGAGATCGCCTACAATCCCGCCCATGTACTCCTCCGGCGTCTCTACTTCTACCTTCATGATGGGCTCCAAGAGAATAGGGTTGGCCTTTCGGCAGCCCTCGCGGAACGCATAGCGGGCCGCAATCTCAAAGGAGAGGCTATCCGAGTCTACTTCATGAAAGCCCCCATCAAAGAGTCGGGCGCGTATGCCGGTCGCTGGATAGCCCGCAATAATGCCATCATTCATCGCTTGTCGGATGCCTTTCTCTACGGCGGGAATAAACTCCTTCGGAATTACCCCACCTTTAATTTCATTGATGAACTCAAAGTGGCCTTTTTCTAAAGGCGAGAATTCAATCACCACGTCGGCGTATTTACCTCGCCCACCGGTTTGCTTCTTAAAGAGCTCCCGATGCACCACGCTGGTTGTAATGGTTTCGCGGTAGGCTACTTGGGGCTCGCCTTCATTGACTTCCACCTTGAACTCCCGCCGCAGACGGTCCACGATAATCTCTAAGTGGAGCTCACCCATCCCAGCGATAATTGTTTGGAGGGATTCCTCATCTACCCAAAAGCGGAAGGTGGGGTCCTCTTCCGAGAGCTTGGAGAGGGCTAGGGAAAGTTTGTCGGAGTCGGCTTGGGTCTTGGGTTCTATAGCCTTTTGGATGACGGGCTCAGGAAAAGTCATGGCTTCCAACGCAATTGGATGGGCTTCGTCGCAGAGCGTATCGCCTGTACGCACCTCGCGCACGCCCACTACTGCCGCAATATCCCCCGCTGAAACCTCCTCTATAAGATTCTGCTTATTGGCATGCATCTGCACCAAGCGACTGATGCGTTCCTTCTGACCTGTGCGTGTATTGAGCACATAGGAGCCAGCGCGCAAAGTGCCAGAGTAGACACGGATAAAAGTTAGCTTACCCACGAAGGGGTCTGTTACGATCTTGAAAGCTAGCGCGGCAAAGGGGGCATTTGGATCCGCTGGGCGCGTTTCTACCTGTTCGGTTTTAGGGTTTAGGCCCGAGGCGGGTTTTACCTCGGTAGGCGATGGAAGATAGGCACATACGGCATCCAGTAGGGATTGCACCCCTTTATTCTTGAAGGCAGAGCCAGCCAGTACAGGGAAAAGCTCCATCTGGATAGTACCCCGCCGAATGGCGCGCCGAATATCCTCAGGCGTAATGGAGGCGGGATCGCTTAGGTATTTCTCCAACAAGGCGTCGTCGTACTCGGCTACCGATTCCAAAAGGAAGGCACGCCATTTCTCTACCTCGCCCTGCAGCTCAGCTGGGATGGGGATTACCTTATAGGTCATGCCATAATCGGCCTCATTCCAAATGCGCGCCTCAAGGGTTACAAGGTCAACTACGCCCCGAAATTGGTCTTCGGCACCGATAGGCACTTGCACGGGCACGGCCTTAGCCCCCAGCCGCTCGCGAATTTGCTCCACTACCCCAAAGAAGTTAGCGCCCGCCCGATCCATCTTATTGACGAAGCACAGTCGGGGCACTTTATAGCGGTTGGCTTGACGCCATACGGTCTCGGATTGGGGCTGTACGCCGGCTACCCCGCAAAACACCGTAATCGCTCCATCCAGCACCCGCATGGAGCGTTCCACCTCCACTGTAAAATCCACATGGCCTGGGGTGTCTATGATATTGACACGGTACTTTTCACCCAGCCAGTGCCAGTAGGTAGTCGTGGCGGCGGCCGTAATCGTAATGCCACGCTCGCGCTCCTGCGGTAGATAATCCATTACGGCGGTGCCTTCATGCACCTCACCCAGTTTGTGCGTAAGTCCCGTGTAGAAAAGGATACGCTCCGTCGTAGTCGTCTTCCCCGCGTCAATGTGCGCCGCTATCCCGATATTACGGCAGCGACTGAGGGGAACTGTCGGATCTATGGGCATAAGGTGAAGAGTTTTAGAATCTCAAGTGGGCAAACGCCTTATTCGCTTCGGCCATCTTGTGCATTTCATCGCGCCGTTTTATGGCCGCGCCTTCATTCTTTGCCGCCGCGATAAGCTCGTTGGCGAGGCGGTCAGCCATATTACGCTCCGAACGCTTGCGGGCAGCCTCTATAATCCAGCGCATAGCGAGGGAGAGTTTTCGTTCGGGTCGGGGTTCTATAGGAATTTGTAGGGTAGCGCCCCCTACGCGCCGTGGCCGCACCTCTAAATGGGGCATCGCATTATTGACGGCGGCTTGGAAGATTTCCAGGGGATTTTGGCCAGTTTTCTGAGCGATAATGTCCAGGCATCGGTAAAAGATAGCGTAGGCCTTTGTCTTTTTGCCTTCGCGCATAATCTTATTGACAAAGCGCGCCACCAGTTCGCTTTTGTACTTAGGGTCTGGCAGGACCACACGCGGCTCTGAGCGGGCTCTTCTCATTTTTTACCGCCTTTTGGTGGAGTACCTTTAGCGGGGGTTTTGACGGCGGGCGCTGCGGCACCCTTTTTCGGCCGTTTGGCTCCATAGAGCGAGCGCCCCTGACGACGCTTTTCCACCCCAGCGCACTCTAAGGCGCCCCGTACAATATGGTAGCGTACGCCCGGAAGGTCCTTTACCCGTCCGCCCCGCACCAGAACTACCGAGTGCTCCTGCAGATTATGCCCCTCACCCGGAATATAGGCTATTACCTCATAGCCGCTGGTGAGGCGAACCTTAGCCACTTTACGGAGAGCGGAATTCGGCTTCTTGGGGGTGGTAGTATAGACCTTAGTACAAGTGCCTCGGCGCTGAGGACAGGCCTTTAGCGCCGGCGACTTACTCTTGCGCACTTTTGGCTTACGGCCTAACCGTATGAGCTGCTGTATCGTAGGCATATAGCGGGCTGCAAAGGTACAAAGTTCTTTGGTATTACCCAAGGTAAGGTTTGAGGCAGGCTTCTATTTGGGCCAGCTGAGCGGATAGGGTATCGGCCATTATCCAAAAATCTGGGGGGTGACCGCGCCACCAGGTAAGCTGGCGGCGCGCATAGGCCCAATTCGCTGCCGCAATCCGTTCAGCCAACTCGGCCTTAGGTAACCTACCTTCCAAACAAGCTAAACATTCCTTGTAGCCTAAGGTTTGAAGCCCAGGCGCGCTGGGAGGATACCCGCGACTTAGAACGAATTCCGTCTCTTCCAGCCAACCCGCCGCCACCTGCCTACGCGTACGCTGCCTAATTGCCTGACGCAGCGAAGGCGAATCGCGCTGGAGGGCAATTATTACTGCCTGAAGCTGCCGCTGAGAGGCCCCTTCCCAGTAGCTAGCCCATGGCCGGCCAGTGGCTTTATATACTTCTATAGCCCGCAGGACGCGCCGCGGATTGCGCAAGTCTATGCGCGCGGCCGTAAGCGGGTCCTCCACCTTTAGCCAGGCCACAAGCGCCGCCAAGCCCTCAGCCGCATACCAACGGCGCACTGCCTCACGCACCTCTGAAGATACTGGCGGAATAGCCGCTAGGCCATACACAAGCGCCTGTATGTAAAATCCTGTACCACCTACCACCTGCACCACAGGCAGTTGGGCCCAAAGCCGAAGGTAGCGCTGAGCCTCCGCCACAAAGCGCCCTGCGCTAAATACCTCCGATGGATAACACACATCTATCATACCATGAGGTACCTCAGCTAAGACGGCCTGGGGCAGCTTATTCGTACCAATATCTAAGTACCGATACACTTGGCGAGAATCTGCACTGATAATAGGCCAGCCGTAGCGCTGGTACAGTTCTATGGCCGCAGCGGTTTTACCTACCCCTGTAGGCCCGCTAAGGCAGAGGAGAAGCGGCCCCTTACCCGCCCAAGAGGGCATAGAGAACGGCCATCCGCACAGCTACCCCGTGCGTTACCTGAGAGAGGATTTGCACGCCACTAAAGTCCTTAACGGCTGGATGAAGCTCTACCCCCCAGTTGATGGGGCCAGGATGGAGTAGAACCTGATTCGGCTGGAGATGCTCGGGACGAACTTGATAGAACCGGCTGTACTCCTGCCAAGAGGCGATTGGGGCTACTTTCATCCGTTCCCGCTGCAGGCGCAGCACAAGGACAGCCTCCGCCCCCCTAAGTGCAGGCGCCAAACGATGGTAAATAGGATACCCCAAACCATACCACAGCGGCGGAATGAGGGAGGGCGGCGCACACAAACGAATGCGTAGGCCTACCTTCGGCGCCAGAAGGAGATGAGAAAGAGCCACACGACTATGCAAAATATCCCCCACTATGGTCAGAGTAAGACCGGCTAGCCCACCAAAGTGCCGTCGCAGCGTGTAAGTGTCCAGAAGGGCCTGCGTAGGATGCTCATGCGTCCCGTCCCCCGCATTGATAACCGGTATAGGGAGGTGGTGGGCAAGAAAGTGGGCCGTACCCACGACGCTATGGCGCACCACGCAGGCATCCAGACCCATGGCTAAGAGATTCTTAGCCGTATCCAGCAGGGACTCGCCCTTTTCTAGGCTAGAGCCTGCGGCAGAAAAGCTTACTACATCAGCACCGAGGCGCTTAGCCGCCAGTTCAAAGGAAATCCGCGTACGCGAAGAGCTCTCAAAAAAAAGTAGGCCAATCGTTCGGCCTACTAAGGCTGCCACCTTACGCGTAGGCTGCTGGAGAACCTCATAAAATTGGTCGGCTAAGGCATACAGGTGCTGGATAGCCTCGGCCTCTAAGTCCCGAATCCCTACCAGGTGCCTAAGCCGCTCCGCCATGGCGGAAGTAAGTTAGGGGGAAAGTTTTCTTTCTACTTCTTTCAGGGCTGTTTGGGCTTCTACCCAGTCGGGTTTCAGGGTAAGAGCTCGGGCATAGGCTTTTTGGGCCTTTTCCCATTCGGCGCGCAGCTCATAAAGGCTTCCCTGCATAAACCAGGCGCGCGCATCATTGGGATTGAGCTCCGCTGCACGCACAAAATCCTCTAAGGCTCGGTCGTATTTAGCGCCTAAGAAATACACATACCCTCGATTATAGTACGCTTGGGCATGACTGGGGTAGGCCAAGATAGCCTGGGAGTAGGCATTGATGGCTTCCATGGCGTGCTTACGCCAGGCAGGTGAGCCTTTAGGTAGCCCCTCCAGCTTCTTGAGGTGATAGTTGCCTAATTGAAAGTTTAGGAGGGGGTCAAACCGCTCTACGCGCCAGTAGGGGTCTAGGTAGTACTTTTTAGCCGTATCGGGTTGGTGGAGGTCATTTAGGTAAAGGTCATAGAGAAAAGTGCGGGCTTTTGGATGGGCCGAGTCAAGGGCTAGGGCTTTCTTCCAGAAGGCTGCCGCTTGGGCTAGGTTATTCTGCGCTTTAGCCAACAGACCGAGGGCGATCCAAGTGTCCGCCTGACTCGTGTCGGCCCGCAAAAGGTGGCGATAGGATTCCGCCCATCGCTTCTGCACAAGGAGGGCGGCTCCGATGCGATAGTGTAGCTGAGGTGAGCTGCCCCCACGCTCCAAAGCCTGCTGATAGGCCGCTAAAGCCTCCGAGTCCCGACCCTGCGTGTAGTAGTAAAAACCCAAGACCTCATAGGCAAAAGGCTGAAGGGAGTCGCGCCGGATAGCCTCGCGAACAAAACGGAAGGCTTCCAAGGTATCGCCACTTTGAAAAGCTTTCAGGCTGGCGGTCAGGAGGTCGGCGGGGCGGACGGTATCGGTACGCAGGCTATCGGCGGAAGGGGAAGAGCTCGAGGTGGATCGGCACGAAAGCCCCACGAGGAAGAAGCCAAATAGCGCCACAATTCGCCTACCGTAGCCCGCCATGTACCAAGGTAAAACATCGGCGCAATATCCTTCCATGGTCCGAGCACAAAAGGCCGATAGGGAATCCAAGGATGAGGAAGGATAAGCGCTTCTGTAGAGCGCACCTCTGCGCCATAGGCCAGCAGGTCTAAATCAATAATGCGCGGCCCCCACCGACGGCCCTCGGTGTGTGAGCGGCCCAGGGCTCGCTCCACCGCCTTCAAAACATCCAAAAGCGCCTCCGGCCCATACGCCGTCTCTACCTCCCATACCGCATTTAGGTAGAAGGGCTGATTGGGCTCACCCCATGGCACGGTTTCATACACGGGCGAGCTACGCCGGATCCAAACCCCTTGCGCTTGTAGAAGCTGCCAGGCTTGCGAAAGCGCCCCCCACCGATCGCCTAAATTGCTCCCTACACCAATAAAGATCATTCCACTCGGGCAAGGGCTTGACGCACGGCTTGCGCAATATGAGCTGCTGTAAGGCCGTATTTCGCCAGCAGCTCGTTGGGCTTCCCGCTTTCCCCAAAGGTATCCTGCACAGCTACCCGATACACCCAGCGCGGGCAATACCTACACGCCACACCACTGATAATATCGCCAAGGCCATTATGTATTTGGTGCTCTTCGGCGGTGATAGCTACAGGCGTTCGGGAGAGCCACTCTACGACGGTTTCTGTATCCACGGGCTTGAGCGTATGAAGGTTGATAACGGCTACTTCTAAGCCTTCCTCCTCTAGCGCATAGGCGGCTTGAAGGGCCTGCCAAACCATGTGGCCCGTAGCAAATATAACCGCATCTTTACCCGTAAGCAGCACTTGGGCCTTACCTATTTGAAAGGTAGGATCTTCTACGGGCGTGAAGTTGGGTACGGGGGGCCGACCAAAGCGCAGGTATACAGGCCCTTCCCACTGCGCGGCCGCCAGCGTAGCTAAACGCGTCTGATTATAGTCACACGGGCAAATCACCGTCATACCCGGCAGGCCCCGCATAAGGCCAATATCCTCTAGCATCTGGTGGGTCGCCCCGTCCTCCCCCAGCGTAAGCCCGGCATGAGAGGCGGCGATTTTGACATTCTTACCCGAGTAGCACACGCTCTGGCGCAGCTGATCATACGCGCGCCCGGCGGCAAAATTCGCGAATGTACCTACAAAGGGAATCCACCCTACCGTAGCAAGGCCCGCAGCGACACCTATCATATTAGCTTCGGCCACCCCAGCCTGGAAAAAGCGGTCGGGGAAAAGGCGCGCAAACTCATCCATTTTTACGGAGCTCATAAGATCAGCCGCTAGGGCTACGATCCGCGCATCTTTCTGGGCGGCTTCCACTAGCCCAGCGCCGAAGCCCGAGCGCGTATCGCGCGCGCCAGTATCTAAATATCGTGGGCGCATACTCCCTCAGAAGTCTCCTAATACTTCAGGTAGCTGGGCTAAGGCGCGGGCGTATTCCTCGGTATTTGGCGGCTTCCCATGCCAGCGGTAGTCATTCTCCATAAAATCCACACCCTTGCCCATCGTCGTATAAGCGATAAGCACAACGGGCCTACCTTGGTTGCTTTGCGCTACGGCTTCTTCCAAAGCCTTGAGGATAGCTGGCAGGCTATGGGCCTCCCGAAGGCTTAGAACGGCCCATCCAAAAGCCGCCCATTTCGCCTCTAAGGGGTCCGTATCCATCACCGCCCGTGTATCCCCGTCTATCTGCTTATAGTTGCGATCCACAATAGCGATAAGGTTATCTACCTTATGGTGGGCAGCAAAGAGCGCTGCTTCCCAGATTTGGCCTTCATTGAGCTCGCCATCCCCTAACATCACATAGACCCGATGGGGGTCCCCTAAAAGACGCTTGCCCAGCGCCACACCGATTCCTACGGAGAGCCCTTGGCCCAAAGAGCCCGTAGCTACCCGCACCCCCGGCAGCTTTTCCTTCGTGGCAGGATGCCCTTGGAGACGGCTATTAATCCGCCTAAACGTAGCCAGCTCGGATAAAGGGAAATAGCCGCTGCGCGCCAGTACCGCATACCAAGCCGCGCAAATGTGGCCGTTAGAAAGAATAAATACATCTTCCCCTATCCCCGTTTCGGAGAAGGGCTGAGGGACATGCCGCATATGGCCAAAGTAAAGGGCCACAAGGAGGTCCGTAGCCCCTAAAGCCCCCCCTGGATGGCCCGATTGGGCCTGATAAACCATTCGGATCACATCGCGTCGCACCTGCGCTGCGAGCCGCTCCAGCTCTGCTTGCGCCATCTGACCCAAAATTAGGGCAACCCTTTGTATCCCCCTCCCTTAGCCATTTTGTTCCTTGAAGCATGCTGTATCGCTTAGAGCGCCTCCAGTACATCCCCGCTTCCATGGAAGTGATATGGACATTTTTCTCTCGGCCCGAGAACCTCAAGCTAATTACCCCACCCTACATGGGGTTTGATATACTTTCGGAGGTGCCGCCCGTAATGCAGGCTGGGCTAATTATTGAGTATCGGGTACGGCCCTTATTTGGGATTCCGCTGCGCTGGGTTACCGAAATTACCCACTTGTACGGCCCTCAGCAGGGCCCTCCGCCCTATTTTTTCGTAGATGAGCAGCGCTTCGGGCCCTATGCCTTTTGGCATCATCGCCATGAGTTTCATCCGAAGGGAGAAGGTGTAGAAATGCGCGACCTAGTGCATTACAAGCTCCCCGGCGGTTTCTTAGGCCGTCTTTTCCATCCTATTCTTATACGCCCGCGCCTGGAAGAAATCTTTAGTTACCGCCAGGCTCAGATAGAACGGCTTTTCGGTCAGGCCTCTCAGCAAAAAGCCGAGCCTGCGCGCTATGCTAACGGGAAGTACTAGCTAGGAGGAAGCTAAGCCGTTTGCCGATACTTTCGCAGGGATGAAGGCCCTAAAATTCCTTCGCTTTTCTCTACTTTGGCTTGGACTAGCCTATGGTCAAGTAGGGGAGAGCGACTCGCTGCGCCGCCTCTTTGAGAAGGACTTCTCGTTTGATATTATTTTCAACCGCACCTTTCCTATTATCACGGTGGTGAGCGATACGCATCCGATTTCGGCGGTGCTCTCAGGCCATTTCCGGCTGGGGCTGCGGTGGCACTGGCGCTTATGGCGGGGCTGGCACTTTACGCTACAGCCCAGCTTCACCTGGAGCCGACAGGTTTTCCGGGCCACTTCAGCCAGCCGAGTGCCGTATGCCGACCTCATGCCCGAAGGCTACCGATGGCTGCGCTACCGTATGGGGGCCGTCTCCCTGCATGCTGGACTTCACTGGCGCCGCAAAGTAGCAAGCGATTTCTTCCCCCGCTTCTGGATAGAAGTGGGGGGATGGCTGCAAAGAGTTATCGGCAGCAGCCTGAAATACGTAGCCGAGCGAAATGGGATTACCGAGAAAACCCGCTGGGAGGGCCTTACCCTCTTTACTCCGTGGCAGGCGGGGGCTTATGCCAGTGTAGGCCGGCGCTGGTTTGGCATCACCGCATACTATTATCTTCTACCGCTTTTTCCTACCGAACCAGTAGGCGACCGCTACTTTCCCCGAACCCCCGCTTGGGAAGTAGGATTTTGCCTATCCCTATGAGGAAAATCGTCGTGGCTATTACAGGGGCAAGCGGAAGCCTGTATGCGGCGCGCCTGCTGGAGCATCTGCGCCAGCTGCGCCGCCAAATGCCTTTAGAGGTAGGGGTAGTTTTCTCGGAAAATGCCCAAACCGTGTGGAAGTGGGAGACTAACTTACCTCTACCGCAGGACTTTCCCATCTATGCGCCTAAGGATTACTTTGCGCCTTTTGCTTCGGGTTCGGCGCGCTACGAGGCTATGGTGATTGTACCGTGTTCTATGGGCACAGCGGGACGCATAGCGGCAGGTATTTCGGACGACCTGATTACGCGGGCGGCTGATGTCATGCTGAAGGAACGGCGTCTCCTTATCCTTGTGCCGCGCGAGACACCCCTCCATAGCGGCCATTTGCGCATACTTCTGAAGGTCAGCAAGCTAGGCGCTCTTATTCTGCCCGCTATGCCTGCCTTCTACCAGCGCCCCCATACTTTAGAAGAGCTAGCCGACACGGTGGTAGGTCGGATTTTGGATCACCTGGGCTTTCCTGCGGACTACCCCCGGTGGGGCTCAGAGCCCCCAGCTAGCACGGTCTAAGGTCCGATAAGTAATCGCCTCGCTTAGATGCTCCGCGCGTATGGCTTCGCTGCCTTCTAGGTCGGCAATGGTACGCGCGACTTTGAGGATGCGGTCGTAGGCACGTGCTGAAAGCTGAAGGCGATTGAGGGCATTTTCCATAAGGCGTCGCTCGGCCTCGCCTAAGCTGCAGAACTCCTCCACCAGCTTAGGCGGCATTTGGGCATTAGTATAGAGGTTAGGTATATCGCCGAAGCGCTGACGCTGGATATCGCGAGCCTGCTGGACCCGCGCTCGCACCTCGGCGCTGCTTTCGCCCTCCGCTAGCGTAGTGAGGGCAGAGGTCTCCACGGGAGAGACGGAGATATGCAGATCTATGCGATCCAGCAAAGGGCCAGAGATGCGAGCGGTGTAGCGCTGGATAGCTCCTGGCGGACAGGTGCAGGCACGCGTAGGATGGGTATAATACCCGCAGGGGCAGGGATTCATAGCCCCTACCAGCATAAAGCGCGCCGGGTATTCTACACGGAAGCGCGCCCGGGCAATCACAATCCGCCCCTCTTCCAAAGGTTGGCGTAGTACCTCCAGTACCTGCCGTTTGAATTCGGGCAGTTCATCCAGAAAAAGTACGCCATTATGGGCCAGGCTAATTTCACCCGGCATAGGATAATTGCCCCCTCCCACTAAGGCGATATCGCTAATAGTATGATGGGGCGCTCGAAAAGGGCGCTGGGTAATCAGGCCCGCCTGATCGCGCAGAAGGCCGGCTACGGAATGGATACGCGTTGTTTCTAAGGCTTCCTCTAAAGTGAGTGTGGGTAAAATAGTAGGTAGCCGGCGGGCTAGCATGGTTTTACCTGCACCTGGTGGCCCAATGAGAAGAATATTATGCCCACCCGCCGCCGCAATCTCCAAGGCGCGCTTGACCTGCCATTGGCCTTTGACCTCGCGCAGGTCCACTTCACTCTGGCTTTGCTGCTGGGCAAAAAGCGCCCGCGCATCTACAAAGACAGGCGATAGCGTCAAACGCCCTGAGAGAAAGGCTACCGCTTCTCGTAGAGAGGTTGGTGTATAGACGGCTATATCCTTGACTACGCCCGCTTCACCGCCATTGGCTGGGGGCAGGATAAGCTGGCGCATGTGCCGCTTGCGGGCTAAAATGGCGATGGGCAGCGCCCCCCGGATCGGCATAAGCGAGCCATCCAGCGACAGTTCCCCCATAACCATCACATCATCCCAGGCCGAGCGCTCCACCTGCCCCGAAGCCGCCAGTATCCCCACCGCAATCGGCAGATCATAGGCCGTACCCTCCTTGCGCAGGTCCGCCGGCGCCAGATTGATGATGATTTTGCCTCGTGGAAAAGAAAAACCGCTATTCCGAATCGCCGTCTCCACCCGCTCGCGGCTCTCCTTTACGGCGCTATCGGGAAGGCCTACAATTGCGTAGCCAAGGCCAGGCGACAGATTTACCTCTACGCTCACAGGGTAGGCATACACGCCATACAGGGCAGCTGCAGGTATTTTGACAAGCATCGCCTATAAAATAAATATTTGCGCGATGGAGTACCGCCTCCTTAGCCCCCACTGGGAAGCCTACGAACTGATAGAGTTCGGGGAGGGCTGGCGCTGGGAGCGGTGGGGTGAGGTGTGGGTACAACGGCCCGATAGCTGGGCCGTGGGCAAAGTACCCATGACACCCCCAGGCACCTACCATGTGTATCACCCAACTGGGAGCTACACCGGCCAGTGGACTCCCCCTCTACCCTCAAAATGGCTTCTTACTTACCGCGGCCAGGGCTGGCAAATGGCCCTCTGGGCGCGCAGTGGAAAGTTCAAGCATCTGGGTTTCTTTCCCGAGCAGGCGGTGCACTGGGAGTGGCTTTATACGCACCTTCGTAGGGCTAGCCAGGCACGCGTACTCAATCTTTTTGCCTACACAGGGGCCGCTTCCCTCGCAGCCGCCTTAGCGGGTGCGCAGGTAGTTCATGTGGATTCCAGCAAAAGCGCCATTACATGGGCGGCCGAAAATGCACGTGCAAATAACATAGCAACCATCCGCTGGATCCCAGAGGATGTCCGCCGCTTCGTGGCGCGAGCAGGTCGCCGTAAGGAAAAATACTACGCCCTACTTCTGGACCCCCCCGCTTATGGTACGGGGGCAGGCCGCTGGCACCTGGCGAAGGACTTACCGCCTCTCCTAGAAAACCTCCGACCCTTACTGTCTAATGAAGGCGGCCTTTTCCTCATTAATTGGTACGCCGGCGATTTCTCGCCCTACACGCTCTATCGCCTAGTGAGGGAAATCTTCCCCTTTATGCGTCCGGTAGAGGTGGGAGAACTTCTTCTTACTACCCCTAAGGGACGCCAGCTTAGCACAGGCTACTTCCTTCGTAGCAGGTGGGGCTAAATTAGCTTTGCCATGGCTACTTACGACCAAAAAGCCCTAGAAAACGCCGAGCGCAGCTGGCGCATCAACTTTGTTAATTCCCTAATCGGTCCCAAAAACCTCCATGTGCTTATTACGCGCTTTCCCAGCGGTGGCTTCAACGCAGCGATCTTCAATTCGGGCGTTCATATCGGCTCTTCCCCGCCGTATATAGGGTTTATTCTGCGCCCCACCAGTAGCCCTCGACACACCTACCGCAACCTCCTAACCTACCCTTACGCTACACTCAATGCCGTAGCCATAACCTTTTATCCCCAAGCGCATCAGACCGCCGCTAAACTGCCCGACGGCGAAAGCGAAATAGCCCAAGCCGGCCTAGACCTCACTTGGGAAGAAGGAGAAGATCTGCCCTATCTCGCCCAAAGTCCCTTACGCGCTCGGCTCCATTTGGCGGAAGTGCATACCATTCAGGTGAATCAAACGCATCTGCTAGTTTTTGCGATAGAAAAGGTTTTTTCAGCTATACCTCCCGAGGCGGATGGCTTCCTACGACTAGACCAGCTTGGGCTAGTGGCTGGGTCGGGCTGCGACGCCTACTGGCGCCTACAGTTCTTAGAACGTCGCCCTATCCCATAAAGAGATTAAGGTACTTCCAAGCCGCCACTTCCTCAGGTTTAGGCAAGCCGGCTTGATTCGGTCGGAATAGGCTTTGTAGCTACCCTAATCCCAAAATCAGGTTTGCTTTTCTCCTTAACTGCCAAACCAAGAGGGCGTTTCTACCAACTCTCATAGAAGAGAGAGCATCTTTTTTTACCCAGATTTCGTTTCTTTGTCCCAGTATGCGAGGTATAGCCTTACTTACCCTAAGCCTGAGCGGCAGTCTCCTTTTAGCTCAGGTGTCGCGAGCGCAAATTGAACGACTCGCTAAAGAGATGCGACAGAAAATTAGCTCGTGGGCTGCCTCAAACGCCCGCCTGCAACAAACGGTTACCGTGGTAGATAGCTACTTTGTAGACCTTCCCCAAGGGAATGGCTGGAGGAATGACTCGCTTATCATTTACCGCTACACTCAGGAGGCCGAGCTTATCTGGGACACCACCTTCCGCTGGCAAAACAACAACTGGGTAGCACGCTGGCGCACAAACTACTTGTATTATACCAGTGGGCCATTAGCCGGCTTAGATTCCGCCCAAGTTCAGTATGGCCCCGATAATCTTAGCCAGTTTTACTATAAGCGCCATTTTACCTATACCCCTGTGAATAATTCAATCAAGGTTGAGTTTTATGACAGCACTTGGAATAACAACCGGTGGCAGCCTTTCCAGCGTATAACCCTATGGTTTCTCTTTCTCGGGCCTAATGAAGGCGTGCGTGAGCCCTATGACAGTTTATTTGCGGATGTATTCACTGGAGCCCAGTGGGCGCGATCTATGGAGATACGCAGTTTCTTTGTAGGCACGGGCAGTAGCGCCCGAGTGGACAGCCAAGCCGTACTCATATACCCCGATCCAGGTGATGCGAATAGAGTGGGAAGAGGTTGGACCAAATACACCTACGACGCTCAAGGGCGCCTAACAAGACAGTTTGACACGCTCTGGCTTTCGATAAGCAACATCAGTAATTTGGACTACCTAAGTCAGTACACGTGGTACACTTATCTAGCTAATCCCCCTACCCTGCTAGCAAAGGATAGCACTTTTACCGCAGTATATGACTTCGGTGTTGGAGACTTTGACACCACCCTGAGCCGTCGTACCTACGCTTACAACAATGAAGGGCAAGTAACTGAAATTGTAGAGGATACCTGCAACGCATCTACACCTACTAACTGCGGTCGTTTCCTGCGTGAGCGCTGGGTATACCGCCGTATCTCGCTTCCTTCGGGGGTAGCGGCGCCTGGGCGGGTGGAAGCGTCGGAATGGCGCGTGCCGTCGCCTCAGCGGGCCGGAAGCACGGTCTCCCTTCAGACCGAGCGGGCCGTACCTTACCGCCTCTTAGACCTCTCGGGGCGCCTCGTACTCCAGGGCGAGCTCTCCGCCGGCCTCAACCAGCTTACCCTCCCTACTCAGCCGGGCCTCTACCTCCTACAAATCGGCCACACCCAGCAAAGGCTCCTCCTGCTTCCGTAAGCCACGTCCAACCACTTAGCTAATCCGAAGGGGCGGAGGGTAAAGGCTTCTCCGCCCCTTCTTATATTTGACCGATGAAACGCATATTGGCCATAGATTACGGGGAGCGGCGCTGCGGTCTAGCCTGGACAGACCCAACCCGCCAGCTGGCTCTACCCTTAGACGGTATAGCTACCCATGAGGTATGGCGCTGGTTAGAGGAGAGGATGCCCCAAGTAGAGCGCCTCGTGATAGGCTACCCGCGTCAGCTAAATGGCGCGCCCCATCCTTTCGCCAAACAGGTAGAACGCTTTATACGGGCTTTTCAACAGCGTTACCCCCATATTCCTGTAGAAAGGGTGGATGAGCGCTTCACTACTCAAGCGGCCTCTCGCTACCTTCACCTCCTACCCAAGAAGACCCGCCGGGTAAAGGCGCAGGCCGACCGTATAGCGGCTACGATTCTCTTAGAAACCTACCTTCGGCGCGGCGCTAGCGTATGATTCGGCCGATTGTGATGTATGGCTCCCCCATCCTGCGCCAGAAAGCCCTTCCCGTGGAGCCAGGCGACAAACGCCTACCTAACCTGATTCAAGACCTCTGGGACACCATGTATAACGCGCAGGGAATAGGTCTGGCGGCCCCCCAGATAGGCATCCTTCTGCGTGTCTTTGTAATAGATGTGAGCGGATCCAAAAACCCTGAAGAGCCACCTCTGCGTGAAGTTTTTATTAACCCTCGCTTGATAGCTTTAGAAGCCCAACGAACTCCCTATGAAGAGGGGTGTCTAAGTATTCCCGGCCTGCGCGAGCGCATCTATCGGCCAAGTGGCGTAGAGATAGAATACTATGATGCGAATTTTCGGCTCAAGCGGGGGCGCTTTACGGGCATGGCGGCGCGCGCCATTCAACACGAGTACGACCATTTGGAAGGGCGGCTCTTCATAGACTACCTTTCGCCTCTGCGGCGGCAGCTTCTGCGCGCTAAGCTAAGAGAGATAGCCGCTGGTCGCGTGGAAGCCGCCTATCCAACAACCCTATAGATGTATCTCTTGGATGAGGCCGTTTTAGAATATAGTCTTTACCTCATTACAGCCGGGTTAGCCACGGGCGCGCTGCTTCAGGGAGTGTCCAACCGAGCCAAGGGGTGGTATATAGCGATTATCGGCATCCCCTTAGCGGCCGAAATCGCTTACGGCGATTTTTTTACTCCTACCTTTCCTACCGACTTAGTAGCCGCCCTCTCCGCTTTAGCCCTTTTAGGCTATTTGGCTTTTTATCCTTCCCGGCTTATCAGTATTTGGAAAAGCCCCCTTATGCGCCTAGTATTACTATACTTCGCCTGGATGGGTGTAACTACGCTGAGCTCTGTGGACTTTCGGGTATCGGTAAAGTTTTTCATAAGTCAGCTAACCTACTTTATGGCTTTTGGGGTAGGTGGGTTTCTCTGGGCACGGCAGCCGCGCTCCCTACCCTTGGAAAAGCTGTATTTCACTTTCTTATTAGTTCCCGCTAGCCTAGTGCTATTCCTTTGCACCTATCAGCATCTGGCCTTAGGAGGGAGCAAAGAAATGGTGGAGAAAGCCGTTTATCCCTTCATGAGAGAACACACCGTGTATGGGACCTATGCGGTCTGGTTCTTTTTAGCCTGCCTGAGTCTATGGAGGCTTCAGCCGTCTATTGGGGGTACTGTTTTACTTGGCCTGATTGGCTTAGCTGTGTTCCTATCCTATAGTCGGGGGGCTTGGCTAAGCCTGCTCCTTACGCTAGGCCTTTGGGGCCTTTTGCATCTTCTGCGGCGCCTCTCTACCTTCCAGCGTACGCTCGTAGTAGCGGGAAGCCTAGGGGCAGGGGTATGGCTTGGCCTAGCGGCTTTATCGGAAAATCCCTATGCCCTTCAATTTAGGGCTCAACTGGAATTGGGTGAGGCCGGACGGCACTTGGCCTCCAGCTTTGATCTGCGTCAAAATCTCTCTAACCTAGAGCGGATTAATCGCTGGGATGCGGCCCTTAGCATGGTAGCCGAACGTCCTTGGTACGGCTTCGGACCAAATACCTACGCCAAGGAATACTCCGCCTACCAGCGCAGCCTAATGCGCACACCTGTAAGCGTAGAAATGGGTGAAGTAGGCGGGGCCCACAGCGAGTTTCTGACTGCGGCGAGCGAAATGGGCCTACCGGGGCTTTTTTTATTAGCTGCCATCTATTTCCTCACCCTACGCCTTGGCCTAGGGGGCATTTGGCACAGCGCTGAACCCCATCTCCAAGCGCGTTACGCCCTTCTTACCCTGCCGCTGCTGGCTTACTATCTCCATGGATTTATCAATAACTTTATGGATCATGGCCACATTGCCGGGCTGGTGTATCTGCACTGGGGCTTACTGGCGGGTTATAAAGAGCAGATGGCTTAGCGATAAGTTAGTCCAGCTCAGCCTTCTTTTTCTTCTTCTTGGCAGCGCCTGCCAGTCTCAACCGCCAATATTTCATGGAGAAATTCAGGGGGCTTGGCGCGACTCCCTCTTCCTTTTCCGCTGGGAAGCTGGCCAGTGGGTAAAGGTGGCAAGCACCGCCCTAAAGGAGGGACGCTTTGCCTTTCGACAGGCTCTACCAAGCGGCATCTATTTATGGGGTTTCTCGCCGCAAGAGGGGGATATCGTAGTTTTACGGCCGGGCTCCTCCCCTTTCATCCGGGGTGAGATGAATACGCTCTTCCAGCGTTATACCTATGAGCAGAGCCCTGAGAATGCCCAACTTTTGGCTTTTCGTCGCCAGACGGTGGAGCTCTATCGGCAGCTGGAATCCGCTTCACCCTCTCAACGAGAAATGCTTCAGCAGCAGCTTGAAGCCCACCTTCGGCGCTACGATACCGCTTCTTTCAGCAGTCTGCGGCTATATGCACGTCTTCTACGCCTACCTTCTCTAAGTGCTGCGAGTTATTCTACGCTAGACGCTCTTTGGAGAGGGCTTGTGGAGGCTTTTTGGGGCAAATTTCCTTGGCAAGAGCCTTGGCTAGCCCAAACGCCTGACATGTACGTACGCCTGCAAAACTTCTGGCAAAATGCGATGGGGGCTATTCCCGAGGACACGCTCTTAGTTTATGCAGAGGAGTGGGTGCGAGGTCTACCGCGGACTGTACAGCCCAGCGCCTGGATGGCGCTTATAGAAGCGGCGCAGCGCTATCAGCTCAAGGAGCTTATGCTGGTAGCAGCGGAGCATTTTAGGGCGCTTGCCCCGCAGGACTCCCGTATACCCCAACTGGAGGCCTTTATCCAGGCGGAAGGGCGACTGCGTAAGGGCCAAACCGCGCCTGATATCGCCCTGTCGGATCCGCAAGGGGTTATTCGGCGCCTGTCCGACCTACGCGGCAAGTGGGTGCTCATAGACTTTTGGGCCAGCTGGTGCCGCCCATGCCGCTTGGAAAGTCCCCACCTCCGCCAGGTATATCAGCGGTACCATAGCCGTGGCTTTGAGATTTTCGGAGTAAGTTTGGATTACACTCGGGAGGCATGGATGCAGGCTATTCAAGCCGATCAGCTAAACTGGATTCATGTCAGCGACCTGAAGGGGTGGCAGAGTGCCGCCGTGCAGTTGTATCGCGTCAATGCCATCCCTTTCACCGTGCTGATAGACCCTGAGGGCCGCATAGTGGCTAAGGGATTGCGGGGCGCAGGCTTGGAAGCGCGCTTGGCTCAAATCTTTCCATGACCCGCTGCGGCTTAGTCGCCTTAGTAGGCGCTCCAAATGCCGGCAAATCCACCCTGCTCAACCGTCTAGTCGGGCAGAACTTAGCCGCTATTACGCCCAAGCCTCAAACTACCCGTTTCCGTATCCCCGCTATCCGCACCGAGGGGGAAACGCAATTCATTTTCGTGGATACGCCGGGCTGGGTGAGCAACCCCAAAAATCCCTGGCATATCGCTCTCACGCAGCAGAGCTTAGCAGCCCTGCGGGAGGCCGACGTAAGCGTCTGGGTACTCTCAGCGGCTCAGCCCATCCCTACCCTTCCGCCACCCACTGAAAAGGCCCTGCAAAAAGCGCCCTGCCTCCTAGCCGCTCTGACCCATTTAGACCTTTATCCCTCCCCTAGCCGCGCTACGAAACTAGCGGAGTTCCAGTCAAAACTCACTAGCTTCTCCTTTCAGAATTGGATAGATATTTCGTTAGACCAGCCTTTGGAGCCCTTTCTCCAAACCATAGCCGCCTACTTGCCTGAAAGCCCCTTTTTATACCCTAGCGATGCGCTCACCCCTCTACCCCAGCGTTTTTTTGTGGGTGAGATTTTGCGGAGTCAAGTCTATCAGCACCTTCATGAAGAGATACCCTACGGCACCGAAGTAGAAATCACCCTCTACAAAGAGCAACCTGAGCGCGATTACATCGCAGCTACCCTATATGTAGAAAAAGAGTCTCACAAACCGATCGTAATCGGTAAAGGGGGCCAAATGCTCAAAAAAATAGGGACCGCCGCCCGCCAGGAGATTGAGCAGCTTATAGGAAAACCCGTCTTTTTAGAGCTCCATGTGAAAGTAGCCCCTAAATGGCGGCGCTCCCCCACCTACCTCCGTCGCCTCGGCTACCGAACTTCCTAAATTTGCTCCAAATGGAAAATCCCAAGTCCGATAAGAAAAAAAAGAAGCGGACTTTAGTGATTATAGACGGCGATGCCCTGCAGGAAGGGGCAAAGTACGATTTTTCCTTCTTGGAAAACGAGAAGCGGCTGGAAATATGGTTTTTCTATAAGCAAAAAATTCACCATTCTTTCCAGCTTCGGCGCGAGTTTTCGGCCCACAATATTGTCCTGCCTCGTTATGAAGAGGACTTGCACCTGTATCTCCTCAAGCGCGTGTGCTTTGAGCTGGGACGGCGCTACGAGCGGTATAGAAAGGTTATCTTCATCGGCGGGCATCATTTTATTTGGGAGGGCCTAGTGCAATTCCTGCGCGAGCGCGACCTGAGCTGTACGCACCTTCTAGCAGAAGACTATCGGACCCCCGACTCCCCTAAACGGGACGAAAAGTCCAAAGAAGAAGAGCTTCTGGTGCGGTTAGCCGAGAGCCTAGAGGAGTTAGCCCCTGGTACCAGCCTCACGCGCGAGGAATTTATAGAATGGGTGAGCCGCCGCAAATTAGTCCCGCGCCGACGCCTCTCAGACACCGTAGTAGATAACCTTCTGGAATATCTCCGCTCTAAAAATCGCATTACCATAGAAGACGAACGGATTGTCATATTAGCGCCGGTATGAGCTATGGACTGCTGCGTGGAAAGAAAGGGCTAATTACGGGCGTATTGGATGAGCGCTCTATTGCCTGGCATGTAGCCCGTCGGGCGCATGAGGAGGGCGCCTCCCTAGTGCTTACGAATGCCCCCGTAGCCCTTCGCTTAGGCCAAACGGCGGAGCTAGCCAAACGCCTAAGCGCCCCACTTTTTCCCGCTGACCTTACCCAAATAAGTGATATTGAAAAGCTGTATGCCCAAACCTTAGACCATTTCGGCGGACCGATAGACTTTCTCCTTCATTCTGTAGGCATGTCCCCTAATATCCGCAAAGGCAAGGCGTATCCCGAACTGGATTATGAATTTTACTGGAAGACGCTGGACGTCTCGGCGGTATCGCTGCACAAGCTACTTCAGATAGGGCGGGCACGTGGAGCTTTTGCGCGCGGGGCCTCCATTGTGGCGCTTAGTTACATTGCTGCCCAAAGGGTCTTCCCCCGCTATGGGGATATGTCGGACGCTAAGGCCCTTTTAGAGTCTATTGCCCGTCTCTTCGGCTACTTCTTGGGACGGGAGCTGGGCGCCCGCGTCAATATCGTCTCCCAATCCCCTACCCCCACCACCGCAGGGACCGGTATCGCAGGATTTCAGGAAATGTACGATTACGCCAATCGCATGAGTCCGCTGGGAAATGCTTCAGCCGAAGCTTGTGCCGATTTTATTGTGGCGCTCTTTTCTGATCTTACGCGTGCGATTACGATGCAGACGATCTATCACGATGGGGGCTTCTCCATGATGGGCATCGCTGAGGACCTCCTGCGGAATGGCTGACGAGATAGGGAGCCTCTCCCCCCTAGACGGGCGCTACCTGCGATATGTAGCGGACCTTCGGCCCTACCTTAGCGAAGCGGCTTTTTTCCGCTACCGATTAGAGGTAGAGACAGAGTACTTTGCGGCTCTTGTAGAGCTTCCTTTGCCGCCGTTAGCGGATTTTCCCAAGAGCTACCTAACTCAATTGCGTCAGGCTTTTCTACCCTTCGGGAAGGAGGTAGTGGAGGAGTTGCGCCGCTTAGAGGCTCAGACCCGCCACGATGTGAAGGCCATAGAATACTTTCTGCGGCAGCGCTGGCAGGCCCTTCTCCCGCCAGCTTACCACAAGGCTCTGGCCTTTATTCATTTCGGTCTTACCTCCCAAGATGTAAATACTTCGGCGCAGGCCCAAATGTTTCGGGATGCGCTAAAGGCTGTATATCTACCTGCCGTGGAGCGGCTTATTCAGCGCCTACATGCTCAGGCCTATGCCTGGCGTGAGCTGGCTATGCTGGGCTTCACCCATGGGCAGCCGGCCTCCCCTACTACGCTAGGCAAAGAGCTCTACGTCTTTGTAGTCCGCTTGGAGGCCGAGTATGCTAAGCTTCAGGCACAGGTTTTCTGGACAAAGCTAGGCGGCGCCGTTGGCAATCTAAACGCCCATTATGCCACTTTTCCAGAAATAGACTGGCTGGCCTTTTTTGACCGGCTGGCGGAACGGCTGGGGCTGCGCCGCTTCCCCTGCACAACCCAAATCCTTCCTTATGAACGGTGGGCCGAAATATGGGATAATCTGCGCCGTCTCCAAAGTATTTGTACGGATTTGGCCCAAGACCTCTGGCTCTACGCCCATCGGGGCTATCTCCGCTTAGAAAAGGCCGAAGGGCAAATCGGCTCCTCCACCATGCCCCATAAGGTCAATCCTACCCTTTTAGAGCTGGCGGAAGGAAATCTCCGCCTGTCTAACGCCTTATGGAGCTTTCTTTCGGAAAAGCTGCCTGTTTCCCGCCTGCAGCGCGACCTTACGGACTCTACGCTCCTACGAAACTTAGGCGTAGCTTTAGGGCATGGGCTGGTGGGGATTCGGGCCCTTATAGAAAGCCTAGACCAGCTTGTACCGGTGCCGACCGCAATGGAAGCCGAGCTCCAGGCACACCCTGAGGTTGTAGCTGAGGCTTGGCAGACCCTCCAGCGCAAAGCGGGTAATATTTATGCTTACGAAGAGGCCCTTCAAGCCCTGCGCGCAGGTACCTTTGAGCCGCCTTTCCCGCCTCAGACCTATGTCGGCTATGCCCCTTACATGGTCCCACCTCCTTCGCGCTGAGGCTCTATGCGCGCTCGCAATTTTGCATACAGTTGGCTCCACCCTACCTCTCCCTCCTGCATATAAGCCTCCTCTAAATGCTGAATAAGCCGCAAAATCAGATAAGGTGGGGAAAGCGCCCGATAATGCGCTAAGTTATCCGAAAGACCCGCCCTCCGCAGGATGTCTTTGAGCTGATCGGGCAATAGGATAAATCCACGGTAGTAAGGCTCTATGTAGAAGTGTAGTGTCCCATCAAAATAGCGAATAAGATACCGTTCCCCAATCGTTATGAGCCCCACCTCTAAGCCCAATTCGGACGCTAAAAGATAGTAAAGCACACTGAGCGAGAAGCTATTGCCGCGCCGCGTGTCTAAGACCTCGTGAAGGAAAAAATACCGGGAAGCCTGAGGTCGGGTGCGCTCAGGCTGAAAGCGCTCATGCAGAAAAATTTGGCGGTTGATTGCAAGAAACCGCTCTAAAGGGTCTCCATGGGAAGGCAGATTGAGCCAAGTGGTATGTACAAGGCGGCGGTAGGCATTAGTATATTTAGCCACATCCAGTGAAGCGTAGCGAAGCTGAGCAACATACATGAGGGCGGGTAAAAGGGGCTGCTGCGGCTCCATGCGCCAGGCGTATAAGGCCTGACCCACTACCTCAAGCTGTACAGCTTCCAAGAGTTCCTCAAGCCGCTTCTGGGCTATAGGGTCCTGCGTCTCCAGCCACTGCTGTTCCAAAAGGGGTATCGCCTCGCGTCCCATTTCTATAAAAACCTTCTCAATATGGGCCTGCACTGCAGGGTCTGGATCATCCAGAAGGCGAAAGAGAGCTTTAAGCTGGGCAGACTCCACTACGACAAATATAACCTTAGACCGAGGCCCATTCCCATCGCTTGCCAGCAAATTCGCCGATTAGCCGGGAGGGTGTCTCTATAGGGTAGGCTTCTCCGATTAGGCGACTTTCCACGTTATAGGCCTGGGCAATGGCCTGCACAGAGGCCACGACTTCGGGTAACACATAAAGCTCTAGGCGATGCCCCATATTGAAAACTTCAAAAAGCGCCTCAATCGGCCGCCGCCCCTGCAGCACCGCAAAAATAGGCGGCAGAGGGAAAAAATTAGTCTTGGCAATAAGGGTGTAGGGGAGGTATTTGAGCGCTTTTCGCTGGCCTCCCCCCGTACAGTGGATCACGGCATAAATCGCCGAACGGCACTCCTTATAAATATCCCGCAAAATAGGCACATACGTACGCGTGGGTGCCGTGAGTAGGGCTCCCACTGCGTGGCCTTCTAAGGTATCGTTGAGGTGGAGGTCGCCCTGGTAGGGGGTGGGGAGTTCCGGCGCAACCGTTTCGGGATACCGCTTCGCATACTCCGCTTTTAGAAGAAGGTGGCGCGCGGCGGTAAGGCCATTACAGCCTATACCGCTGTTATAGCTTGTTTCGTAGCTGGCGAGACCGAAGCTAGCAAGGCCTACGATCTCTACCTTCCTATCGGGGCGGCGTATAGGTATAAGCTGGGTAGCTCGGGCCCGTGCAGCAGCTACGGCCTCCACAGCGATCGTACGCACTACATCGGGCATATCGGCCGTTTCACCCCCAGCTACCTCGGCCCGCACACCCCACTGATTGAGCTGAGCTACAAAAGCATATACCCCCTCAATAATCGCCTGTACCACTTCGTCCGGAATGTAAAAAGGATTGCGCTGAATCGTAGTAGAGAAAATAAATTCCTCCACCACGCCGGCGCAGGCCAGGTCATCCATGTTCATTACGAGGGCATCTTGGGCTAAGTGGGCCCATACGAGCGGATCCTGGCTTTCCTTCCACCATAGATAGCTAAGTATGCCCTTAGTTCCTACGCCGTCGGCATGGAGAAAGAAACGATAAGCCGCGTTCCCCGCTAAATCAGGCAGGGGCTTAGCAAAGTAAGCGGAGGTATGGAAAGGCTGAAGGTAAGACTTATGAGCCGAAACGCCCAGCGCGCGATACCAGTCCGACAGCTCATTCATCGCGCCGGCGCCCAAACAAGGAGAAATGTACGAAGCGGTGGGGCCTTCGACGAATGTCTTCTAAGAGTAGAGCCAGGTTATGGGCCGTCTTATCTAAGTTTCGGTAGAGGGAGCTATCGCGCAGAATTAGGCCGGCCGTACCACTACTGTCGTTGAGGAGGCGAAGCGTAGTATGGAGCTGAGCCGCAGAGGAGTCTAACTTAGCCATTAGAGGAGGCAGCTTAGTGCGGAAAGAGTCAGACATAAGGGCCACAGACCTGAGCGTCTGAGTGACAGAAGGTCGCATTTCCTGAAGGGTAGCTTCCATCTGGTGGAGGGTTTGGCGGAGTTTAGCGGCGGTAGGCGCTACTTCACCTTGAGCGGTTTCTACCAGATGACGCACGGAAGTTACGGCCGTGGGCAAAGCCCCTTGGGCACTTAGAAGCGCATTTAGGTGGCGCACGGTTTGATTGAGGCCCTCTAAAAGCGTATCTAGCCGCAAGCGTAGGGGATCTAGCGAACGCGTGATTTGCTCCAGCGATCCCGTAGCTACACTATCGCGCAGGGTATCGCCATCTTCCGCCAGTTGGGCCATTGACCCAGGTACTACTACCAGCCCTTTTGTGCCCAAAAGATCCAGATTTGTAATCATGGCCCAGCTGTCCTTTGGTACGGGCACAGCGCGTAGCACCTCAAACTCCACTATGATTTTCCCCGTCTGCTGGTCAAAGCTCAGACTTTGTACTTGGCCAACCTTATAGCCGCGGTACAGCACCTTATCGCTGGTGGAGAGATTATCCGTGCTGGGGAAAACCGCGTAGTAGGTATTGTAGCGCTGGAAAACGGAGTGGCCTTTGAGGTAGTTGAGCCCGAAAAAGAGAATAACCCCTGCGCCTGTGGCGATAAGGCCTATTTGGGCTTCACGAGAAAGACGGAAAGCCATGAAGCAAAAATACGCCGCCTTCGGTGAGAAGGCAGCGCGCAAGTTCTACCTAAGGAAAATTACAAGGAAGGCTACCACTTGGGCAATTAGGGCTACCCCCTCTATGAGGGCTGCTGTGAGAATCATATTAGCCCGAATGTCATCCATCGCTGAAGGCTGTCGGGCAATTCCCTGAAAGGCTGAAAAAGCGACTAACCCGATTCCAACGCCTGCCCCAATAGCCGCAATTCCAGCTCCCAAAGCTGCACCTAGATAATGTACCGTGCTGGCAACCTCTAACCACATATCGCCCGCAAAGGTAGAGAGTTTCAGTGTTCTTCCAAAGCCATCCCTAAAAAGACCGAGGTAAGCATCGTGAAAATATAAGCCTGTAAAGCCGCCACTAGCGTTTCTAAAGCCATAACGAAGAGGCCCAATCCTAAAGATAGAATGGAAGTCGCATACCCTGCTGCCACCGAATGCAGCGTCTGGGCCAAAATGAAGATGAGACCTATCCCAGAAAGGAGCATAAGGTGCCCCGCAAATATATTAGCAAAGAGCCGCATCATGAGCGCAAAGGGCCGCGCAAACATACCTATAACCTCAACAGGCATCATAAATATCTTTAGCCACACGGGCACCCCAGGGTACCAAAAAATATGTTGCCAGTAGCTTTTCGTGCCGTTGAGCTGGACAAGGAGGAAGCTCAGAAGGGCCAAAAAGAAGGTAAGAGTGATATTTCCCATGATGTTGGAATTGAGCGGCGTAAGGCCAAAAAGGTTACTAAGCCAGATAAAGAAGAAGACGGTAAGGAGGTAAGGCAGGAAGCGATCGGCGTGCTGGTGCAGATTAGGACGGGCTACCTCGTCGCGTATAAATAGAATAACTGGCTCAAGCCACCGAGCCGCCCCTCGTGGGATAGGGGAATGCGTGTAAGCCCGAGCGGCCTGACGCCCCAGCCAAAATAAAATAACCCCTACTAAAAGAAATTGGAAAGCCGTCTTAGTGAGCGAAAGGTCCCAAATAGGTTGACAGTCTAAGGCCACTATTTCGCCCTTGGGGGTGATATTGAAGCCGCGCGGCTCTAGCTCTTGGCGCACTTCCTCCAGCGTATGGCCTCGTACAAAGAAAATTGACAGCCCCTGCCGGGGATGATACAAAATGCGCGGCAAAGGAAGGCGAATAGAGATGTAATGCGTGGTCCCATCGGGGTTCTTACCCCAAGGCAAGTCGGTAATGTGCCAGTCGTAGCTATCCAAGACGTGCTCTAAGATAAAGTTGCTTCCTTCCCCGCCGCCAGCCCAGCCTATCCCGAAGAAAAGCAAAAGGCGTAAGTAGCGCATCAGCGGCGCAAGTTACGAATAGTCAAAAGAAATTCAGCCAGTAGGAAGCTCCCTATTCCTCCCACTACCAAAGCCGTATAGGGGCCTATCGATGGCTTAAAGGCTTTGAAACCCACAACTATAAGGGCTGGTAGGGCTAAGAGGCGCACCGCCGAGGACAGCACGACAGAGGCGATATTCTTATAGGCTGTGCGTATGAAGGCGGTCAGTAGAAAAATAAACCCTATGCCGGCCCACACTACGGCATAGACAGGCTGCCGAGGGCTTACAAGGTAGGCTACCAACAGCCCCCCTATTGTAAGCGAGGCCATCCAGAGGGGTACGAGCATGCCGTGAAGATAGAGGAATTAGGGCTTGAGGCAAAGTGGGGAAAGTTGGGTGAAGATATATTTGAAGCGTGGCGTATTTATGGAAGCTCAGTCTCAGCTGGCTAGGGCTGAGCGGCCTTTGGGCCCAAAGTTTCTATGTAGAGGTAAGCGAAACGGCGAGGCACCTTCAGCGGCAGCTGCGTCAGTGGGCGCAGGGCGCCCGCCAGGCCCCTCTATGGCCCGGCTTAGCGCGCGTGGAAGGCTTTCCTTCTACTTCGCCCTTAGACCGATGGTATGTGGTGCACTTTGCCGCTACCCCTGCTGGAGAGGCTGAAGCCTACCTGCGCGCCACCGCAGGTATCCAGCAGGTGGAAAGGGCCACAGGGCGGCGACTCTGTTCTACGCCGCTTCTAGGCTGGCACCACCAGAGCCTGCAAACTGCCCAAGTGTGGGGTTTTACCCCTGGGCATCGCCGAATCCCCATAGCTTGCTTAGATAGCGGCATTGAGTGGCGGCTCCCAGCCTTTCGCTCCCAACTTTGGATCAACTCAGCCGAAGACCTCAACCGCAACGGCTCTTTAGACTCAGGCGACCTAGATGGACAGGATAACGACAGAAATGGCTTTGTGGACGATGTGATAGGGTATGACTTTACGGATCAGCCATTTAGTAGTGAGGGGGGTGATGTTACTACCCCAGACCCCTTGCCTACGGATGAGCATGGGCATGGCACGGCTATAGCCAGTGTTATAGGGGCTCGACCAGACCTTTCGCCCGTAGCGGGTTTAGCCTATGGCTGCCCTCTTATGGTCCTACGCTGCTTTAGTGCCAGCGGCTATGGCGAGGATGATGATATCGCTCGCGCCATTCTCTATGCCGTGCAGAATGGCGCCCGCGTTATTAATTGCAGTTTTGGCGATACCCGCCCCTCCCGCTTACTGCAGGCGGCTATCCAGTATGCGGTTAGGCAGGGGGTAGTGGTAGTAGCCGCTTCGGGTAATGGCACAGGCAGCCAACCCCACTTCCCTTCAGGCTTCCCCGAGGTCATTTCTGCTGGGGGATTAGCGTACGAAGAGAACGCTGGAAGCTTTTACCTCTGGCCTTTTTCAGGCTATTTTCGGGTGGACTGGCTGGCGCCAGCCGATCGGATTCCCGTACTTACCCCCACTGGCGAAGTACGCCTACTCAGTGGCACGAGCCTAGCGGCGGCCCTTTCTTCCGCTGCCGCTGGCCTTATTTTGAGCTGGCATGACTTTCTTTCGCCAGAGGATGTGCGGGCTACCCTGCGGACTCACGCTGTCCCCCTCAGCGGTAGCTGGAGTCCCACTACCGGTCAAGGGCGCCTTCGACTTCTGCCTGCCTTTACCTACCCTCAGAGCGCTCAAGGAGGCTGGCTTTATCCACCCGAAGGCAGTCTAATTCTGCGATCTGTACCCCTTGTTTTTGCTACCTATCATAGCCTCCTTCAGTTTTGGGAGGTAAGTATTAGCACTCGTCCAGAAGGGCCTTGGCAGATTCTTCAGCAGGGAAATCGGGCCCTAGCGGCCGAGACCCTCAAGACTTGGCCTTTACCTCCCCCTGGCCCACTTTACCTACGGCTGCGCCTGAGACTCCGAAATGGTACTGACCTCATTTACCTGCGCACGCTCCGCTACCTCCCCTCGACTCACCTAAATCCCGAGATAAGGAGCGTCCCTACTTGGCAAAATGGCCTCGGTGGGTCTCTACTCCAATGGCGACTTCCCTTCCCTATCGCCAGCTGCGCACGCTTAGGACCTACATGGAGCTGCCCAGATAAGATAGACTCTGTAGCTGGCGCGTGGATACCCTATTCGGCCGCCCCTAATCACTCGGCTGATATCGCTCTTTTTGCCCTTCCTGAAACCCTCACCTATCCGGGTGCTTATACCCCACCTATCCCGCAGTCCCTTCCCTACTGCGCCTGGGCGCCTACTGGACTGACCGCTCCTATAGGCTTTTACTACCCTCGTCCGGCCCCGGATTGGAATCAGGATGGGGAGCCAGACCTTGTAGTAAGCCAAATTGATCTACGTACAGGCCGGCCCAGCCAGCTTGCTTTTCTAAAGCCTGAAAATAGCCGCTATAAGCCTTATGACAGTCTCCCAAATGTAGCCTTGCTGCCGCGAGACATAAAGGATTGGGACGGCGATGGCCAGCCTGAACTTTTAGGCGTATGGCTAGATACCTTCTATGTGTTAGGCGGGTCGCCCCCTAAGCAGCTTCTCTGGAAGGGGCGCGGGCGCGCCGCCGCCTTAGCGCCCTATCGGAAAGTATGGGTGCGCACGTCTTCTGGCCACTACGAACGCCTTAACCCAAACGGCCTAGCCGACCTCAGGCTCCTGGATACGGTTCAATGGGAAGGAAGTACCTCTGTACCGCGCCTCCTTACCCTAAGCCTTGCTGGCGACACCTTCTACGCTTTCGGGAACTACGCCGGTTGGATTTTCCTTTACACGGCCCGCGGGGAGCTGCGCTGGGCCTTCTATACAGGTCTATGGGATGTAGGCTCCCACCTCATGGCTTTAGATACCGATGAGGATGGCCAGCTAGAGCTTGCGTACCTTGGTCAGAGCCCTAGCGGCCAGTGGTGGGAACTAGGTACGCTTCAGCTTCCAGAGGGTAGGCCCTTGACACATGTAGGCTTTTGGGTAGGGGGTGGCGGAGGGGCTCGCGCCTTTCATCAGGGGCGTCAGCTCATACTTTGGCTCCCGCCCCACCTCTACGTCGGTGAATTCCAAAACGGTCAGTGGAAGGGCCACAGCTGGGATGCCACCCCGCAGGAGGTCTTCGGCGTATGGCTGCTGGGCGGCGTCTTGCATTACCTGCTGGGCACCGATTCCCTACCCACCTTTTATCGACTCAACTTACCCACTAAGCCCCCCCCTTCGTGGGCCTACCCAGGTGGCCTTAGCCCTTCGGCAGTACTCTTGCGCTGGCATCCTACCCAGACAGGCGCTATATACCGGCTCTACCGCAGCCTGCCTAACGCTGACCCCCACCTTATTTACGAGGGCCGCGATACCTTTTTCTTAGACCTAGGGGTACAGCCCACCCAAACCTACCTCTATGCGGTGCAGGAAGTAGGCGGTGCCTTAAACCCGCCCTTCCTTGTGCGTCTTGGACCACGCCCCTGTATAGACTCTGTATGGCTTACCGCCGAAAGCCTTATTCGGGCTTCTGGAAATAGCTGGTGGAACGATGAGAGCCCGCATTTTTTCACCTTTCTACCGTCGGGTACCTCTCCCCTGCAGGTGCTGTGCAGCGGCAGCCATTGGCTTCTCCGCTCCGCTAATGCGGCGCCTCCCGAGTCCCTCCACATAGATACGCTCCTACGCGACATATATGGGATGTTCTTGAGTCCTTCGTGTATGCGGCGGGCAATTCGCGGCTTGCCAGCGGAAGAACCTTGCCCTCGCCCGGTTCGGTGGCAAATAAGCAACGAACGCACCATAGAGGTACATTTTGAGGGGGCCCTTCCGCCAGCGGCTTATGAAGTAAGCACCTATGAGGTGCTTCCCCAAGGGGCTGTGGAGCGCCTGGAGCGGCTGCACGAGGGTCTGCGTTTTTTCCTCTCTACTTCTGTGCAGCGCTATCCAATTATCCTACGCTGGCGCTGGGCGCCTCCTACCTGCCCCAACCAGGTAGCTTTCTCCCCCGCTGAGCTGGCCCACCAGAACTGGGGCTTTTTCCCCAATCCCCTCCCTCCTACAGAGACTAATCTTTTCTTCTGGGGCCTTCGCCCGGGCACACAGGTAAAGATCTTAACGCCTGATGGCCACCTCTGCGCGGCCTTCCAAATTTCCGAGCCTGAGCTACCTACTAACTGGAACCTCCAAACCCTTGCGGGCCAACGGCTATCCCCTGGCGTATATTTGATTATAGCCGAGCACAAAGAGGGGTGGCGAGCTTGGGACAAGCTTTATGTAGAATAGTGGGGCTTTATCTGGTAGGCGAAACTCCTGTGGCGCTGACTGCCCGCAAGGCCTGCCCCGTAGGGGTATCCATTAGAGCTAGCTGCGCTGGAGTGCCCTCAGCTATCAGATAGCCCCCACGTGCTCCCCCCTCTGGTCCTAACTCTATCACCCAATCCGCCCGCCGAATAACCTCTATATTATGCTCAATTACTATCACCGTGTTCCCTCTATCTACCAGCCGATGGAGCACGGCCAACAGCTTGGCGATATCCTCTGCGTGCAAGCCTGTAGTAGGCTCATCTAAAATGTATAGCGTACGGCGGGTATCGGGGCGAGCCAGCTGTTCGGCCAGTTTGATGCGCTGCGCCTCGCCGCCCGAAAGGGTAGGGGAAGGCTGCCCCAAAGGCAAATACCCCAGCCCAATCGCCTCCATAGCCGAAAGAAAGCGCAAAATCTTAGGGTGATTAGCAAAAAACTCACAGGCTTCGCTAACCGTCATTTTTAGTACATCGCTGATATTCTTTCCCTTGTAGCGCACTTCTAAGGTTTCGGCGTTGTAGCGCTGGCCCTGGCATTCTGGACAGGTAACATATACAGGCGGTAAAAAACCCAGCTCTATAGTTTGTACGCCGGCGCCTTGGCAGGTTTCGCAGCGCCCAGCGTTTTTCACATTGAAGGAGAAGCGACCCGGCTTGTAAGCCCGTGCGCGGGCCAAAGGAAGTTCCGCAAACCACCGGCGAATCTCATCCATCACGCCTGTATAAGTGGCGGGGTTACTGCGCGGCGTGCGTCCGATAGGTTCTTGATCTACCAAAATTGCCTTATCTATGGCCTCCGCATTTTCTAAGTGCGCAAAAGGCAGCACAGGCAGGTAAGCCTGACGCAAATGCCGAAGAAGGGCGGGATAGAGCGTGTCCAGCACAAGGCTGCTTTTTCCTGAACCACTTACCCCTGCCACTACAATCAGAGTACCTAAGGGGAAGCGCACGGTAAGGTTTTTGAGGTTATGGCCGCAGGCACCATAAAGGGTGAGGTAGCCCTGCTGATGCGGTCGCGGCGTATGGAAGGGTATCTGTCTTTCGCCCCGTAGATAGGCGGCTGTAATCCCTGGCTGCCGGAGAAAGTCTTCATAACTGCCCTGCGCTACCACATAACCGCCATTTTTCCCGCCTACGGGCCCTATCTCTACCAGCCAATCCGCTGCCCGCATGGTCTCTTCGTCGTGCTCTATGACAATAACCGTACTCCCCTGATCCCGCAGGCGGCGAAGGGCCTCCAGAAGCAGCCGATTATCGCGCGGATGCAGACCAATGCTCGGCTCATCCAGAATGTAAAGCACTTCGGTAAGACCTATGCCTAATTGAGCGGCTAGGCGTACGCGCTGCGCTTCCCCGCCTGAAAGGGAAGACATAGGCCGAAAAAGATGCAAATACCCCAGCCCTACGGACTCCAAAAAACGCACCCGTTTGTGGATCTCCCGAATCAGGCCTGTACCCAGAGTGCGCGCCAGCGGCGTAAGTTGGGAGGGCAGGGCCTCCAGCCATGGACTCAAACTACTTAGTTCCATTAGGCCTAACTCCCCGATGGATACTCCCGCAATCCGAAAAGCCAAGGATTCCCGCTTAAGGCGCCTACCGTCACAGGCCGGGCAGGTGAGACGCTCTAAATATTTACCCAGCCAGCTGGGCGGGCGCTCCGCCTGATACAGCTCTAAGAGATACTCCAAAAGGCTATTACGGCCTGAGCCCGACGAAGGCTGCCCTTCTAACTCCTCGGTGGGGGCAGGCGGCACAAAAAAACGCTGCTCCACTTTACCCCAAATCAGCCTATCCTGCACCGTGGAAGGCACTTCGCCCCACGGCGTATGAGAAACCCCCTTACTGGCCACGAGACTTTCCCAGAAAACCTGCAGGGCGGAATTTTCCTGAGCCGCCGCTAAGGCCTTGTACGCGGGCTTAGTGGGATCAGGGAAAAGGGCGGTCAGATTGAGGGTCTGTACCTCCCCCAAGCCTAAACAGGTAGAACAAGCCCCATAGCGGCTGTTGTAGGAAAATGTATTCGGCTGAGGCTCAGCAAAGCTCAGGCCCGTAGCAGGGTCTATATAGTCCAACGAATAGGCTAAAACTTCCGCTTGACCTTTGGGCATCACATACAGGATCCGCTTGCCCAGCTGGAGGGCCAAATGAACAGCTTTTTCTAGGCTTTCATAAGCCCGCGCCGGATCTAGGGTATCTATCAGTACTTCTATGTCGTGGATTTTATTGCGGTCTAGCTGGGGTATTTTTTCCGAGAGGTCGTGCCATTCGCCATCTATGCGCACCGTTTCTAAACCTTTTTGGGCCAGCTTTGTCAGCTCCTCGCGGTAATGGCCTTTGCGCGCCCGTACAATCGGAGCCATTATATGGATTTTGCGCCCACCAAAACGACTCCGTAGAAGGGCGATTAGCTCCTCTACCGTATAGCGGGTTAGCTTCTCGCCGGTCTTAAGGCTATGAGGCTCAGCTATCCGGCTATAGAGCAGACGCAGGTAGTCATAGATCTGCGTTACAGTACCCAGCGTAGAACGCGGGTTATGGACATACCGGTGCTGTTCCATGGCGATGACTGGACTCAGCCCCTCTAGGCTTTCTAAATCCGGCCGCTCCACGCTTTGAAGGAATTGGCGCGCATAAACCGAAAATGTTTCGGCATACCGCCGCTGCCCTTCCGCATACAACGTATCGTAAATCAGGGAGCTTTTCCCCGACCCACTTACACCAGTAACAACGATAAACTTATAGCGCGGTAGATCCAAGGAAATGCTTTTGAGGTTATGGGTGCGTACGCCTCGTAGCCGGATAGCCATAGAAGCCAAATTAGAAACAAATGGCCGTACCTTTACGGCGCCTTACCAAGGATGCCCCGATTTGACCATAAATGGACCCTTTTTTTAGACCGAGATGGCGTGCTGAATAAGGAAAAGCCGGGCGGTGGCTACATAACCTCATGGGAAGAGTTTGTTTTTATAGAAGGCGTATTGGAAGCCCTTCGGGTGTTGGCGCGGATTTTTGGCCGCATAGTGGTAGTTACCAATCAACGGGGGGTAGGGAAGGGCTACGTTTCGGAGGCCGCTTTGCGGCTTATACATACGCGCTTACAGGCGGCGGTAGCGGCTGCAGGGGGCCGCATTGATGCTATTTATGCTTGTACGGATGCGGCCGAGGATGCCCCCTGCCGCAAACCTAACCCCGGCTTAGCCCTCCAAGCCAAACAGGACTTCCCCGAAATTGAATTCCACCGTTCCGTCATGGTAGGGAATAGCCGAAGCGATATGGAATTTGGGCGGGCTTTAGGAATGTATACCATATGGATAGCCCCAAACTTAGAGGCGCCTGCGCCAGGCCAGGTAGATGAGGTTCATACTTCGTTATGGGGATGGGCGCAAACGCTGGACCAAGGGCAGCTTTAGATGCTTGCGCCAGTAACCGCGCCCCAAAGCATAGAATACGAGGTACCGTACTAGCCACTTTTGGAGGAAAGGCGGCGCCACTGGTAGGTAGCTTAGGGCGCTCCTAGCCCAAAATGGCAGCAAGAAAGGCGTGAGCAGCCACTGGCGCCAGCGCTGCGTAAGCCAGCGACCACCAAAAAGCTCCTGACGCGCATGAGGGTACTTAGCATAAAGGTAGGGGAGATTATAACGAGCCGCCTCATACAATAAGACTAAAGCCTGTTCCACTTCTACGGAGACAAATTTCCAGACGCTGGCGGCGCGCACATACCTAAATGTCGTTCCAAAGCGCGCCAGGCTGTAGCCTAGTTCCGTGTCTTCCATTCCGTAACGCCGCAGCTGTTTATCCAGTCCGCCGGCTTGCAGGAGGAGTTGGCTAGCCAGAAAGGCGTTCGCCGTGGTAAAATGACGCGGCTGGGGCGGCGAAGCCATACCCCGACGCCCCTCCCGCCAGCGTAAATAAGCCGTCCATATATGTGGATTCTCGGCAGCAAAGTATAGCGTATGCCCCAGAAGCACCTCGTTGGGTTGAGGCCCAGCCGCTAAAAAGGCTTCCAACCACCCTGGGGTAGGCACGCTGTCCGAATCCAGAAAGGCTACCCAAGTATGCTTACTGAGAAAAGAAAGCGCCAAATTACGGGCGGCACTTCGCCCATGATTCTTTCCATCTGGATGGGTTAGGGCCTCCACAAACGCTGGCCGATACTTTTCAAGATAGGTCCAAGTTCCATCGGTAGACCCATCCACGCACACATAGGCCACAAAATCCTTATACGTCTGCTGGTCAAGCGCTTCTAGGCATTGACGCAATTCGGGAAGGTTATTATAGGTAGGAATGACCACCGCCACCGCTGCCATAGACGCGAAATAGCGTTATATATTTAGTCCGCAAGTATGAGATACCTTAGGCTAGGGCTGGCAGTACTTTGCCTAGCGTGTGCGCAGAAGCCGGCTTCGGAGAGTTCGGCAGCGCCCAGTTCGCTTCTCTACCCCGGTGAAAGGCATCTACGCCATATTCGCCAACTTACCTTCGGCGGCAATAATGCGGAAGGCTATTTTGATTATACTGGGGAGCGGATTGTATTCCAGAGCGACTGGGAGGCTATCAATCCGCTGGGTTGCGATCAGATCTTTCTTATGGATTTGCGGGACAGTCTGCCACGCTATCGGCGCATCTCTACGGGGCGCGGCCGCACTACTTGCGCCTACTTTCTGCCCGATGGGCGCATTCTCTACGCCTCTACTCATGCGGTAGGGGACAGCTGTCCAGCACCGCCCCGCTATAGAGGTCGCTATGTATGGCCGCTCTATGAGTATGACTTGTACATTTATGACCCCCGTCGGGATACGCTTGTGGCCTTCTTACCTGCACGCGGCTATGATGCGGAGGCCACCGTCTCGCCAAATGGCCGCTACCTGGTCTTTACCTCGCAGCGCGGCGGAGACCTAGATTTATGGCTATATGATTTCAGTACCCAAGAGCTGCGCCAGCTTACCCATGATTTAGGGTATGACGGTGGGGCTTTCTTTGGGCCAGATTCGCGTACGATTGTGTGGCGTGCTAGTCGCCCGCGCGGCCCTCAAGCCGAAACCTACCGCCAGCTTCTCGCCCAGAATCTCATAGAACCCACCGAACTGCAGATCTTCATTATGCACTTAGACACGCTCATACCGCGCCAGGTTACGCATTTGCCCGGCGCTAATTGGGCACCTTTTTTCCATCCTAAAGGGGATCGGATTATCTTCTCCAGTAATCACCACAGCCTCCACGAAGGCGGCCGTCGCTTCAATCTCTTCCTCATACGCACGGATGGTACGGGGCTGGAGCAAGTTACCTTTGACCCTCAGTTTGATGCCTTTCCTATGTTCTCTCCCGATGGAAAAAAAATCATATGGGCCAGCAACCGAGGTGGAACAAAACCGCGTGAAACTAACCTTTTTCTCGCCGAATGGGTGGAATAGTTTGGGCCTTAGTTATAGCCTTAGCTGATACTCCCCAGCAAGGAAAGGCGGGCCTAATTCCTCTCCGAATTATAGGCGGCTCAGCCCAAAAAATCCATCAGGCCTTTCAAATCCTGAGGCGTGAGGGTCTGCGTGCCTTAGTCAAAAGTTGGTGTGGCACCCCTTATGGCAGCGGGGGCGCTGGTACCCAACCCTATGAGCTGCTGTTGAACCTGGAACAGATGGACTGTATGACGTCCTTGGAAAATCTTTTAGCCCTGCGCCTAGCGATTCGCCGCGGCTCCCCTACTTTACTAGGGTTTGCTCAGGCCTTAGCGGAGGTGCGCTACCATGCGCTCCCCCCTTGCCGGTGGGAAGACCGCTACCATTATCTTACTCATGCCTTCATAGGATGGCAGAAGGCTGGCTGGGGCCAGTGGCTGCCTTTGGGCCAAAAAGACCTTCGCCCTATCCATTACATTACCCACCATCGCCAGCGCTATCCGGGCTTTCGGGATTGGGCCTTCCTGCGTACGCTAGAGGCGCAGCTTTCGCAGTATCCGCGCTATTTGATTTCTTCGGAGGCTCTGGCAGATTGGCTTCCCGCCCTACAAGATGGTGATATTGTGGCCTTTATCGCCCGGGAAGAGGGGTTAGATGTGTCCCATGTAGGAATTTTCTTTTGGGAGGAGGGGCGGCCTACCTTTGCACATGCGGCCCTAAAGGCGCGCCAATGGGTATTTGGAGAAGACCTCTGCGCCTATTTGGACCGGCGTAAGGCTTATATAGGCGGTATTACGGTATTTCGCCCAAACTTATGAGGCGGTATGCGCTACAGCTGGCGTATGATGGCAGGCGATATGCCGGCTGGCAGCGCCAACCGAATGCCCCTACTATTGCTGGTGTCGTAGAGCAAGCCCTCAGCCGCCTCCTTCAAACCCCCATAAAGCTAGTGGGGGCCGGCCGAACCGATGCTGGCGTACATGCTCGCAGCCAAATAGCGCACCTAGATTTTCCCGAACCTCTACCCCTGCCTTTCCTCAAGCGGCTCAATGCCCTTCTACCTGAGGATATACGCGCGCTAGCCCTTTATGAGTCTGACCCTACTTTCCATGCTCGACACAGTGCGCTCCGACGCACCTATCGGTATTTCATTTTGCCTTATCCGGATCCTTTTCAAAGGGCCTACAGTTGGTACCTCCCTTGGCCCCTGTGCTTTGATAAGCTTCAAGAAATAGCCAGCCACCTTGTAGGACTACATAATTTCACAGGATTTGCCAAGAAAATAGATCCCTCTAAGTCGGGACTCTGCGAAGTATTTTTCGCCAGCTGGAAAAGGGAAGAAAGTGGGATATATGTCTTTACTATCACGGCCAACCGTTTTCTCCATGCGATGGTACGCGCTTTAGTAGGCGCACAAGTGCGTTTGGCCACTGGCAAGCTGACTTGGGAAAAATTTTATGCGGCCCTTCACCGCCAGCAGCGTAGCTGGGGCATGTACCTTGCACCTCCCCAGGGTCTTTTTTTGTGGGAAATTAGTTATGCACCGGGTTTACTATCTTTGATAGAAAGCTATGAGCCGCTCCTCGCCTCTACATCAGGGTCTCCATCAGCGCCAAATTCTGCGCCAGAACCTCCACCAGATCCAACTGGCGCGCCTTCTGGAAGTGCCCATAGAGGAGCTTGAGCGACGGATTGAAGAGGAAGCTGAACGCAACGACGCATTAGACCTCCCAGAAACTTCTCTAGTTCTGCCTGATGAGCCTATTATTCAAGGAAGCGTTAGGCCCGCCAGTGAAGGAATGGAAGCCGAGGTCTGGGAGCCAGCAGGTAGCAGCCTTCTTGATTCGGCCGAAGGCCCCGAAGAATACTACGGCCCTTATAACTACGCCGCGCCACGCTCCCTTTACGAAGTCCTTCAGGAGCAGCTAGCTACTTTAGACCTCACTCCGCGCGAGCGGACCATAGCCGAATTTCTGGTGGGCAACTTGGATGAGCGCGGCTTTCTGCCCGTGGCACTCTCGCGCTTAGCCCGAAGCCTTTCGGCAGAGCTGGCCGATCCCCCCGTTACACCCGAAGAAGTGGAGAGTGTACTTCAAAAGATTCAAACCCTAGAACCGCCGGGCATCGCCGCACGCAACTTGCAAGAGTGCCTGCTCCTTCAGGCCCGCGCCCTGCCCGAAAATGATCCCATCAAGCCTTACCTTTTGCGCCTTCTCACCCACGACTTTGCCCTTTTAGAACAGGGCAAAGTGGAGCGTCTAAAAAAGCTATATCAGCTGGATGAGAGCCAGTGGGAAGCCCTTCTGCAAAAGCTGCGCTCTTTTTCTTTGGCTCCCGCAAATGCCCTCTCGGAAGAAACAGCCCCTCAAGTAACGCCGGATTTTATTCTCCGCATTGAGTCAGATGGCACGCTGCGAGTAGAGCTCGTGCGCCTCCGACCTATCCGCCTGCGCATTAACCCTACTTATAAAAAGCTTTTAGAGCGCTATGCCAAAAAATCTCTCACGAAAGAGGAGGCTGAATTAGTGCGTTATATAAGAGACAAGGTGGAGAAAGCAGAACAATTTATTCATCTACTTCGCCAGAGAGAACAGACGCTCTTGCGCACAGCGGAGGAGATTGTACGCAATCAGCGCCCCTTCTTTCTAAATGGCTGCAACGAAAAATACCTAAGACCGCTCGTGCTGCGCAACATTGCAGAAGCCACAAAGCTTAATATATCCACCATAAGTCGCGTGGTGAATAGCAAGTATATTCAAACGCCCTGCGGAGTCTATCCACTCAAATTCTTCTTTTCGGAGGGACTTCCTACGCAAGAAGGCCGCAGCATATCCAATAAGGCTATAAAGAGCCTTATACGCGAGCTAATTAGTCAGGAGGACCCGAGGCGTCCCTACTCGGATGCCCAATTAGCCAAGCTGCTGGCCGATCGGGGCATACAGATCAAACGGCGTACGCTAGCCAAATACCGAGAGCAGCTCGGCATTCCGATAGCTCGGGATAGATACCGCTCTGCTTAAATTTGCCCCTATGAGCTCCCCCTCCACCCCGAAACGCAACCTTCTAATAGGACGTTCCGCAGAGTGCGATATAGTGCTTCCTTATCCTGAGGTATCTGGCCGGCATGCTATTTTGACCATACACTCAGATGGCAGTATAGAGATTCGGGATGTAGGCTCTAAAAACGGTACTTTTATCAATGGACAGCGCGTTCAAGTAGGCAAGCTTCAGCCAGGCGACACTCTCCAGCTTGGCTCCCATAAGATAGATTGGGAAGAGCTCTTACGCAATCCACCCTCTTCGGTGGCAGGTACTGATAGTCCTACGCGGATGACGCGATTAGTTACTTCCAAAGATTATGTTGTGCGGGGGTTAATCTACCTTGTGCTTGCCTTAGGAGTTGCGGCAGCTATTCTCTGGTTTTTCGTACGTCCATGGGTGTTTCACAAGTGAGCGAGGCTCCCGTGTCTGCCGAGGAGGTATGGCAGCGCTGCTTGGAAATTATCCAGCATAACTTAGGGGAGAACGTAGCTCCTGTTCGTACTTTCCTGCGCTCGGTTCAACCCGTTTCTCTGCAGGATAGCGTACTAGTGCTGCGGGTTCCTAGTCCCTTTTTTTACGAGTACATAGAAGAGCATTTTTCTACGCTTATCGTACGGACGCTTCGGCGTCTTTTAGGGCCTAAAGCGCGCTTGGAGTATCAGGTGTTTATTACCTCGGAGGCTAAGCCTATGCGACTCAGCTCGCAAGAGCTTCCTCCGCCTACCGTCGTGCCGGGCTTGCGTCCCGCCCAAAATTTCCCTACTTACTTAAATCCGCGCTACACCTTTGACAACTTCATTGAGGGTGAATGCAACCGTCTAGCCCGACAGGCGGCCCGTACCGTAGCCCAACGGCCTGGGCAGACGGCTTTCAATCCTCTTTTTATTTATGGGGAGGTAGGCCAGGGCAAAACCCACCTAGTCCATGCCCTTGGCAACTACGCCCGCATGCTCCACCCAGAAAAAATCCTCCTTTACTACACTTCCGAACGCTTCACTAACGAATACATAGAGGCCGTCCGCAAAAATAAGATTAGCGAATTTCTTCAACGCCTGCATTCGCTGGATATTATTATCGTTGATGACATCCAGTTTCTTACGGGAAAGCCTGGTACTCAGGATATTTTCTTTCACATATTCAACCATCTCCACCAAAATAATAGGCAGATAGTTCTGACGGCCGACGTAGCTCCCCAAGAACTGCGTGGCATGGAAGAACGGATCGTGTCCCGCTTTGGGTGGGGCTTAGCGGCACCACTTTTCCCGCCTGATTACCAAACGCGCTTAGATATCCTTCGCTTCAAGCTCCAACAAGAAGGTGTAGAAATAGCCGAAGACATTCTCGCCTACATTGCCGAAAACATACAGACACATGTGCGCGATTTAGAGAGCGTGGTAATCCAGCTTTTAGCTGAGACTTCCTTGCGCCGACGCGAGCTATCCCTTGAACTGGCCCAACAGATTGTAGCACGCTTTAAGCCTTTGCGCAGTCGGGCAGTTACGGTTGAGCAGATCCTGCGGGTAGTTTCAAATTACTTCAAGATTCATGTAGATGAGCTGCGCAGTAAATCCCGCAAGAAGCAAGTAGCGTATGCCCGCCATATCGCCGTTTTTCTTGCGCGCAAATACACGCGCCATGCCCTTAAGGGATTAGGAGAGTACTTTGGAGGGCGCGACCATTCTACTATCCTTCATAGCTGCCAGTGGATAGAAGAAAACCTCCGTGTCTCTAAAGAGCTTGCTATGCATGTCCAAGACTTGGAACGCATCCTTTTTAGAACGTCTTCGTAAATACGGGCGTGTGGAGGCTCAGTCAGGTTTCTGGTATATCGCCCTCTATGCGCCTCCGCTGTGGCCAGAGTTAGCCGCCTTTTTGCGCCAAGAGGGTCAGGTAGATACCTTCATTTGCCTCACTGCTACGCATGAGCCGCCGCGCTTTCGGTTGCGCTACGATTTACGCAGCGTTTTAGAAGGCGTAGACGTGGCGGTGGGTTTCACGGTGCCAGAAGAGGAAGCTGTACCGTCCGTAGCGGCGATTTGGAAGGGGGCCGAGTGGCACGAACGAGAAGCCTATGATCTTGTAGGGGTGCGTTTCAGCGGTCATCCCGACCTTCGGCGCCTCCTTTTACCTAAAGACTGGGAAGGCCATCCTCTGCGCAAAGACTACACCTTTCCCCAAACCTATCACGGTATCTCCCTTCAGTATCACCCCCCCAGTGCCACGCTATGATCAGCACTTCCTCCGGGCTTCCGCCTATGCACGCAAGATAGTTGCAGCGGTTCAGGCCGCCTGCGAAGAAACTATAGTAGAGATTGGTCCAGGGCGCGGCGCCCTCACGCGATACCTTCTAGAGCTACCCCAGCCGTATATAGGTGTAGAAATTGATCCGCTCTGCCTCCAGCAGCTCAAAGCGGAATTTCCCTTAGCCAAAGCCCAGTGGGTGCAGGAAGATTTTTTACGCTGGCCTTTACCCGAGCAGGCTTTGTATATAGTAAGCAATTTGCCTTATAGTATTTCGGGGCCTGTGTTGGGGCGGATTCTGGGGCATCGTCGGTATATTCGGGGAGGGGTCTTAATGCTTCAAGCAGAGGTAGCTCAGCGTCTGTACGCGGTCGCCGGTACGCGAGCCTATGGCCGATTGTCGGTGCTATTTCAGAGCGTTTATGGCGTCGAGCGGGTGCTGCGCGTGCCGCCAGGCGCTTTTAGCCCCATGCCGCGCGTGTGGAGTGAAGTAATACGCTTTGAACGCCGCCCCCATATAGCCATAGAGGATTGGGAAGATTTTGCCGAATTCGTTCGCCTCAGTTTCCGGCAGCCGCGGCGCACCCTAGCAAACAATCTGAAAGCGCTAGGCCGAGCGATCCCTGAGGCTTTAGGGCAAAGGCGCCCGCATCAGCTTCCAGTAGCTACCTTCCTAGAACTTTGGCGGCAGATACAAAAATGAAAAGAGCCTCTCGCAAGGCGAGAGGCTCAGAACAAATCTTAGTAATGGCTCCTCTTAGAGGTCCATGTCGCCACCGCCGCTTGGACGCGCAGGCGCCTTTTCCTCTTCAGGCTCTTCTACTACCACGCATTCCGTCGTGAGGAGGAGCGAGGCGATAGAGGCCGCATTTTCCAGCGCCGTACGGGCTACCTTCGTAGGATCTACCACGCCGCTTTCAAAGAGATTTTCAAAGTTCTCCGTGCGGGCATTCCAACCGAAATCATTCTTTCCTTCCTTGACTTTTTCTACGATTACGGCTCCTTCTTTGCCGGCGTTATAGGCAATCTGGCGGAGAGGCTCTTCTAAGGCCCGGCGCACGATATCTACGCCTATGCCCGTGTCACCTCTAAGCAGGTGGTCATTGATACCACCCTTGCCGGGCATCAGAGCCGGCAGGCAGCGCAGGTAAGCTACACCGCCACCCGGTACGATTCCCTCCTCAACGGCGGCGCGGGTCGCATGGAGAGCATCCTCCACGCGACTCTTCTTTTCCTTCATCGCTACTTCAGTGGGGGCGCCCACATAGATCACAGCCACACCACCCGAGAGCTTAGCCAGTCGCTCTTGGAGCTTTTCCCGATCGTAGTCGGAGGTAGTAGTTTCAATCTGAGCCTTTATCTGATTGATGCGGGCTTTGATCTTATCGGGATGGCCTTGACCACCGACGATAGTGGTATTGTCCTTATCCACGGTAATCTTCTTGGCCTTACCGAGGTAGTCTAAGGTAGCATGCTCCAGCTTGTAGCCTTGCTCTTCGGAGATGACGGTGCCGCCCGTGAGGATAGCGATATCCTCCAGCATGGCCTTACGCCGATCACCAAAGCCCGGGGCCTTCACTGCCACCACCTTGAGGGTGCCGCGCAGCTTATTCACCACAAGGGTAGCCAACGCCTCACCTTCCACATCTTCCGCAATCACTAGAAGCGGCTTATTGATGCGCACCACCTGCTCAAGGATAGGCAGAAGGTCCTTCATGGAAGAGATCTTCTTGTCGTGGATGAGGATGAGCGCATCCTCCAGCTCGGCCACCATCTTGTCCGGATTCGTAACGAAGTAGGGGGAGATGTAGCCGCGGTCAAATTGCATCCCTTCCACGACCTCTAGATAGGTTTCAATATTGCGGGACTCCTCTACGGTAATCACACCGTCCTTACCTACCTTCTCCATCGCATCGGCGATGAGCTTACCGATTTCTTCATCGCCATTGGCGGAGAGGGTAGCTACTTGGGCAATTTCCTTAGAACTCGTGATAGGCCGGCTGATTTTCTTGAGCTCTTCTACCACTACCTTGACGGCCTCATCAATGCCCCGCTTGATTTCCATGGCATTAGCGCCGGCCGCCACACTCTTGAGGCCCTCACGGAAGATAGCCTGGGCCAGCAGGGTAGCGGTAGTGGTACCATCGCCCGCTACATCGGCGGTCTTGGAGGCCACCTCCTTAACCATCTGGGCCCCAAGATTCTCCAGTGGGTCGCGGAGGGTGATTTCCTTAGCTACCGTTACCCCGTCTTTTGTTACTAAAGGCGCGCCGAATTTGCGCTCAATCGCTACGTTGCGCCCACGTGGCCCTAGCGTAACCTTTACCGCATTCGCCAGGGCATCTACGCCCGCTAAAAGCTTAGCGCGGGCCTCCGCATTGTACCGAATGATTTTTCCCGTCGGCATAGGCTCTCCAGTTTTTCGGATTTTTAGCTTATGATTGCATAAATGTCAGACTCTCGCATGATAAGGTACTCTTTGCCGTCTATGGTAATCTCCGTACCGGCGTACTTGCCATAGAGTACCTTATCGCCCACCTTGACGGTAAGCGGCTCGTCTTTCTTCCCCGGACCTACCGCTACAATCGTACCTTTTTGGGGTTTTTCCTTTGCGGTGTCCGGAATGATGATGCCGGCGGCTGTCTTTTCTTCCGCAGGTGCCGGCTCCACTACCACGCGATCAGCCAAGGGTTTGATGTTCACTGCCATAAGCCTCGTAGGTTTGGTTTGCCCAGAAGATAGGCAAGGGGTGTGCCAATCCCCTTAGGCTGACATTTTAGTCCTTAAAACTGCCACGTACCTCTAGCTAAATTGACATTATGACAGCCGCGGCCTCAAAGCTTTTCCGCCGCCCGCCGCAAAATCTCACGCTCCCGCCGTGAAAGACTGCGCAGCCCTCTGCGATGAATCTTCTCTAAAATTTTATCTACCATCTCTGGCGTAACTTCCTCTTGCGAGAGACGAAAGGTGAAAAAGTCTGCGAGCCGCTCCGGCTGCCACCCTTGACGTAAGCCATACCCTACAATCAGCCCCATCCCCGCGCCGCATAAATGCGCTATGGCCGAAGCCTCATTTCCATTAAGAGTGAGAATAAGAACCAGAAAAATCCAAATCAGCGCTACCCACCGTAAAGCTATCGGGCCTATAAGAATGAGAGAAATCGGCATATTCGGGTGAAGGGCTGCTGTGGCGAAAAGGACGCTATTGACGGCCGCCGAGGCCCCCAAGGCATGCAGGTGTCCCGCCTGATGGGTCCAGGCGTAGGCAAAAAAACCCACCGCCCCAGCTAAACCGCCTAACCCATATACCCAATACAAGCGTGCTGGTGCCTGCGTGGTTACAAATATCTGCCCTATCCAATAGAGCCAGAGCATATTCATAAGAATATGCCAGAAATTGCGCCAATCATGAATAAACATGTGGGTGGCCAGACTCCAAGGCTGACGCAAAAAAAGCTCAGGACTACCGGGCAAAGCCAGCTTCCGATAGAGCCGCTCAAAAAGCGCTAAAGAGTCAGCCAGATAAAAGCCAAACGCCACCAGAACTGACCCGACATAGGCCGCTATGTTGATAGCTAAAAGCCAGGTAAGCGGGGTGGCACGCGTAAAGAAGGATCGACTTACCCCCAGCATACCCAGCAAATATAATCACAAACTCTTATAACCTCAAGCGCTCCTAAGACCTAACGCTTCAGCCCCTTCAATCCACCGCTGATAGTCCATAAGGTGCGGCTAGGCATGCTTCCCTTTCCTTCGCCCTAATTGAATATTTACTTTTGTGACATGCACAGCCTCCTCCGTAGGTACTTCCTCCTAGTAGCTCCCCTTATTTTCCAGAGTAGGGGTATAGCCCAGACCCTTTCCGAGCGCGCCCGAGAAAAAATGCGTATTACCGAACTTCGCAACCAGAATCTGGACGAAAACCCTGAGACCGCTTTTCCGCTACCACTAACTCTCCCCGAATCCGACTGCCCAAACGCCATCGTAGTCTGCCAGCAAACCTACACCTACAACCAATCCCCGCCTAACTTCGGTCACGTTCAAGAATTAGGCAATAATACCTGCCTACTCAACCGAGAACAGAAAACCACTTGGTACATTTTTACCGTACAGGCTAGTGGTACCTTTGGCTTTTACATTGATACGCGGTATGATTACGATTTTGCCCTATTTGACTATAATGCCATAGGCGGCTGTGCGGGTACGCGCACGGCTACCCCTATCCGCTGTAACTACTCAGCGGATTATGGCCGCACAGGTTTAGACGCAAACAACCCCCGACCTGGCTCCATTCAGTGGGACGCCTCCCAGCCGCCTATCATGCCGGGCCTCAACGTCCAAGCGGGCCAGACCTTCCTCCTCGTCGTGGATAACTGGACGCGCGATGAGACGGGCTACACCATCACCTTCACGGGTACGGCCCAAATTTTTGACCAAACTCCCCCCGCTATCCGCCAGATAAGCTGTACAGGCAATCCTAATCAGCTTCTCATCACCTTCAGCGAAATGGTACGCTGCAATTCCATCCATCCCTCCGATTTTCAGCTCAGCGGTGGGGTTACGGTAACAGGCATAAGCGCCTCAGGCTGCGGACAATATACCGAGCAGCTCATTCTCACCTTTGCCGGGGTACTCCCCAGCGGCAATCATACCCTTACTATCCGGCGGGGAACGGATGGCAATACGCTCCTAGACAAATGTGGGAATCCTATCCCTGAGGGTACGACCGTGAATTTCAGCTACCTAGCGCCCGTTACCCTAACGGCTGACCCACCCGCCATTTGCGCTGGGAGCACCACTGTTCTGACCGCCTCCACCTTAGGCGGCTTCCCGCCAGGTACTACCTTCTCATGGAGTACAGGGGCTACCACGCCAAGTATAACCGTACAGCCTACTACAACGACTACCTATACCTTCACCGCCTCCCTAAGTGGATGTAGCCGCACGGCTAATATTACGGTCAACCTCCAGCCTCGCCCTACCATTACCGTTTCACCTGTGAATGCGGTTATCTGTGAGGGCACAGCTTCCATTACGGGCACTGCTGATGTGCCTGGTGGCCAGTGGGAAGTCAGTAGCGATGGGGGCGCAACCTGGGCGGGCACAGCAAATCCTATGAACCTTCCGCCCGGTACGCATCTCATACGCTACCGCACGTCGGGCAATTGTATCAGTAATACCGTATCAGTTTCAGTAACGACGGCGCCTCCGCCAGGGGCTAATACCTGCGACGTTATCTACGTCACGCCTACGGGCAATCCGGCGGCGCCAGGCACTAAGGCCGCGCCCACCGACTTAGCCACAGCCCTCCAGCGGGCGGCCTGTTCCCGCACTGTCATCAAGCTGGCTATCGGTACGTATGAGCTCCACGCCCCCATTACTACGATTACGAATAACATTACCTTGGAAGGCGGCTTCGATCCGGCTAACAACTGGCGCAAAACGAGCCAGGCCGGTGCCACTCGCCTCCTGCGGCGCGCTACGAATGTAGAAGGGTGCAATGAAAATGCCCCTCGTCTCGTGGCCCTGCAGATCAGTGGGGCAAGCGGCTTCCGCCTTCAGGACCTGACGGTAGAGGTAGAGGATGCGCCCCCTGCGAGTGGGGACTGTGCCTCCGGCCGCGGCATCTCTACCTATGCGCTCCATCTTAATAACTGCCGGGACTATACAATTGTGCGCTGCCGTTTCATCGCTGGGCGTGGAGGGGATGGGCTAGCGGGAAGCCCCGGCACGCCAGGCCGAAATGCGGCCGACCATCAGATCCCGCCCCAGTGCGGCGGCCCAGGCCACCAGGATGACTGCGATGAACGGGACAACTGGGGGGGAGCCGGGGCTATTGTACCCTGGGGCGCTAATGGGGGCAGCGGCGGACGCGGCGGCCACACGGCTAATGGTCAAGAGGGCGGCGCCTCTCCCTGCGGTGGCTCTATCCCCTGCGTAGGCGGGAGTGGAGGTGGAGGAGGAGCCAGTTGCGGGCCTGGAATGGGCTGCGATTGTGATGGTGCTGGGAATCACGGTCGACCCGGTGAGGACGGAGGCTCGGGCGCCCCTGGTGCTCCCGGCGCCCCAGGACCGGCTGGTACTATGGGCGTGTGGTGGGTACCAGGGAGTCAAGGCGGTACAGGCACGCAGGGCCAACATGGACGCGGAGGGGGCGGAGGTGGCGGCGGCGGCGGTCAAACCCACTTCCTTTGCTGGCCTGCTGAGCTAGAAGGTACAGGCGCAGGCGGTGGAGGTGGCGGCGCCGGGGGAGAAGGCGGCCAAGGCGGCACCGGCGGCTGGGGCGGTGGCAGCGCCTTCTGCGTGTATCTCTTCGCCAATAGCGGCGGCAGCTTTGTAGACTGCGAGTTCAATACGCCCGTAGCGGGTAGTGGTGGTCCTGGCGGGCCTGGTGGCAGGGGGGGCCAAGGCAGCGCCGGCGCAGGTCGTGGCGGAGGAGGGCATACCACCTGCCCAAGGCATGGCTGTGATATCGGCTACGGTGGCCCCGGTGGGAATGGCGGAAATGGCGGGGCGGGGGGCGCCGGCGGTAATGGCAGCCCTGGCCGTAGCGCCCGTATCCAAGTCGTCAGCGGCACGGCACCTACCCTCATCCAAGGCGGCGCACCCATCGCCCTAAATGTAGGGGTAGATGATGCAGGCCGCAACGATCCAGACCCTTTCCCGCTCTCGGCTCAGCCCGTTATCTACGTGGCCGACGTAGCCTGCATGAATACCGACGTCACCTTCTCCACCGCCGACGGCGCCCCGCACAGCTGGACCTTCGGCGCCGGGGCTAACCCACCTAACTCCAACAATAGCCCACAAAACGTTCGCTACACTACACGTGGTCGCAAGCAAATCACCTACGACGGCCAGACCTATACGGATTTTTGGAATATCCTTCTAGAGGAGCAGACGCCTACGATTTCGGCCTCGCCACGCGAGGTGTGCCCCGGCGGCCGCGTTACTTTTATAGCCGACCTTACGGGAGCTGCGTATCAATGGGAAATCGCCACCGATGCCGGCTTTACCAACATCATCGCCACTTCCAATGAGCGCAACTGGAGCTATACCTTTACTGGTAGCGGGACTTACCACGTGCGGCATCGGCGCTATACCGACTGCTGTGGCTGGTCGCCGTGGGCCTCGCTTACGGTTACCGTGCATCCTCTCCCTACAATTACCCTCAGGCCGCCGAATCCTACCCTTTGCCAAGGCGGTCAAGTTACCCTCACAGCCGAAGTGGATTTGCCTAATGCCACGATTACTTGGACTCCTGCCGAAGGCCTAAATACTACCACGGGGAGTACGGTGGTTGCCTCTCCTGTAGCTACTACGACCTACACCGTTACGGCTATAGCCCCGCCTGGCAACTGTGTGGCCTCTCGGACGGTGGTCGTGCAGGTCAATCCTGTTCCAAATGGGACTTTTAGCGTTACGCCGGCTAGCTGCGGCGCAAATGGCAGCGTTACTTTTACGCCTACAGAAGGAGAACCTATCGTTTCCGCCATATGGAATACCGTGCCGCCTCAGGCCGGCTTTACGGCTACAAACCTTAGTCCGGGCGCTTATGAGCTTACCCTAACTAATGCCCAAGGCTGCACGCGCACTCTTTCGGTCATAGTACCTGTAGGGCCGGGGGCTTTAGATGCTTGGGTAGAGACGCTCGTGCCACCCTGCGCTGGCCAGAATAATGGCCGCGCTACTATCGGTGTGCAGGGGGGTACGCCACCCTATACCTATACTTGGTCTCATGACCCAGGTCTGACGGGAAATACGGCGACAGGCCTTGCGCCGGGTAACTATACCGTGACCGTACGCGATAATGCCGGCTGTGCGCGCACGGTAAACTTCACCGTGGCGTCGCCCTCCGATCCTCTACTGCTAGAGGTGGTAGAAGTTCAGCCTCAGCGATGCGGGGGGGCCTGCGATGGACGCATCCGCGTGCGCGCCCAAGGCGGTGCCCGACCTGCCCGTTACACCTACATCTGGACAAGCTCTACGTATCCCGATTTCAGCTTTACAGGCGTGGATGCCGATGGCGAAAGCGTAGCTAACCTTTGCCCAGGTCAGTACCAGATCACCGTACGGGATGCCAGCGGCTGCACCGCTACCCAGACGGTAGAAGTAGGCCGCAGCTTTAGGTATACGCTCAGTAGTACGGACGCAGTGTGTGCTGGCGCACCGCAAGGTAGTGCCTCGGTAACCGTTCAAGATGCCCCACCGGACCTTACCTGGCAGTGGACTGGGCCAAATGGCTATACCTCCGCCCCTAACGCCACTTCTATTACGGATCTAGTGCCAGGGCGCTATTACATTACCTTCACGCTCCCCGGCTGTGCGCCGGTGCGCGACTCGGTGGAGGTTGGGTACCGCAGCTCTGTAGAGGTGCGGATTGTGCCAGCGCAAGCCGGGGGATGCGTGCCTTTTACCGTAGAGTGGCGGGCTGAGGCTACAGGCACAGGGCCTTTCACCTATCAATGGGACCTGGGAGATGGTGCCACGGCAGCTACCGCTACCGTAAGCCATACCTACAATACCCCTGGTACTTACACGGTACGGCTTACCGTGCGAAACGCCGATGGCTGCACAGCTACGGCTACAGCTGCGGCAGAAGCTTCCACGCGCCCTACAGCCGGTTATCAGATTCAGCCAGACCCGAGCCAACAGATATATCCTATTGGTACCCTTTTCATTCTTACGAGTACCTCCACAAATGCCCCGCGCATTCGCTGGGAGATACCCGGGTATGGCCATCATGAGGGCCCCACTTGGGAAGTGCGCTTTGACCGAGAAGGCGAGTATTGCTTCATCCTGTATGCACAAAATGGAAGCTGTCTAGACTCGCTGCGCGGCTGCCTGCGCGTGGAAGATCCTACGATTTATGTGCCAAATGCCTTCTCACCGAATGGCGACGGTATAAACGATCTCTTTGAAGTTAAAGCCTTCGGCCTCAAGGAAGGACGCGTACGGATCTATAGCCGCTGGGGCGAGCTGGTCTTTGACAATCAAGGCGATATGACGCGGCATTGGGATGGTACGTATCGGGGCACGCCAGCCCCCGAAGACGCCTACACGGTAGTAATAGAAGGCAAACTACCCCCTTATGATAAGCCCATACGCCGTACAGGCACCGTAACGCTTATCCGTTAGAGCGGCGCCTGGCGTACCCAGGCCTTCAAGCGGCTTGTTACGAATTCTACCGCTTCGGTACTCAGGCCTGGCCAGAGAGGCAGACTAAAAATAGTAGGCCAAATGGCCTCAGCCTGCGGGAAACTCTGGCCGGGCCGCCAAAAAGCCCGATAGGCTGGCTGAAGGTGCAGCGGCTTATAATGAAGTGCCAGCTCCACCCCTTCTTCTCGCATCCAGTGGAAAAGCGCCTTGCGACTTTCTACCCTTAGGCCTTGGATGAAAGCTGGAAGCAGGTGGTAAGCCGAGCTGGAAGGCTCATGGAAGGGGTAAAGCTGGATAAGTTCCTCGCCTTTTAGCTGCTGGGCGTAGGCTTCGGCGAGGTGACGGCGCTGCGCCCGAACCGCCAAAAGCCTTTCCGCTTGAGCTAGCGCTACGGCGGCTTGGAAGTCGGAGGGCATGTAGTTCCAGCCAAGCGCTTCCACTGTATAATCCCACGGTGCGTCCAGGGGACGATAGAGGCCATTCCGACGCAAAAGCCGGGCGCGCTGGGCAAGTTCGGCCGACTCTAAAAGCAGGGCACCGCCTTGGCCAGCAGCTATAGGTTTAGTGGCATGAAAGCTTAGGACTGCCGCTGAACCAAAGGTACCACAGAGCTTGCCGGCATACCAGGCAGGCAGAGCATGGCAGGCATCCTCCACCAGCCACCAGCCATGCCGCTCGCATAGGGTCATCAGTTCCTCCATCGGTGCTGGAACACCCGCATAATGCACCACCACCACGCCGCGCGTGCGGGGGGTACGGACCGCTTCCACCGTCTCAGCCGTCAAGTGGAGTGAAGGCCCTACATCGGCTAATACGGGTGAGCCACCGGCGTGCACCACTGCCGCCGCTGTAGCGGTAAAGGTCCAAGTGGGCACAATCACCTCCCCCCCTTTGTCCCCTAAGAGTAGGGCAAGAGCTAAATGAAGCGCCGCCGTACCTGAGCTCACCAAAACTACCTCTCGGCCATACAGGCTCTTGAGATAAGCTTCTAAGTGGGCCACCCATCGGCCGCCGCCCCAGTAGCCCTCCTCTAAGGCCGCTAAAAGATACCGCCGCTCCGCCTCCGAAAAATACGGCTTATGAAAAGGTATCCGCACGCGTCTCCGCCCATTCAATAAGGGCCAGTACGCCAGGAAGGAAAGTACCTACTTCATAGCGGCCGCGTTCGGGAACTTCAAGACGGTCGCCAACCTGCAAGGCCCGCCCCTCAAAGTACATCCAGTCAAAAAGCACCTCAAAGAGGGAATGAATCCATCCTATCTCTCGGGGGTCCTGGAGCGGGTGGGCCAAATTAGGCAGCCCAAATTGCTCATAGCCCGCTGTACGCAGCCATAGGGCAGCGGTTTTACCCTCTAAGAGGCTGGATAGCGACAGCTCCATCTCTACCAGCACAAGCCCCGTCCATAAATGAAGCGGTGGTGTACGAAGGGCCACAGCTTCTAGCCCGTCGGCGAAAATTTTCCTAATCCAGCGCGCATGATGCGCGGTACAGGCTATAGGGTTAGCTACCCCCACCAGGTGGGGTAGGTCTTGAAGGTACTTGTAGGCCTCTATAAAAGCACGTACAGGATCAGTGTTTAGACTAAATGTCCAGAGGGTGTGGGCTTTATGCCGCTTGAGTAGGCTTTTTTCTTCTGCGCTCCAGAGGCTGCGCTCAATCGTTTGTACGGCAAGGTGAGGGGGAAGGGGCTCGGGGACAGCGCCGGCGATGGGCTCAGCCAAAAGGAGGTAAAGCTGGGCTTCGGTCATTCAGGATACGTGGGAAAGTGCGGTAGGAGGCGGCCGGTCGCCGCTTCCCAGCACCAGATGCCCTCAGCGGCCACTATAGCGAGGTAGCGCACGGGGGGAAGCTGCGCCTGGTAGCGATGAAGCTGGGTTTGAGCCTGAAGCCAAGGAGAAAGCCCTTTTAGGGAGGCTTTGCACTCGGCTAAAAGCCACAGCCGCCCATCGGGGAGGCACACCCCTACATCAAAGCGCCCGCGCCCCGTACTATACTCCAGCCGAATAGCATGCGAAGGACAGCCCTGCTTTTTCAGAAATGCCAAGAAACGGGCGCGTACCTGCGCCTCGGGACCAGCCTCTTTAGGAAGCGATTTCCTCGCCATCCCGCAGAAGGCTGCGCGCCTTTATGGAGTGGATATTATTGGCGACTTGGAAGCGATAGGATTTGCCGAATTGGCGATTGCGCATCGCCGCCAGCCAACGCAGACGCGGCTCTAGCTCCTTCTTATCCACCAGCAGGCGCTCTTTTGTGTAAATCGCTTCTTCCCGCGTGCGAAAGACAAAGTCATACTCGGGGCTCATCACAATCGCTTCCTCAGGGCAGACCTCTTCACAGAGACCGCAGTAAATGCACCGAAGCATGTTGATTTCAAAAATAACAGGGTAGCGCTCTTTAGGGTCGTCGGTTTCCGCTGCTTGCATGTGGATAGCAAAGGGCGGGCACACGCGCGCACATAGGCCGCAGGCGACGCAGCGCTCCTTTCCATCCTCCGCCACGAGTACTGGCCGCCCGCGAAATTCAGGCCCCAGCACGATGGGCTCCTCGGGGTATTGCACGGTGAATTTGGGCTGGAAAAGCTTTCTGAGCGTATAGCCCAGCCCCTTGAAGATAGCGGGGAGGTATAGCTTATCCCACCAAGAGAGTCGGCGCTCCCCTGGCGGCGCCGTCCGAATGCGCACCGCCATACTACAAATAAACACATTCAGGCCATTTGTCCCGCTGCTCGGAAGAAGGGAATAACATCGCGCACATTTGTAAGGCCTGTGAGGAAGAGCAATAGGCGTTCTAGACCTAAACCAAATCCACTATGCGGCACACTGCCATAGCGGCGAATGTCTAAGTAGCCTTTGTAGGGAAAAAGGTCCATGCCCAGCTCCTGCATGCGCCGTACGAGCACGTCGTACCGCTCCTCCCGCTGCGAGCCGCCGATTATTTCGCCGATACGAGGGAAAAGCACATCAAATGACGCTACGGTAGCGCCATCTTCGTTCTGGCGCATGTAGAAGGCCTTTATCGCACGCGGGTAGTTATATACCATCACAGGCTTACGTGCGTACTCTTCCACTAAGTACCGCTCGTGTTCTGCCTGAAGGTCACTGCCCCAGCTTACGGGAAAGGTGAAATTCTTACCACTTTTTTGGAGGATTTCTATGACTTCCGTATAGGAGAGGCGGAGGAAAGGTGCTTGGACTACTGCTTCTATTTCAGGTAGGAGATTTGGCTCATAGCGCTCGGCTAAAAAGGCTAATTCTTCGGTATAGTGAGTGAGGGCATAGCGGGCTAGGAACTTGAGAAAGTCCTCGGCTAAGTCCATCGTGGCCGCCAGGTCATAGAAGGCCATTTCGGGCTCTATCATCCAGAATTCGGCCAGATGGCGGGGGGTATGGGAGGGCTCTGCCCGGAAGGTAGGCCCGAAGGTATAGACTTTCCCTAGGCCCATCGCTAAGAGTTCCGCTTCCAATTGTCCGCTTACGGTGAGGTAAGCGGGCCGTCCGAAGAAATCCCGCTCATAGGCTACCTGACCGTCGGGGCGCTTGGGCACCTGAGCTAAAGGCAGGGTAGTTACGCAGAAAAGCTGGCCCGCCCCTTCACAATCGGAGGGCGTGAGAATAGGCGTATGTACATATACGAAACCCCGCGTTTGAAAGTACTCATGGATAGCGAAAGAGATACCGCTCCGCAGGCGAAAGACGGCCTGAAAGGTACGCGTGCGGGCGCGTAGGTGGGCAATCTCCCGAAGAAACTCTAGGGAATGTGCCTTTTTCTGAAGGGGGTAGGTAGTGGGATCCGCTGGTCCATAGAGGTGGTAGCGCTCCGCTTGAAGCTCCAAAGGCTGGGGGCGATCGGGCGTAGGTACCAGCAGCCCGGCTATTTCTACCGCCGCCCCCGTGTGAAGCTCTGCCTCTATGCGCTCGCGCGGCACCCGATCGTGAGCAAAAACTACCTGTAAAGCCCGAAGCGTAGAGCCATCCTGCAGTTCTACAAAGCTTACCGTGCGGGTGGTACGACGCGTGCGTACCCAGCCACGGACCACGCAGGGTTCAGCCTGCCTCGGAGGAGATAAGAAGAGCTCCGCCAGCGTCTTTCCCGGCACCGACGCCACTGCCATAGGACAAAAGTACATAAACCAACATCGCTAAATTCCTACCTTTGGAGCGATGTCACTTGAAGAGCTGCTTGCGGCTATCCGAGGGCGCGTGGAACGTGCTACGGATGTGCGTGGTACCGTCCAATTCGTTGTAGATGGGGATAAGTTTATTTTCGTGGACCCTACCGTTACGCCCCCCGTGGTCGTTCCCGAAGCTAAACCCGCCGACTGTACCATCAGGCTAAGCGGGGAGACGTTTGCAGACATTCTTTCTGGCAAGACTTCTCCTGCTATGGCCTTCATGTTCGGCAAAATCAAGGTAGAGGGTAGCATGGGCGTGGCTATGGCTATCAGTAGGATTCTCTAATGCGTCTCCTTTACGCACCAGGAGCCCAAAAGCGCTACAAAACCGAAGTACTTCCTGATAAGGTTGCCCAGTTTCATGGGCAAGTAGTCCATCCCTACTATGCTACGTTCGCCTTAGCCCAGGATGCGGAGTGGGCCTGCCGCCTTTTCGTACTGGATATGAAGGAGGAGGATGAGGAAGGCATAGGCACTTACATCTCCGTGCACCATATCGCCCCTGCCCCCGTAGGCGCGGCGGTAGAAATAGTAGCTACCCTTCTCTGGGTGCGTGAGCAGACCATCCACTGCGCCTATGAGGTTTTTTGGGAGGGGCGGCGAATAGCTTACGGCGAGCAAACGCAAAAAATAATCCCTAAAAGGCGTTAAATTAGTACCAATGAAACTACGCTGGGTGGGGTGGATAGGCGCCGTTCTAGCTGTAGGGCTTGCCTTCTTCCTCTTAGGTTTCCGATGGCGTGAAGGGCCTCAAAAGGTCCAAGGGGATGATCTACGTAAGCTCCAGCTTATTATAGAGCTTGTGGAGCGCTTCTACTATCGCCCTATTACGCAGGAGGAGCTTGTGCGCAAAGCCATAGACGGCCTTTTTGCTAAATTGGATCCCCATTCCTTCTATATCCCGCGAGAAATTCAGCAGCAGGAGGAAGCCGAAATGTCTGGGGGCTTTGAGGGCATCGGCATAGAGTTTCAGATTATAGACGATACTATTCAGGTAGTCGCCCCCATCCGAGGAGGGCCCAGTGAGCTTTTGGGGATTCAATCCGGGGATCGTATCGTGGAGATAGATGGTCGGAATGTAGCTGGAAAAGGGATTACCAATCAGGAGGTGATTCGGCTTCTGCGCGGCCGAAAGGGCACAAAAGTCCGGGTAAAAATCTATCGGCCTGGGGAAGAGGGGCTTCTGGAATTTGAGATCACGCGCGACAAAATTCCTCTCCATGCCGTACCTTTTGCAGGCAAGATAGGGGAGGTGGGCTACATTCGGCTTACACGCTTTTCCGAGACAAGTCATGAGGAATTTCGGAAAGCGGTCCTTGACCTAAAGCGGCAGGGCGTGCGAGGTATAATCCTAGACCTGCGGGGGAACCCCGGCGGCTACCTCCACATCGCCCAGCGCATAGCCGACGAATTCCTGCCTGAAGGGAGGAAAATCGTCTATACCCAAGGCCGCGTGCCCGAAAGTAACTCTACCTACATAGCCACAAGCTACTACAATAGCTACGAAAAAGGGCCGCTTATTATCATGATAAGCCCCTATAGCGCTTCGGCTAGCGAGATTATAGCGGGCGCTACCCAAGACTGGGACCGCGCGCTTATCGTGGGTCAGCGCTCTTTCGGTAAAGGTGTGGTCCAGACCCAGCGCTACCTACCAGATAGCTCAGCTGTACGAATTACTTTCTCGCGGTACTTCACCCCCAGTGGCCGTTGCATACAAAAGCCTTTTGAAAATGTAAGCAATGAAGTGTATGAGCGGGAGATTCGCGAACGCTTTGAGCGTGGCGAGCTAATGGACGAGGATAAAATCACCCTCCCTGAGTCCCTCAAATATGTAACAGCGTCTGGACGAGTTGTATACGGCGGGGGCGGTATCATACCCGATGTGTTCCTGCCGTTAGATACTACGGATCGCATTAGCCCTTGCGCGCGCAGCGCCCAAAGCAAAAATATTTACCTCCTTACCGCTCAGGCTTACATTCAAAACAACCCGCAGCTACGCAACCGCTATCAATCCGCTGAAGAGTTTGCCCAAAACTTTCGCGTAGATAAGGAGCTTTGGGGCCTATTTGAACGAAAAGCCAAGGAGCGCGGCCTAAATTGCACCTACACGGCCGATAGTGTACGGCGCGATGTGGAATGGTATCTGCGGGCTTTTGTAGGCCGCCTTCTCTTAGGCGAAGAGGCGCGCATACGGGTAGAAATGGAGCGCGATGCAGAGCTGCGTAAAACGCTCCGCCTTATGCCTCTTGCAGAGGAGCTAGAGCAAACCGGCCGAATAGACAAGAATCGCTATAAAGCCCTCCTAAGCGAATGAGCCCAAAATGGGCCGATGGACTTGATGCCCAGCAGCGCCACGCCGTAGCCCACCCTGTAGGCCCGATAATCGTGCTAGCGGGGGCTGGTAGCGGTAAAACGCGCGTACTTACCCATCGCATCGCTTTTCTCTTAGACCAGGGCGTATCCCCCGCCCATATCCTAGCCCTTACGTTTACCAACAAAGCGGCCGATACTATGCGAGAGCGGCTGCGTAGCCTCGTAGGGCCCATCGCCGAGTCGGTAAGTATGGGCACCTTTCACAGCCTCTTTGCTCGATGGCTACGACGCGAGCTTACCGGCCAGCCCGTCGCCCATAACTTCGTTATCTACGACGAAGAGGACAGTCGCGCCGTGCTACGCAACCTCCTGCGCGAAACAGGCGGAGACCCCCGCGAAGCCCCCCGCATCCGCAGCCTAATCAGCCGCTGGAAAAATGAAGGCCTCTCCTGGGAGGACCTAAACCCCCGTCTACCCTTAGAACGCTGGGCCGCCCAACTTTTCCCCAAATACCAAGCGCGCCTGCGTGCAGCTAACGCCTTGGACTTTGACGACCTTCTCTTAGAAACCGAGCGGCTTTTCCTGCGCGAGCCAGCCGTCCTTCAGCGCTACCAAACCCAGATCCAACACATCCTTGTGGATGAATATCAGGACACCAACCCCCTTCAATACCGTATTCTGCGCCTCCTCGCCTCTAAACACCGAAGCCTTTTTGTAGTAGGTGATGATGCGCAAAGCATTTACCGCTTTCGCGGCGCCGATATTCGCAACTTTCGCTACATGGAGCGCGACTTTGCCCCTGTAACGCTCCTGCGGCTAGAACGCAACTACCGCTCCACCCCTCAGATTCTCAATTCCGCCAATGCTCTCCTCCACCACAGCCGAGAGCTATATAGCAAAAAGCTTTATACTCATAATCCCGATGGGCCCAAACCGTTTGTATATGAGGCCTCTCTCACCTCGCGCGAAGAGGCGCTCTTCACTGTTCAAAAGATTCGCGAAGAACTGCTGCGCTACCACTTAAACTACGGCGATTTTGCCATCCTTTACCGTATCAATGCCTACGCCCGCGTCTTTGAAGAAGAGCTCTTAGCTGCGCGGATTCCCTATCGCTTAGTAGGGGGGCTTTCCTTCTACCAGCTTGAAGAAGTGAAGCACTTTTTGGCCTTCCTCCGCTTCATTGTCAATCCCGCAGACGATCAGGCGATCCTGCGCATCTCCCAGGTGCTGGGCGAAAAGATCGGCGAAACTACCCTCCATCGCCTTCAGGAGGTAGCCAGCGAGGTTCAAGAGCCTATTTGGACCAGCTGGGAAAAAGCCCTTTTCACCTTACGGGAACCTCAACGAAAAGCCGTTCAGCAGTTTTTCCAGCGCCTAGCTAGGCTACGCCAGGAAGTGATAGACCTTCCCTTAGGCGAGCTAGTGGAAAAAGTGCTGGAGTACAGCCAATTGCGGCTCTATTACGCTCAGGATACGCGCGCAGCCGAGCGCCAGGCCAACTTAGAGGAGCTTGTAAGCGCCGCCCAAGAATACGTCCGCTCAGCGGGCGAAGCCGCTACTCTGCAAAACTTCTTAGAACGCATCGCCCTATTAGGGCCGGCAGAGGATGTAAAGAGCCGGCCGCAAAACGCCGTATGGCTCTCCACCGTGCATGGCGTAAAAGGGATGGAGTTTCACACGGTTTTCATCGTCGGGGCTGTAGAAGGCCTTTTTCCGCTTACCCATGCTTGGGAGGAGGGAGAGGCTGCCTTAGAAGAGGAGCGGCGCATATTCTATGTGGCTTTGACGCGAGCCCGGCGCCATCTGTATGTAACTTATCCGCAGTATCTTTTGCGCAGCGGGGTGCAGCAGCCCACTACTCCGAGTCCCTTTTTAGCAGAGGCCCAGCTTATTGGAGCGCCGCGCGGGCCCAAGCGATTTCTCTCCCCAAGTAAGCCTATACCGCCACTTTCCCCTGCGCCTTCCCCAGCTCTAATTGAAGCCTCTCCCCCGGAGGCTATCCAGCCAGGCTGCTTAGTGGAACACAGCCACTATGGCAAGGGTACTGTAGTGGGACGCGAGGAAAATGGCGCGGCGGGCGTAGTCCAGATACACTTTGAACGAGTAGGCCTCAAGAAATTAGACCTGCGGTATGCCCGACTCCGTCTCCTTTCCGAAGCCTGAGTTACCGCCCTACCGCAAGCCAGGCGAAGGCGGCGTATGGCTGCAAGATTTTTTAAGCCGAGCGGCTCAGGCATTGTCCGAGGACGAAAAGCCCCTTTTCATCCAGCATGCCTTCCGATGGTTTGTGCAGATGCATAGCGAGGGCGACTCGCGCCCCTCAGAGGAAGAATTACGCCTACACAAGGAAAGTTTTTACTACCTTCTGCCAGAGGCACTTCGGCCATTTTTTCCTTGGGCCCCGCCCGAACCTTTGCCGCCCTTTTCCCCCCAAAAGCCGCCCTATCCCGTGGAGGAAAATACGCCCCGCCAATACGGATTCTTAACGGCGCATTGGCTCAAGCTGCTGGCGCAGCAGCCCCCAGCCATCCAAGAAGCGGCAGGAAAGCGGCTTGGACGCCACCTAGCCCATACCTTACGCCAGCAAGGCCAAAATTTGGAAGAAACGACCCTCCTGCAGGCTTTGCGAGAACTCAGCGGAGGTAGGCTTCAATTGCCCGCCACCTTATCGGTCGGGTCCTCCGAGGAAAGGGCCCAACCGCCAGCCGCCTTCCGCCGCAAGAAGCGCTTTTTTCCGCGCCGGCCTTTCCGGAAATGAGGCTGCGGATAGAGGGAGGGGCGCGCCTTGCCGGCCTATACACCCCGCAGGGCGCTAAAAACGAAGCCTTGCAGGTTTTAGCCGCCGCGCTCCTTACGGAGGAGCCGGTAGAAATAGACAACCTGCCCGACATAGCCGATGTACGCCAGCAGCTGGCCCTAATCACCCACTTAGGGGCACAGGTAGAGCGCTTAGGACCTAATCGGGTGCGAATTACGGCTAAGCACTTACTCCCTGAAGCGCTCCTCTCCCCCGAGGGACAGCGGCTTTTCCGCACTCTGCGTGGGTCCGTACTCCTTGTAGGACCGCTTCTAGTTCGCTGCGGTGAAGCCTATCTGCCACGCCCGGGGGGCGATAAAATTGGTCGCCGGCGCGTGGATACCCATCTACTCGGCCTGCAGCAGCTTGGCGCCGTAATTACCTACGACGATAAAGCCGAAGTATATCGCCTAGCGATCCCACGCCGCCTACGTGGTACCTATGTACTCTTAGAGGAAGCCTCGGTAACTGGTACAGCTAACCTCCTCATGGCCGCAGCCTTAGCTGAGGGCCGTACTACTCTCTACCACGCTGCCTGCGAGCCTTACATCCAGCAACTGGGGGCTCTGTTGGAACGCATGGGCGCCCATATAGAAGGATTGGGCACAAACCGGCTAACCATAGAAGGCCAGCCCGTCCTAAAAGGCGCCTACCATCGCCTACTACCCGATATCATAGAAATCGGCAGCCTCATTGGCCTAGCCGCTATGACGCAAAGTACCCTTCGCCTTTCGCCCGTACCCAAGGAGCACCTCCCCCCTATCCTTCAGCCCTTCCGCCGCTTGGGGATTCCTATCACAGAAAAGGAAAACGAGTTGGAGGTCTACGGCCCAGCCGTCTACGAGCCTCAAACCTTAGCCGAGGGGGATATCCTTACTATTTCGGATCACACATGGCCTGGCACCCCCCCTGACCTGTTGAGCGTGCTCCTTGTTACAGCCACCCAAGCGGCTGGCCCTGTGCTTATTCATCAGAAGATGTTTGAAAGCCGGCTTTTTTTCGTGGACCGACTCATAGAGATGGGGGCACGGGTGGTCCTGTGCGATCCACATCGGGCGTTAGTGATTGGGCTAGGCCGAAGGGCACCGCTTCGAGGCATTCGCATGAGTAGCCCGGATATTCGGGCGGGAATGGCCCTCCTTATTGCCGCGCTTTCCGCCGAAGGCCAAAGCATTATTGAACAGGCCGACCAGATAGATCGCGGCTACGAACGCATAGAAGAGCGCTTGGGTGCTTTAGGCGCTCGTATCTACCGAGAGGAGTAGCCCTAAGCTAGCCAGAGCGAATCCCCCTTACTTATAGCCCGCAAGAGGATAAGGCGCTGTATCTCGCTTGTACCCTCGTAAATCTCGGTAATCTTGGCGTCGCGAAAGAGGCGCTCCACATGGTACTCTTTGACATAGCCGTACCCGCCATGGATTTGGATGGCCTCTGTAGTTACCCACATAGCCGTGCGGGAGGCATACAGCTTAGCCAGGGAAGCTAGCGTGCCATAGGGGAGCTGATTATCCTTAGCCCAGGCGGCCCGCCAGCAGAGTAGGCGCGCCGCCTCTATTTGAGTGGCCATATTAGCTAGCTTGAAGGCGATTGCCTGGTGCTTGGCAATGGGCACGCCAAAGGCGCGCCGCTGGGTGCTATAGCGAAGCGCCAGCTCGTAAGCCCCAGCCGCTATGCCCAACGCTTGTGCCGCTATTCCAATCCGTCCGCCCTCCAGCGTCTTCATCGCCAGCTTGAAGCCAAAACCTTCTGGCCCTAGCCGATTTTCTGCCGGCACCTCTACATCATTGAAGATAATCGTATGTGTGTCCGAGCCGCGAATCCCTAGCTTATCTTCCTTCTTACCTACAACTACCCCCTTCCAGCTTCGTTCTACGAGGAAGGCACTTATGCCGCGGCTTCCTTGGCTGGGATCTGTTTGGGCAATCACTAGATAGAGCTGCGCCCGCCCACCATTTGTGATCCAATTTTTGGTCCCATTCAAAATGTAACGGTCGCCTCGGCGCACGGCGGTGGTACGCTGCTGGGTAGCATCACTTCCCGCTTCTGGCTCAGAGAGGCAGAAGGCCCCTACCCACTCCCCACGGGCTAAAAGGGGTAGATACCGCCGCTTCTGCTCATCCGTGCCATAAACCTCTATGCCCCAATTCACTAACGAGTTCTGCACCGACACAATCACGCTGGCCGAGGCGTCCACTTTAGAAAGCTCCTCCATCACTAAAGTGTAACTGACGGTATCCATGCCGCCTCCGCCATACTCGGGCGAGACCATGAGCCCCATAAATCCCAGATCCCCCATTCGCCGCACGAGCGCTTCGGGAAACTCCTGCCTTTCATCCCGTTCTATGACGCCAGGCAGCAGCTCGGTCTGGGCAAAGTCGCGCGCCATCTGCCGAACCATCTCCTGCTCCGCCGAAAGGTCAAAACGCATGAAACAAATATACTCAAACCTCCTACAAGCTGGCACCAAGCCAGCCTTTCGGGCCGAAAGGTCGCAAAAGCCCTTCTTACCCGCTCAAGTATTTTTTCCTCCTCTGTGTTGCCCAAGCTAATCCTAACCTTAGGTTAGCCTTTGGCAATTTCACTTTATTATATAGGGGATGGGGCTTCGTCAGCAAAAAGACCCCTTCCTTACAGAACTCCAACACTTCTACCGCGTCAGCCGCCAAAATAGTAATATCGTTGTGGTCGGAATGGAGGTAGAATAGCCAAAATAACTTAGCCTACGACGATTCCTCAGCTCTCAAGAAGCGGCAGAGAATTATTTCGGGAAGGTCAAGGCGCCTCCGTGTCCCTGACTAGTAGGAGCTTTCAGGTTTATCTGTACCCCAACCCTATGGAAGGACCCGCTTGGCTCGTGACAGGAGAAGCTATTATAGGGGTAGAAGTGGCTCACTTCAAAAGGGGGAGGGCTATTGGCTTTAGGACCTACCTCGTATAGGCTTTCTGGGGCACGGGGATGCGGTTATGCGGCGCGGGCATACAGGTCAGTGCAGAAGGAGCTTTCGCCCAGAGGTCCCTTGCAGCCTTATCAGAGCTTAGCTCCACACTCACACCTCCAGCCCAATCAAGAGAATATCATCGGTCTGCTCCCCACCAGCTGACCAAAGGCGCACCTCCTCTTTCACTCGGGCCACTTGCTCTTCCAAAATAGTCCCCGCAGTTTGCCTTAGCACCTCACGCAGCCTTTACTTGTCTCAGAAAGCGAGTCGGTTTTAGCCGCCACGCCAAAACACAACTAGACTTTAGTATTTCGTTTCATTCTGATTTTTCCATTATCTTTATGTCAATATGAACCTCACAAACCTTATCAAAGAAGAGCTCGCCGCTACCCTACAGCGGCTGGAGCAGGTAGAGATAGGCTTGAAAAGCCGACAGCAGGAATTGAACGACCGAATAGCCATCTTGGACCGCTTTGCCCTCATCAGCGAGACAGATACGCGCGGCGTGATTACCTACGCCAATCCCCGTTTCTGCGAGGTATCGGGATATACCTTGGAAGAGCTCATAGGCAAGCCGCATAATATCGTCCGTCATCCCGATATGCCCAAAGCCCTCTTCAAAGAGCTTTGGGAAACGCTCAAGGCAGGCCAAATATGGCAAGGGGAAATCAAGAACAGACGCAAGGATGGCTCTCATTACTGGGTGTTAGCCACCGTAGGCCCCATCCGTGACTCTGATGGAGAAATCTGCCGCTATGTAAGCATACGAGTAGATATTACAGCCCAGAAAGCCCTGCAAAAAGCCAACACAGAATTAGAAGAGAGTTTACTACAAAATCTCCAAGCAGCTCAGTTTTTCCAGATAGGCCTTATGCCTATTCTTCGTCCCCACCACCAAGAGCCTCTTCCATTACCCCATTTTGTCATCTGGAAGCCTAATCAGATCGTAAGCGGGGACTTTTTATGGCATCATACCGAACGTAAAAGAACTATTTTAGTCGCAGGCGATGCTATGGGACACGGCGTATTTGGCGGCATGCTATCGGTCCTCTTCATGCAGCAAATGCGTAGCTTAGTAGAGCTAAGTGGGGTATGGACCCCCGAACGCCTCGCCGCCGAAATAGACAAAAATCTTAGCCAGCTTTTTCGTATAGCTTCGGACCATCCTATTACAGTGGATGGATTTATTGGGGTCTTAGATATGGCCCGGCGCCGACTCTCCTACACCAGTCTCAAAGGCAAGGCTTACTTAGTCCGAGAAGGGCAGCTTCAAAAACTGCACTCTTACCCCTTTAGCTTTGGGGAAGGACTGGGCGCTTCGGCAGAAGAACATGAAGTAGAACTCCAGCCTGGGGATAGGCTCTATATTCTAACCGACGGGCTA
>JANXCX010000010.1 GCA_025059535.1 Bacteroidia bacterium
CCAACCCAGCCTCCTCCTCCTTACCACCTACGGCCTCCTCCTCCTTACTCTGGGCTTCCAACTCTACGTCGACGCCGCCATACCCCCCTGGGCCCTGCGCCTCAAATGCCCCACCTGCTACCAAAAAGACGCTCTCCTCCAAGAGATTCCTCTCCAGCGCTACGGCGCCCTCTGGCTCTACCTCCCCTGGATAGGCCACTGGTAGGGCCTAGTAGCCCTGCACGCCGCCGCCAGCCTCCTCCTCCTTGCCGGTCTCTGGCGCCTCGCCTACCGAATCATCGGCGACACCGAATGGGCCTGGTTAGCCCTCTGGCTCGTATTGCCCGGGCTCTACTACCACCACTGGGGCGCTAATGAGGTGTATTACCCCTATGTACACCCCTCCCTTTTTGCAAAAGCCTGCGCCAGTTGGGTATGGGTACTTCTGCTGGAAGGCCAAACCGCCGCCGCCAGTCTGCCCCTCCTAGTTACCACTTGGATTCACCCCTCCGTAGGCTGGCAAGTCTGGTTTTTCTCGCTGCCTCTCTTCCTTATGGGACGCCCCGCCCAACGCCGGCTATATGGTCTGGCCAGCCTCGCCGTCCTAAGCTATGTAGGGGTCGTGCTTCAGAAAAGCGCGCCGGCCCCACCCCAGCAGGAACTTTGGGAAAAGGTCTTCATTCATTTCAACGCTCACATGCACTTCAATCCGGCCTACTTCCGCCTCTCCGGGCATATTCTCTTTACCTTGCTTCTTTTGGGTGGTCTGTATGTAGCCTGGCGCCAGCATTCCCCCTTAGGCTGGAGCTTAGGGCTCTATGGGCTGGCTATGATAGGGTATGTGCTGAACTTTTATTTCATCCATTTCAAGCCAGCCATTTATGCCCAACTCCCACGGGCTACGGTGTGGCTAAAGCCCCTTGGCGTTTTCCTGATTATGGCAGGGCTGCGCCCCTACCTCCCTTCTTTCACGCTTTCCTTTGGGTTGCGCCTTCTGCTTTTTGGGCTAGTCGGATGGACCGTATTTCGGCTAGCGCGCAGCGAGGCGGTAGGCTCCACACACCTCCAGCTTCTGCGGTGGAAGGATAGCGAACCCTTCCAACTAGGCAAGTGGGTATCCACCCACCTGCCAGATACGGTCCTCCTGGCCGCTCCGCCTTCCCCAGCTGGCGAGACTGCCCTTATCTTTAGCCAGCGCAGTAGCTACATATGGGTAGCACCGATTTTCCAGCATTCTCAGCCGCAGCTTTACCGCCAACGCATCCAGCAGCTGTATGGGGTAGACCCCTTGGAAGGCGCAGCAAACTGGAAGCGCCTTTTTGGCGGCCTAGGCGAGGCCTACTATGAAGCCCTTCTCCAAAACACCCCCGATACCTTGGCTAAGTGGGGCATTACGCATGTGATTAGCCGATCAAATCTATGCCTGCCTTATCGCAAGCTCTGGTCTGGCCCTACACTGGCGGTTTGGGAGGTACCGCCGGTATGCCGATAGGGGAAACTTCGTATTTTTGCCTTTGTTGGGGGGTTAGCTCAGTTGGTAGAGCGCCAGCATGGCATGCTGGAGGTCAGCGGTTCGACTCCGCTACCCTCCACGGGGAGTTAGCTCAGTTGGTAGAGCGCCAGAATCGCACTCTGGAGGTCAGCGGTTCGAGTCCGCTACTCTCCACGGGAGAGGTGCCGGAGTGGTCGAACGGGCACGACTGGAAATCGTGTACTCCGACAAAATCGGAGTCGGGGGTTCGAATCCCCCCCTCTCCGCCCTTACAGATTAGCCAGCGTCCAACTGAGCGCCGCTAAAAGTACCGCTACACGCCGCAACCGTTCCGGCTCAAGTTTCTCCACATCATCGGCCGGGGTGTGGTAATCTGCATGCAAACCGCCAAAAAAGAAGCTCACTGGCACCCCCACCTTAGCAAAAGCGTAGTGATCGCTTCGGTAAAAAAGGCGCAGACGATCGCTCGGATCCTCGTAGCGATAATCCAGCGTCCACTGGCAGCAAAGCGCGTTTATGGCTTCTTGAATCCCGCGCAAGAGGGGGGAGGTCCGCTGCGCGCCTATGCTATAGAGGTAAATCTCGCCAGGTTTGTGGAGCGTGTCGGTCCGCCCTACCATATCTACATTCAAAACTGCTACAAGGGACTCGGGCGGTATAACTCGCTGCGCCACAAACCATAAGGCGCCCAAGAGGCCTTTCTCTTCGCCGCTAGTGTGCAGGAAGGCGATGGTGCGACGAGGCGCCGGCAAATAGCTAAGGACTCGGGCTACCTCCAGAAGGACGGCCGTACCCGAGCCATTATCATCAGCGCCATTGTAAGGCTCGCCTTGCTTTGACAAGCCCAAATGATCATAATGCGCCGTAAGCAAAACCACCTGACTGGGCGACTCTTTCCCTAAGCGTAAGGCTAGTACATTCCAACCTTCGGGCGCCTTTTTTACCTCCACCCTTAGGTCCCTTGGGGGCGGTACGAGGGAAAAAGGTAAAATGTAGCTCGTGGCCAAGGGAACATTTCCTATTCGCTGATGATGGGCTACAAGGTAACGAGCGGCTATTTTTTCGTGTGGGCTGCCAGCTTCGCGTCCGCCTAATTCATCGCTGGCAAGGAAATACACATGCGCCAGCAGCTCCCTTACCTGTACGGCTTCTTGGATTTTCCGAAGGACGTTGGTATCCAGCCCTGCCTGCCTTAGAAAAAGCCGATCCAACAGGGTAGAGCCCCCGGTAAGGCTTTGAAGCCACAGGCTTCCTAAGTAGAGGAGGCTCATGGATTGATGAGCGCTACTCGGCGCGCATGGCGTCCCCCTTCAAAAGGCGTGTTAAGAAAAGCCGCCACCGCCGCTTGAGCCTCCTCCAGCGAAATAAAACGCGCTGGCAGGCATAGCACATTCGCATCGTTATGCGCTCGGGCTAGCCGAGCTATCTCGCTATTCCAGGCTACCGCGGCTCGGATATGCCCATACCGATTGGCCGTGATGCATACGCCATTACCCGAACCGCACAGCAAAATAGCCCGCCCCTCAGGCGGAAACTCCCTCGCCAGCTGATGCACCCACAGCGGGTAATCCGTAGGATCGGCCGTAGGCGAGCCAACATCCCGCACCTCATAGCCCTTTGCCTGCAACCACTGCCTTAAAGCGCACTTAAGCCCATAGCCTGCATGGTCACTGGCTAGCCAAACCCGCACGAAATCAAAAGTATGGAAAAACCCCAACATTTTTTTGGATTCAGACGGGTATTCCCAGAAGCTATTACCTTTGCCTCATGCGTTACATCCCGCTACTCTGGCTTGTGGTCGTGGGTGGGCTACTCGCTCCTACTTATGCTCAGTGCCCCCCAAATCGCCCTAATCCTAACTTGGGCGGTAATAGAACCGTATGCGTAAATCAGGTCGTCTCGTTATCCTCGGGCGACAACGACGCCCAACATTTATGGACGGTAAATGGAGAGATAGTTCGCCAAGATCCAAACGACCCTAACTCCCCTCCCTACAATCAGCCCACCTACAACTTTAGCCCTCCTGGACCTGGTAGCTATCGCATCACAGTGGCTACCTATTACGCTGGCTGCCCTGATACCCTGCAAGATGCCATAAATATCATCGTGGACCCCCTTCCTCAAGCGCCCAATTTAGGCCCAGATCAGGAGGTGTGCGCAAGTACGGGTTCTATCACGCTCAACGCTACCGTTCCAGGTGCTACTACATACATCTGGCTAGCAAACGGCGTGCAGGTGGGTACTCAATCCCAGTACACCCACAACCTTCGGCCCGGACGCGATACGATAGTAGCTCGAGCCGTATTCAATAACGCCTGCACGGGCGGTCGGAACGATACCCTATCGGACACCCTCCACCTCACCATCGCCCCGGTGCCTCAGGCCCCTAACTTAGGCCCTGACCGTGAGCTATGCGCCAGAGTAGGCTCTATCACACTTGAAGCCCCAGCGGGAGCTACCCGCTATATCTGGATAGTGAATCGGAATGAGCTGTCTAATCAGACCGGACGGCGCTATACCCACACTTTACGCGCTGGGCGAGATACTATAGTTGCACGCGCCGTGTTCAATAACGCCTGCACGGGCGGTCAGAACGATACCCTATCGGACACCCTCCACCTCACCATCTCCCCCCTTCCAGCAGCTGAAATTACCCGGCGCGGCGAGCCTATACCAAACGGCGAAACCATTCAAATCGGCAGCAATACCGTAACCACCGTGCGCGATACTTTCCGCGCCGCCTCGCAAGTCCAAGGTAATACCTACCGCTGGGAACTTTACAATCCGCAAGCGACCCAACCTAGCCGCACCGCCGTAGGAGAAGAATTCATCCATACCTTCTTCGTACGCGGCGAGCACATGCTAGTCCTGAAGTCTATAAATGGTGCTTGCGTGGAGCAGGATACGATATACATCAATGTTAATCTCCGGCAGGGTGGTACGGGTCTGGCGGACGTTGGATCCGCCTTCTTCTCAGTGTATCCAAATCCTTCTACGGGTACCTTTACCCTCCAAGCCCCGGCTGGCACCTATAAGCTCTCCCTACAGGATATGACCGGCCGCCTGCTCTACACCGAAACCTTCCAAGGCGAACAGCGAGAAGTTCGTCTATCGCTACCCGCTGGTATATACCTTCTGACACTGGAAGGGCCTACTCAGCGCGGCACCCTACCTCTTTGGATTACCGAATAGCTGAGGTTACCCAACTTTCTCCCCCGCCTGCCTAAGGTAGGCGGGGGTTTTTCTTTAATGCCTTAGCCTCCTGTATCTTTGACCTATGATAGAAGTTACACTGCCCAAGCTCGGGGAAAGCGTAACCGAAGCTCGCATCATCCGCTGGCTCAAAAAGGTGGGCGAAACCGTAGAAGCGGAAGAGCCTCTCTTGGAAATTGCCACCGACAAGGTAGACTCTGAAGTGCCAGCGCCGGCTAAGGGCGTGCTAGCCGAGATCTGTGTAGAGGAAGGGCAGACGGTGCCGGTGGGGACCGTGCTTGCGCGCATGCAGCCCGTTGGAATGAAGGGCGGTACCCCTTCGGAAGCCCCCTCCCCCGCCCCTCCTGCCGTTACAGAGGCCCCTGTACCTGCCTCGCCTACGAATGGCAAAGGGAGCCCCCGGATTCCCGCCCGCCATGGCGACCGCTTTTATTCGCCCCTCGTGCGCACCATCGCCGCCCAAGAAGGCCTCACCCTAATGGAACTGGAGAAAATCCCCGGCACAGGTGCTGGCGGACGCGTCACTAAGAATGACCTGCTGGCCTATTTAGCCCAGCGCCAAGCTACTCCAGCGCCTGCCCCTACAGCTCCCTCCCGGCCCTCCTCTATCCCCGCCGTATCGCTTGAAGACATCCTGGCCTACCTGCAAGAGCACTTTATCCTCATCCCACGCAAGAAATTCATTCATGAAAATGCCGAAATCCTTGAAATGGATCGCATGCGCCGCATTATAGCGGAAAATATGCTCTACTCTAAGCATGCTTCCCCCCATGTAACTTCCTTCGTAGAGGCAGATGTTACGAATTTAGTTCATTGGCGCGCTCGGGTCAAAGAAGAATTTGAACGCAAATACGGCGAAAAACTCACTTTTACACATGTATTTGTCCTGCTTTTGGCAAAGGTTCTGCGGGAATATCCGCAGCTCAATGCCTCCGTAGAAGGAGACAAGATTTACCTCAAAAAGGACATTCATCTCGGGGTGGCCGTAGCTTTACCGGATAACAATCTGATTGTGCCGGTGGTCCGCCACGCCGATCGGCTGAACTTAGCCGGGATAGCCGCAGTAGTAAATGACCTTTCACGACGGGCACGCGCCGGCCAGCTCAAGCCCGATGAAATCACCGGCGGCACCTATACTCTTTCTAACGTAGGTACCTTCGGAAGTATTATGGGCACGCCTATTCTCCTTCAGCCGCAGGTAGGCATTATAGCCACAGGCGCCATCCGAAAAGTACCAGCCGTAGTAGAAACCCCTACCGGTGATCTCATCGGCATCCGCTACAAAATGTTCCTCTCGCACTCCTACGACCATCGGGTAATTGATGGGGCCTTAGGGAGTGCCTTTGCCCGTCGCCTAGCGGATTATCTGGAAAGTTGGGACCCAAACCTTCCAGTCTAAAACGCCCCAAATTCCCCGCTCAGCTAGCTAAAGCCCAGAATTGCTAAGGGCCAGCCTATCGTGCCACGGTATTTGTGGCTAAGGGATATTTGGCAAAACCTCTCAGCGGCGAGAGGCGCTTCAGCGTCAGAAGTAGCGGAGGAAGCCTTCAATCAGCCAGCACGCCTGAAGGCAGAGGAGGAGCAGGTTATATGGTAGAACTCGAGTCGCCCTATAAAACGCCTATGCGCCTGCGCTATCGTTTTCCCCGCCCTGTGTGTGCGCAGAAGGTGCTAGAGCCTTTGGCGGAAAACTGCCCCTACTGGAATGACCTCTTTTATTTCCGCAAGGAAGAAAAGGCCCGGGTAATTGCCGCCTACGCCTTCTCTGACCGCTTGGGCTGCGGAGTAGAGAAACGGCTTTTTATAGTATCCCTGCGGACGCAAGCCGTCCTATCTCGTCCATCCTCTGTCGCCGAGCCTTACTTTCATCCTGGCCCGCCACCTAACTCCACGCTAATGGCGTTACAGAGGAACTAGAAGCCTTAGTAAAGCCTCTCCCAAACCCCTGCTTGAATCCGAAAAGCTTCAATAAGGCCTGAAGCTTCCTTTGCCCCGCATCGGTACCTGCGGCGCGCCGCTTGTAGGCTATCCCCTCTAAGGATTTTTCAGTACCCCAAAGCCTATACCAAGCTTCCCTCAAGCAGGCTAGTTGGAGAGCCCGGAGCAAAACCAGCCTGTCTAAAAAATTCGTATCTTTGCGGCCTGGGCCTGTAGCTCAGTTGGTTAGAGCGCGACACTGATAATGTCGAGGTCCGTGGTTCGACTCCACGCAGGCCCACGGGGGAGTTAGCTCAGTAGGCAGAGCGTCGGCTTTGCAAGCCGAAGGTCAGCGGTTCGAATCCGCTACTCTCCACAATCCCCCAATGAAAAAGGAACATACAGCCTCCCTCTTCCGAGTCGCCCGCTACCTCGTTTGGACAGTAGCTGCAGCCTATGTGGCTAATCTTGCCCTTGCTCTGAACCTACCCCCTAGCTGCGAGTCGCGCACCTTTCACCTCCTCGTAGAGGGCATAGGGCTAGGACTTACCTTAGGTCTAGCCTATTTTATTCATCACTCGTCCAGGGTAATTTGGCGTATTCTCTTAGTTTTTTTGGCTCTAGCCCCTCTTATGCTAGAGACCGCCCTTTTCTATCCCTTCAATGGCGGTACTCTGTGGTGGAGCTGCTCTGCTGCAGGCTATGCAGGCATACTCCTCCTAGAGTACTGGCGCTGGCGTACCTCCCTATTCCTTGCCCTCAGCGTGGGCGGAGTAGGCCTCCTCATAACCCTTTTTCATGATAAGATGGCTATTTTTCCTGCTGACCCGCTGACGCACGGCCGGCTCCGTCATGGTATTCTCCAATTCGCCATGATAATCGTAGTGATCTTGGCGCTTAGAATGAATAGAAACATTTGGCAAAGCCTTGAAGATCGGGAAGCTCGGCTGCAAGAGGCGCTTCAGCTCCAGCGGGAGACTATGACGAGTCTTTTAGAGCAGCAGAGGCTAGCGCAGGAAGCGTTGGGTCAGCTGGAACGCCTGCGGGCAAAGGACCAGGCGCGCACTAAAGCGGTGGAGTTCGTCTCACACTACGAGACGCTTATGCGCACCAGCTACCACCTCACGCTCCCCGAGTTTGCGCGGAAGATACTGGAGCATTTGGCCGAAGAGCTGCCTGTACTGGGTGGCCTTTTTTACCTACGGGAAGGGGAAAAAGGGCAGGTTATTGCTACCTATGCTTTCTCAGACCGCTTAGGCCATGAGGTAGAAGGGGGGCTTTTTCGGAGTGCCCTGCTGACTAAAAAGCCTTATGTCGTACATCCCTTGCCCTCAGGTATTGCTCTACCGCTTAGCTCGTTACCCAGCCCCAGGCCGGAAGCGCTGCTTTATCTGCCTTTCTTCAACGATGCTACGGGGGAGTCGGTGGCGCTGGCCGAGCTTCTCCTGAGTCAGCCGCCTGCTCCTGAGGGGTTAGAGCGGCTAGCCCTTCTTTTACCGCGCATCGGCACTTATATCTGGGCGCGCCGCACGCAAGCTACCGCTCCTGCCACCGCCTAAGGCCTATACTGCGCTTCAGCTAAGAGGCGTGGATAGTCTTTCCATTCAAGCCGCAGAAGCTCCGGTAGGGAAATCTTCTTGCGCGCCACATAGCGGCGCACTATCTGCCAGCCAAAGTACCACCCCAGTCGCGGCGGCGAGTCCCGCCCAAAAAGTTTAGTGAAAGGCTCCTCCTCCACAAAGGGTTGAAAGAGGGAAAATTTAGTCTCTTGGAAGTATGGCAGAAGCTCTTTATAAGCATAGCGCGCATTCTGGGCTAGCCATTCTAAATGCGCCGGCGTATAAAAGAGCCTCAGCGTATCATGAAGCTCTGGTAGAAGTTGCTCTAGCGCATAGAGCCGAATCCCATGCCAAATCATATGATGTATCAAAGTAGGTACAAAAACCTCCTTGCCCATGCAGGGCTGGGGCTTTGGAGGCATTTTACTCTGGATAAGTTCCAAAGCCACAAACACCGGCAGGTGGGGTTCAGTGAGTCGCCGCCGAATGTAATACGGCAAATCGGGCTGATAATAGGGAAAGGTGTCGGACAAAAAGTAATTCAGCCCTATCATGAGATGCTTCTCGCAGAGGTGGCATACCTCATACTCTAAGGCTAAGATGGGATTGGGATCGTAGCCGGTTACGAAGGTAACTATCTGAGGAAGAGTATCCTCAGGGAAAAAGTACTTCCATCGTTGAAAGAGCGGCTTGAGTACGGCTGCAAAGTCGTAGGTTGGGGGATAGCGGCGTAGGACGGTATCCGTCAGCCAGCGTATGTGCCAGTCGCTAGAGTACTTCACATAACTCTGGTAGGCGCTATCGGTCTGGTTGGTATCACCGCCGTATAGGCAGTCATATAGGAAGGCCCATTGGCGCAGGGAGTCTTCTGGCCGGCTGTAGCCGTAGCGAAGCGCAACCTCGGCTCGCCATACGCTGAAGGAAATTTCGGGTAGGGCCGCTTCGGTCGGTGCGGAGTCGGAAGCACAGGCAATTAGTACAAGCCCACATAGCGTCGTAAAAGCCACTCGGCGCAGAGAAGAAAGAGGATTAGCCCGAGCCATAGCCCCCACTCGTGGAAAGGTATTGTTTCGTGCTGCAAAGATAGGAGGCGCTGGGCAGGCACAGCTTCTAGGAGGGCGGCTGGTAGCGTGTGGCGCGCTTCCCACAAAAGCATTTTACCCCCTGTGGTACGGGCTAGGTAGGCTAGGTAGGTCGTATCCCTACCCAGCCGGCGCAGTTCGCGGCTGAAGGCCGAAACCACCACATAGCCGGCGGCTACTACGGAGTCCCCGCGCCGAAGAGCATAGGTATAGGTACCCGCCGAATCTACTACGGCTACGGCTTCGGTAAGGCCGTCAGGCGCCGTTTGTACGGGCCATTGCCTACCCTGAAAGTAAAACGCCGTACCAGGCGGTAGATAGCCCCGCCAAGTGATGGCTTCCCCAGGGGCAAAGACAAGACGGCGTGGGGCAAAAGCTAGCTGACTCCGCTGAAAGAGAAGCCCCTCTTGCACTAAAGCGCTGATGAGAGAGTCCCACTGGGCTAGAAGCGTGGGGTAAGCCCGCAGCTGCCACCATCCCTCCCCCGTAATCGCCGTAAGTAGCTTATTTCCCCTATAGTACTTATACCCTATGGGAAAAGGCCAGCCGATCTCAATAGGCCGGACGGTAGCGGCGAAATGGCCCGTATGGGCATATACCGTGGGCCCACCAAACAGCGTATAGGGTAGAAGGGGGCCAATCTCCTCCCAACCCAGCTCCCGAAGCTGCTCTGGATGAAGGGTCACCGCACCCCAAATCGCCAGCAGAAATCTATTTTCCCTAAAAAGCCTATTTAGCCACACCTCATCCTCTGGACGCGCCGGAAAGTTGTAGAGTACATGAACACTGTGGGGTGTGGTTATTAAGGTTTCAGGATTGAGGGTGTAGCCGCTAGGCTTACGGGCCGCTATCAAACGCACCGGCCCTATTTTTTCCAGAAGGCGCCGAAGAAACGCAATATCGGGGGTAATCTCCCCCGCCCATAAGTAGAAGGTAGGCTGGTCTGAAGCTACCGAAAGGATAAGGGTATGGACATTATTGGCTGGGTTAGGATCGCCGGCTACCTCTAGCTGGAGCTGGACCTTATGGAGGCCAGCGGGAAGCGGTGAAAGGTTTAGAAGGACGGTTCTTTCTGAGGCGAGCAGGGGTAGGCGCTGCCGCCCCCCAGGAAAGGTTACTGTTAGGACGGCTGGGCTGCCAGCAGTATGCAACCGAACCCTGAGTTGGATGGGCTGTTTTTCACGCAGCCAAGGGGGGACTTCTACGCTTTCTAGGACGGCATCCGGCGGCGGTGTCGGCCCTACCGCTAAGGTCCATACAGGCACGGCCGAAGAGAGAGGGAGGGGCTCGCCTGTTTCCCTACCGTCTGAAATAAGGAGGACGGCGGCGGCTTGCGGCTCCTGCTGAAGCACCGTAGCGAGACCCTCGGCTAGTGGACTAGCTTGACCTTGCCCCGTAAGCGAGTCGCCTCGCCGCACCCGCTCCTCCAGAAGGTATTCTATGACTTCCACGCCGCGCTGGCGCAGAGCTTGCACTAACGCCCTAACCCCTTGTTGATAGGCGGCTACCGTGAGGCAATCGCCCCATACCACGCTTTGGCTATTATCCGCCACTACCACTACGCGGGGAGGGAGGGTGCGAGCCACCTTGCGAGACCACGCCGGCTCCCCCAGTAGAAATACCAAAGCGGCTATGGCTAGTGCCCTTAGCGCCCCTAAACCGTAGCGCCAGGCGCGCGGGAGCTGTACCGCCAAACGACTATAGCTCCACCAGGCCGCTGCTGCGCCTACCCCCACCGCCACCACACCCCACCCCCACACATTCATAGTTCCTCCAGGATAAGGTAGTTATGCCGCTGGGGAGATTGGCGCAAAAGCAGCTCGCCCAAAAAGCCAGCCAGAAAAAGCTGCACTCCCACTACCACCGCCACTAATCCTAAGTAAAATAACGGCTGCTGAACTACCTCACGCCGCACCGCCCCATATACGCGGAGTTGGTACAGTTTATCCGCTACAAGCCATCCTACGAGGATCAGCCCTACTACAAACGCAAGTATTCCCATTCCCCCGAAGAAGTGCATAGGGCGCCGTCCAAAGCGCACCAGAAAGCTTACGGTGAGAAGGTCTAAAAATCCATACAAAAAGCGTTCCCAGCCGAATTTCGTACGTCCATACTTGCGTGGATAGTGCATTACTACCTTCTCGCCAATGCGCCTAAAGCCAGAAGCCTTAACTAAATAGGGTATATAGCGGTGCATCTCTCCGTACAGGTCCAGCGACTTAGCCACAAGGCTGCGGTAGGCCTTTATGCCGCTATTGAAGTCATGCAACGGAATCCCCGTAAAAAGGCGTACTACAAAATTGAAGATACGACTGGGTATAGTTTTAGAGGGCGGGTCGCGGCGGTGCTTTTTCCAACCGCTTACCAGGTCATAGCCTTCCTGGACGATCATGCGGTAAAGGGCAGGAATTTCATCGGGTGAATCTTGAAGGTCCGCATCCAAGGTGATTATGACTTTACCCTTAGCTTTTTGAAAGCCCGTGTAGAGGGCAGCGGACTTCCCGTAGTTTTGAGCAAAGCGCACGGCATGCAAATAAGGGGCATGAGCCGCTTTCAGGGTCTGCAATACTTCCCAGGTCCCATCGGAGCTACCGTCATCTACTACCCATATTTCGTAGGGAAGATTTAGGGGATCGGTAACCCGCCGAATCCATTGAATAAGCTCCGTTAGAGACTCGGCTTCGTTATAGGCAGGGATGACGATGGAAAGCTCCACTCAGAGACCGAGGATTTTCAGCTCGGTGCGCCGGTTCTTTTGCTTATTTTCGGGGGTGTCGTTAGGTGCTACGGGGCGGCTCTCGCCATAGCCGCGCGCTACAAGGCGCCCCGCCTCAATGCCCCGCCCTACCAGATAATCCACAACCGCCTGTGCCCTCGCCTGCGATAAACGCAGGTTGTAAATATCCGACCCATCACTATCCGTATGGCCAGAGATCTCCACACGCAATGAAGGATTCTCCTGAAGGAATCGCACTACCCGCTCCAGTTCTTCTATGGATTCAGGGCGCAGGGTGGCTTTATCAAAGTCAAAGTAGATATTGCGCAGCACGATAGCTTTTTCCGCTTCCACAGGATTGAGGAAAAAATCTCGCTTGAGGCCGCCTTGAGGAATCGTTACCGAGTCGCGCAGCGGAAAGAATCCGCGCTGAATGATTTCAACATAATAGTGGCCTGGGGGGAAGCACTCTTTGAAAGTCCCATCGGATTTAGCGCTAAGGCGGCGACGCACGCCCGCCTGGTCTATAAAGACCAGGGCGGCATTGGGGACAGGAGCTTGGGAGGCTTGGCTACGTACCACCCCTTCTATGCAGCTTTGACGGGGTACGGCGGGCTGAAGCGCTAAATCTATCCGTAATCCTCGGGGATAGTGCTCGCGACCAGCGGAAAAGATCTGCCACGCGGGCTCATAGCCATTAGCCTCGGCCTGTATGCGATGGTTAGCCCCAAGCGGTACCGATACCTCATAATACCCCTGCGGGCTGGTGGTTATTTCACCCAAAACTTCGCCCGCTTGGGTGGAGAGGCGCACGAAGGCCTGCGAAATAGGCTGCTGTTTAGCCGCATCGGTTATATAGCCCCATACCTTGATGCGTTGAATGCGGCGCAGCACTAGGTCAAGTCGGATACCGTTTTTGAGGATGGAGTCGGGAATGTCTCGGAGGGCTGGCAGCTTTATGTGCGCCTCCGCAGAGGGATAGCCGGGCGCGCCCCCTTGGAGCGTAAGGCTGTGCCGGCCCCCCACTACCTCAAACCGAAAAGGCCGCCCAGGCTGAAAACGCTGCACCTGCAAGGCCTCCGCCTCCCGACCCACCCGCATCATCACTGTGCTGTCTATAAGAAGCACATTACCCGCTACCTCTTCTCCCGTATCCCCATCTATAAGTCGCCCTGAGATAGTGATAATCACAGGCTTTGGCGGCCGAACCGGAATATTGCGATGCACATTGATAGCGTTATCCTGCAGAGAGGTGGTGATAAAGTCTACATTGTCATCTCCATTTACATCAGCGAGCGTAAGGGCTATCGGCCATTTACCTGTAGCTATCAGGTGGCGATCCGACAGGTTTCCTTTGCCATCGTTGAGGTGCACATTGATTACATTGTCGCGCGCAGAGACGGTAACGGCATCCAGATCGCCGTCCTTATCAAAATCGCCTAGGTAAAGACTAAAGTTGTAGTGGCCAGAAGGTTGTACGCGCGGCTCCTCCCAACGGCCATAGCCCGCATTGAAAAAGGTAGCCAGCGAGGAGCCGCTGTAGGTGGCTACTACGAGGTCAGGACGCCCATCTTTGTTGAGATCGCCCGCATCCATAGCCCATACGGAAGGTGGAGCACTAAGGCGCTGAGGAGCCGCCACATAATCCGTCTTCCCATAAAAAATAAGTAGAAAAGGCTCTTCGCCGCCTACTACGATATCTACTTTTTTGTCGCGGTCTAGGTCAGCGGCTATGGCTACGCGCGGCCGGATTGGCGCCGAAAGCACCTTATAGGGTCTCAAACTCCCACTCGGCTGAACCTGAAAAAGATGCACGGAATTCTCCTCATAACACACTACGCCTAGGTCTATTTTGCCATCGTTGTCCCAATCGCCCGTAAAAAGGTGATTAGGCCCTTTCCCGGTGCCTATAAAGCCGCTGAGGGGAAGCTGGCCGCGTCCATTTCCCAAATGCCAACCTAGCTTAGCCTCCATATACGAGGCTACCACTACATCTAAATGCCCATCCCGATTGAGGTCTATCGCCAGCGGTTTCCAGACGTCTTTGAGGGAGGTAAATGCTAAAACTTTACGGAATTCGGCGCTACCGCCGTTGATATAGAGTTGGATTTTGCCCTCAGCGCGACAGCCTACTACGATATCTTCCCATTGGTCGCCCGTAAAGTCGGCTACGGCTGTACCCCACGGATTGGAACAGGTCGGAATAGGATAGTTGGGCAAAAATACTTGTCCTGAAATGAAAATGGTACTATCCTTGCCTTGCCAATCTATGAGTTGCCCGCGAAGGCTTAGGCTGAGCAAGCCAAGGCCGAGGCAGCCCCACTTGCGCACACCCCAAAAATACGCACTAGGCCTACTTCTTAAGGTATTCTCCAAAAATTTGTACTTTTGTGCTGAGAGGGGGCTATGGAATCCAGGGAGGTATATTCCGTCAAAGTGAGAGCGGGCAAAAGGACCTATATCTTTGATGTACGCTCTACGCGAAATAGGGACTATTATATCACTATCACCGAAACCAAGCGGGACTTTACGGGAGAGATAAGCCAAAAGCAAAAGATTTTCCTTTACAAGGAGGATTTTCTCAAGTTTCAGCGGGCGCTGGACCAGGTAATTTCACATGTGCGGACGGACTTGCTGCCGGATTTTGACTACGATCGCCCGGACCGCGATGAGGCAGACAAATCCTAATGCGCGTACCTGGATTTAGGCGTTCGGCTTCAAAGGCGGCCTCAGGCCCGTAAAGCTGCTCCAAGCGCAGAATAAGATTAGAGAGTCCCACACCGTCTCGGAGGCGAGCGGGGTCTATTCCGGGCCCGTCGTCGGTTACTTCAATCCATACCTTGTCGGGCTGAACGCTCACCGCAAGCCTCAAGCGCACGGGCCGGGTGAGGCGACTTACGGCATGCTTGATTACATTCTCTGCAAGAAGCTGAAGCGTAAAGGGCGGAATCTCCACCTCTGGTAGGGGCACAGGGAGCGACCACTCTACCCGAAGCCTTTCCCCGAAACGCTGCCGCTCAATTTCCAAGTAATCTTCCACCAACCTCAGCTCTTCCTGTAAAGGGATTGTGAGGCGCTCCGCTAAGGCTAAACTGCGCCGCAAAAGGGCCCCCAAGCGCGCAATAAGCTCCTCGGCTAAAGGGGGATTTTCGCTGATCAGTGCCTGGAGGGTGTTGAGAGCGTTGAAAAGAAAATGAGGGCTAAGCTGGCCGCGCAGCGCCGCTAGGCGCGCCCGATGCGCCGTTTCCAGTAGCTCTAAATGCCGAAGGACCATGCTAAGACCCGCTGCAAAAGGAATAAGGCGCTCTAAATCTTGGATTTGGAGCTTGCGGCCGCCTTCCTGCATAAGCAGCCAACCATAGGCGGGTAGTGGCAGGGCGGCATCTGCGCGGAAAGTAGGCTCTACGGAGGGAAAAGGCGCCGATTCACCGCTGCGTCGCAGCCACCCCCGACGCTGAAGGGGAGGGGAAGCCTCTACCAGGCGCACCTGCGCCACCTGCGCATATGCCTGAAGGGTATCCCGCACAAAGGCTTCCAAAGCCGCCCTATCCACAATTTCCCATAGTCTAGCTAATCGCTCTTCTAAAAGGCGCACGCGCCGCTGCGCCGCCGTAAGGCGCCGCCATCCTATTTCCCCTAGACCAATCCAGCCTAAGCTGCCGCCCAAGCCCCACAAAAGGGCCTTACCGAGGCCTTTAGGCCTATGCCACAGACCTAAACCCAGTCCTACCACTAATCCCGTAAGGCGCAGCAGAAGAAGCTCCCTAGGCACAAGCGCCCAAAGGGTTCTAATATCCCGCACGTGCCACGCCCATAGGAGTCCGCCTAAAATGGCTAAACTCCAGGGCCCTACGCCTATTACCCACCCCGCCCACACTACCCCATATACCCCCTGCCACAGCCCACTTAGTCTAAATAGAGGTAGGGCCAGCCCAATTTCTACGGCTAAGCGCTGCACTAAAGCCTTGGGAATAAATACCCCCCCTGCGAGGCCCAGCGCCACCAGCAGGAAGATCCGTCTCCGGGTAGGATTGGGCTCGCCCAGCGCAAAGCCTACTATCCAGCCTATCCCCATACCCAGCGCTAGGTTATGCCGAAAAAACAAGGCTTCTTTGGACCATAGGGAGGCGAATCCTATCATGCAGGCCCCTACTGCCCCGCCGAATACCGCCTGACTCCAAAACTTAGTTTGATCCACTCGCCGCCACTCTATCCCTATCAGAAAGCTGCCAAGGCCCAGCACGGCTACCATTAGGGCTAAACCAACGGTTAGCGTATAGCTTAGCCAGCCTTCTGGCCAGCCGAAAAGAAAGGGAGCAGCGCTTTCTACGAAAACGAGGCGGCGCTGCCCCTGCCGCAGAATCTCATATAGGTAAAGGCGACCATAGGCGGGCTCTGGAGGAATCCGCTCAAAGGGGCAAACGGGTAGATAATCTATGCGGAGTAGCCTATCCCCTGCCTCAATCTCAGCTACCCCGAAGAAGGGTAGTACTTCCACCACTTGCCAGGTGCAGGAGTCCACGCGGGCCCACTTATAGCCATCGGTGGGAGGTAGGTGCCATTTATGATACGCGTGCCAGCTGATCCAAAGGAGACCCGCCAGGGCCACTATCCCCCACCGCCTCACGGAACTTGGGTAATGTAAAGCGTATTCGTGCGCAGACGCGCCCGCAGGGGCATAGACACCGCAAATATGACCGTATCGCCGCTCCGCACGTGGCCCAGCGCCTTCAGAATAGCCACCACATCGCGAATGGTGTCATAGGTACCCTCATGCCGATGATAGTAGTAAGCCCGCACGCCCCAAAGCAAATTGAGGCCAGCGAGAATGCGCGGGTTAGGAGTAAATATAAAGATATCCGTTTGAGGGCGCCAGCGAGCTAGCTGGAAGGCCGTATAGCCCGAATAGGTAAGTCCTACCAGCGCTTTAGCCCCGACTTCGGAAGCCAAAGTGCAGGCTGTCCAGCAAATAGCATCAGAAGAGTAAGTGGGCGAGGTGGGGTCAGGCTGACCCGGCAGGCGATAAATCTGCGGCGCCCGCTCCGCTTCCCGAAGAATCCGTTGCATCTGCCGTACCGCTTCTACCGGAAAGGCCCCCACCGAGGTCTCCCCGCTCAGCATAACCGCATCCGCCCCATCTAATACCGCATTGGCCACGTCAGTAACCTCCGCCCGCGTCGGCGTGGGCTGATGAATCATACTCTCCAGCATTTGCGTCGCCACTACCACTGGCTTACCTAGCCGGTTAGCTAGGCGAATAATCCGCTTCTGCCAAATCGGGACCTCCTCCAACGGAATTTCCACGCCCAAATCGCCGCGCGCTACCATTACCCCATCGCTGATTTGGATGATAGCCTCTAGCTGCGCTAGCGCCTCAGGGCGCTCTATTTTGGCCATTACCCGGATAGGCGAGCCCAGCCGCTGAAGAAAAGCGCGCACCTGCTGGATATCACTGGGCGAACGCACAAAAGATACGGCCACCCAATCCACCTGCTGACGAACTGCCTCCTTGAGATCACTCCAATCTTTATCTGAGAGCGTGGGTAGCGAAATGGGCCGCCCCGGTAAATTGATACCCTTGCGACTCCCTATTTGATCGCCGCTTAGCACGCGCAGACGTACCCGGCCTTTCCCATCCGTGTGAAGCACTTCTAATTGGACTCGCCCATCCTCCACCAGTACAAGATCCCCTGGCTGCACATCGCGCGCTAAGGTCTCATACTCAACGGGGATATCGCCTTCCTTCTCGGGCTTTAGCGCAAAGGTAACCTCCTGGCCCGCCGCCACCGGGATACTTTTCTCCAGCTTTCCCACCCGCATCTTGGGCCCTTGCAGATCAACTAAAATCCCTACACGCACCCCCAAGGCAATATTCAAGCGGCGAATGTGTTCTATGAAACGCCGGTGGCTATCCCAGTCCCCATGGCTGAGATTAAGGCGAATGATATCTACCCCCGCCTGAATAAGTCGCCGAAGAAGCTCGGGCGAAGCACACGCTGGCCCCGCCGTAGCGATGATCTTTACCCGATTATAGCTGATTTCGTTCATGAAACTCCGTTAGCCTTTCCTTTAGCCAGGCTAGGAAAGGGGTTAGGCCTTCGCCGCTGCGGGCTGAGAGGAAAAAGAAGCTTTGGGCTTTTGGAAAGGTTTCCGCTAGCTGTTTCTGCCGGAGGTGTCGGTACTTTTGGGTCAGTTTATCTACTTTGGTAGCCAGTATGAGGTAGGCAAGCCCCAAGTAGTCCAGCTGCTGGCACCAGCGTATATCCAGCGGTTGAGGGGGTAAGCGGCTGTCTACTAGCACCGCTACGAGCGGCCTATAAGTGCGGAGAAAGGTTTGGATTTGCGTCTGCCACCGCTGGCGTAGGGTCTGGGGTATCGCGGCATACCCATAGCCCGGTAAATCAGCCCAAAGCCATCCTTCCCTTAGCCCATATAGCCTAATTCGGCGCGTGCAGCCTGGCTGGCGACTTACCTGCGCCACCTTTCGGCCCAAAATTCGGTTGAGCAGGGTAGATTTACCCACATTGGAGCGCCCAGAAAGGGCTATAAGAGGTCTATTCGGAAGCGGAGCACCTACTTCGTATTCCTCTACCATCGTTCGCCGGCTGAGATGCGCACACATAGCCGATTTTCTGGGGGGTAAGGCAGGCAAAGGTAAGCCGGATCATAGGCGCAATACGGAAAGTAGGCGCAGTTGAAGTCTACACAGGCTTGGCCTTCGGCGGTATCTATGGGCACATAGCGCCCGCCCTCGTAGGTCTGGCCCAGGGCTGCTGTGGAGTCCCAGAAAGCTAAGAAAGGCCTACCTTCCCGGCTTCCATATACAAGCAGGCGCGTAGGGGCACGACAGTGCTCCATCCCAGGAAGATTAAGCCATACTTGGCCAATTATAGGAGGGAGGGCTTTGGGCAAAGGTTCAAAGCGTCCGAAAAGTCGCCAACTCGTATCTAAAGGAAAATAGCGAAGACCTAAGAAGTGGGCACGCGCCGAGGGCGGAATCGGTGAATTCGGATCATAACGAAAGAGGCTATCTTTGGCGCGCCGCAGGCTATCCAGCACCCTTGCGTAAGTAGGGCCATTGAGCGCACACCGCAGAAAGAGGACGGACCGCTTCGGCGGACGGCGCGGCCACAGAAGAAGAAGCAAGAGCCCTCCCACGAACAGAGCCAGCAAAAACGGCCATCGCCTCTGCACGCCCATCTAATCCAGCTTTAACCGCTCCATAAGCCGCCGCAAAGGTTTCGTATAAAGCATAGTGTAAAAATGCAGATTCCGCACCCCGTTGCTAAGAAGGTCCACAGCCTGCTGGTAGGCCCATTCTAACCCAATCTCTTGCACCTCCCTATCGTCGCAGGCCGCTAAGATAGCCGCCGTAAGGCTTTCTGGTATAGTTACATGAAAAGCGCGCGGGAGAGAATACAAATGTTCGCGCCGGGTGATAATCTTGAGCCCTGGAATAATCGGAATATGAACCCCCATAGCCCGAGCCTGCTGCAGAAAAGCGTAGTAGTACTGATTGTCAAAAAACATCTGGGTGATGGCATAGCTGGCTCCTATGTCCTGCTTGCGCTTGAGGTTTTGAATATCAAAGGTTAGGTTAGGCGCCTGGTAGTGCTTCTCTGGGTAAGCCGCCACCCCTATGCAGAAGTTTGTCGGCTGGGCGTCGGTCAGCTCATCCAGAAAGCGGCCTTGATTCATCGCTATGATCTGCTCTACCAGCTGGTAGGCGTATTGATTGACCGTACGGTCGGGATTAGGCGGACGGGCATACTTCTCTTCGCCTTGAAGGGCCATTACGTTCTCCACGCCAAGATAATGTAGCTCTATGAGGGCATCTTCCGTCTCCTCGCGCGTGAAGCCATGGCAGAGGAGGTGAGGGACAGGCTCTATGCCGTACTTATACTTTATCACGGCGCAGAGGCCGAAGGTACCCGGGCTGCGGCGCTTGACGCGCCGGCGATAGGTACCGTCGGGCTGCTGCTGCCAGATTACCTCAGCGGCATGACTGGTGATATTGATGTAGCGCGGGCGGTAGGGAAGAAGGCTCTCCACGGCGTCATACACCTGCTGGATGCTTCCGCCGCGCCGTGGCGGGATAATCTCCACGCTAATAAAGGGACTTGTCTCTCGGGCTAAAATCTCCGCCACCCACATACGTCAAAATTCCCAAAGCTGAGCAAAGTAAGCGCAGAGAGCTTCCCGCAGGAAAGCCGCTTCGTCCGATGGGTTCCAGCGGGGCGGGTCTTGCGCCCATACCCAGGTAGGCCAACCCTCCGCATCCACACTCTGACGACGCACATAACCAGCCCGCTCTAAAAGCGTCAGAAAACCGAGGTGAATGAGGTCATATTTGACCTGTTTATCCTCACCAGCTGGCCAATAGCCTAGTTCGTTTAGCCCTACAAGGAAGAGCAGTTCCTCCAGAGTAGGTACCTTACCAAAGCGACGCTGAAGTGCCTGAGCGAGCCGGTCCCACATGGCTAATTCACACGCGGGTCTTCGGGAAAAGTAGCTATGAAGGCGTATTGGCCTCCCATGCGCTTAAGTACTTTACGCCAAAGCTGAGGGGGCTCTGGATCAAAGACATCTTCGGATTGCGCAGGGGCCAAAATCCAAGATTTGAGTAAGAGCTCGCGGTCTAGCTGGCCTACGCGCCATCCTGCGTACCCCGCATAGAATCGGAGGGCACTGGATGGGATATCGCGCATAGCCAGAATACTGCGCAAAGCCCGCATATCGGGAGTCCAAAACAGGCCAGGGAGCACCTCTTGACTGCGCTCCCGAAGCGCAGGAAGGGTATGGAGGGCGTGGAGCATCTCTGGCTGGACAGGCCCGCCTATGAAAAGGGGATAATCCACCGCCCCAAAGAAATCCGTAGCCTCCTGGAGCCTTACGGCCGCCGGCCGATTGAGCACTACCCCTAAGGTACCTTCCTGATTGTGCTCAATCAGAAGCACAACCGTGCGAAAGAAATTAGGATCTGGTAGGAAAGGCTCCGCTACCAGAAGTACACCACGCCCCGGTTGCATCCAGGCTAAATATAAACAAATCGCCGTGTTGTGGCGGATTTTTACTTATATTTGCCCAGGTGCGGGAGTAGCTCAGCTGGCAGAGCGTCAGCTTCCCAAGCTGAAGGTCGCGGGTTCGAGGCCCGTCTCCCGCTCATATTCACCTTGCTCAAAGGTGTTCGTCAGGGGTGCCCTAAAAGTGTGGCTACGGAGTATGGGGCTGAGCGCCATCCTCCTTGCTCAGCCAAGTGAGGTACTCTACCGGGTAGAGGTTACTACCATAGCAGGCAGTGGACGCGTAGGATACAGAGGCGGCGCTGCTTTAGAAGCAGCCCTCAATCGTCCCAATGGTATCGTAGCCGACCAAATGGGAAATGTTTACTTTTCGGATGACCAAAACCACTGCGTTCGAAAGGTTACTCCTGCTGGGCAAATAGTCCTCGTAGCCGGTCGGCCCCAAACCGCTGGATACGCCGACGGCCCCTCGGACCAAGCCCTCCTAAATAGCCCCCACGGCCTCACCTTAGACCCCCAGGGCAACCTCTACGTATGCGACTACCTCAACCACGCTATCCGGAAGATCACCCCCCAAGGCAACGTCAGTACGCTGGCAGGAGGTAGCGGACGCGGCTTTAAGGATGGGGTGGGTAAAGCGGCGCAATTCTCCCTTCCCATCGCTATTGTGCGAGACAGTAAGGGAAACCTCTGGGTGTTAGATGGAGGCAATCATGCCCTGCGTAAAGTCTCCCCTCAAGGCAAAGTGGAAACTATCGCTGGCACAGGCATGCCCGGCTATGAGGACGGCCCAGGCCGATCCGCCCAGTTCAATACCGCCGTAGGTCTTACGATAGATAAGCAGGATAATCTGTATGTGGTAGATGCGGGAAATCGATGCATCCGAAAAGTTACGCCCAGCGGCGAAGTAAGCACCTTCATAGACCTTTCTTTCCAGGGATGGACTATACGCGGAACGGCAGGGAGAAGCCTCAGCTTCAGTACCTCAGGCGGAGGTTATGGGGGGGGTATAACCGTCGACCCCGATGGCAACCTCTACATCGCAGACGGAGGCCGCCACCTCATCTACCAGATAAACCCTAAAGAGAAAACCGTAGAAATCCTCGCGGGTACAGGCCGTCCAGGTTGGATAGACGGTAATGGCCGCTATGCCCAGTTCTACGAACCCGTAGAAATATGCCTGGGCGAAAAACCTAACATCTTCTATGTGTGCGATTATCGCAATGCCGCTATCCGCAGGATTATCATAGAGAAGGTAACCCCCGCCGCAGCCGATACGAGTCGCCCTTCTGTGCCTCTTCTTCTCATTGTGCGCGTACGGGAGGAGAGTAGTCGCCAACCTGTGGCGAAAGCTGAAATTACAGCTTCTCCCAACCTTCCTGGCTTTCCCCTTACGACCAATTCCCAAGGCGAAGCCCAACTACAACTAACCCCGGGTGACTACGCCCTCACGCTCACAGTGGAAAAGGAGGGCTACCTCCAAGCTACCAAAGAAATACGCCTGCGTGAGGGCCGCCAAGAAGTGCAGATTCTCTTGCGTCGAAAGGCGCTGCCCTTTACGTTTCGGGTAGTGGAGTCGAGTAAGGGTACAGCGTTAGGCGAAGTCCAAATAGAACTCCGCCGGGGTGATACGCTCCTTCAAACGGGGGTTACCTCGCCGATGGGTACCTTCCCGACTACGCTCACGGGTATGGCTGAAGTCGTGGCCCAGAAGAAAGGCTATTTCCCCTTCGTAGGTAAGGTAGAACTTCGGCCGGGAGACTCCCTCATGATAGCTTTAGTAGCGGCAGAGGCGGGGGCTTTTCTCCGCGAGAGCCGTATCCACTTCAAGCCCAGTAGCCCTCAGCTAGAGCCTACTTCCTACAGCCTCTTAGATAGGATTGCGGAGTTTCTCAAGAATCATCCCGAGATACGCCTGCGCATTCATGGCCATACGGACATAGGGGATAGAGACCCTAATTACAATCAGCGCCTTTCAGAGGAGCGAGCTAAGGCCGTACGCCAGTACCTCATCCAGAAAGGTGTAGAGCCAGAGCGGCTTGAAGCGGTGGGACACGGGAATAAACGCCCCATAGCAGATAACTCTACCCCCGAAGGTCGCGCGCAAAATCGGCGCGTGGAGTTTGAAGTTATCAGCCCTTGATGCGCACTACCACTAGCGCCCTCCTCAAGCTTTTCCTCGAGAAAGGATCAAAGAAGTGGCGCCCCAGTCAGTTGCTGGAAAAGCTCCATCCCCTTCTGGATGAGGCGCTCTTAGAGATAGAGCTAGAGGCCCTGGTCCGAGAAGGTTGGCTCATTCGGGACGAGCGCGGACGCTACACCTTCAATTTATTAGGCCGCACTTTCACGGGCGAGGTACAGGTAAAACACGAGGAGGCTTTCCTCCTTTTGGCCCCCTTTGAGCTGCGGGTAGTGCTGGGGGATTTTCGCCGGCTGCGCCTTCTGCCGGGCGAAATCGTAGAGGTAGAAATCACGGCGCTTTACCCCGAGCAGGTTATTGGGCGCGTGATACGCCGTATAGCGCCTTCACGGCGCACCTTTATAGGTGTAGTGGAGGAGGGGCGCAATCGCCGTCTTTATGTAACCCCTCAGCAGCCCTCGCTGGAAGTAGACTTTCAACTGTCCAAGGATACCCCAGCCTATCTCGTAGGCCAAAAGGTAGCGGTGCGCTTCTTAGACTGGGGCTTGCGCTACCCTATAGGCGAGGTGATTCAAGTACTAGGGCCGCCGCGCCACCATCATACCGAAATGCACGCCATTCTGATGGAGTTTGACCTGCCAGAAGGATTCTCCGAGGCTGCCTTAGCAGAAGCCGCCGCCCTACCCGAAGGAATTCCTACCGCCGAACTTCACCGACGCCACGATTTTCGGGGCCTTCCTACTTTCACTATAGACCCCGAGGATGCGAAGGACTTTGACGACGCCTTATCTCTGCGCCTTCTATCCTCTGGGCTTTATGAGGTAGGCGTGCATATCGCCGATGTAAGCTTCTACGTCCAGCCCAACTCCGCCCTAGACCACGAGGCGGCTCAGCGCGGCACAAGCGTCTATCTCGTGGATCGGACCCTGCCCATGCTGCCTGAAAGACTGAGCAGCTTCCTCTGTTCCTTACTTCCCAATCAAGACCGATTGAGCTTTTCAATTATTTTTCAGCTGGATGCCGCAGCCCGCATACATGCGGTCTGGATGGGCCGAGGGATCATCCGTAGCCAGTATCGCTTTACCTATGAGGAGGCACAGCAAGTGCTGGAGACCGGCAAGGGCCCCTTTGCCGAAGAGCTACGCCATCTTCATAACCTCGCCCAAAAACTTCATAACCGCCGCCTACGGGAAGGAGGAGTTCGATTTGAAACCGACGAGGTCAAATTCCTCTTAGACGAGCAGTTCACTCCTATCAAGCTTTTTCTAAAAACGCGCAAGGCCACCCACAGGTTGATTGAGGAATTCATGCTGCTGGCTAATCGCCAGGTGGCTACTTTTCTATCCCAACTAAAGTCTTCTCCGGCTATCTACCGCGTCCATGAGGTGCCGAAGCTGGATAAATTGCGTGCGCTTCAGATATTTTTAGAAGGCTTCGGCTATGCCATAGACATTAGTAATCCGCGCGCCCTTACTCGCTCGCTAAATGCCCTGGTAGAGGCGATTGCAGAGAGGCCCGAAGCCCATATTATTCAGGCTGTGGCTATTCGGAGTATGCCCAAGGCCCTCTATACTACTAGCAACATTGGGCATTATGGACTGGGCTTTACGCATTACACCCATTTTACAAGCCCCATTCGGCGCTATCCTGACCTTCTTACGCATAGGATTTTGGCGGCGGCCTTAGAGGGAAAGCCTACCCCTTATCCAGATGTGAGCCAGCTTGAGGCTTTGTGTCGGCAGGCCTCGGAGCGAGAGCGGATAGCCGAGCAGGCCGAGCGCGCCTCCGTACGCTATAAGCAGCTAGAGTATTTAGCCCGCTGCCAAGGCCAACCCCTAGCCGGCATTATCGTGGGGATAGAAAATTGGGGACTCTACGTAGAGCTTTCAGAAAGCCGCATTGAGGGATTTGTACCCTTGCGTAACCTACCTTCGGATATCTACGAGCGGGATTCTTATGGGCATCTTCTCAAGGGCCGTTATACCCGCCGGCGCTACCGGCTGGGAGACCCCGTGGAAGTAGAGATAGAACGAATTGATTTTGATAAGCGACAGATGGACTTACGCCTGCTTCGGCATCAGGGAGAGCACATGGTATAAGTTACTTTTGTAGGTGTGGCCTCTGGAGGAGTATGAGCGGGCCCTTAGGTCCCTTCGCTGGGAAGCCTTAGGCGAATGGGAGCCATGGATGCATTACGCCCTCCAAAGCGGAGGTAAACGGTTGAGGCCCTGGCTGGCCTGGTGCAGCTACACCTTTTATGCAGGCCCGAAGGCCAGCTGGGCTACCTGCCTACCCCTGCTCCAGGCGATTGAACTCCTTCACACCTTCACCTTGGTCCACGATGATGTGATGGATAATGCCGACCTGCGGCGCGGCCAGCCTGCTCTCCACCGACAGACTTCTTCCAATGTGGCGATTCTGGTTGGCGATGCCCTATTGCTAGCGGTATATGAGCGCCTTTCGCATTTGCCGGCGCCGTGGAACGCCCAGCTTACGCGGCTTCTTTCCCAAGCTGCCCTCCGTGTATGCCATGGCCAGCTTTTGGACTTAGCGCTAGCGGAGCGCCCTACCAGCCAAGTAAGCCTACAGGACTATGAGCTAATGATTACAGAGAAAACGGGCACACTTTTGGGGGTAGCCCTGCAGGCTGGGGCCCTGCTCGGCGGCGCCGATTTTAGCGAAGCCCAAACCCTTCAAAAAGCCGGCGAGCTCTTAGGCCGGTTCTTTCAGATCCAAGATGACTACTTAGATGCCTTTGAGGAGGAAACAGGAAAAGTGCGGGGGGGAGATATTGCCGAAGGCAAGAAGACCTTCTTGTGGTTGTGGGCCTATGCGCAGGCCGATCCAGTAGAGCGCCAATGGATGGAAGACCCCCAGCTTTCCCCAGCGCAGCGTCGGACCTACGGCCTCGCCCTCTATGAAAAGCTTGAGCTACGCACCCAGGCTAATGCCTACTTAGAGGAGGCCTTTGAAGGTTTCAGGCGCTTTGTGCGCGGTCATGCCATGGAAAAAACACTAATTGAGGTAGCCACGCTTCTGCGGCATCGTAAGCGCTAATGGCTCCAGGCCCGCAGCTTCTCCTGGGCTAAACGGGCATACAGCGTGCCCGGCGTCTCACGCAAAAGGCGCTCATAATAGCGGAGCGCTTCGTGGGGTGTGCGACTGAATTGGGCTAAGAGATACAGCGCATCGTCCCGATAAAGACTCTCTGAATCGGGATAATCGGCTAAAAGCTGGAGGTAAGTGCGTGCCTGAAGAGTGTCCTTTTGACCGAGGTAATGCTGAGCACGCAACCAGAGCACATCATCGGTAATCGGATGCCCCCTATACGCTCGTTCTAAAGAATCTAAATAACGCAGGGCCTCCGCTGAGCGTCCCTGGCGAAAACTCAATTCGGCGCGCGCATAAAGCTGGAGAGGAGCCGGCAGTGTATCCGGCTTTAGATTATCTTCAATATGCCAGAAAAGCTGAATGGCATCGTTGGATAGGTCGTCTTGCGTGTTATTCTTGAGCAGGCGGAGGCGGGTTTTTGCCAGCTCAAACTCCCCCTGGAAGTAGGCCAAACGCGCCAAATGGAAGTACACCTCACTAAGCCAGGTGGATTGGGGAAAGCGGCTTTCTATCTCCAGTAGGTAGAGACGGGCTTGAATGAAGTCGTTTTCGGCTAAAGCGGCTTCGGAGAGGAGAAGGTTCTTCTGCACGATATGAGCGGGCGCAGTAGGCTGGAGAGGGCGTAAAAGCGCGGCGGCCTGAGGGGCGCGCGCAGTTTGAAGGAGCCAGCGAGCTTTCTCTAAGAGAAGAAGGGTAGAGTCGCCGGCCGAGCGTAGGAGAGAGTCTATAGCAGTTAGGGCGCGCTCCGGCTGCTGCAACAGGGCTTCTACCTGAAGGTAGCGTTGGAGTGCTAAGGGATAGTAGGGGCAGGCTTCCCCTATTTGAATGAGGTAGCGGAAGGCTTCGGCCGCCACGGAGAAAAGCCCCTTCTCATGGGCTAGCCAGCCTACTTCGTAGAGTGAGCGGCAGTCTCGGTCCAGACGGAAAGCGGCCCGGGCAAAGCGGAGAGCCTCGCGAAGGTTTTCAGCCCGCAGGTAGAGATGGGCTAAAAGGTAGGCCACGCTGGCCGTGGGTACCTCCTGCCACACCCGCAAAAGAGGAATTTCCGCCTCCTCGGGCGAAAGACCGCTGGCGAAATAGCGGGCCAATACCTGCAGAAGGGTATCTACGGGTAAGCTGCGCACTTTCCAGAGGTAGACCCATTCCTCCCAAGCCTGGCCTAACTTGCGTTCGTTTTCGTAGTAGAGAATAATCGCTTCAGCGTAAGCCGCTGGAAGGGGGTGCTGCTGACGCGCCGTAATAAGGGCCGCCCACTGCCAACTTGGGCTTTCCCACACCGTCGCCGCTACCTCCGCCAAATCTTCTAAGAGCTGAATAGTGAGGTCAGAGCGACGCAGAAAATTCTGCCATTCGCGAAAGGCTAAGGTGTCGCCCCGCCAGCTGCGCTGGCGAAGCTCCCAAGCGCTGGCCCAGGGGGAGGTCCGATAGCGACTGCGCTCCGCTTGTAGCCATCGCTGATATTCGCCCCAGCGCTCTAAACGCAAGAGGCACTCCACCGCATAACTGCCCCAGAGATAATCGCGGTTTTTATCAAAAAGCCGCTTGAAAACTGGATAGGCTTCTTCGTATTTTCCCTCTCGGAAGAGAGCTACAGCGGCGCGTGGGTCTTGAGCCGCAAGGCTCAACACTATACCGAAGAGCCATCCCCTTCTCATAGCTTCCGTATATCGTTCCAAAAGGCCACTATCATGAGGGTCAAGATGAGTGCCAGGCCGATGTATTGGGCCACTAGGCGTAGATGGTAAGAAGGCTCGCGCCGCAGCACGGCTTCAAGACCCAGAAAGACTAAATGCCCCCCGTCCAGAAGCGGCACAGGTAAAAGATTCATAATCGCCAGGATCAGGCTAAGGCCAGCGGTGAAGGCTAAAAAGCCGCGCCAACCCCCTGTGGTGTAGGTTTGACCCGCCGCTCGGGCAATCCCTATAGGCCCCGACAGATTTTCAGAAAGCCGCATCTTACCCGTAACAAGATAGTAGAGGGCGCGCAGGTTGTTTCCCGTGATGCGATAGGCATTCCGGAGGCTTTCCACGAAGGCCTCCTCTAGGCTAAGCTGGCGTCGCTCAATAGGCAGCTCTACCTGAGGTAAAACTTGAAGGCGTCGCTGACTATCTAAACGGGCTGAAAGGAAAAACTCCTTACCTTGCCTTCGCACCCCTAAGACCACAGAGTCAGCAGGGAATTTCTGCAAAGCTTGACGCAGCTCTTGGAAGCTGTGGACGAGCTGATGATTTACAGAGAAAATTTCATCGCCTTTGCGTAGCCCTGCCCGCCAGCCAGGCCCTTCCGGAAGCGGATCAATTCGGGCAGGTAAGCGCAGGAGAAATATTTCTCCTCCTCGTCCGTATAGGTAAAGCAAGGAGTCTCTGACAGTGGGGGAGATATACTGTTTCAGCGTATCTCGGCCCCTTATGAGCGTGAGGGAGGGTGTCTCTACCAATAGCCACTCGGGGGAAGCAACCCTATCTAAATAAGCCAAAGCCTCATTTACGGCTAAGAGCCTATCGCCAGTGTGAATATTCAGGAGCGGCTGAGATTCTAAGCCATATTCCCAACGATAAATAGCCACGCGATGAATGCCTTCCAGATAGAAAAGACCAAAGAGCACTACAATAGCATAGAGGACATTCATTAGGGGGCCGCCAGCTACCACCAGCATACGTTGCAAAAGGGGTTTAGAGCGAAATTCATCAGGCGCCATAGGCCCAGAGGACCCGCCTTCTTCCGCCATGCCAGCAATCTTTACGTACCCGCCCAGAGGTAAAACTCCTATACCGTATTCCGTTTTACCTGAGCGCCATCGGAGAAGGGCGAAGGGCCAATCAAAGAAAAGGTAAAATTTTTCTACCCGCATGCCGAAAAGACGCGCCGGCAAAAAGTGGCCTAACTCATGAACGAGAATGAGCAAGCTCAGCGCTATGAGGAAAAGCCCTACGGTGAGCACATTTCAAAGATAAAATAAAAGGGGGCTTCCCTCTTAGGAAGCCCCCTTAGAGGGCTGCTGGCTTAGCGTACGACGGTGACGGTGCCAGTCAGCTGTTCCTCCTCACCGTTATGCTTTATGCCAGTAAAGAACCAGACGTATACGCCTTCGGGTACCGGCTTGCGTAGGCCGCCCACTTGGGCTTCCCCATCCCAGTACTTGGTTTCGCCGCGACGCTTATGAAAGACTAGCTGCCCCCACCGGTCATAGATGCGAAGCTCATAGTCGGCATAACCTAAGGCGGGGAAGTAGAAGAAGTCATTTATTCCGTCTCCATTAGGGGAGAAGCTGGTAGGGATGAAAGACTCATCCACAGGGGCTACGATAATCGGTCCTTTGCGGATTGAGTCTACGCAGTCGCCGGTGTACATATAGAGCGTCACATAGAAGGTACCTGCAGGTGGAAAACGATGGGTAGGGGCGCGGTCGGTGGAGGTAGTGCCATCGCCGAAATCCCAGCGGAAGGTAGTGGTAGGCGTCACGTTACGGGAGGTATTTATGAAGCGGACCACAGGGTTACTGGAAGCTAAGCGAGCGGGTATGGGTGGCTCGGATTCAAAGTCGGGCACGGGGGCGGGTACCATCTCAGCTATCGTTGTGCCCGAGCCCGAACACCCGCTGGCGGTAGTGATGGAGACACGCCAGACGCCCGGCCGCGTATCGGTAATCCGGTAGAGATTTACCCCTTGAGCAACCGTAGCGCCATTCAGGGTCCACAGGTAGGTAGCCCCAGGGTAATAAGGCGCCTCTAAGCGTACCAGCGGATTAGCCGGGCAGAAGCGTATGGTATCGGGCAGGCGCACCTGTACGCTGGGGGTGATTGTAACCTGCACCGTATCAGAGCCCATGCAAGAGCCTGCCAGCACTACCACCACATAGACACCTGAACCCGTCGGCGTTATGGAAGGTCCATTGGCGCCAGGGATAGCGAGGTTGTCCTTATACCACACATACGTAGCGCCTGCGACCGTAGGCGCCGTGAGCGGCTGGATGGGGTCCGTGCTGCAGTAAAAGACATCTGGCCCTAAGTTGACGGTGATTTGATTGTCAAATCGCACTACGACGAAATCCTGACCGATGCAGGAGGAGCCTTGGGGCTGTACGGTAACCCCATAAACGCCGGGTTGCGTTACGACTAAGGTATCCGCCGTGGCGCCGGGGATCACCTGGCCGTCCTTAGTCCAGGTATGCGTCGCACCTGGATAGCCGCTGCGCAGCACATAAGACATGCCACCACTGGCACAGAGCGAAATATCAGGGCCCAAATCAACAGGGATTTGGTCCGAGACCTGAATTTGGACGGCGTCTTGGCCTACGCAGCCTGTAGGGGTTGTGACGCGCACGGCGTAAATCCCGCTTTGGGTGACTTGAAGGGTTGGGCTATTGCCGCCGATGGGTTGCCCGTCTCGGGTCCATTCATAGGTCAGCCCACCAGGCCCTGCATCTAAAGTAATGGGCAGATCCGATCGGCAGAGAACCCGATCCGGACCCAAATCTACTTGGAGTCGGTCATCCACTTGGAAGGTAACCTCGGCGGTATCGCGACAGCCATCCACTACGACGACAAGACGCGCCGTCTTAGGACCTGGCCCGGCGAAAGTGACCCCTGTCGGATTAGGCTCCGTGGAGGTGCGTGGCGTGCCATCCGGGAGAAATTCCCAAAGGAATATGGCTTGCGGATCTGTGGTACCAACTTGGGTAAAGCTGTAGGGTAATCCGATGCACCTGTCTTCCACGGGAGCGATAGCCGCTGTGGGCTGAGGCTTTACATATACCGTGCGGGTCACGCGATGCGAGCAACCTGTGGCCGGATCGGTAATAGTAAGGGTTACGGATTTCGGCCCAGGTGTACTGAAGCGAATGCCCGTAGGGTTTTCCTGATTGGAGGTTTGCGGGGTGGCGGAAGTACCGAAATCCCAGAGATACTGGAGATTAGCCCCCGTAGAGCCGCTGTTGCGGAAATCAAAAGTTTCATAGACGCACTTAGGCTGAGGCGGCGTGAAATCCGCCACTGGTCCATTCACTACGGAGGCAGTGATAGAGGCTAAATTAGAAGCGCAGCCACGCGGCGAGGTAGCCACAACCGCCACCACATCCCCATTGCGAAGGCTGTCCGTGATGTAGGTATTAGTAGTTACGCCAGGAAGGAGGTTACCATTTAGGGTCCAGCGGAAGGAAGAGCCGTTTGGTGCACCCTGAGCGGTGAAGGTAACTACACTGCCTCGGCACACGACACCCGCTGGCGTCTGGGTGAGGGTGATAGTAGGTACAGGATGCACCGTCATAAGAATTTGATTGGAAGGCTGACCGCCAGCAGGGCAGCCGTTTGTAGAGGTAACCACCAGGCGCACTACATCGCCATGGTTGAGCGTAGAAGTGATGAAGCTGGGACCATTAGCCCCGGGTACATTCTGCCCATTTACTTGCCATTGATAGGTAGGATTAGGGCCCGCATCTTGGACATTAGCTGTGAAGATTACCTGATCGCCCGCGCAGATAGGATTGGCTGAAGCTTGAATCTCCACAGTAGGATTCGGCCGCACGGTTACAATCACAGGCGCCGAGAGGGAACTGGCCCCCGAACACCCACCCGAAGAAGTAACCCGCACCGTAACCACATCCCCATCCCGCAAATTATTAGATGAAAAGACGGGGCTATTTGCGCCAACCGCCAGGTTATTGACATACCACTGGAAGGTAGGGTTGGGCCCAGCCCCCGCAGCCGTAGCGGTAAATACAATCATCTGACCTTGGCATATAACAGGGGGATTAGGCGTAGTAGTGACGGTTACAGTAGGCTGACCTAATACGGTGATAGCTATCGGATTAGAGTTGGCCGTGCAGCCACCGGGCGTCGTAACCTGTACATGAATGACATCCCCGTCATTGAGAGTGCTCGTAGTAAGGGTGTTAGCCGTGGCCCCAGGAATAGGAGCATTATTTCGGTACCACTGGTAGGTAACCGGGGCAGAAGCCGTAGCAATAAACTGTACAGATTGCCCACTACAGATCGTCGTGCTAGAAGCGGTGATAGAGACGGTAGGCGTTACTTCTACCAGAACATTTACGGTGTTTGACTGGGAAGCTGGCCCTGTACAGCCATCCGTAGAGACAATCACTACATGCACGGCGTTATTGCCCGGCTGGAGGGTGGTAGTGGTGTAGGTGTTGGAAGTAGTGGTGGCTACAAGGAGGTTATTTACATACCAGCGGTAGGTGGGGTTGGGGCCAGCATTAGCTGGGGTAGCGGTAAAGGTAACGGCCGCACCTTGACATATACTATTGGCCGAGGCCGTCAGGCTAACCGTAGGGATGGGGGAGACCGTTATAGTTATGGTATTAGAAGGGGCACTAGCGCAGCCTTGGGAAGAGACGACCGTAGCGTAAATCTGATCCCCATTGTTGAGGTTATTGGTGGTATAAGTAGGAGAATTGCTGCTAGCCACAAGGATAGGCCCCGCACCGCTATTGCGATACCAGTTGTAGGTAGCACCCGCGCCGGCGTTATTAGCCAGTGCGGTGAAGGTTACCGATTGCCCAGGGCATATGGGATTTTGGGATACCGTGATGCTGACGGTAGGTATAGGATAAACTACCGCCGTGTAGATATTGGAGATGCCACCTCGGCAGCCGGCCGCTGAGGTAGCTTGAACCCATACCCGATCCCCATCGTTGAGGTTGTTACGCACGAATGTCGTGGCGGCTCCCACTTGCTGAGACTGGCCATTTACAAACCATTCGTATGTAGCGCCGGGTATAGGGGTAGCCGAGAAAGTTACGGTTTGGCCGGCGCAAATAGCCCCAGGTGGTGCAGCGGTAAGGGTTACGCTAGGCGCCGGGTTTACGGTAAGGGTAAGCGGTGCGCTTACCGAGCCTGGCCCTGTACAGCCAGCCGTGGAGGTGACACGCACCCGCACTACGCTTCCATTCTGCGGATTGGCCAGGGTAAATACCGGTGCATTAGGCCCTACGGGTTGATTGTCCACAAACCACTGATAGCTTGGATTAGGCCCCCCGTCGGTTACAGAGGCCGTAAAGGTGATAGGGGTGCCTTCACATACGGTTGTACCAGGATTAGCCGTGACGGTTACAGTAGGTATGGGATTCACCGTAAGGGTAATAGCATTAGAAGGCGCGCTTTGGCATCCCAAATCGGTAGTTACGATACACCGGACCACATCGCCATTCTGAGGTGTGTAGGTAAAGACGGGCTGATTTACGCCCTGGGAGGCGTTGTTTACCTGCCAGTCGTACTGAGAGTTCGGACTGCCATTCAAAACATTAGCCGTGAGGGTTACCTGCTCGCCCGCACAGACCGTAGTAGCGGAAGCCGTAATAGTTACAATTGGAAGAGGCACGGCATTCACCGTACTAGGAGCGGAGCGGCCACTGCTGCACCCCCCTGCCGTAGTTACCTCACAGGTTACCTGCGCGCCGTCTGGAAGGACTACCGGACCGAAAACCGGCGCATTCACGTTCTGATCCACCCCATTCACCCGCCAGACATAAGTAAGAGGAGCGGGCGTGCCATTCGTTATCAGCGCATTGAAGGTTACAGGCTGACCTGCACATACCACAGGGTCTATAGGGGAGACCTGCACCGTAGGAATAGGATGTACCGTTATGGTGATGGGATTAGAACGCGAAAGCGTTGCATCCGAGCACCCCTCAGTAGAAGTTATAACGCAGCTCACTACCGCCCCATCCGGCAATTGATTAGTTACAAAGACAGGGCTATTAGTGCCGACAGGAGCGTTATTCACATACCACTGATAGGTCGGATTAGGTCCTGCGTTGGTAGGTGTAGCCGTAAAGGTTACCGTCTGACCCTCACAGATAGTCGTAGCACTGGCCGTAATAGAGACCGTAGGCATAGGGTGTACGACAACGGTGATGGGATTGGAATACACAGGGCTTGAGCAGCCAACGCCATTAGGGGTGACTACACACCGCACTACATTCCCTGTACTCAAAGAGTTTGTAGTAAAGACGCTTCCCGTAGCGCCTGGGATATTAGTCCAACCTGCCCCTTGATCAACCTGCCACTGATAGGAGGGGAAAGCACCTGCATTAGTAGTAGTGGCCTCAAAGGTAAAGTACTCACCCTGGCAGATCTGCGTGCGATTAGCCGAAATAACTACCAGCGGCGCAGGGTCCGCATCTATGCGGATCACATTGGAAGGTGCGCTGGTACAACTGCCCTGCACAGCTATGGCATACACCTCATCACCATCATTGAGCGTATTAGTGCTAAAGGTAGTGCCTGTGAAGCCTGTGAAGTTCCCATTTACGTACCACCGCACTATAGCAGTATTCGGATTCGGGGTAGCCGTGAAGGTAACATTAGAACCCTCGCAAATAGGCCCCAACGGTCCGGTAATCGTTACGGTAGGGGTAGGATTAATGGTCATTCTAATTCTATTGGATACAAAGGTGCCTGCCCCGCACACGGTATTCACCTGCATTTCTACATATACCTCATCGCCATCCTCCAGATCGGTGGCCGTATAGGTATTGCCTGCACCCACTACAGGCGTAGTTGTGGCGCCACGCACGCGGTAGAACTGATAGACCGGTGCCGGAGGCCCACCTACAGGAACAGCCGTGAAGGTTACCGCTTCACCCGCACAGGCTGGATTGCGGGAGACCGCCAGATTTACGCCAAAGTTGGTACCCGGTACCAGGTTTATCGTGGCCACGGGCGTCACTACAGGGCCGCAGCCTTGATTATACACCAGCGCACGCAGGAAAGTGGTAGAGTTGACCGGGCCAAATACCCAGCTCTCCGAATTAGGGCCAATATTCACCCAGTTTCCGCCCACCAATCGCTGCCACTGAATCTGATCACCCGTATAGTTAGAGAGGGTAACCAGCACATTAGAGCCGCTGCAGGCGGGATTGGGGTCTACCAAAATCGTACCGGCAACCGGCGCTGGGCGTACGGTGACGCTGACGATATTTGAGAAGGCCTCGGAACACGGACCACCCCCAGGTATGAAGGCCCTTACGCGGAAGTAGGTAGTTTGAGTGACATTAGGAAAGGTTACATTAGCAGTGGTGTAAGAGGTATTCACCCAGGAAGCCGCATTCCAGGGCGTATGGGTATACTGCCATACAATACTACCTGTAAAGCCAGCCACGGAAAGGTTCACGCTCTGGCCGGCGCAGATAGAGGTGGGATTGACTGAGGCTACGCCAGGGTTAGCGCCCGCATTCAGATTGAAGACTACGACCGTAGAGAAGGCCGGCTGGCATGAGCCATTAGTGATGCGCACACGGTAGCGCGTGCCATTGACTACGATGGGTTCCGTGAGTATGGTAGGAGTTACACCGCTTACCACATCGGTCCAAGTGGCGCCCCCGTCTATGCTACGCTGCCATTGGTATTGCACATTCGGACCCTGAGAGTGACCTACTACACCTACCGTATGCTGCTCACCTGGGCATACATTTAGGACAGTTATACCCGGGGTGTTGATGTAGGCAAAGCCGCCCTGCGAGGGCGCGCTCACGGTAATGCGCCGACGGGTGAAGGAAACCGCCGGGTCAAAGCAGTTAAGTGGGGTAGTAGAGCGTACTTCTACCTTGATTTCATCGCCGTCGCTAAGAGTGGGATTACCGTTCGGCGCGGTATTCGCATTAGGGAAACGGTTACCGTTTTGGGAAAGTCGGACCCATCCCAGCGTCTGGGGGATGCCATTTATAGACCAGCGAAACTCTGGATCCGGGTCGGCCGGGGGGCCAGGGAAAGGATTAGCCGTGAAGGTATTGGTAGCCAAGGGACCCGAACCGCAAATTTCGCTCGGCCCCGTAAGGGTTACCAGAGGGTTCGGCAGCACATTTATCTGCTGCTCAATCGGACGGGACCAGCCACAGCAATTATGACGTACCCGCAAACGTACGGTATAGACACCGGGGTTAAGGAAATAGATAGCCCCGGGGTTGCGCTGAGCCCTTACGTTATCAGGTACGGGGTCGCCGTTGGGGTTAATAAAGCCGCCTGGGAAGGTCCATTCCCAATCAGTCGTATTAGCATCGCCGAAGCGCCCTGGAGCCGGTACTCGTTCAAAGACTAAGGCACGACCCGCACATACGCTGGTGCTGGGCTGCCCCTGATAGTAAGTAGCAATGCCGGGAAGGAGGCGATCCGTAAAGATATTGATGAATTCGGTGTAGGTTACATCTTGACCCCCTGGGCCAGCTGGCGGGCCATCCCGCGTAATAGTATGCCATCCTTGATTAGAATACCATACCACTGCGGTGGAACCACCCCCAGCGGTTTGAAGAACGTTAGCCCCCGGCGTTACCCACTGCGCCCCTGGACCTACACTCTGAGCGATAGTGATTTCGGAGTTAGTGCAGCCTTCCAAAAGCTCTACATTGAAGACATAGGGCGGATTAGGCACATTACCGCAAGTTTGAACTCCATTCACCCCACAGCCTGGGACAGATATGGTAGGGGCGTTTGTTGGGGAAAAACTGCCACCCCATACATTAGCGATGGCGTAAGAAGGCCCATCTAGTCCACGACCTCCATTACCTCCCCGGGCACCCGGTCCCCCAGAAGCTCCAGCGGCGCCGCGTCCACCGTTCTGAATTGCGCCTCCACCGCCCCCACCACCGCCACCATTTCCACCGCTGCCACCGATACCTCCATTTCCACCTACCCCTCCTCCGCTGCTAGCAAATCTACAGTCTATTACGAAGCCGCCCGCACCATTGTTTATGGTAAATAAACCAAAGGAGCCACCCCCTCCATAGCCGCCGCCGCCGCCACCACCGCCGCCGCCACCACCCCCCCCCCCCCCAACACCACAACCAGCAAAGCCCAAGCAAAAAAAAAAATGAAAAAATGTATAATTAAATTTTGTTTTAACCCCCACCCCCCCCCCAACCCCGCCACCAACCCCCCCCCC
>JANXCX010000017.1 GCA_025059535.1 Bacteroidia bacterium
AAACTAAAAGCCCCCCAGGCGGGGGGCCGGCTGGGCTTGCCTGGAAAGATCACCTGCACTTTACCTGCTTGCTCTTAATACGCTCTAACGCCAGATTGAGGTTGCAAAGCGCCCTATAGCTTGAAAGTAAAGTGCAGGAAAAGGGCGAGGTATTGGGGCTGGAAGTAGTATTGGTGCTGAAAGAGTATCTCTTTGCCCGCGGGGCTGTACAGGATACCTTCGTACTTAGCTGGGAGGCCAGCTACCCATGCCGTGCTTAGGGATAGGCCCAGCCAATTCGCACTTTTAGGGTCAAGATGATGCCAAAGGGTGCCGCGCAACCCCATGCCTATGAAGCTGTTACTATCCAGAATGAGAGTAAATGTGTTGCCATTTTGGAGGGGGACGTCGTAGTCGGGGTAGCTCAGATAGACAATACGCAGATCCGTAGCTAGCGTAATAGCCCATTGCGCACCTAAGCGCTGGCGCAGCAGGAAGCCTCCCCCTCCACTGTTGAGGAAGGAGGTGCGCTTAGGGATTTGATAGCCCTCGGCAAGCCTCTGACCCTCAGGCAGAAGGCTCTCTATTAGCTTCTGGCTAGCCAAGTCAAGTTGAAATCCTTCAAAGAATACAAAAACCCCTAAGTTGCCGCGGGCGGTATAGTACTCCTTAGCAATTGAAAGGCCGACGCCTCCGGAGAGGTAGCCTTTCTGGGGAAAAGGGGCGTTTGTACCTTGCCAAGGGCCGAAGAGAAAAACAGAGCCTAGGCCTAAATTGAATGGCCGAAAGGGCTTCTGGGCCATCCCGCAGATCAGACTCAGCCCACCCAGAAGAATTCGGCTTCCCATAAGGAGTGGAGGTTTATATGTACTTTGGCTTCATAAACCCAGTGAAGCAGCCGCAGAAAAGCTAACATCTGATAGAACCGATTAGCCGAAAGCCTAGCCCTTAGGGCAGAAAAGAGCCAGCGCGGCTGCTGGTGAAAAAGGGCTTCCAGCGCTTGTACCACTTCCTCTTCCCTGAAGGGCCACTGACTCAAAAGGTGGCGGCGGTGCCGCTGAAGGTAGGCTTCGGCGACCTCCATATAAGCCCGTAAAAGCCGAAACGCACTAAGTCCTACGATCTCCGCCAGGGGCCTAAGGGGGGTAGCCGAAGTAGGCCGCGCTAAGCGATAGGCCTGAGCCGTCATACGCTCCAGCCACCATAGATAGAGCTGCTGCGGTAAGGGAGAGGGGGGAGGGGAAGAGGGAGGAGGTTTGGTAGAAGGCGATTCAAGGAGGGGAAGGGGTAAGAGGGCAAAAGCCCGCCAGCGCACCAACTGGGTCAAAAAAAATAAAACTTCTACACGCGCTTCTAAATCTATTTCCTCTAAAATTGCGCTTACGCGCTCGATAAGTTCAAGTATGTCTATATCCGCCCATTTTATCTCGGCGCGTTGGGCAAAGAGCAGAAGGAGTTCGTGGGTACCTTCGTAGGCGGGCATTTTCAGCCACAGTCGGCCCTCCTCCCAGTAAGCCTCCACCTGGGCAAAGGTAAAGGCTATCTTTGCCTGCGTGCATCGGCAGGTATGGGTAGGGCTTTTTCTGATTACGCTGCTTATGTTTCTGTGGACTTTCTGGCTCAGTTACACTTATACCCCTTCAGAACGGGTCTCTAGCGAGCCTAAAACGGTAGATACGGCTGCCCGAGTCGCAGCATCCTCCCCCCCTCCTGCACCCCTGCGGCAGGCGGTATTCGGCTCCTATACGCCTTTTACGGAGGGAGAGGATAGCTTAGTGGTAGTAGAGACTGCGGTAGCACGCTATGTTTTTGGCACACGCGGCGCCCGCTTAGTTCAACATCAGCTGAAAGATTATACTACCTCAGCGGGCAGACCCGTCCAGCTGTGGGATAGTACCCAAAAAAGTACTTTTATTTTTGCTGAAGGTAGGAATATAATCCCTAGCGATTCCCTATACTTTCAGCTAGTTTATGCGCCCAAAAGCCCGATTAGAGAAGGGAGCGATAGCGTAGTTTTTAGGCTAAGCTTTAGTCCAGATACTTTTATCCAAGTTACTTATCTTTTAGGGGGGCGGCGGTATGAGCTGAAGTGGCGAGTGTGGTTTAGGGGTTTGCGCGCGCGCCTGCGCAATCCCTATCTCATTCATAGCGTCGCCTATACTACGCCGCAGACTGAACCCTCAGCTAAGCAAATGTGGCCGCACTGTGCCGTTTACTACCTGCAGGCAGAGGAGGCCGAATCCCTAACGCCAGAAGAGGATGAAAAGGTTCAGCGCAGCCTCCACGGTAAAATCCACTGGGTAGCTGCTAAAGGCCAGTTTTTTTGTGTTATTTTTCATGGAGAGGAGCCTTTTGTAGCGGCTGAAATCCAGTCCCTTCCTACCTCTGCTTTACCTGCTTATAACTTGAATTTGATGGTACCTTTTCAAGGTGAAGAGGTTAGGGAGGTATGGTACTTGGGCCCTACCCGTTATGGCCTTTTGCGCAGCTATGGGGCCCAGTATGAGGCGCAGCTCAGCTTAGGGTGGGCTTTCATCCGCTACATAAATACCCTCTTCATCATACCTGTCTTCGCATTTCTTGAGCGATACATCGCTAACTACGGCCTGATTATCCTGATTCTGGCGTTATTGGTCAAAATTATTCTTTCCCCCATAACCTGGCGTACTTATCTTATAGGGGCCAAGATGCAGGTGGCCTATGAGCTGCCCGAGGTCAAGGCTTTGGAGGAAAAATACAAAGATCAGCCCGATAAACTGATGATAGAGCGTACGCTGCTTTTACGGCAGCTCGGGATTAATCCCCTCAGTGGCTGCGTACCAGCTCTTCTTCAAATGCCTATCTTCTTTGCTATGGTCAGCTTTTTTCCAAATGCCTTTGAGCTGCGACAGAAAAAATTTCTCTGGGCTTCGGATCTCTCTTCCTATGACGATCTGATTCGCTGGGGCTTTGATTTACCCCTTTTAGGCGATCATTTGAGCCTTTTTGCGCTGCTTATGACGCTCTCCCTTATAGCCTATACCTATTTTACGCAGCAGTCCCAGCCTGCTGCGGCTAATCCGGCCCTTAAGTGGCTGCCTTACCTCACGCCGATAGTTTTCTTCTTTTTCCTCAATAGCTCTTCCGCCGCGCTAAGCTGGTATTACACCGTGCTGAACGGTCTAACTATAGTTCAGGTAATTCTCATGAAGCGTTTAGTTAATAAAGAGGAGATTGTACGGCGGTTGCGGGCCTATCAACAGAAGCAGCAGCGGCGCATTATAGGGGCGGAGCGGGCGCGTTTGCGGCGCTGGTTTGGGCGATGAGGGGGATTTTAGGCTTTTTCGCTCTGGGGCTAGCGCAAGTTCGCCCGCCTCTAAACTACTACCAGCGGGCTCAGACTTATACGCACCAAGGTAAATGGGATAGCGCCTTAGTGCTGTGGCGCCTACTGTGGAACAGAGAGCGCGACTCCATACGGCAAGCCCTTATTACCCAGCAGATGGGGTATATCGCCCTACGGCGCGGGGATAGCCTAGATGCCCTAAAGCTATGGGAACTGAGTCTGAGGTATAGGCCCGACTACGCCATAGCTGAGGCCAACTACCGGTGGCTTCGGGCGAAATTGCGCGTTCCTCCCCCCGCACCTCTCAAGCCTTTATACCAACCCCCCCTTAGGATTTCGGAAAATGCGCCGCCTCATTTAGGTCAGGCCCCCCCACTACCTTTACCTCCAGTGCGGTGGCTACCAGCTGCACGGTTGCTGAAAAAATAGGTATATCTTTGCTCTATGCGGCCTAGCTTGGCTACACTAAGTCTCCTGCTTCTACTCTCGTTTAGACAGCCTCCTACCCTCCTTAGGGTCCAAACGTCAGCCAACTATTATCCCTGGGAATTTGTAGGCCCGAGAAACTTGGGAGGGAACTATACCACGCTCTTGCGGGCAGGGAATACTATTTATCTGGGTTTAAGCTTTGGGGGCCTTTACCGCTCGCGCGATGAAGGTAGCTCTTGGGAACTGGTGTCCAGCTTTGTGCTCAATCGGAATGGCGAAGAAGTGTATCGCTGTCCTGCGGTTACGGCCTTAGCTGCCGATGGCAATGTACTGTATGTAGGTACAGGGAATATTACCCAGTACAATCCCGCGCGTATTCTTTCAGGGGCGGTGGATACCTTCAAGTCTGGCATAGTAGGAGCCTTTGGACGGCCTGGAATGGGGGTATTTGTCTCTACCGACGGCGGGCAAACCTTCACTAACCGGAATGCCACCTGGCGTCTAAGCTACCCTAACATGGCCTATAATCAGGGGACCGGCTTAGTAGATGTAGTTGGAATCAGTGTGCAAGCAGGCAAAGTAGCCGTGATTACACCAGAGTCGCTTTTTATTTCTACTGATACGCTGAAGTCTTACCGGGCTTATCGTCTCTCGCGTTTGGCTGGCCCCTTACGTAGTGTGGCCTGGGGTAGCGATGGGGTGCTGCTGGTAGGGAGTCAGGATTCGCTGTATCGCTCTACGGATGGCGGGGAGACTTTTCAGTCCGTTACGGGCATACCGCTGCCTGAGGGCAGATCTAGGCTGGCAGAAGGGGGGGTAGTAGTCCGAGCCGCTCCATCCAATCCTTCTATCCTCTACATGGCTACCGCAGACAATCGCGGCGACCTGGTAGGGGTATGGCTCAGCACCGATAATGGCGCGACCTGGAGCCTAATCTCCCAATCCGAAAACCCCGCCTTTGCGGTTTTAGGCGGTAGAGGCACTCAAGCCTTAGCCCTGAGTGTAGATCCGGCCGATCCCTTGCATATCGTAGTTGGAGGGTCCCAGCTGTGGGAATTCTCCCCCACGCTTTCTTGGGAGCGTATCAATCCAGGTAGTCCGTTGGACTTTATTCTACGCCTGCCCACTCCTATCCGGGAGGTGCTCTTTTTATCCAATGGGGACCTTCTGGTAGCGGGGGATGGACGCGTAGTACGCGTTACGGATAATCGCCGGCGCCTGCGTGATGCTACCTATGGCATACAAGGCGCCACGCGCTTTCTCTCTATAGCCCTTTCGCCGCTGGGCGACATTTACGCTTCAGGCCCTGAACCGACTTATTTAGCCTTGCAGTATAAGGGTGATTTTGCGGGTCTCTTCCGTACGTTCAACCAGGCTAATTTCATCAATAGCCGTGGCTTTGTGCCGCCATTTGGCAATATCGTAGTAAGTCATCGCCTTCCCGAAAAAAGCTTTATTGCTTATTCTAATGGACGTGTCAAGGTTTCTGAGGATAGGGGCATATCCTATTCATCTTTTTATGCTCCTCCCCATCCTTCTGCGCGCTACATCACGCGCGTGGAAGATAGTATCCAGCCTGGCTCTATAGTTCCTCCTGGCCAACCTTCGCCTCTTATAAATGAGGATAGACCGTATCTGTATGGCCCCCTATACCCTCCGATAGTTCTTCTGGAAAAATTTCCAGAGATTGTGCGTAGTCGGGATGGGCGTCTGCAGGGTGAAAGCCATCTTTTTGTAGCTACTTCGCAAAGTTTGTGGTATATTCATAATATAGCGCCTGCGGAGGTCGGGCCAGGCCAGCAAATTACCTATTGGTCCCGTATAATCCCTCAAGCGGTGTCTAATGTGAGTACGACTCATGCCTATTCCACCTATCTCTCCGCCTCTAATCGCATCCCTACGGCTATGGCGGTAGATACGGCCTATACCCTCTGGCTGGGGAATTCGGTAGGCGAACTTTATCGGTTGCGGAAAGCGCATCGGGATACTACGGATAGGAGTGTGCGCGATCCCTTGGAGAATCTGACGGCGGCTCTTTCGGGGCTTGTGCAGGGGCGTTGGATAAGCGCCATAGCGGTGCACCCGCGCAACCCCGATCTCTTAGCCGTAGCGGTGGGCAGCTATGCAGGCCCTACGGCGCGTATCTTCTTAAGCCAGAATGCTACCAGTGATGCGCCTACATTTACGGCGATTCACGCTAACCTCCCAAATATTCCCATCTATAGCCTTTACTTTTACCCAGACTCGTCTTACCTTCTCTTCGCAGGTACGGAGTGGGGGCTGTGGCGGTGCCTTGATGTGCGTAATCCAAATTGGGAAGAGCTTACGGGTGAGACGGTCGGCCGTATTCCAGTAACGGCGATTAGCTGTAAGCTTTATCGCTACGTAGTGGATACGCTGGATACCTCTAATCCCGATAACCCCGTTACTCAAGCGCGCTTAGTGCCTGATCCAGAGAAGCCTATTTACATCGCCACATGGGGGCGAGGTATTTGGCGGTTGAATAGCCTTTACGCTACGGCGCTGCCAGCGGGTGAGACTCCTGGCGGTCTAAAAGTGAATGTCTATCCAAATCCTTTTGGGGAGACACTTACGATTGGGCTAAGTCTGCCGCAGGGCGCAGCTTCCATCCAAGCTGTGCTCTATACCCTTAGTGGTCAGGCTGTTACTAGGCGCACCTTGGCGGAAGGTTTGGGGGCTGGGCATCATACCTTGACCTGGTCCTTGGGAGCTTTGGCACGTGGGATTTACCTCCTCCAGCTGCAGGTAGAGGATGGGAAAGGTCATCGTCACCTTCATGTAGCTAAACTGCTTCGGGAGTAAAGCCGTACCTTTGCCTGTCTGTATGTACGCCGTGATTGAACTGGGAGGGCAGCAGTGGAAGGTAGCTGTAGGGGATCGCTTAGCCGTGAATCGCCTTCCTTATCCTGAGGGGTCGGAGTTTACGGTAGAGCAGGCCCTACTTGTGGCGGAAGGGGAAAATGTGCGCGTAGGCAAGCCCTATGTGCCAGTAGCGGTGCGACTTCGGGTAGAGCAGCACCTGCGTGGCCCTAAGGTGGTGGTATTCAAGAAGAAACGTCGCAAAGGCTACAAGCGCAAGTATGGCCACCGTCAGCCTCTTACTATCGTAAGTGTGCAATCCTTATAGACTATGGCGCATAAGAAAGGCTTAGGTAGCACGCGTAATGGGCGTGAGTCGGAGAGTAAGCGGCTGGGTGTTAAGCTTTTCGGCGGTCAATGGGCGCGGCCTGGCAACATCCTTGTACGGCAGCGGGGGACTAAATTCTGGCCAGGGCGTGGGGTAGGTATGGGGCGCGATTTTACCCTTTTTGCCCTTCAAGAGGGTATCGTCCACTTTCGTGAAAAAAAAGGGCGGCACTACGTAGAGGTACTTCCCGCCTAATCGCTTCGCCACACGCGTAATACGGCGCGCGTCTCAGTTATTTCTACCTGACCCCATGCTCCTACAGGAAGGGGATAGTTGAGACGGCCATGTCCTACGGGCAATCCGCCCGCACACCCTAAGCCCTCCGGTAAGGCATTTAGAATAATTTCTTGGGGCGTTTGCCCCAAGGGCGCGTCTTCCTCTTCTAGAAGCTCGCGCATATCCCCTATGAGGAGAGCGGTGCTGCGGGCATACCACATGGCATTGCGTAGATGCCACGTCATCCGATCTAGCCGGTAAAGGTATTCGCCTACCTCTTCCCAAAAGAGGATAGGCGGTTCTGACCAGTTAGCTAAATCAAGTGAGGTACCGCAAAGGGTCTGAAGGAGCGAAAGATTGCCGCCTAAAAGGAGACCCCTAGCGCAGCCGGGGCGCCAAGGCTGCAGGGGGGTACGTAACCAGCTGAGGGAATATTCCATCTGGCTGCTTTGGAGAATCGCTAAAAGCTGAGTCAGAGCGTCGGGATCTACGCGGTGCGGCACTAGGGAGGCTAAAGGTGCATGAAGGGCTACGACGCCAGCGTAGGCGGCAGCCCACAGAAGCGGCGTAATGTCACTGAATCCAATAAGCCATTTGGGAAACTGCCGGAATTTTTCCCAGTTCAGAAAGGGCCATAGGCGCGTGCTTCCATGGCCACCCCGCACGCACCATATGGCGCGGATATTGGGCGCATCCAAGGCTTCTTGAAGGGCTTTTTGGCGGAGGGCGTCGGGTCCTGCAAAGCGACCCGCCTGCGCAAAAAGTACGGCCGGTTCGTATACCACTTTCCATCCCTGAGCTTCGGCAAAGGTCAGAAAAGGGGCAATCATTTCTGGCGAGATAGCCCGGGCGGGGGCTACAAGCGCTATTCGATCGCCCCGCTGCAAAGGGGGCGGCCACTCCACTCTGCAAAAGTAGCTACCTTTGCCCGCGTGAGTGATCCATCCCCCACTATTGGTGTAATAGGGCTTGGGTACGTGGGACTCCCCGTAGCCGTTGCCTTTGCCCGCTACTACAAAGTGATAGGTTTTGACATCTCTGTAGAACGTGTGCAAGAGCTTCGAGCTGGGTATGACCGCACCAAGAGCTTTTCCGCTTCTCACCTACAACAGCCTAGCCTGAGTTTTACGGCCATCCCCTCGGACTTACGCGCAGCTAACTTTTATTTGGTAACTGTCCCCACGCCTATAGACGCTTACAAAGTACCTGATTTGGGCCCCCTTATTCAGGCGAGTGAGCTGCTGGCGCAAGTGCTCAAGCCAGGCGATACCGTAGTGTATGAAAGCACGGTGTATCCAGGCTGTACGGAGGAGGTATGCCTACCTATTTTGGAAAAAAGCGGCCTGAAAGGTGGAAAGGATTTCTATTTAGGTTATTCGCCTGAACGCATAAACCCCGGAGATCCAGAGCATCCGCTGGAAAAGATTGTAAAGGTTGTAGCTGGGCATACCCCGGAGGCCCTGGCCTACATAGCCAGTGTCTATGAACGGGTAATAGAAGCAGGTATTCACAAGGCGCCTTCCATCCGAGTCGCCGAAGCGGCCAAAGTGATAGAAAATACCCAGCGCGACCTAAATATCGCCCTTATCAACGAGCTGGCCATGCTTTTTCAAGAAATGGGCATAAGTCTTTACGATGTCCTAGATGCGGCGCGTACTAAGTGGAACTTCCATTACTATCTACCCGGCCTAGTGGGGGGGCACTGTATCGGGGTAGATCCTTACTACCTTACCTACAAGGCTAACGAGAAAAACTTTTACCCTCAGGTAATTCTAGCCGGGCGGCGGATTAACGATGCCTTTCCGCGCTATTTAGCCGAGCGGGTGCTGCAGAAGCTTACCCAACTCCATCGACTTCCACCCTTTCAAATTTTAGTGCTGGGCTTTACCTTCAAAGAAAATGTGCCCGATATCCGCAATACCAAGGTGTATGACTTCGTGCAGGTCCTCAAAGCGCATGGCGCTGTAGTAGAGGTCGTAGATCCGCTGGCCTACCCTGAGGAAGTTGAGAAAGAATACAATATCCGCCTGACTACACCGCGGGAAAATGCCTACGATGCGATTGTTTTGGCTGTGCCGCATACTGTCTATCGGGAATTGCAAGTGGAAGATTTTCGGCGCTGGGGCAAACCAGGCGTCCTCGTGGTAGATATTAAGGGCATCTACCGAGGCAAGCTGAACGAAACAATTCAGTACTGGACCTTATGAGCGAAATCGCTGCCCCTAGCCTATGAGACCGCTTAAGATGGTGGATTTAGGTCTAGAACAGCAGTTTTTTGGGCCGCGCCTTCAAGCAGTTATGGCTGAGGTATTAGCCCATGGGCAGTTTATTCGCGGTCCAGAGGTGCAGCAGTTTGCCCAAGAGCTTGGCGCCTATTTAGGAGGGGTGCACGTAGTGCCGTGTGCCAATGGCACAGATGCCCTCCAGCTGGCCCTTATGGCCTTAGACTTGGCGCCAGGGGATGCGGTAATCGTCCCAGCCTTTACCTACGTCTCCACGGCCGAAGTGGCTGCTCTTCTGCGCTTGCAAATCCGCTGGGCCGACGTTTCGCTGGAGCACTTCAATCTGCTTCCTGAGGCGCTGGAAGCCGCCTATACGCCTCGCGTTAAGGCTATTGTGCCGGTGCATCTTTTTGGGCAGGCGGCGCCTATGGCAGAGATTTTGGCCTTTGCTCAGGCGAAAGGTATCGCCGTCGTGGAAGATACGGCTCAGGCTTTAGGCGCTGAATATATCTTTCCTGATGGCCAGCGGGCTAAAGCTGGCACCTTAGGCACTATCGGCTGCACCTCCTTTTTTCCTTCTAAAAATTTGGGCTGTTATGGGGATGGGGGGGCGCTGTGGACAAAGGATACGACTTTAGCCCAGCGCTTGGCCCGCTTGGCCAATCACGGCCAAGACGTTCTATATGAATTCATAGAAGTAGGGGTCAATTCCCGCCTAGATACCCTTCAGGCGGCGATTCTGCGTCTTAAGCTGCCCTATCTGGAAGAGTTCAATCGGCGGCGCCAGGCCATAGCGGATTTGTATGACAGCTATCTGAGAGATATAGCGGCGCTTCAGCTTCCAACACGCGTGCCTTGGAGCACCCATATTTTCCACCAATATACTCTGCGTGTGCTGGATGGGCGGCGCGATGCGCTGCGTGCCTATTTGACTGCACGTGGGGTGCCGGCGATGGTGTACTACCCTAAGCCGCTTCACCTTCAGCCAGCCTATCAGCACCCAGAAGCTCCACCAGGCAGCTTCCCAAATGCGGAACGACTTGCGCGCGAGGTTATTTCCCTGCCTATGCATCCTTTCCTCAGCGAGGATCAGGTGGCCTATATTGCCGAGGCAGTGCACGACTTTTTCCGCTAATGGGATGGGCTGTTGTAGGGTATGTAGCCCTTTCTCTCCTCATCGGCTTCTGGGCCGCCCGAAGGGTAAAAAATAGCCAGGATTTCCTCGTAGCAAGCCGTCGCCTCCCCCTGCTCTGGTCGCTTTCCCTACTTTTTTCTACCTGGTTTGGCTCGGAAACTATTCTGGGAGCTTCGGAGACTATTGCCCGTGACGGTCTTTTAGCCGTTATAGAAGATCCTTTTGGCAGTGCGCTTTGCCTATTTCTGGTAGGGGTATGGCTCGCCCGGCCCTTTTACCGCCTCTCGCTGCGCACCTTTGGCGACTTTTACGGTCTTTACTTCGGCAGATGGACCGAATGGATCGCTAATCCACTCATGATTTTTTCCTACTTTGGTTGGATAGCGGCTCAGCTGGTCGCTTTGGGCCAAGTAATACACCATTTTACGGGCTGGGGCCTGGCGCTCAGTACAAGCCTAGCTACCTTGCTTATCCTCTCCTACACCGTGTGGGGGGGGATGTGGTCGGTAGCCGCCGTAGATCTCGTGCAGAATCTTTTCATCCTAGTGGGGCTCATAGGGCTTGTATTCTTTCTGCCGGCGGACTGGTGGGCTCATCTGGAACGGCTGCCGGAAGGCTACTTGCACTTCTTTCCGCCGCCTTCGGGGCAGGGTTGGCTAGAATACCTGGCGGCTTGGATGGTGATAGGCTTAGGCTCCCTCCCTCAGCAGGATATGTATCAGCGCGTAATTGCGGCGCGCAGTGAGCGGATAGCCGTGCAGGCCGCCTTAGGCGCAGCCCTGCTTTACGTTACTGTAGGCCTTTTTCCGCTTATAGGGGGGATTTTTGTGCGCCTGTATCACGCCGAGTGGCTAGAAGAAGCCCATGGGGCACCACTTCTGCGTCTGGTGGAAACCTATCTCCCTAAGGGCATTCAGGTGCTTTTCTGGGGGGCTCTCATATCCGCTATCATGAGCTCGGCCAGTGGAGGGATCTTAGCGCCTGCAGCCATTCTAGCTGAGAATGTGCTCCACCGCTGGTACCGCTGGAGTCCCTTAGGGCGCGCCCGATTCTCTGTACTTTTGGTGAGCCTCGTATGCTTTCTCATGGCCCTATATGAGCAAAATATCTACCACCTTGTGGGCGAATCTTCCATATTTAGTCTGGTTACGCTTTTTTGGCCTATGGTAGTGGGGCTTCATCTGCCGCGCTGGCGCAGTCAAGGCGGCGCTATCCTGAGCATGATTGGCGGGCTAAGTGTCTATTACCTGGCTAAATGGCTGGAAACCCCTATACCACCCCTCTGGTATGGCTTTTTGGCCGGCCTTTTAGGGTACGGCCTGGGATGGGCTATAGAACGGCGCCTAAAATATCACCGGCATGCCCAGACCGCTTGAGGGACTTATAGTCGTGGAACTGGCTCGGCTTCTGCCAGCCCCCTTGATAGGCATGGTTCTGCGCGACTTAGGGGCTACGGTATTCAAGATAGAATTCTTGCCGCGTGGCGATTCCCTACGGGGGAGCCTGCTTTTTGACCTGCTTAATAGGGGCAAGTATAGCCTAGCTATACCGCCTGCGGAGCTATCGGCCCTACTGGCCAAGCTCCTTCCCCGCGCCCAGGTTCTTCTTACGAACTACCGCCCCGCTACCCAGCGCGAGCTGGGCCTTTTGCCTGAGGTGCTTCTAAAGGCCTACCCTCACCTAGTGTATGTCAATCTCTTGGGCTTTTCCGATGGGCGGCCAGGGCATGACCTCAACTTCTTAGCGGAGAGTGGGGTATTAGAACGGCTGCGGCCAAGCCCTGCTCATCCGCCGATTGTGCCGGGCTTTCTTTTCGGCGATATTCTGGGCGGAAGTGCCTCAGCCCTTATTCGCCTTCTGGCTTTGGTCTATCGTCAAACCCGCACGGGCCAAGGCGGCTACCTTCCCATAACTATGCGCGAAGAGATGCTGCGCTGGAGCGTAGCTACGGCACACCTCTACCAGCTAAATGGGGGTCAGCTGCCGCCCCCTGGCGTCGATTTTCTCTCGGGGGGCATGCCAGCCTACCGCGTATATGCCACCGCCGACGGCCGTTACATAGCCGTAGCCGCCTTGGAAGAAAAGTTCTGGGAGGAGTTTTGCCAGTTTTTGGGGCGCCCTGACCTTATTCCCTACGGACGGACGCTTCATGATCCTTACCCCCACCAGGAAATGGAAAAAATTTTCGCGGCGGCTTCCTGGGCGGAATGGGTAGAGCGGCTTAAGGATACCAGTTTTTGCGTTACGCCAGTTTATACTTTCGCCGAGGCGATTCAGGCCCCTTGGGCTGAGGAAATATGGCAGAAAGGCTTTTTGTGCTTTGCCCCGCCTGAGGAGGAACTGCGCGTGCCGGATTTAGGTGAGCACAACGCCTACCTGGCCGGCTGGCTGGAGTAGGCGGCATCTGCCCGCTTTTGCGCCAGAAGCTTCTCTAATAGCCGCATCTCATCGCGGTAGCGTGCGGCACGCAGGTACTCTTCCGCCTCCGCCGCTTCCAGCATACGGCGCCGCGTCTCCTCTATAAGGACTTCCAATTCTAAGGGGGAGAGCCGCTGTACTTCAGGCGGCAGGTGCGGGAACTTCTCCGCTTCGGCATTCTCAGCAGCGATTTTAGGCAGGCTGGTGCGCTTCTGCACAGTGCGCGGGGTAATCCCATGCTGCGCATTATAGGCCAGCTGCTTTTGTCGGCGCCGTTCGGCTTCCTGAATAAAGCGGGCCATAGAGCCTGTAACCCGATCCGCATACAGAATCACTTCGCCATGGATATTGCGGGCGGCGCGTCCAGCAATCTGAATGAGCGAGGTTTCCGAGCGTAAAAAGCCCTCTTTATCCGCTTCCAGGATAGCTACGAGCGAAACTTCTGGTAGGTCTAGCCCTTCACGCAGGAGATTTACCCCTACTATCACATCTATTTCCCCTTGGCGCAGTTTGTCCAGCACTTCCACGCGCTGGAGAGCGTTTAGGTCGGAGTGAAGGTAGGCAGCCGGTATGCGCAGCCGAGTGAGGTATTCGGCCACCTCTTCCGCAAGCTTTTTCGTGAGGGTGATCACGAGGGTGCGTCCGCCAAGCCGCCGATGCCGCTGGATAGCGCCTAAAAGGTGATCAATAGCCCCTTCCATAGGCTGCACATGTACGGGCGGATCTACCAAGCCGGTCGGTCGCACCACCTGCTCTACAAAAGCCCCACCCGTTTTGCTCATCTCATAAGGCCCCGGCGTAGCACTGACATAAATAACCTGCTCCACCAGCTGCTCAAACTCCTCAAAGCGCAAAGGACGATTATCTAAAGCCGAAGGTAGGCGAAAGCCATACTCCACAAGTACCAGCTTACGCGATTGATCCCCTCCAATCATAGCCTTGAGTTGAGGCACTGTAACATGGCTTTCATCTATGACCGTGAGAAAAGGGCGGGGAAAATAGTCTATAAGGGTATAAGGACGCTCTCCTGGCGCTCGTCCCGTAAGATGGCGCGAATAGTTTTCAATTCCATTGCAATACCCCAGCGTGCGCAGCTGCTCTATATCGTAGAGGGTACGCTTGCGCAGGCGGATAGCCTCTTCTACCTTGCCCTGGCTTTCTAAGTATTTTACCTGGGCCTCCAGCTCCTCTTGGATGCGGGCTAGGGCCACTTCCAATTTCTCTGGCGAGAGCACAAACATATCAGCAGAATATAAGGTGAGCTCTGAAAACCGCTGAAGGGGCTGGTAGGTTAGAGGGTCTATGGCTTCTATCCCTTCTATCGCTGGGCCGAAGAAGCTGAAGCGATAGCCCCGGCTTTCATAAGGGGGAAAAACAAAGAGCCTATCGCCACGTGTCCAAAACGTACCGGGGGTATTTCCTCCACTGGTGCGCCGATAAAGCATCTGCGTAAGCTGATGGATAACAGCTTGCCTGGGGTAAGTTTGGCCTACTGCTAAATTCAGCACATGCTGGCGAAACTCTGCCGGATCTGATAACCCATAGATGGCCGAAACCGAGGCCACTACGATTACATCGCGTCGCCCGCTCACTAAGGCGGTAAGTGTCTCTAGCCGATATCGTTCTATTTCCTTGAGGATGCTCAGCTCCTTTTCTATGTAGGTATCCGTCTCGGGCAGGTAGGCTTCGGGCTGATAGTAGTCGTAGTGCGAAATCCAGTAGCAGACAAGGTTATGTGGAAAGAAGCTTTTGAATTCCGTATAGAGCTGCCAGGTGAGGGTTTTATTGTGGCTTAGAATGAGGGTGGGGCGCTGGACTTGGGCGATTACATGGGCTATGGTGAAGGTTTTGCCTGAGCCGGTTACGCCCAAAAGCACTTGGTGGCGTTCGCCGCGTTGAATACCCTCTACTAGCTCGGCGATCGCTTGGGGCTGGTCGCCGCGCGGCGTCCACTCCGACACAAGCTGAAACTGCATACAAGTCAAGATAATAACTTTTTCCGCATATTCGCCGAGTGGGTATAGCCAATGGCATACCTCTACGGCCTGATGGGGCGGTGTACCACTTAGGCCTCCAGCCCGGCCAAGCGGCCCATCGTTGCCTTCTTGTAGGCGATCCAGGGCGCCTAGCCCTCGTAGAGCCTCTTTTAGACCGGGTGCTCCACCGAGGAGGTAATCGGGAATTTATCTGGATAACTGGCCTCTACGGCGGCGTAGCACTTACAGCCATTGGTACGGGCATAGGCATAGACAACACCGAAATCGCCGTAATAGAACTGGATGCCGTGCAAAATATAGACCTTACCCGCGGGCAGCCCTTCCCTACGCATAAGAAAATGTACTTTTTGCGGGTAGGTACTTCTGGCCTTCTGCAGGTGGAGCGGCCCCTGGCTACCGTAGTATTTAGTCGGTGGGCGATAGGGGTAGATCCGTATCCTCTCTTCTATGACTTCCAACCGGAGCCTGAGCTGACCCGCACTTTGCAGCACTACTGGCTTGAGCAGACGGGGCAGCCACTTAGCTGGTATGGCGTACAGGCCACGGAGTTTTTTCTACGCTGCGCCCAGAATACCCCCAAGCTAAACCTACCTTGGGCGGAAGGTATTACTTACACGGCCATAGGCTTTTATGCGCCTCAGGGGCGCTGCGGTAGGCTCTCCATTCGCTTTCCCGAGCTCCCCGCCCAACTGGCGGGATTTGTCTATGCAGGGTATAAAGTGGAGAATATAGAGATGGAGACGGCGGCGCTTTACCTTTTGGCTCGGCGATTAGGTCATGAGGCGGGGGCGCTCTGTTTAGGGATAGCCCATCGGCAAACAGGCGAATTCATCTATCAGGATGGAGGTATTAGCCCGCAAGCCGCTATGCAAGAGGTCCTGCGGCTGGCGTTAGAGTGGTTACGGCAGGCGCCTTGAGGACGGGGCAGCTAACGTGCTGGCTTTTTCCTTCAGAAGGGCAAATTGGCTGAGGGTAAGCTGCTGGGCAGCGTCGGATTGGGCAGTAAGGGGGTCTGGGTGCACTTCTATTAGAAGGCCTTCGGCGCCCGCTGCTATGGCGGCTAAAGCCAGCGGCGTTACATAGCGCCAGTGCCCAGCGGCATGCGAAGGATCCGCAATGCAAGGTAAGGCGGTCTGCGCCGCCACCACCGGAATCGCCCCCACATCTAGCGTGTAGCGAAGGCTTCGTTCAAACGTGCGAATGCCCCGCTCGCAGAGAAGCACCCAAGGAGCGCCATAAAGGAGAAGGTATTCCGCCGCTAAGAGCCATTCTTCTACAGTGGCCTGGGGGTTCCGCTTGAGAAGCACTGGCCGGCCTAATTCTCCTACCGCTCGAAGAAGCCAGTAGTTGTCCATGTTGCGTGCGCCTATTTGGATAAGGTCTACGTCGGCGTAAAGGGGCAGGTGGGTTTCGCTAAGGATTTCTACGCAGATAGGCAAGCCAGTAAGGGCGCGCGCTTCCCGCAGCCAGTCTAAGGCCTGGGGCCCTAGACCTTGGAAGGAATAGGGGGAGGTGCGGGCTTTGAAAGCCCCGCCGCGCAGGACCTGTACGCCCAGCGCCTTTAGCGCCTCGGCCAGCCGCAGAAGACTTTCCCGATTCTCCACGCTGCATGGACCCGCTATCCAAAGGAGCCCCTCGCCCCGCTGCCACGTTCCTAACTGCACACCACCCTGCCAGCTGCTTACCAACGGCATGGCCCGCTCGGATATAAACACCTTTTCCACTTCTTCCAAGCGGAGCAGCGCTTCGGCTTGGCCGTCCGAGGCCTCTACCTCTATAATCCACCGCTCCCCCAGCGACCTGAGCTGAATTCCTAAACCTTGAGCCTCTAGCCAAGCTAACACGCCTTGAGGTTGTACGCCCTGCCGAAGAAGCAGCCACATACGCTCTCTTAACAAGAAACGGCTCAAAGGTAGAGTAATACTTTTGTCTATGCGTTTAGCTATCATAGGACAGGGGCGCATGGGGCAAGTGCTGCGTCAGGTAGCGGAACAAAAAGGGCATGCGGTCGTAGCGCAGGCTGCGCGCCCCACTCCCCACTTTTGGGCAGACCTCACAGCGGAGGTCGTTCTAGATTTCTCCCATGCTAGTCAGGTGCCTGAGATAGTACGGGTCTGCTTAGCTAAGGGCCTACCGCTTGTTACGGGTACTACAGGCTGGGCTTCTCAGGGGCCTGCCTTACAGGAGCTGGCTCGCACTTATCCCCGCGCACGGTGGCTCTGGAGTAGCAATTTCAGCCGCGGCATTCTTCTCCTAAAACTGCTGCTTGAACGGTTGGCGGCCTTTTGGTCTCAGCTTCCCGACTGGCAAGCCGCTCTCGTAGAGGTTCACCACGCCCACAAGAAGGATGCCCCCAGTGGTACCGCCTATGAGCTTCAGAAGTACTTTCCCCCTCTAAGCGACATAAGTAGCCTGCGGGTGGGTGAGGTAATAGGGGAGCATCAGGTCTGGCTGAGTGCCTCGGGGGAAGAGGTCCTTATCATCCATCGGGCGCACCACCGAACCATCTTTGCGGAGGGGGCTTTATGGGCGGCGCAATGGATCTGCCAGCAAACCCACTTCGTAGGGCCATGGGAAGCCGCTTTCCTATCGTAAATTGTTTTCCGTCCCATGGAACAGATCCCGCTCAAAGAGGCCACCCTGCGCCGCTGGATATGGATCATTTCCATAGCCATACCCTTTACAGTAGTGCTCCTTCTGCGTCTTCCTCGCATAGATTTGGGAATTGATACCCGCTTCATCCCACGCATAAACGCTCTCATCAATAGTAGCGTTTCGGTACTTTTGGCAGTTGGGTACTTTTTGGCTCGCCGTCGGCAGATAGCCCTGCATCGCAAAGTAATGCTTACGGCTTTTGGCCTGAGCACGCTCTTTCTCGTTCTCTACGTACTATATCACCTTACGCAAGAGGAGGTCCGATTTGGTGGTACGGGATGGCTGCGTGCGGTCTATCTTTTCATTCTCTTCAGCCATATAGGTCTGAGCGTGTTTATAGTGCCCTTGGCACTTTTTGCTATTTACCCTGCTCTACTGGGGCGGTATGCGCAACATCGACGGGTGGCGCGCTGGGCTCTTCCGCTCTGGCTATATGTAGCGGTTACGGGTGTACTGGTTTATGTATTTTTGGCGCCATACTATCCGTATTAGTATGCGGTGGTGGCTGATTAGGCTAAGTTTTTGGGTGCTTCCCTTATCCCTGGCCTATGGCCAGTGCGCTATGTGCCGGAAAAACGCCGAAGCGGCTCAGCCAGGTTTCCTGCGCGGACTACGGGTGGGGATTGGCTTCCTCTTCGTAATGCCCTACTTGATAGCTGGACTAATGGGATGGCTGTGGTATAAGCGCTTCTATCGCTATGATAGAATGGAAGCTGGTGGTGGAGACCAGCGGTCCGAGCCTGCAAGTAGGACTTCTTAGAGATGGGGAAATTGAGGGGGGAATTAGGTGGGACTGGCCGCGTCGGCAGGCTGAGTATTTGATAACGGTGGTGGAGCAGGTTCTGGCCACTAGCCAGCTGCAGTGGAGCGATATTCAGGGCGTGATTTACCATCAAGGACCTGGCTCCCATACGGGCTTGCGCATAGGCTTAGCGGCGGTAAAAGCCTGGGCACTTTCTCTAGGCTGGGCGGTGTATCCCGTGGGCCTTATGGAGGTGCTTCGGGTTTTTGCTGAGGCGAAAGGAGCCCGCGCTCAGCGCCTTTTTACTTTCTGGGAGAGCCGACCGGCAAGCTGGTATGGGCAGCTTTGGGAGGGCGGGGTACCCCTTACTTCACCCCGGCTAGCCCCTTTAGCGGAGTGGGAGGCCTTAGCCCAGGGAGCCTTTTGGGTAGGAAACTCCCTAAAAGCCCGTCTACCAGTGTGGGAAGTGCAGTGGCCTATGGTGGCAGAGGCTGGGCTCAGAACTAAGGCGCTGCGTCAAACCGCTGAGATCGTCGCCCTCATGCCTTTGTACTTTCGGCCCTTTGAGCCTAATCGGCGGAGGCATTTATGAAAGGTTTTACGGTGCGTCCCCTCACCGCTCAAGAAGAAACGCTTCTAGGTAGTCTGCAAATTTCGGAGTTACAGCGGCGCTTTCTACCGCCTCGGCCAATTGCGGAGCGGCTTTTTCAGCGTTGGGGGTTCTGGGAGAGCGAGAAGCTGATAGGGGTGGTAGAAGTGGTAGGCCGACCACCGACGCTCTGGATAGCTACTATTCAGGTAGATGTAAGCTATCAGGGGTTAGGCTATGGTACGCGCGGGCTGGCGGAGGTACTTAAGGCTCTGCGGCGGCGCGCCCGCATACGCGAGGTACGCGCCGTCGTGCATATGGACAATACGCCAGCCCGTCGCCTCTTTCAACGGCTAGGCTTCTGGCCTGTCGGCAGCCCCGACCCCTTCGGGGAGGAGGTCTTCGTGCTCTTTTTAGAAGATTCCACTACCCCAAATACTGGCGCAGCGGCTCCATGACCGCAGGATTGGTGCGCAGCTTACGAATAGCCTTCTCTTTGATTTGGCGCACGCGCTCGCGCGTGAGGTTGAGCTTTTCGGCGATCTCATCTAGCGTCATAGGGTAGCGCTGGCCAATGCCAAAGTGCATTCGGACAATTTCGGCTTCGCGCTCCTCCAGCATAGCCAGAGCCTTGGAAATCTCCTGACGCAGACTTTCCTGCATTAGGATTTGGTCTGGCTGGGGCAAATCAGGATTTTCCAATACGTCAATAAAGCGGGTCTCTTCCCCCGGCGCAATAGGCGCATCTAGCGAGACATGACGAGCGGATTGGCGTATAATTTCCGCTACCTCTTCGGGGGTAAGGGCGCCTTCTAAAGCTTCGGCGATCTCCTCGGCCGAGGGCTCCCGCTCGTACTCTTGCTCTAAGCGGGCATAAACCTTGTTAATCTTGTTGAGCGCCCCGACACGGTTGAGCGGTAGGCGTACGATTCGGCTTTGCTCGGCTAAGGCCTGCAGGATGCTCTGACGAATCCACCACACGGCATACGAAATGAACTTAAAGCCGCGCGTTTCATCAAAGCGCTTAGCGGCCTTGATAAGCCCTAAATTACCTTCACTGATTAGGTCCGTAAGGGGTAGGCCTTGATTTTGGTACTGCTTGGCTACCGAGACTACGAACCGCAAATTTGCCTTGACTAGCTTTTCCAGAGCCTCTTCGTCGCCCTGCCGAATGCGGCGGGCCAGTTCGGCCTCCTCCTCTACCGTCAGCAAGGGTACCTTGCCGATTTCCTGAAGGTACTTGTCCAGGGATTGGGATTCCCGATTGGTGATCTGCTTCTGTATTTTGAGCTGACGCATCGCCATAGCTCTAAAAGTTAATATACGGAAAAAGGCGGCTTACTGGTTGCTGGGATTAGGAGATAGGGGGGGCGGGGTGGTAAGCTGGAGAACCCTACGCTCAGGCTTTGACGACGGTTGGATGATTTTACCCTCAGGATTCGCCAAAAAATCCGGGATAGTGTCCAGCTTTACTTTGCGTTGATCACTCTGGCAGTCTACATCTATTTTGAATTCGGTGTAGAAGACCATTGGAAGGGGGACGGGTTTGTAGCGGAGGCCTTTGAGGACTTGGGGGGTAGCCTTAGCTATCTCGGGTGTATTTGCGCGCAAAATGCGATAGCCACGTAGGTTGCCTTGGGCATCTATGGCGATTTCTAGAAGTACCTGCACTAACCCACATACGCCCTGCTTGCGGTATTCTTGCTTGAGGTAGATGGCTTTGGCGACAGGTCCATGGATGTAGTCGGGCTCGCTGTAGCGCGGGCCGGTAGTATTGAGGAAGGAATTGAGGTGAGAATTAGGAGGGCGTTTTTCCCCCGTACTTTGGTAGTTGGAGGGGATGTCCGCTCTTAGGGGTTTGGGAGTGGTGTCGGCGGGTAAAGCCCCTACGAGAGCCGGTGGATTGGGAGGGCGGGCTTCTGTAGGCGGTTCGGGACCGGGTTGGTAGCCTTTGCGGGCGGGCTCGCTGTGGGGCCGAGCGGCATTAGGTTTTGAAGGGAGCGGGGATGGGGCGTCCTCCGCCACTTGGGTAAGGGGAGTAGGTTGAGGAGAAGGTTTGATCTCAGATTTTTCTGGAACGGGTGGGGGGGGAGGCGTGGGCAATTCTGCCGATGGGGCAGAAGGTTCTTCAGCCTTCGGGGTAGGAGGAGGGGACTCCTCGGGCTTTGGCTTAGCTGTCGGAGCAGGAGGCGCTGATGGCCCTTCCGCTAAAGCGGGGGGCGTCGGAGAAATGGGCAGGTATTTATTATCCCTCTCAGGTCCGCAGTCTTCATTTAGCCGAAATTCCCGATATAAAGGGCGACCCACACGAATATTTTCTACCTTCCAGCGCGTGGATAAGAGAATATCGCGAATGGACTGCGTGTAGCATTTGTTTTCCCCGAGTTTTATGCCTACGCTTTTTACGGTGCCGTCGGGATTGAAGCGCAATTCTACCCAAACGTTATCTATGCCGCAACAGCGGGTGCGGCGCCGAATCTGGTCTATCACATATTCGTCTAGAGTAGTGCGTCCATCTTCAAAGGTAAAGGTGAGGGGGTCTATGCGCTGCTGCGTGATATCTATGGGCTGGGCTATCAAAAAAAAACCCCACAAACCCACCCCAACTTTCCGCATAAGACAAAGGTAAAGATTTTCAGCTATCTTTGCCGCATGCTCACAAGTCGTCATTTTTGGGATGGGATCGGGGGCCTAGCCTATGCCTTTGTGAAAGCCGATACGGAGATAGATGAGCGTGAGATGCGTAAGTTTGCGGCGCGGATAGAGGCAGCTTTCCGCCACTTTCCTACGAATTTCCCTGGCCGTTCCGAGGCTATATTTCAGCTGTTTCACAACCTGAATTACACGCCCGAACAAGCCTATCAGGAAGCTCTATCAAACTTTGAGCAGGTTAAGGACGAAGTCGCCTACTATCGGCAGGAAATCCTGAGGATTTTTCGGGAAGTGATCAACGCCGATGGAAAGGTGCATCCCCATGAAGTAACTTTCTTGACCAGATTAGAGGCTGATCTAAATCGCATAGTGGGGCTTTCATGAAGCATAGGTATGGGCTTTATATTTCCCGCTTGCCAAAAGGAGAGAGTGTCTGGGAATGGCAAATAGGTCGGGAGCTTTTGGCGGCAGTAGGGGCGGATTACGAGATTCAAGGGCTTGAGGTTCAGGCGCGCGTGCGGGCCCAGCGCGAGAGCCGCTACCTCCGGCTACACTTCTTTTTATCTGGTTGGGTGGAGGTGCTATGCGACCGGGGCGGCGAGCTTATCCGCTTACCTATAGAAACTGCCCATACCCAGGTGTATAGTTGGGACCCCCTTTACGCCACATCCGAGGAGGAATTTTTTGTGGTAGGTCCCCATGAGGATTGGATAGATCTCCTGCAGGCCTTTTACGACTACATTGCTCTGGCGATTCCCCTCAAACGGGTAAGGCCTACTTGTCCCGATGCCGCCTGCCCCGCCGTAGTATGGGAGTACCTTTTTCCTTCCAACCCCTCCTGAATTCCTATATTTGCTGGAAGTATGGCGAATCCAAAACGCAAGCATTCTAAGAGCCGGCGGGATAAACGACGCACCCATCATAAGCTACCTACCCCCGCCTACTATATAGACCCTCAAAGTGGCGAACCTACTCTCTTTCATCGGGTGAATTTGGTAAGTGGCTACTATCGCGGCAAAAAGGTGCTCTCCACTCCTGAAGATACGACAGGCTAATGCGAATAGGCTTAGACGCATTTGGGGGGGATTATGCACCCGAAAACCCTATACGGGGGTTGCAGCTTGCGCTGGCCGATCTGCCCGCGGAAGTAGAGGTATGGCTGATAGGTAAAGAAACCGAGATTCGCCAGGTGGCGGCGCGCATTGGGTTACCTCTCCGAGACCCCGTACACATACTGCCTGCCGATGAGGTGATTGAAATGGACGAGAACCCGGCCCGCTCTATTGTCCAAAAGCCCAACTCTTCCATCGTCGTGGGTATTCAGGCGCTTAAGGAAAAGAAACTGGATGCTTTCGTAAGTGCGGGCAATACAGGGGCTATTGTAGCGGCCTCGGTACTTAGGCTGGGTAATCTACCCGGTGTTTCGCGGCCCACCTTAGGCGCTTTTTACCCCTATAACGACATGCGCTATTCCATAATTTGCGATGTGGGCGCGAATGTGGATTGCAAACCTGAGCACCTAGTCCAGTTTGCCCAGCTTGGCAGCGTCTACATGCGGGAAGTGATGGGGATTGCTCGGCCGCGCGTGGCTCTGCTAAATATCGGCGAGGAGCCCAGCAAAGGGAATGTGCTCGTCCAGCATGCCTATGCCCTCCTACAGCAGCATCCCGATATTTACTTCGTAGGTAATGCCGAGGGACGTGTCCTTACCCGCGGCTTTGCCGATGTGTATGTAGTGGATGGGTTTGTAGGGAATATTTTGCTCAAGTTTGGGGAGTCCTTGTATGAGCTTTTGCGTGAAAAGGTGGCTCATCACCCCATTTTAGAGCGGCTCAACTACGAAAACATAGGCGGGCTTCCCTTCATAGGTGCGCAGGGCAATGTAATTATAGGCCATGGCATATCCTCTCCTAAAGCCTTTCGGAATATGCTACGTGTAGCCATAGCTACCGTGCGGGCGCGTCTTACGGAGAAGATTGCGCTAGCCTTTCAGGCTCATGCGTAGGGCGGCTATCAAGGCTGTAGGGGCTTACCTACCCGAGCGTAGGCTAACTAACCAGGATTTAGAGCAGCTGGTGGATACATCGGATGCTTGGATCATAGAGCGCACGGGCATCAGAGAACGTCGTATTTTGGAGCGGGGTAAGGGCACGGCTTATATGGCGACTCAAGCCGCGCAGGCCGCTTTAGCCAAGCGTCAGGTGCCCGCTGAAGATATAGATCTAATTGTCGTAGCTACTATCACACCGGACTATCCCTTTCCCGCCACCGCTAACTTAGTGGCGCATGCCTTAGGGGCCCGAAAGGCCTGGGGGTTTGACCTAAGCGCAGCCTGTAGCGGTTTCCTCTACGCCCTAAGTATTGCCGCCGATGCTATCGCCGTAGGCCACGTAGAGCGAGCGTTAGTGATTGGCGCCGATAAAATGTCCAGTATTATTGACTATCAGGATCGGGCTACCTGCGTGATTTTTGGCGATGGTGCTGGGGCAGTCCTCCTAGAGCCTACCGAGGAGGAGCTCGGCGTTATGGATTACCTTCATTTTAGCGATGGGAGCGGCTGCGCTTACCTGCATATGAAGGCAGGGGGGAGCTTGCTGCCGGCTTCCGTGCGCACGGTGCGCAAACGCCTACACTACGTCTATCAGGAGGGGCGGCAGGTCTTCAAGCAGGCTGTGGTCCAAATGGCCACCGTAACCGAGCAGCTTATGCAGAGAAACGGCCTCAAGCCAGAGGATATCGCCTTTTTCGTACCGCACCAAGCCAATCGGCGTATCATTGAGGCCGTAGCCGAGCGCCTCCAGTTTCCTCTAAGCAAGGTTATGATAAATATTGACCGCTACGGTAATACTACCGCTGGAACGCTACCTCTATGCCTGTACGACTACGAATCCGAACTGCGCAAAGGAGAC
>JANXCX010000004.1 GCA_025059535.1 Bacteroidia bacterium
CCACCGACACTATATCCCCCTCCTTCCGCCGACGCAAGCGCCTCACCTCACCCGCTAACTCTTCCCAGCGATTCTCAAGCGCCTTATACCGCACCTCCCAATCCGCCACCTGCCGCCGCAAAGCCTCCAGCTCCCGCTGCTGCGCCTGCACCACCGAAACTAAAATCGGAATAAACCCATCATACTCCAGCCCCCGCGCTATGCTATCTGGCAACCCTGCATTATCCACGAGATTTGGAAAGAGCTCCTCCACTTCATTTGCGATAAACCCAAACCGCAGCCGCTCCGGATCATCACAAACCTTTATGTCCGAGCGGTAATAGTACGAAACTGGACGCAGGGCCATAAAACGCGGCAGGAGCTCCGCCGTGCTGAGGGATTTGATGTCCCGTTTGTACTTCCTATCTGACCGAGTAGATGTACCGGAGAGGCGAATACTTGCACAGACTATGTCCCACGTAGATAGACCTCCCCCCCATCCATTAGGCCAATCATTATACCGCGAGCCAGAGATGTCCGTTATAATCGCCGTAGTGGGAAGATCACTAGTTGAACCATTCCCAGGACCTCCCCCTATAGGCTTGCGTACTTCAAACGGTGCAGTAGGAGTACTAGTTCCCGTATTCACTCCCACTACCGCTCCCATACTCCCGTGCCCTATAATGTTCAGAGCGTTGAAAGGGCCCTGCGTACCATACATGCGGAAGACGATGGCACCATCCGGATAGGGATCATTCCCATCGGTTTTCTCAAATATCCACAGGTCAGTGCTCGGAAACCCCCCAACACCCCCATGAAAGCGCATGCGAAACCCATCCTCAGCTCCTCCACCCCAGTGGCGTTCATTATTAAAGAGCATAAGGGTAGCGGGTTCAGTAGAAGCTGGCGAGGTCTGAACACCATAGGTAAACCGTATAGCCCCAGAGTCTGTAAAAATTATTCTGGGGGCTTCTTGATTAGGGTTAGAGAAATCACGCAGATAGAAGCCCATCTGAGTAAAACCATTGCTCTTATACAGCAGCCGAATGCCCCCCAAAGGTGTACTGCCTGTAGGACCTTGAGTGAAACGAATCCCATCAAAGTTACCTGTAGTGATGAGCCCTACATTCCGCAGTTCTAACTGATAAGCTGCCGCCTCATTGGGACGGGAGATGGTAACATGAGAGGCGGGCTCTAGCGTACCTATCCCTACATTCCCATTAGTCACATTCATCACCAGCCCCCACTGAGCCCCTGCATTTCCCCAGAAGCCTACGTAGTCGTTGTTGGCCATTCCCACAAAGGCCCGATCCGCCGCTGGGGGACCGCTTTGATAGAACCAGATACCTGCCGTACCAGCACTGCCCTGCCGCACCCGCATGCGATCCCCCACATCCAGCCGATAGGCAGGCGTAGTAACGCCTATACCCACATCCCATTAGCTACATTCATAACCATACCCCAGTTAGCCCCTGCATTTCCCCAGAAACCCACATAATCATCGTTCGCCATCCCTACAAACGCCCGATCGGCATTCGGGGTAGTCTGGTAAAACCATATACCGGCCGTCTGCGTGCCTTGCTGCTGGATTCGCGCACGGCCCACTACATCCAGGCGGTACTGCGGGTTTGAGGTCCCGATACCTACATTCTGCGCCCAAGCAAGCCCAATAAGGCCTATGAAGGCTAAGCGACTCATACTAAAGCTAAGGTAAGTGGTATGCCCCAAATTTCCAAGTCCGTGAAAGTCTGGCCCATCTACCCTATCAGAGTTTCGTTATACGCAGAGAATTGAGGGTAGTCTCCCTCTGGTCAGGGGGATTTTTGTTCTCGGAGCGTGGCGGTCTTCCTTTTGTATCCGCATCAGCTGTTTGCCCCGCGTTATCTGCCCCGCTTCGTAGAGGCCGTTTGGCTGGTAGAGGAGCCGCTTTTCTTCTATGATCCCCTTCAGGCGCCGGCCTTTCATCGGCAGAAGCTTATTCTCCATCGGGCGACCATGCGCTATATGGCCGACTGGCTGGAAACTGAAGGCTATGCGGTGCGCTATTGGACCTATCACGAAGTAGCCCGAGAAGGAACGGCTCGAGCCGCTGACCTTATCCTACAAGCCGCCAATCGTCAGGGCTTAGCTGAGATCCACCTTTTTGAGCCAGTAGACTACTTATTAGAAAGGCGGTTGGCACGTGCCGCCGCGCGTCAGGGCATTACGCTTCATTTCCATCCTACCCCAGCCTTCCTCACGAGCCGAGCGGAGAATGCGGCTTTTCAGGCGGGGCAGCAGCGCTACCACCAGACCAGCTATTACATCTGGCAGCGCCAGCGCCTAAAGGTGCTTCTGGACAAAAATGGAAAGCCCGTCGGCGGGCGCTGGACCTATGATACGGAAAATCGCCAGCGCCTTCCCGCAGGTCATCGGCCGCCGCCCCTTCAGCTTGCTGAGCCAACCCCCTATGTAGAGGAAGCCATAGCCTACATAGCCCAGCATTTTCCCACCGCTTGGGGCGCTTCGGGGCTCTGGTGGCTGCCTACCACGCACGCCGCCGCCCAGGCCTGGCTAAAGGCTTTCCTACAAGAGCGCCTGTACCACTTCGGCCCCTACGAGGATGCCTTTGAACCCGACGAGCCCTTCCTCTACCACAGCGTTCTCTCCCCTCTGCTCAATATCGGCCTCCTTACCCCTCACGAGGTCCTTACCGAAACCCTAAATTACGCCCAAACCCACGACGTACCCCTCCCTTCGCTAGAAGGGTTTATTCGCCAGCTTATCGGGTGGCGAGAGTATATACGGCTTGTTTATGACCAGATTGGCACACGGCTGCGTAAAAGTAACCACTGGAACCATACGCAGGACTTTCCCAGCGGCTGGGAAGAGGCCCAAACTGGCCTGGCTCCGGTAGATACCGTCCTACGTCGGCTCTACCGCTGGGGCTACACGCACCACATTGAACGGCTCATGGTGCTGGGCAGTTTTCTCTTTCTCCATGAAGTTCATCCTGATAAGATATATGCCTTCTTCATGCGCAGCTACGTAGATGCCTACGACTGGGTAATGGTGCCGAATGTGTATGGAATGAGCCAACACGCCTCGCACCTCATCACGACAAAGCCCTATTTCTGCGGAAGTCGCTATCTTCTCAGTCTGAGCCATTTCCCTCGGGGAAAGTGGGCTGACGCGTGGGATGAAAGCTTCTGGGAGTGGGTAAGGCGCCACCGCACCGAACTAGCCAGTTATCCCCGCCTACGGCCTCTCTTGAGAAACCCCAAGGCTCAGGCCTCATGACACGCCCTCAAATAGGCCTAATAGCTAGAACCTAAGCCAGCGGTGCCACCAGGGCTGGGGTAGCTGGAGAGCTTCACCTTGGCGAATAGCCTCTAGCCGCTGGCCCAGAGAAAGGGGCCGCTGAAAAAATGCCTCAATCGCTCGGGTATAAGCTGGCTTTTCCCCCCAATAATGCACGATCCACGGCTCTGCCGAATAAAGCCGAAGATGGCGCTGAAAAAAGAGACTCACCGCATACTGCTCTATGTAATGCTTGCGCAGTTGAGGGTAGATTTCATCCACAAACTGAATAGCCTCCTCTAAGAGGGGCACATGACTGGAATGAAACCCAATTACACCAGCATTCCACATCCAAATGTCTAATGGGATGGGAGCCCCTCTATAGCGCAGAGGACGCGATCGGCGGCGAAACCGGCGCATCTGTCCCGTAGCCTGTGTGGCAATAAAGTACTCCATCTTATGAAGTACCGCTGCCCCTGGCCCCACTAAAGCTACCAAGTCCCCCCAGCCTCGCTGGAAATAGGTGTCGCCATCCAGATAAAACCGCACTTCGGCGGGAAAATGGCTTGCGTCATGAAGGAGTAGGACTAGCTTAAGGCGATGGACAAAGTGATGGGGCCCCTGCCAGGCCCTAATTTGGCCCGGTTGAAGGGTATGCACCTCTAGGCCTTCCCACCACTCGGGAAAAAGCGCCGGCTGGTCCGTATAAAGCGCCACCGAGTAAGCCGCCTCAGGGGGTGCATGAGCCAAAATCGAAAGGATGGCATAACGGGTCTGAAGGCTAATAGCTGAATCTGAGCCATAGCTCTGGAAGAGAAAACGCACCGAAGCCATCCCCCTAAGGTAAGAGTCCCGCTAAATTGCCCCTTGAAGGTCTAGATCCTCTGGCGGAAAGTAAGGTTAGGCGCCCAAGCAGGTAATCCTAATACTTTGCAGGGATTCGGGCAAAAGTAACATTAGCAGCACTGCTAGAAACCTTAGCAATTATGCTTATCTTTCTTATTTCAGGGTGGCGAAATAAGGGCTATGTCTGGGAAAAGTTCATAAAGTCCCTCACGCCTTTCCACAAATAATCCGATTAGCCAGCAAACTACTCATAGGCCCGAAGGGCAAAGATAGTCTAAAAGCCCCTGGCTCTATAAGAAAGAACCTCTACCCCGCCTCATGACTTCCAAAAGATCGTCTTCTGGCTAGGCGGGTAGATTTCCACATGAGCAGAGTAAAAAATCCCTATATTTGCAATGGTATGTCTCGACCATTTCTGATAGGGCTTGCGTGTGGGTTACTAAGTGCCCAGAATGTAGGCATAGGTACGGCGCTCCCTGACGCAAGATTACATGTCGTGGGCTCTGCGGGGGTAGGACGTAGCGTGATGATAGACAACAGAGAAATCAAGTTCAGGGGCGATGGGGTGGCCCATATGTCTATCTTTGGCCCGACAACCGGCAGGTCGCGCTTGTCCATCTCTAATAGTAGTTCCAGCGGCTTACCTGGTGTGGAGGACCAAGAAATAGTCTCTATTACCTCCACGGGGAATGTGGGTATCGGCCAGCCAAACCCACCAGGACGCCTCACGATAAGAAGCGGCTGGTCTAACTGGATACAACTGGAAGATGCCATCAATGGGCATCAATATTACTTTCACAATCCGGCCGGCGGGGATAGGCTTGAAGTGGGGGTATATAATGCAGGTACAGGGGTGACTCACTGGGGAGCATTCGTGATCACCCCAGCAGCCAATGTAGGGATCGGCACAACTAACCCCGCCCAACGCCTTCATGTTAACGGTACCGTGCGCGTAAGCACCTTAAGCCATACTGACCCCTTTAGCCGCATGGTACTGGCAAATAGCGCAGGTGACCTTCAGCTCGGTGAAGCCCCCTACGGTGGCAACATCCATAGCACCTCTCTGACAACTACCCAAACCCATACAAGTCCTGGTACATGGCAAAATCTTCTCTCTATTAACTTTACGCCCAGACATAATAGAGTTTTTGTGTTTGCTTCCTTTACAGCTCGGCTCACAGATAATGCAGGAAATGCACAGCTTGGACAAGGGTTAATCCTAGGTAGGATTCAAGTGGGTGCTACGACCGCCGCCACGGCAGCTCAGCTTGTTACAGATTACGATGATATAAATGGCGTAGTAACGAGTGGGACAATCGCTTTTGCAGGGGTGCCCGTAAATGTGACACCAGGCGTTCCCACTACAATTACCCTGCAGTGGTCTTCTTACCGCGCTTGGTCCAATAATCCATGGCAGTTTCGTATAGCACCTGGCGTGGGAGGAGATCATGCAGTCCTGACCATCTTAGACTAAGAGCTGGAGACTCTATGAGCGAGCTGGCTAGAAATTTGGCAATACTGGGCCTATGGGGCCACGTGCTAGCGCAAGTAGAAGGGAGGCCTACGCGTGAAAAAGAAACGCCA
>JANXCX010000025.1 GCA_025059535.1 Bacteroidia bacterium
GTAGCGCAGGCGGAGCGTTTCCGAGACGGCGGGCCAAAGTAGCTGGTGAGTTGAGCTATCGTAGCGCCAGGCTACCGAAGGGGTAAATTCTATGGTTTCCTGCAGAAGCCAGCCGGGAGGTAGCGGGAGATGCCCCACACCCGGGGGGATAAGGGTATCTACGCTTAGGGTCTGGGCCCATACCCCGCCTATCCCAAAGAGCCACCGGCTTACCTTAATCCTTGTGAGCGGGGAAGGCCACATAGAACGTCGTACCCCGCCCCGGCACCGACTCAAAGCTAATCTCGCCCCCCATCCGCTCCACTAAGCCGCGCGTAATCGCTAAGCCTAAACCTGTCCCCGTGCGCCGCGTAGTGAAGTAAAACTCAAAGATGCGCTCCTGCACCTCAGGAGGAATACCTGGTCCATTATCCTGAACCGCAATAACCACCTTACCGTCTTGCTTCAGAAGCGTTACTTGGATCTGGGGCGCCGGCTGATCCTCTAAGGCCTGAAAGGCATTTTGAAGCAGATTATTCAGAATCTGATGCAGGGCATCGGGATTAGCCAGAATCCACAAGGGCTCCTCAGGAAGATAGAGGTGAATAGGAAAAGGCCCATGGAGGTAAGGCTGAATCTGCTCGCGCAAGAAGGCCGTAAGGAGCACCGGCTTGAGGGGAAGCTCCTCAGCCGAACCCAAACGGGCAAAGCTCATAAAGGCATTGGCGATGCGCACTAGGGCATCCACCCGATTGAGTAGGCGCGTAGCGATCTCATGAAGTTTGCCTGTATCTATGGCCGGCAGCCGCTGAAGATGCTGAAGCTGAAGCTTAAGCGGCGTAAGAGCGGTCTTGATTTCATGGGCGGCTTGGAAGGCCATTTCCTGCTGACTCACACGCCGAAGCGTGCTTTCCAGCTCCCGCTGACTTTTGCGGAGCTGCTCCACCATCGTATTATAGACAGCTACCAGGGTGGCTATTTCATCGCCTTTACCTTCCCAATGGAGAGTAGGCGGTAAAGCGCCCTGAGGAATCGTGCGCAGCTGCGCCACTACTTTCTCCAGACCCCAGGAAAACCGCTGAATCAGCACAAGGCCCAACAGAATAGAACTCACGGCCAAAACCAGATATACATTCACCGTATAAGCTACAAAATAGCTGAGCGCCTTATAGAAGTCGCTGCGCGAGAAGGGTAGAGGCACGAGAAGAACCCCTATAACCCGCCCACTTTCGGCGCGCAGCGGCATATACCCCAGCAGGGCATTTTCCTGAGGGGCCTCCTCTATGAAAGCTTCCTCGGCTAGGGAGTCATCCGGCGTTCGGCGGATGTGGGCAAGCACTTTCGGTGGAAGCAGAAAGGGGACATAAACGCCCAGATAGGCTCGGGGCAATGTACTAGCGTACAGGTAGCCCTCCCGAGAGTAAAGGCAGAATTCGGCCGAAGCCAGCTTAGCGCCGCGCTGCATAAGGTCGCGCACGAAGGATTCCTCCACCGCTACATAGCTGGGAAGCCAAGAAGCCAGTTTTTCAGAAAGTATTCTATCGGATGCGAGGTAGCGGCTTAGACTATTGAGCCTTTGGAGAAGGTCGCGCCGCACTTGCTCTTGATTAAGGCGCAGGAATAGAAATAGTGTAGCGAAAAACAGCCCGAAAAGCGGCAGGGCAATTACAATCCCAAAGGCTGCCCTTAGCTGCTGGGCAATAGGCCCTTCACGCCTGTAAAAGCTGCGGAGGTAAGGCACAAAAATCGCCGCTTTCTGCATACCCACGGCTACGGCTAAAAGCAACAGCAGGAGAGGTAGGCCCGCTAAGGCTTGTACCCTATCGCGAATGGGGTAGCGCATGTAGAGGAGAAATCGGCGGCCATAGGGTAAAAGGTATTCATAGTGCCCGCCACGCAGCCGCCATAAAGGAGAAGTAAATTGCTTATCATAAAGGTAGGTAGGAAAGGGCGTATCGGCCCACCAGCGTATAAGCTGCCCGTTCTCATACAGGGCATAGGTGAGAGGAAAGTCTTCTGATTGGGCATAAAGCCTACGGCGCAGCGGCATAGGCCGAGGGTAAAATTCTATTTGAAGAATAAAAGGCACTATTCCAGCAGGCTGTAAAGGCAGCCGCACTACATAGAAATACCTAGGCCAGCCCTTCTCTACAAAGTAAAGGTGAGGCGTGAGCGTAGGGATAACCATCCGCTGAAGGTACCGCCAAGAAAGCGGGCGAGTTTCAAACGCATTATCTGCCCGCCGCTCTTCTAAGGTCCAGCAGGAAACTACCAGCTCATACTGGTCGCCTACTGAAAGAAGATAGCGTTGGACGAGTTGGGCAAGAAACCGTTCATCTATGAGGTTGTCATCTAAAGAAGCTGGGAGACGATTCCAGAATACCGTATCCCCTGCGATATGGGCCAAGAGCTGCCCTAACTGGTATTCAAAGGCGGGGTTACGCAGTTCGGCCAGGCGTGGCGCATAGGCCGCCAGGATCCAGCGGGCCTTCCACCGACTACCCCAGCTAATCCAGCTATTTAGGGCCATCACAAGTAAAAGACCTTGAAGGGTGTGGTTGAGATATTCGGGCAGCTTATTTCGCCAAATCGGAGTAAGGTAAAGAAGCGCAAGGGCTATTAGGCCTTCGGCGCTGAGGCCCAAAGCGGCCGTGCCGCCCACCCCGAGCAGCCCAAGCCCTAAATACCAGCTTTTCTGATAGATAGCTTCTATAAATTGCCATACCCGCCATACGAGGGCTATCCCTACTCCCCAGCCTACCAGCTTACTCCACTGGAAGGCGCGCAGGGGGTCAAGCTGAATTTGGCTATGCTGACTGAGGAGAAATATGGCCCCCCCTATTAGGCCCCATAGGCCGCAGTAGGCTAAGGGATAAAAAACGGGGCCAAAAACTCGCCCCTGCGGCAGGAGGGTCGTGGCCCAAAAAAGAATGCCCACACTCCATAAAAGGTCCCAGAGGGTATTATGAAGAGGGCCGAGGGCGAAAAGCTGAGCTTCAAAGAGAGGGCCGCTAAGGAGCTTAGCCGGGATACCGCTCCAGTGCGATACCTGCCAAACCGCCACTAACACAAGCAGAAATAGCAGACGGGCCTTTAGGGGTGGAAAGGCTTGGCGCAGGGCCGTCCAAATCCAAAAAAGCCCCAGTAGGAGGGCTAGCCCCAGGAGGGTGAGATAAAATGGACGAAAGGGCCAGCGCAGCGCTTGGGGAAAGTGCAGATACAGCCGAAGGAGCGGTTCGCCCGCCAGACCACGCAGTATCACGGGGAGTCCGCCAGCGGCTTCTTGGGGCCGCAGCGAGGCAATCCATTCGCTATCCCCCCAAACGGGAAAAACCCATCGCGGATAAATAGACCTGACGGGAAAGCGAATCTGGATAGGCAGAAGTACCACCTGCAGGCTGCTATCGGTTATGAGCTTCAGGGCATAGTAGCGAAGGTTGCCATCAGTGAGAAACTCCCCCCCCGTATTAGCGAAGGTAGGCGCAACGGAGGGCAAAGGCCAACGAGTGGTATTCCACTCAATTACTTTGCCTGTCGGGTCATAGCGCAGGAAGAGATATTCGGGATGCTCCTGCCATCTCCATGAGGCATTTCGGTAATTGTAGAGCAGGGCGGAGGCCTTTTGAAGGCGTTCTAGCCAAGCGGCTTGCGCCCAGGCCTGTAAAACCGCTAGGTGCCAGCGCAGAGGCGCAAATTCATTGACTAACCCCAGCCCTACGCCTAATCCCCCCCCTACCAGCGCGCCAAGACGCGCCCAGTACGGCATACCCTAGCTATCCGATGGGCGGCTTTCTATCTTACGCCCATACCGGTAGAGAAAATTATACTTGTCAATGTAATGGGCAAGCACCCGATCTATGGTGTCTTGTACATGGCCAGGTACATATAAGGTACAAGCGCGCCTGTCCCGCAAAAGGAGCGTGTAGCGAACCAGTGAGGCCTCTTCCACCTTGTAATAGTCGTACACGCTTTCCCAAGGTATGAGCTCCACGTCCCACTGCAGAGTTTGCCACCGATAGCGTAGGTTGTAAATGCCTCGTTCAGAAAGGACATACATATACTGCAGGCGCAGGGCGAGGTACAAAAGGACTACCAGTAGCCCATTACTGAAGCAGAGGAGGGCAATCTGCCACCAGCGCTGCGCCACCGCAGCAGTAGGGGAAAACTTAAGAGCAAAGGCATACGCTAGCATACCTCCACTCAGACTGGCAAGAAGAAAGAGAAAAAGCCCAATCGTCCAGAGGCCAAAAGAGGGCTTCTCCCATCGTAAAAGAAAGCCGTGAAGTTGCCGCTTGAGCTGGAGGGAAGCGAATCCAACCCCTATTACCGCGAGGGTTAGGCCCCCCCCCAGGCACAGCAGGGCATAAATCAGGAGCGTAAGGGCGACTTCTAGCGACATATAAGGTTAGCTAAATTAGGAATTTTGGGGAAACTGCCAAAAAGCATGGAAGTAGCTGGGCTGGAGGGGACTATTCTGGCAGGTCTTCTCGGCGAATAGCACTTGGATCGGTCCATATGCGCCGGGCGATGGCCTGGGCGGTGGGTGTCGCGGCTAAGCCGCCTAGAGCTGTCTCTTTGAAGCGGGAATCCATAGCTGCCCCTACCTCACCCATGGCCACTACTATCTCGTCTACGGGGATAATCGCGGTATCACCGGCTAGGGCCATTTGGGCGGCAGCGGCTGCGATCACCGCGGCTGAACCATTTCGTTTCACACAGGGTAGCTCCACCAGGCCCGCCACGGGATCGCAAATAAGTCCCAGCATGTTCATAAGCGTGAGCGCCACGGCCTCAAATACCTGCGTGGCGTCTCCGCCTAAGCTATGCACGATGCCGGCGGCACCCATAGCGGCTGCGGTACCCGTCTCAGCCTGACAGCCGCCCACCGCACCCGCTATGGAAGCCTTCTGTTCTATGATGAGGGCTACCCCCGCCCCTATGAGCATGGCTTCGTAGATGGTGCTTCGGGGCACCCCATGATGCTTCTCTAAAAAGGTGTAAATCCCAGGTAATATGCCTGAAGCGCCGGCCGTAGGTGCAGCTACTACCCGGCCCATGCAGGCATTCGTTTCTTTAGCCGCCGTGGCGTAGGCAATAAGCAGGGAAAATTCGGGGCTAATCACATGGCGAGTGGTCCAAGCCAGCTTTTTGCCCGTATCACGCACAAGGCCGCTAGGAGTCTGGCGCGGCTCGCGCAGCCCGCTTTCTACCGCATCCCGCATCACCGCATACACCTGCGCAAGTCTATCCCATATCTCCTGCGCTGAGCGCTTCTTCTGATGCATCTCATACTCCAGAACTACCTGCCAAAGGGGTATGTTGCGCGCCGCCGCAGTAGCTCCCCAAGCGGCGAAGCTCTCCCACCGCACCCTTCAAAGATAGGGAAAGCCTTACTTTGCGCCGTGTGGGTGCGTGGATGGGCCTACCAAGCCCTAACCCTTTTGGGCCTTTTTATCACCCGGCTGGCCTTTCTGTGGTGGAATAAACCCTTTTTAGCCCCTGAAGCCCCTCTCTTTGCGATATGGCTGCGCGGAATGGGCTTTGACTGGGTGGCGGCTACGTGGATTTGCCTACCCGCCTGGCTAAGCCTCCTCGTGGGATGGCCTAAGCTAGCCCTGTGGTTATGGCGCCCCCTTCTGGCTCTCTTTCTGGCTTTAGAGGTGATTGATGTGGGCTATTTTCCCTACACCCACCGCCGCTCAGGCCCCGAGCTATTGGAAATTCTCAGTTTTTGGCAGGATAGTCTGCCCGCCCTTGGCAAATATGTACGGGATTTTTCGGCGGGCTTTCTCTTTTGGGGTCTCTTAGCAGCGGGGTTAGGCGCTGCTGGCGGGTATGTAAATCGCCTGCCTCCGGTCTACGTTCGGCTGCGCCTCTTCGGCTGGGCGGTTAGCCTAGGGATTTTGGGCGTAAGTGCCCGCGGGGGGCTGCGTCTCAAGCCGCTTTTCGTCGTAGATGCGGCCTTAGAAGGCTGCCCTACCTGTACGCCCTTTGTACTGAATACGACGTTCTTTTTTGTGCGCACGCTGCAGCAGCCGCCTTTACCGCCTTGGCCGAAATTGCCCCCAAATGTCCTTCCTTACCCGCGTCTATGGCAGGCTAATCCTCAGTATGCCTTTGCTCCCCGCCACAACGTCGTAATCCTCATCCTAGAGAGCCTCTCCCAAGCCTATCTGGCCCAAGGGTATGCGCCTTTTTTGGACTCTCTCCTGCGACAGGGGGCTACCGTACGCTGGAGCTTTGCCACAAATAGCCGATCGGCCGAAGGGATCCCAGCCATCCTTTCTTCCTTCCCCTCGTGGGGCGAAGAGCCTCTCATCTTTACCCCTTACGCTAGCCGCATCCAAAATAGCCTAGCGGAAATCCTCCAAAAATGGGGCTATACTACGGCTTTCTTCCACGGCGGCAATAACGGCACTATGGTTTTAGACAGCTACGCCAAGCAGGCGGGCTTCCGCCATTACTTCGGCCGGCGGGAATACCCCTATCCCGACAGGGATTATGACGGCACATGGGGCATATGGGATGAACCCTTTCTCCACTTCTGCGCGGACCAGCTAGACCGGCTGCCTGAGCCTTTTTTAGCCGTTATTTTCACGCTCAGTTCGCATCACCCCTATGCCATCCCGGCCGAATTGCAGGATAGTTTTCCCCCAGGGCCGCTTCCTATCCATCGGGCTATCCGCTACACGGACTGGGCCTTGCGCCGCTTCTTTAGCCGAATAGGCTCTCGGCCGTGGGCCAAAAGAACCCTTTTTGTTTTCACGGCGGATCATACGGGTCCCTCAGACGAGCCCTACCAAGTAGCCCGCCAATTCCATGTACCTATTGGGTTTTATCTTATGGGAAAGGCTGTGCCTGCACCTGACACCTTGGCTAGCCAGATAGATATCCTCCCTAGCGTTTTGGAGGCTGTAGGCTATCCGCATCCCGTGCCCATATGGGGCCGCAGCGTATGGCATAAGGATAGCCTTCGCTGGGCGCCTCAGAAGCCCCTACCTTTCCTCTTGCAGGCCATCGGCCCGGGTTATCTTGTGCAGCACACCCCCCACGGCAAACTAACCAGCTACCGATGGAAGGGCTCACCCTATGAGCTTGAACGCACGGATACCCTGCCACCTTGGTGGGACGACTGGATCGGCTATCTAGCCAGCTATGGCCTCTGGCTTCAGAAACCTCAGATGTCTCCCGCCATTGGACGCACTACTACTTCTTCCACTACCACCGAAGGAGGTAGATGAAGTAGGCTCCAGATTAGCTCCGCTACGGCTTCAGGCGGTATAAACCGCTCACGAGGTAGATTCGTACCCATCCACGAGCGCGTGTAAGTAGCCCCCAAAGTGAGGTGCGTTACCCCTACCCCGTATTCCTTAAGAATCTGTCGGAGATTACGGGCCAGAGCGAGGAGGCCGGCCTTAGCCACGCTGTAAGCTACCCCTGAAGCGTAGGCCTGCACCGCAGCCACCGAACCTATGAACACGATGCGTCCCCGCCTCTGCGCCACAAACCGTCCCAGAAGAAGCCGCGTCAGATGATAGGCGCTACTTAGATTCGTCTCCACCATTTCTTCATAGGTGCCTGCCCCTTCGTCTAAGAGATTGTCTGGGGCATAGCGCCCTGCGTTATGAATTAGCACCGCTATTTCGGAATAGGTGCGTAGAATATGCTGGGCAAAGGCAGTCCGTGCAGAAGGCTGAGTTAGGTCGGCCACTTGGAGGTCCCAGGTAGGATGCTGTTGGCGTAGAAGCGCTACCCTCTCCGCCTCCCGTCCGCATCCTACCACCTGATACTTTTCGGCTAGGCGCTGCGCAAGGGCATAGCCTATCCCGCTTGTAGCGCCGGTAATTACAGCAACGGCCATAGGCTATTTAGCATAAAACTCCACCAGCTGTTTTTTGAGCTCTACGGGTGTTACGCGCCGCAGCTCTCCACGCTGGGCTATAGAAATCAGGCGGGTCTCTTCAGAGACCACTACCGCTAAGGCGTCGGTGCTTTCCGATATGCCTATAGCGGCGCGGTGGCGCTGACCAAAAGTCTCGGGCAAATCGGTTCTGTCGCTCACAGGGAGCGTGCAGCGGGCGGCTACGATTTTATCCCCGCGAATGATCACCGCTCCATCATGGAGCGGGCTCCGCCTGTCAAATAGCATCAAAAGCATCCGCGCTTCCACCGGCAGCAGAAGGCTATCACCAGTTTGGGCATAAGAACTAAGATCATCGTTGCCCTCAATTACAATAATTGCCCCTAGGCCTCGGCTAGCTAAATTATTTACGGCTTGGAGGATTTCGGTAGCCAGTTTTTCTATCTTGTCTTCACTTACGACTTCACGGCGCAGGAAGGGGAGCTTTCCAAAGGGCCGCAAGGCATAAAGGGCGCGCCTAAGCTCAGGAGCTAAGGCTATAGCCAGCAGTATTCCTAGCCATAGAGCCAACTGCCGCAGCAAAAAGTTTAGCGTCTCAAGGCCTGTTAGGTGCGCCACCTTACCCAGAGAAACAAGGAGAAAAAGTAGTATGGCCACATTCAGAAGGTTATATCTATATAGCCAGCGCAGCAAGGCATAGAGTATGGTCGTAAGCAGGAATATATCTGCGATATCTCGGGCGTATACGGGTATAAGCCCTATACGGAAGACTTCCATACGCTGAGTAGCTGGCGAATTTGGTGGGCAGCTGCCACATCATGCACCCGTAAAAGGTGGACGCCTTTACGCAGAGCCTCCCAGTGAAGGGCACTCATGGCTGGAAGCACCGTACGCGGGGTAGCCTCAAGGGGTCGCCATAGCATGGATTTACGCGAGATGCCAATAACTATCGGATAACCTAAGCGTCGAAAGAGGGGAAGGGCCCGAAAAAGCGCATAATTATGGCTCAGCTGCTTTCCAAACCCGAAGCCAGGATCTATAATGATATCATATATGCCCATTTGAGTAAGTGCTTGGATTTTTCGCACAAAATATAGCCAAACTGCGCGCACTACGTTAGTGTAAGAGGGGTTTTGTTGCATAGTTTGAGGAGTACCCTTTATATGCATCAGTACATACGGGACGCGGTAGTGGGCTACAACCTCCCACAGTTTCGGATCAAAGGCGCCGCCAGAGATATCGTTGATAAGGTCGGCGCCCTCTTCTAAAGCGAGGCGCGCTATGTCGGCTCGGAAGGTGTCTACGCTGATGGGCACGTGCGGGAAGTTTTTTCGGATGAGGCGAAGGGCCGGTAAGAGGCGACGCCGCTCTTCTTCCGGCGGCACTTCAGGGGCCCCAGGGCGTGTGGAGACCGCACCGATGTCCAGAATATCAGCCCCTTCAGCTACGAGCGCTTCGGCGCGCCGCAAGGCCGCCTCAGGCTGGTAGGCTTCCCCCCCATCCGAAAAGGAGTCAGGCGTCACATTTATCACGCCCATAAGCCGAGGCGGCGTCAGGGGAAAAATCCTATTGCGAAGACGCAGAGAGAACCTCACGTAGGACATATTCTATCACCTCGCGTATAGTGCCGTAGGATTGGGGGTAAAGGAAGGGAACCTCCTCAGGACGTACCCAGCGATAATCCTGGATGCCTTCTTCCTTCTGCACGGATACGGGCGGGCGGTGCTGCAGGCAGCGAAAGAGATACCAAGCCACTTGTTTAAGATACACTTTGCCCGCGTCGGCGTAAATGTGGTAGGTATAGGTGAGAAAGCGCTCGGCCTGAACTTCGGCCAGACCCGTCTCCTCATAAAGTTCGCGCTGAGCCGTAGTATCGGGAGATTCGTGTTCTTCCTGTTTGCCTTTTGGAAGGTCCCAGCGCCCACGCCGCCAAATAAAGAGTAGAAGCCCGCCTGCATCCATAACTACCGCGCCAGCAGCGGGGATGTTCTCAAAGCCTCGTCGATAGCTTTCCCAAAAAAGATTTATGGCTTCAGCCGAGGGAAAATAGATAACGCAGTGGCCTTCCGTTTGAGTTAAATGAAACTGGCGAATCTTCTCCATTGTCCCGGGGAGGTAGAGAAGGCGCGGGGATTTCTGGTGGGGCAGTACCTGAGTAGTCGGCAGGCCGCGCAAACCCGGCGTAATCACGCTGAATTCCAAACAGCAATCGTAGTGATACACGCGTAGCATTAGTCTAATATAAAGGCTTTTGGGCTAAAAGGATAAGGCGAGGACTTTGCTCAGGTAGAAAAGGTGTAGCGGTATAGTCGCCCCAGGTGGCTTGTACGTTCAGCCCGCTGCGTGTCAGCGCTTGGTAGAAATCGCCTTGGGTGAGCTTAAAGAGGGACTCCAAATAGGTCTTGCCTTCTACTTCTATCTGCTTATACAGGAAGTGGGCATCCTGCCACCGACGAATGTGAAAGGTATAGCCCGCGCGTTGGAGGGTTTCTTCTACTTTTGAGTTAGGGCGGTAGATATTTAGGTAGTCTATGACAAGCCACCCGCCAGGCTGCAGCCAGCTGGCCAGGCGTTGTACGAGCCGCAGAAAGTCTTCCCAGCATTGGACGGCGGTACCCAAACTGGCAAAGAAGCTCCCAATCAGGTGGTAGGTACGGTCCGGCTGCCAGTAACGCAGATCTTCAAAGAAGAAACGTACGCCTTCGGGAAGGTTGGGGTACTGGACGGCGTTATCTATCGCATCCACAATTAGGCCTGCTTTCGCTAATGCGCGCGCATAGCGCCCCTCACCACAGCCGGCCTCTAACCCATAGGCAGGCAAGGGTAAATCCACATACTCTAGAATGCGGCGCACGAAAGCGTCTGCCTCCACCTCATCCCTATGGGCATATAGAACCTGATAGTACGGCGTGGCAAACCAGCGGTTCATGGCTCAAAAATACACATCGGTAGGATAATCGCCGAAGGGAGTGATTTAGTTGAGGTAATGCAGGGCCTTTTGCCCCAGCAGGGCAAAGAAAAGTCCCCATGCGATCATAGCAAGGCTCATGCGCAGAAAAATCTGATTCCGCGGACTTCCAAAGGCCAAGGCCAGGGCAGTACCTACGGGAGGGCTGAGAAGAGGCGGCGTAAGGAAAGCTATGCCCCACAAGCCATAGCGCTCCCACAATCGGCGCCATTTGGCTGAGGCGGCTGGCGAGGCCGCTGGGCGCCGCCCCCGCCACCAAGCCCGCACCTTATCGCCCAAGTAGGTAAAAAATCCTACCCCGACAATCCCTCCCCCTGCCGTGAGTAAAAACTGCTCCCAGAAGGTCAAATGCATAAGCAGACTCATACCCACACCTACCATGAACTTGAGACCGCTCATTAGGAATACGGGTAGATAATAGAGAAGCTTCAGCTCAGCCATGGAGGCTTCCATAAGCTAAGTCGCCAGCATCTCCCAACCCCGGCACAATGAAGGCGCGGGCAGTAAGTTCCTTGTCTACGGCGCCTACATAGAACTTAGCCTGGGGCAAATGCCGCTGAAGCACTTTGATGGCGTACTCTGAGGCAATAAGACCCATTACAAAAAGCACTTTAGGCTGGCCGCGTAGGCGGATAGCCTCATAAGCCTGCAAAAGGCTGCGTCCCGTAGCTATCATCGGGTCCATCAGCACTACAGGCCGTCCGGTTAGGTTGGGCACGGCTAAATAGTCTATTTGCACCTGAACCTCCCGATTGGTAAGCTCGGTCCGATAGGCCGCCACAAACCCCGCATCAGCAAAATCAAACGCTTCCATGGCCCCCTCCAAAAACGGATTACCGGCGCGGAGGATACTCACAAGCACCGGAGGTTCAGCCAAGATATGGGCCTGCGCTTGGCCCAAAGGCGTAGTTACCTCCACTAGCTGGTAAGAAAGTTCTTTGCTAATCTCATACGCAAGCAAAAACGCCGCGCGCCGGAGGTTCCATCGGAAGCGGTGACGGTCCTTTTGAAGCTTTTGGTCGCGCAGCTCGGCTAAGATTTGCGTGAAAAGGGAGGGCTGTCGGTCTAGGATGACTACTTCCACTCAGCTAAGGTAAAACAAAGCTATCAAGTAGCTTTGCACCCCATGCGGCCAGTTTTCAACTCGGCTCAAGCGCGGCGCGCCGATGAAATTATGCAGCTGGAGTATGGATACTTAGGGGTGCTTCTTATGGAGACGGCAGGTCGGCGGGCCGCTTACCTTCTGCGCCGCCTCTACCCTGAAGCCAAGCGATTCGTGATAGTGGCTGGCAGTGGAAATAACGGGGGGGATGGTCTAGTGATTGCGCGCTATCTCAGGCGATTTGATAAGGAGCTTTTCATTCTCCTTACCCACCCACCCGAAAAGCTTAGTGCATTAGCCCGCATTCAGTATGATATCCTTACACGCTTGGGGCTAGCCTGTCATGTCCTCAGCCCAGACCAGTTGCGTAAGCTACAGGCCTTTTGCGCCACTGAGCCCAAGCCTATTCTGATAGATGCGCTCATAGGCATAGGGCTTCAGCAGGCTTTACGCCCTATGCAGGCCAGCCTTTTAGAATTCTTGCGCAGTCTAAACTTGCCCACCGTAGCTATAGACCTTCCCTCGGGGCTCAGCGCTGATACAGGCGCTCTCCTCAACCAACCCTTACGGTGTGAGCATACTATAACCTTCCAAACCGCTAAAATCTGCCATCTGCTGACGCCCGCTGCGCTCTATTGCGGCCAGCTACATGTGATAGATATTGGCATATATCCAGAGGTGATTGAACGGATTGGAACCCGCTGTTTTTGGGTGCCGCGCAAGGCTGTGTCGCGCTTTCTACCCCAGCGGCCGCCGGAGGCCCATAAAGGTACTTTTGGCCACGTCCTAGTGATAGGAGGGTCTAGAGGAAAGGGCGGAGCCGCGGCGTTAGCTACCTTAGCGGCGCTGCGCGTAGGGGCTGGCTTAGCTACCGCCCTCATCCCAGGTTCGGCCGCCCCTAGCTTCCACCGAAAAACACTTAGTGGTATGAGCCTTACCTATGGCGATGCCAGCGTGGCCTACCTCAACGAAGCGGCCGCCCTATGGGGAGCCCAGCACCTACCAGGAAAAACCGCGGTGGTCTTAGGCCCGGGCTTGGGTAATGTGCCAGAAACGCAGGCGTTTTTGCGCGAGCTACTCCCGCGCCTGTCCGTGCCGTGTGTGGTGGATGCCGATGCACTCAATGGGCTAGCGCAGCAGCCAGCCCTTTTAGCTCACCTTCCACCCGATAGTATCCTCACGCCCCATCCGGGGGAGGCCGCTCGCCTACTTGGCACCACCCCCGACCAGATTCAGGCCAAGCGGCTGGAATCCGCCTTGCGCTTAGCGCAAAAAACGGACCGCCTCATCCTTCTCAAAGGGGCTTACCCTCTTGTGGCCACTCCAAAGGGTGAGGTATACCTCTTTCGTATCGTTGAGCCAGGTTTAGCTACGGCTGGTACAGGCGATGTGCTGGCCGGGATCATAGGTGGGTTTTTAGCTCAAGGGGTAACGCCCCTTCGCGCGGTTCTATTAGGTGTCCATCTTCATGCTTTAGCGGCCCGTCTTATGCAGCGACACATGGCCCCCGCCGCGCTTACCGCGGCCCTCCTGCTCAGAGGCCTCGGACGCGCCCTGCAGCTCCTGGATCAGGCAAAATAACCCCTTCGGTACAGGGTCTTCAGGGCCCGCGTGGTGAGCTTTAGAGTTACCTTTCGGCCGCCTAGTACGAGCTGTTTCTTTTGCAGATTAAGGTCAAAGCGCCGCTTGGTATGGCGATTGGAGTGCGATACGTTCCAGCCCACCTGGGGGCGACGCCCTGTAACCTCACACACGCGCGCCATAGCACAAAGGTAGAAAAACCGTTGCTGAGAAAACTCTATTCTGTGTCGCCTGGGCCGAGTACTCTCCCTCCGCCCAATACAAAGCGCACAAAGAAGCGCTGGGGGGCTATAGAAGGGCCGCCCGTTAGGCGTACCCCAGCAGCCTGCCAGTCTTTGAAGCCACCTATAGCGGTTTCATAGCCTATTTCCAATCCTAAAATACCCCCTTGCTTGAAAAGATAATGGGCCGCCAGGACTAGGCCCCCTTGGGCGCCTTCTACCGAGAGAATGCGGGGTACTACGCCACCCAGCGTATCCACGGCTTGGCCAAAACTTCGCTCTTCAGCGGCCCTGCGTAGGACAAAGCTATAAGCGCTTCCTCCAACGCTTAGGGTAGGCAGGAGGAGAAACCGCTCGCCGAGCCGCCAAGGGTACCCTACGCGGAAGCCTCCGCCTCCCCCACGCAACAGACCACCAAAGTAAGCTTCGCCACTTCCCCCTACAAATACATACCCTAAACAGAAGCCGCCGCCGCCACCAAGCGTTGGAACTGAGACGCTGACAGGCATCGTAAACCCCTTGGCCTGAATTACTTCTTGCAGGGGTTTATAGCCTGTAACTACCTGGTAACCGACCGAAAACCACCCTACCCCACCCCAGACACCCTGAGCCCATACTGCACTTACGAGCGCGCCCACTACCCCTAAGCGTTCGCCCTTCATAGGACAAAGATAAGCCGAATAGCCTATACGCAGACCTAAATAGCCCCGCTGAATTCAACTTTTGGGGCTGTAGTGGGCTAAAATCAAGACGAACGGCGCAGCCGAAGGCTATTTAGTACTACGGCCACCGAGCTCAAGGACATTAGGAGCGCGCTAAGTCCCGGCGTAAGGTAGAGCCCCGGCCATAAGCCCATAGCCAACGGAATAGCCACAAGGTTATACGCAAAGGCCCAGAAAAGATTCTGAGTAGTAATGCGGCGCAGGCGATGGGCTAGGCGGTAGAGGGCAGGGAGGGCCTTTTCCGTTTCCCGAAGGAGGGCTATACCGGCGCTATGAGCGGCCGGTCCTGCGCTTCGGTAGACTGCTATACCCACATGAGCCGCTTGGAGCGCCAGCACATCGTTGAGCCCATCCCCTACAAAAGCCACCTTTTCACCCTCGCGTTTGCGGGCTTCAATCCATTCGGCTTTTTCCATAGGTGAGAGTCCCCCATAAACCTCCTTAATCCCTAAGGCCTGCGCTACCTCGTGAGCCGCGCTGGAAGCATCCCCCGTAAGCAGTACTACGCGCTTACCCGAACGCTGAAGCTCTTGGATAAAAGGCTTCAGGGCAGAACGGACAGGGTCCTCAAGCCGAAAAAGCGCAATAGGTGCCTGGGGCGTAGCCGCCGCTACGGCCAATCCATCCGAAGAAGCCAGTTCAGGATGCCATTGAGCAAGCCAAGTCAGACTACCAAGAAAAATTTGACCCGTTGGGAAGGTAGCCACTAACCCCTTACCGGGCAGCTCTTCAAGTTTCAAGGGTGCTTCGGCTGGCTTTATCTGCTGGTGCCGTAGCTCCTCCGCTAAAGCCTGGGCCAACGGATGAAGGCTAGCCATACCCATCCGCAAAAGATACGGGGCGTAAGCTGGGACATACCACTTAGCTTCTTGGACGGTCGCTCGGCCTTGGGTAAGTGTGCCCGTCTTATCAAAGGCCCATAAGGTGGCTTCTGGAAGGGTCTCAAGCTGCGCCACCTCTCGCAGAAGCATTTGGGATTCGGCGGCATGCTGGATACTTAGCTGTACCGCTAACGGCGTAGCTAGCCCTAAAGCACAAGGACAAGAAATAACCAGCACACTGAGGGCCCTCTCCCAGGGAAAAAGCCCCTCTGCGCCGCGCCCGAAGTGGTACAGGAGGGTAAGACCCGCTAGAGCCAGCACCACTAGTACAAATACCCCTGCTACTCGATCGGCCAGCCGCTGAAGGCGAGCTTGGCTGCGCTGCGCCCGCTCCAACCGCATCACCAGCTGGGCTAAAAAAGTCTCCGATGCGCTCGCCTCCACCCGTATCCAAAGCGTCCCCGAAAGGTTCTGTGTACCCGCCCATACCCTACTGCCCTCCTCTTTAGCCACCGGAAAAGCCTCGCCTGTAAGAAGACTTTCATTCACGAAGGAGTAGCCCCGCACCACTACCCCATCCAATGGCACAGTAGTTTGGGGGAGTATCTCCACCCATTCGCCAGGCTGAATTAGGCTTGTGGGCACCTCTTCCACCCGACCCTCCCGCAGGCGGCGGCTGGTAGGTGCCGCCAGAGCAGAAAGATTTTCCATCAGGCGCTGCGCCCTAGCCCGAACCCTCTCTTCCAAATAGCGCCCTACCAGTATGAAAAAAAGGATTTCGGCCGCAGCGCTGAGCGCATGCCCATGGCTTCCCCGGTATAGCTCTATCGTGCCCAGAACTACACTACCCGAAAGGCTCAAGGAAACAAGCGTATCCATCGTAGGCTGGCCAAACCTAAGCTGCTGCCAAGCTGGGCGAAAAAAGAGCGGGATACCTACTAGCCCCACCGCTACTAGGCTGGCTGCATAATAGGCCACCCAAAGGTAGGCAGGCCAAGCCACAGGGAGGAAGTGAAGAAGCGCCCCCCACCCAGCCAAAATTCCTGTCAGAATTACATACCTCAGGAGCCTTCTCAGAAAGCGCCGCTGGTGGAGGCTCTGGGCGGCCGGGTCAGGAAGAAGCATATACCCCGCCGGTGCCAGGGCCGCTTGAAGGGTAGAAAAGGAGGCTTTCTGCGTCTCATAGCGCACTAAAACTTCCTGGGTGGCGAAATATACTTTCGCCTTTTCCACGCCAGGTATATTTTCTAGAAGAGTTTCTACACTGCGGGCGCAGCTTTGGCAGCTCATCCCTACTACGCGATAGCTAGCCTCCACCACGGCCATAGTATAAAGATACTCTACCTTTGCGCAGTGGAAAGGTACGACGTAGTGGTAATAGGGAGTGGGCCAGGGGGGTACGTAGCCGCCCTACGAGCCGCCCAGCTTGGAAAGTCCGTGGCTCTCATAGAAAAATATCCTACCCTCGGGGGCACCTGCCTGAATGTAGGATGCATACCTTCTAAGGCCCTGCTGGACTCCTCCGAAAAATTCTATGAAGTTCAGCACCACCTAAAAGAGCATGGGATTAGCCTAAACGGCTGCACTTTGGACTGGGGCCAGATGCAGGCCCGCAAAAATGCCGTAGTTAGGCAAACGGTCAGCGGCCTCAATTATCTTATGAAAAAGCAGCGCGTGGCGGTATATCACGGGGTAGGCCGTTTCCGCTCAGCGAATGAGGTTGCCATAGAGGGCGGCCCTGTCCTCTATGGCCAGCATATTATCATTGCCACAGGCTCTAAGCCAGCCACGCTGGAAGGCGTGCCCATAGACAAGCAGCGCATAATTACCTCTACCGAGGCCCTTAGTCTGAGCGAAGTACCCAAGCGGCTTTTGATTGTCGGCGGTGGCGTAATAGGCGTAGAGATGGCCTCCATCTTTGGCCGCTTGGGCAGTAAGCTGGTCCTAGTGGAGTATTTAGACCGCCTCCTCCCAGGTATGGATGCAGAGGCAGCCGAAGAGGTACGCCAGCTTTTAGTAAGTGCCTATGGGGCGGAAATTTACCTTGGACATGTACTGCAAGAAGCGCAGGTAAAGGGTTCAGTCGTAGAGGCCAGGGTAGCTTCCCGAAAGGGCGACAAGACGCTGACGCTGGAAGCCGATTATGTACTAGTGGCGGTGGGCCGGCGCCCTTACACTGAGGGACTGGAGCTGGAAAAGGTTGGCTTAGCCACCGATGCACGCGGCCGTATCCCCGTAAATCCCCACCTCCAAACTGCCATCCCGCACATCTACGCTATAGGTGACGTAGTGGCTGGGCCTATGCTGGCCCATAAAGCCTCCGAAGATGGCCTCTTCGTGGCGGAGTCAATAGCTGGCCGAAAGCCGCATTTAGATTATCGGCTGGTGCCTTCGGTAGTGTATATCTGGCCAGAAGTCGCTGGAGTGGGCTATACCGAGGAGGAACTTCAGAAGGAGGGACGGCCCTACCGCGTGGGTAAGTTTCCCTATCGGGCGCTGGGTCGGGCGCGTGCAGCCCAGGAAGTACGCGGATTTGTAAAAGTGCTTTCAGATGCCCAAACCGACCGGCTTCTGGGTCTTCATATAGTAGGGGCGCGGGCGGCTGACCTTATAGCCTTAGGGGTAGCGGGCCTAGCCTATGGGGCTTCAGCTGAGGATCTCTTCCGCTTACCGCTCGCCCACCCTACCTTTAGCGAAGCCATCAAGGAAGCCGCCCTTGCTGCCAGCGAAGGCGCCCCGTTGCACCTTTAGCCGATGCGCCCGCTGTTTTTTTGCGCCCTCCTTTCGGCGCAACCCCTACCCGATACCGTCTACTTTATAGGCGCCGTCGCTGGGGATACCTTAGCCTACACTGCCTATAAAGCTTTCTCAGGCGGATGGACGGCCTGGAGCTTCAGCCGGCACCAGAACACCTGGCAGCTTCAAGCCTGCGATAGCTTCTGGGTAGACTCGCTTGGCCGGCTCACCCTCCACCTCTCTTTAGCCCCCGAGATACCTAACCTAATCCCACGCTGGCGGCACCGCCTAGCCTACAGCTTAGACCGTGGGGTAATCTGCACGCGCGAGCGCTATGAGCCCGCCTACCAAACTTTTGTACCTCAGCAGCGGATATATGTCTGGGGAATTGCCCCACGCTGGGATAGCCTTCTTATGGGATGGTTCGGCGTTCTTGCGCTAAACCTCAGGCCTGAAACAGGCGACACGCGCTGGCCTTTTCCTACCCTCCACACCCAAAGCCTATGGGGCGACAGCCTGCTACTGGAGAATTTCCTCCCCGATTTTTCGCTCTTTGTAGAGACAGGCGGCTACCTTTTGGGCGAGCGCTTCGCCCTCTGCGACAGCTTCTATCAGTACCTCTCTCCTCGTGCAAATCCGCAAATAATCGGTTCGCACATACGCTGTTACGATAATCGGCTGCTTATAGCGCAGCGCGATACCTTCTGCTTAGCCGACACCTGCATAGCCCAGACGCGCACGCTAAGCTACGATGGCGCGTCTAGGCTACACTTAGACTCGCTTGGCTGGCGGGTATATACCCGTCAAGGTCAGCCCCTGCGCCAAGGCGAATTGCGACGGCGCTACCTCTGGCAAAGTAGCACCCAGCCCCTTCAGGCTGAATATCCCGGAGGCACTTTTATATGGAAGTACAGTACGCAAATGGTCACCCTACCCCTAGCGCCTAAGGCTTTCCGCCTTGTGGGTCGGCGGGGGTGGGTAGAAGGTATGCTCTGCCTTACCCCCCTCCACCTCTTTGACCTTGCAGGCCGTTGCCTCTGGGAAGCCCATCCTACCGAAGATGGGTATTTTGAGCTGCCAGAGACCCTAAGTAGCGGGCTATACCTTCTAGAGATAGGCGGGAGCTGGTGGAAAGTTTTCCTACCTTAGAAGTATGTGGGAATGGATACGGCGCTTCGGTAACGACTGGCAGGAGGGCTTAGAGGCGCCAGCGGTACCTATACCGGCAAAGCCTTGGCGCGCCATAGCTACCTTAGGCATGGGAGGCTCGGCTTTTGGCGCCGAAATCGTGCGGGCCTGGGCTCGCCCCTACCTAAGGCTGCCATGGGAAATTATCCGGGATTATCGCCTACCCGCTTGGGTAGATAACGCTACGCTGGTGATAGCGGCGTCTTACTCGGGTATGACCGAAGAAACCCTAACCGCCGCCGAGGAAGCCTTGCGATGCGGCGCAACCGTAATAGGCTTAGCCAGTGGGGGTCTGCTAGCCCAATGGGGTCAAGAGGGCCGCCTCGCCGCTTTTCTGGATTTGCCGAGCGGCCGACCGCCACGCGCCGCCGCCCACCTCTCGGTACTGGCCCAATTTCGCCTTCTAGAAGGCGCAGGGCTGATTCCTTCTAGCTGGCGCGAAGAAGCTAAAGCCCTTCTGCCTCTCCTTTTCAGTGCCCACCATCCCGACACTACCCGCCTCAAAGCGCTAGCGGCCGAATGGGCTGATCGGCTTATTGTATTCTATGCCCCCAATGAATACGAGCCCATTGCCTTGCGCGCCCGCCAGCAGGTTCAGGAAAATGCCAAGCATCTCGCCTGGCATCACGCCGTACCTGAGATGAATCACAACGAAATCGTAGGCTGGGAACAGCCTGCCCTCCTTTCGGAGCGGATTGCAATAGGCCTTATCTACGGTAGCCATACCCATCCGCGTACGCGCCTGCGCCTGCGCTTTATGGAGAGCCTACTGAACCAGCGTCGCCTTCCGTATATCAGCCTGGAAGCACCCCCAGCACCTTACCTAACTGAGCTAATGTGGCTATTTCATGCCGTGGATATATTCTCGGTTTTCCTGGCGGAGGCTCATGGCTTAGACCCTACTCCTGTACCCGTGATTGATCAGCTCAAGCAGCACTTGGCTCAGCAGGCCTGAGCACTACTTCCGTCTGGCTTTAGGTGGGGCCATAGTAGGGCTCCTCTGCAAGGGGCTAGCCTACTGGACGGCTGGCACGGCTGGCTTTTTAGCCGATGCTACTGAAAGCCTACTGAATACGCTTACGGCCCTTTTGGGCTGGTACGCCAGCTGGTGGGCCCAGCAGCCGCGCGACCGCGACCACCCCTACGGCCACGGTAAGGCCGATGCGCTTATTTCCAGTTTCCAAGGCCTCCTCATCCTTGCTACAGCAGGAGGTCTTTTATACCTCATTTTGGCCGAGCATTACCGAGCTCTACATCCTGAAGGCGTGGCCCAGGCCCTTGTGGCGCAGGGCAGTGCCCTTAGCCTAAATAGCGTTTTAGCCTTTCTCTTATGGAAAGGTAGCCAGCGATTTCAATCCCAAGCCCTTTTGGCTGAGAGCATTCACCTAGCCGGCGACGCCGGCACTTCTGTAATTGCTCTGATCAATCTCTTGCTCCTATATAGCGGTGCGCCCCTATGGCTGGATAAGGTAATCGGTATAGCCTTAGCCGCAGCCATAGGGTATGGGGCTTTCCGAGTCTTACGCCGAACCTTAGCCAACCTCGTAGATACCCAGGATCCCGCCCTCTTGGAGAAGATAGTCCAGATTTTAGAGCGCCATCGGCGCCCTGAATGGATAGATATTCACAACGTACGCCTCCAGCGGTATGGCCCAGCCCTGCATGTAGATGGACACGTTACGCTTCCATGGTATTGGGATTTAGCGCGGGCTCATGAGGCGATGAAAGCCTTGGAGGAGGTTATTCGGAAAGAATTCGGTGAGCCGATAGAGTTTTTCTGGCATATGGATCCGTGCGAGCCGATTTGTTGTCCCTATTGTGAGGTTAGGGATTGTGTGCACCGGTCGGCGGTTTTTCGGGAGCGGCTGCCTTTGCGGTCGGAGCGACTTTTTGTGAATGCGAAGCGGGCTTGGCAGGAGAGGGAGTGAAGGGACTTAGGTCTTTCTAGACGGCTTTAGGGAGAAGGGCTGGGGTTTTGGTGGGTGGAGGGGGGCGGCAGCCGCCTGCGGCGGCTGCCGCCCAAAAAAACCTACCGCGCCACCGACACTATATCCCCCTCCTTCCGCCGACGCAAGCGCCTCACCTCACCCGCTAACTCTTCCCAGCGATTCTCAAGCGCCTTATACCGCACCTCCCAATCCGCCACCTGCCGCCGCAAAGCCTCCAGCTCCCGCTGCT
>JANXCX010000012.1 GCA_025059535.1 Bacteroidia bacterium
GGGGGGGGGGTGTGGGGGGTGGGGGCCAACTTCCCCCTCCTTTTTTTTGTATTTTTTTTTCGGGGGTGGGGGGGGCCCCGCCGGGGGGGCGGGCCCCCCCCAACCCAAAACCTAAGAAAATACCCTACGATTTATCAGAAGGAATCTCCTCGTACTCTACCTCCGTAGCCCCAGCCCGGCCGCTCGTACTACCAGAGCCACCCGCATACATACGCTGCCCTATCGCACTCATCACCGCCATCAGCTGGGGTAGAAGGGAGTCTATCTTAGCCATATCCTTAGCCGTATGAGCCGAACGCAAATCGCGCACTAAATTTTCTAGACGTTCTCGGTCAGCTGCGGGAATATTATTACCCTGCTCGCGCAGGAGCTTTTCAGCCTGATATATGTGATGGTCGGCCTGATTGAGCTTTTCAGCGGCTTCCCGGCGGCGACGGTCCTCTTCGGCATACATCTGCGCCTCGCGTTTCATGCGCTCTATTTCTTCCTTACTGAGGCCCGTACCTGCTTCTATACGGATAGACTGCTCTTTCTTAGTAGCCTTATCGCGCGCCGTAACGGTGAGAATGCCATTAGCGTCTATGTCAAAGGTTACCTCTATTTGGGGCACGCCGCGTGGGGCGGGCGGAATTCCATCTAGGTAAAATCGGCCCAAACTCCGATTGTCGGCCGCCATTGGCCGCTCACCCTGAAGTACATGGATTTCCACCGTAGTTTGATTGTCCGCCGCCGTAGAGAAGATTTCCGTGCGGCGGGTTGGGATAGTGGTATTAGCTTCTATAAGCTTGGTAAATACGCCGCCCAGCGTTTCTACCCCGAGCGAAATGGGAATAACATCCAGTAGGAGTACGCCCTGCACTTCTCCCGCTAGAACGCCGGCCTGCACCGCAGCCCCCAGAGCTACGGCTTCGTCGGGATTGACGCTTTTATTGGGAGCTTTGCCAAAAAATTGCTCCACAAGCTGCTGAATGCGCGGCATGCGGGTAGAACCCCCTACAAGAATCACCTCATCAATATCCGAGGGCTTGAGCCGAGCGGCATTGAGCGCCTTTCGACAAGGCTCTAAGCACCGCTCATATAAATCCTCGCAGAGACTTTCAAACTTACTGCGCGTAAGGGTTTTCTGGAGGTTGAGCGGCCCTTTGCGTGGATCTATAGTGATATAAGGCAGGTTTATCTCGGTATTTTGCTGGGTGGAGAGCTCTATTTTAGCCTGTTCGGCGGCCTCGCGCAGGCGCTGCATGGCGCGCGGGTCCTTGCGCAAATCCACCCCTTCTTCTCGCAGGAATTCTTCCACAAGCCAGTTTATAATCCGCTGGTCAAAATCATCGCCTCCTAGGTGCGTATCGCCACTCGTGGAGAGAACTTCAAATACGCCATCCCCTACTTCTAGGATAGATATGTCAAACGTGCCACCACCTAAGTCAAAAACGGCGATTTTGCCTTGTTTGATACGCTTATCTACCCCATACGCCAAAGCGGCGGCCGTAGGTTCATTGATGATACGGCGTACATTTAGCCCGGCGATTTCCCCGGCTTCCTTAGTGGCCTTGCGCTGCGCATCGTTGAAGTAAGCGGGGACCGTAATAACCGCCTCCGTAACGGGCTCCCCTAGATAATCTTCGGCGGCTTTTTTGAGCTTTTGGAGAATCATTGCGGAAATTTCCTGAGGCGTATAGAGCCTATCGCCGATTTGTACCTGACAGATGTTATTTGAGCCGCGTACAACCTTGTAGGGCATACGCTGAACATCCCCTATGGCCTCATCGTAGGTTTTACCCATGAAGCGCTTGATGGAGTATATAGTGTTTTCGGGGTTCATAACAGCTTGGCGCTTGGCTAGCTCCCCTACAAGCCTTTCGCCATCGGGTTTGAAGGCTACCATGGAAGGCGTAGTACGCTTTCCTTCCTGATTCACAATGACCACTGGCTGACTACCCTCCATGATAGCTACGACGGAATTTGTGGTTCCTAGGTCTATTCCGACGATTTTAGGCATGCTTGGGAAAAGGCAAAAGGTGTGCCACTGTCAGTTTGTCAGAATGGCAGAGGCGCTAAAAGACCTGTCGGGGCGGCTGACCTGCCGCTGGTAGGGTAAAGCGTACGTAAGGCTTCCCCGCGGCGGCATGACATCCGTTACAGCGCTGCACTAGCGTGCGCAGCTGAGCCTCAAAAGCCACCTTATCCTTAGCCGGCAGGACTTTTTCCAGCTCCTCTAAGGGTTCAAGTAGATTAGGGCGTACCATGGCGCTAATCGGGATGCCTTCCTCTACCACCTGACTTCTCTCCAGCTCCTCTGCTGTCTCCTTGAGCTCTTCTAGATAGAAAGCCGCAAGCTCCCAATTTTCATTCATACCAGCTGCATGGAGCTTAGTAAGAAAGCGCTCATAGGCCGTCATAAAAGCAGAGAGTTCTACGGGCTTTTCTGAGATAAGGTGGGAAAGGCGCGCGACCTCCTGGTGAAGCGTCTGGTTTTCCTTATGGAGGGCATACAGGCCAGCTAAGCTGCCTATGAGAAGAAGCGCCATAAGGCCTAGCCCCCAACGGCGCATAGGCATACAAGCAAAGGTAGTTATCTTCGCCGAGATGCAGGATTATATAGGCCTTTTGCCTGCGCTGAGTTTAACGGTTGGTAGCCTTGCCGCCCTTCTCAGCGGTACTTTCAATACTCTACGCCGCTATGTAGAAAGCCTAGGCCTTCTGGCCTGCCTTGGTGCCTTAGGAAGCGGGCTCTACCTAGCCTGGCGCCTACCAGTACCCCAGACTATTCTCTTTAGTGCGCTCTGGGTGGGAGGGATATACAGTTTTCTAGCGGCCATGCTCGGCCTAATTAGTGGGGTAGGCATTCTCTTTTTGGGACGCTACTTAGCCGTCCAAGAGCGCCACGAGAACTGGGAAGCCATTCCTATTACCCTACTAGCAACGGCCGCGCTTACGCTCCTGCCAGGTAGTAATCACCTGCTCCTGACTATAGTGATTGTGGAGACAGTCTCACTAGCCTTGTATGTGTTAGTGGGCTTTTCGTGGCGCACCGAATCGGCTGCTGAAGCCGCGATAAAGTACTTCCTCATGGGGGCCTTAGGATTTGCCTTTTTGGTATTTGGTCTCTCTTATCTCTACGGGCTATCGGGCACGCTCTACCTGCACCATCTGCGCGCCCTAAAGTGGGAAGCCTGGTACCGCCATGGCCTTTTCCTCATGGCCCTGAGTCTAATGGGCGTAGGACTTCTTTTTAAGCTGGCGGTTTTTCCCTTTCACTGGTGGGTGCCGGATGCCTATGGGGGCGGTACGCCAGGGGGGGTGGGCCTAGCCGTGGCCTTAGGCAAAACTACTGCGGCTTTTCTTGGCTTTCAGCTCCTATACGCAATCAATGTGCCTGAAAGCTGGCGCTTAGGCCTTGCTGGACTGGCCGCCCTATCGGTAGTGTATGGAAACCTCAACGCCCTCCAGCAGACTATGCTTCAGCGTCTTTTGGGCTACTCCTCCATAGCCCATGGGAGCTATGTGCTGCTCGGCCTTTTGAGCGGTCCAGAAGGCCAGCTGCAGGCGATAGCCTACGCCTTGGTATATGGGCTTATGAGTGTGTGCGCTTTTGGCCTCCTTAGCCTGCGCAGTAAGCCCTTGGCGGTAGAGGACCTGCGCGGGTTAGGTCAGCATCACCCGGGCTACAGCCTGGCTTTGGCGATAACCCTAGCCTCCCTCTCGGGCCTTCCGCCTTTTGTGGGCTTTTTTGCCAAGTACGCCGTATTTGCGGCTGTCTTCCGCGCGGGCTACCTCTGGCCAGCCGTCATAGCCCTCTTAGGCGCTCTGATAGGCTACTACTATTACTGGCGCCCTATTGGCTGGCTCTACCAAAAGGGCGAAGGCCTAACCCCTAGCCGCCCTGCCCTAGCCAGTAGCGTGCTGCTTCTTTTATTTCTTGGCCTCCTCCCTATGCTATGGTGGGGCTGGTTGGATTACTTGTACGGCTTAGCGGGCTATTTCCATCCACGTCCCTAATATGCGTGCCGGGCTACGGTTAGGCCTGTGGGCAGGGGTAGTAATACTCTTAGAAGTAGGTTTAGGACGCCGATGGGGACAGGTCCCTCCACTGGGACGCTTTTTTTCACCTGTGGAGGGCTTCTGGCGCAACGCCGAGCCCAAATCCGCCCGTCCGCCTACCCACCTATCCATCCCTACCCTGGAAGACACCGTAACAATCCTCTGGGACAACCGGTGGGTACCGCACATCTTTGCGCGCAATGAGCGCGACCTTTATCGCGTACAAGGCTACCTGCAGGCCTACCTCCGCCTCTGGCAAATGGAAATTCAGGTGGATTTCGCCGCTGGCCGGCTCAGCCGCATTCTGGGGGAAAGAACCCTTGAGCAAGACCGAGCTATGCGGCGCTTGGGCATACCCTACGCTGCGGAAAAAGTAGTAGAAGTACTACGCCACGACTCCACCCTGCGCACCGTCGTAGAGGCGCTTACCGAAGGCATCAACGCCTACATCCAGCAGCTTAGCCCCCGCGACTATCCTATAGAATATAAGCTTCTAGACTATGCTCCTGAGCCTTGGTCGGTCTACCGTTCCGCCCTGCTGGTAAAATACATGGCCTATGACCTTACCCCACGCAGCCATGACAAATACCTCACTCGCCTTCTGCGCCAGTATGGCCGGGAGGTAATAGACAGCCTTTACCCAAATTTCGCTCCCATAGGCCACACAACTATTTTGGAAGAGCGTGCCTATCCCCAGCAGGAGATACCGCCGCAGGCGGAGCTACCGTTTAGTCAGGCGTATTTGGAGGATACTATAGCCCAGGCGCTGGAAGAGGGCGCTCAGCCAGGTAGTAACAACTGGGCACTGAGCGGCTTGCGCACCGCTTCGGGTTATCCGCTCTTGGCTAACGACCCCCACCTAGCCCTTACCCTACCCTCTATTTGGCTGGAAATGCACCTTGTGGCGCCTGGACTGAATGTCTATGGGGTAACCCTCATGGGCGCGCCGGGCATCATCATAGGATACAATGAGGCCATAGCATGGGGCGTAACTAACGTAGGTCCCGACGCTATGGACTACTACCACCTTACTTATGCCGACACGGCGCAGGAAAGTTTTCTTTTCGGCAAGGAGGTACTGCGCCTTCAGCCGCGCGTTGAGACGCTCTATGTACGCACCTTTTGGGGTGGCCAGCGCCAAGTAATAGATACGGTATGGTACACCCCGTGGGGACCGGTAGTGCATCGCCGCCGGGACCGAATCCCGCGCCCCTTAGCCGGAAAAGCGCGCGAGGCCCCTATGGACTGCGCGCTCCGCTGGATCTCCTACGAACCCTCCAACGAAGCGCGCTTCTTCTACCTTATCAACCGAGCCCGAAATCTGGAAGACTACAAAGCGGCCCTGCGCGTTTATGGAAGTCCGGCGCAAAATTTTGTCTATGCAGACACGGCTGGGCATATCGCGCTATGGGTACGCGGGCTCTATCCGCTTCGCTGGCCTAATCAGGGCAAGTTTGTACTGGATGCGGCCAATCCCGCCCACCACTGGCGCGATTGGCTTCCCATGGAAGCCAATCCCCACACTATAGACCCCCCTTCGGGCTTTGTGCGCTCGGCCAACAGCCACCCCGCCCCTAAAAGCTACCCCTACTACTTAGGCTGGGACTTTGACGTGCTGGACCGAGCGGCGCGTATAGCCCAACGCCTCCAAACTCTGCGTCAGGCCACGGTAGATTCTCTACGCCTCCTCCAGCTTGATACACGCAACTACTTAGCCAGCGAGGCCCTACCGCTTATGTTGGCAAACCTCAACGATCAGCAGGGGCGTTGGTTAGATACCTTGCGCCAGTGGGATTATCATTTTCGGGCCGAGGCTACCGCCCCTACCCTTTTCCGGCGGTGGTGGGAGCTTTTTCATCGCACGCTTTGGAAGCCCTTAGCGCTTCGCCCCCCCGAATGGGAGATTACCCTCAAGCTCCTACGGGATATAGCCGCTGGTCAAGTTTCGCCGTTTTATCGGCAATGGTTCAAAACGGACTCGGTAGCAAAGGTAGTCCGAGAGACTTTACACCGCACTTGGAAGGAAATAGCCGCTTGGGCTGAAAAAGCTGGAGATACACTCATCTGGTGGCGCTATCGCGGTACGCGCATTCGCCACTTAGCGCAGCTGCCGGGCTTTGGTACAGACGTACTACGCCTAGATGGGGATGATCACTGTATCAATTCTATCCGTCCTACCAGCGGGCCTTCCTGGCGAATGGTGGTAGACCTCAAGCCCCCTGTGCAAGGCTATGGCGTCTACCCCGGCGGGCAGTCTGGTAACCCCGGCAGCTGGCAATATATGAGCTTTCTTCCCACCTGGGCTGCAGGACAGCTTTACAAGCACTACTTCGGGCCTACGCCAGCGGCTATCCCACCTCAAGCAGTACTCCAATCCACTTACCTCTACCCAATCAGTAGCCAAAAAGCTCTTCCTTAGAAAGCTCTTCCAACTTTAGCCCATAGCTTCGAAGGACTTCTAAGGGAAGCCGGTTTCTGTCGCCCACAAGCAGCAGAAGGCGCGGCTTACCTCGGAGGTACCCTTCGTGAAAATCCCGTAGGTCTTTTTCATCCAGGTAAGGCAAGGCTTCCCAAAGATCCGCCCGCCGATCCTGAGCCAGTCCCAGCCGGCGCGCCTCCCAGAAGCGGTAAAATACCTCTTCGTGCGCCACACGGTCAGCCGTTAGCTCCTTCTGAAGCGCTTCCCGCGCAATGTAAGCCAAGCTGGGCTCTACTAGAGGGGTATCTATGAGGCTTTCCATCGCCCCATAAGCCTCCCCTAGCTTATCTGCTTGGGTGCTGATAGTAGCTAAGAAATAATAATGCGCATCGGGCCGGGCTGGCGCCACAAAATAGGCCTTAGCGCTATAAGCCAATCCCTTGGCCTCACGAATTTGCTGAAAGACTAGACTAGACATACTGCCCCCAAAGTATTCGGTGAAATACCGAACAAGAGGAAAAAGCGCCCGCTGATAACCTACCGATCGGTGCACCCAGGCTAAAAGCGCCCGCACCATGGGAAAATGCACAAAGTAGGCTTTTTGGGGCGGGGTTTCTACCATTTTGTAGATTCGGGGGGCAGGGGGAACTTGCCATTCCGCTGGTACTCGGAGCACGGAGCGTAAGGCATACACCGCCTCGACGCCATCTGGCCCATCGTAGTAAAGCTCCCAAGGATATTGCCACAGGCTGGTAGCGCGGCGTACCAGTTCCTGGGCCGTCATCAGCCTAAGTTCTTCAGCTGAGGGTATATTCTTGCGAGGATGCTCACTTCCATAAAGCGCATAAGCGATTAGAAAACTTTGAATGGCATTCGGGTCTTCTTTGAGGTCCGCTCGGCTTTTGAGGGTATTAGCCCGAATAAAGGTCCACATATCCTCATCTACCTGAGGGGTTTGAAGAAGCGAGTCTACCAGACGGGCCAAAGGCAGGAGGTTGGCGCGAAAGCCGCGCAGAACTACATACGTTTCTAAGTCGCCCCCATGTATTTCCAGCTCACCTCCCAGCATAAAGAGCTGGCGCCTGAAGCTGGCAAGAGTCATACTGCGCGGGCTGACATGCTCATAATATCGCAGGATAAGGGGCAGCCATTTATCATGATGGCTCCCTATAGGCAGGTACCATATAAGGGTAAAGAGGCTATCGTCGGTATTACGCAAGGCATAAAAAGGCACCCTGCCCTGGAGACTGCTTTTATCAAATACCGAGTCAAAGTGAGCAAACTTAGGTGGTTTTGGGGAGATATGCCGAGCCTCTTCAAGAAAAGCAGTAGCATAGGTAGAAAATTCTTTACGCTGAATAGTTAAGGGGGTAATAGGCGGCTTAGGTACTTTGGGGATAAAAGGCCGTTCGCCTTGGCGCTTGTAGGCTACTACACAGGCTTTTGGCCGATAGTGGGTCTTCAAGAGCGCTACAAGGTCCTTTCGGGAAAGGCGACGCAGGGCCTCTACGGCATATAGGCCCTCGGCCCAAGGACGCTCCTTGACGAAAATATCCAGTAATTGATAGGCCCGGCCCGTATTTTCCCGCCAGCGCTTGGCTTGCTGAAGAAGGAGGCCATTAATAGCCGCCGAAAGGAGCGAGTCGCCAAATTTTCCCTTTGCCACTTCCCTCAAGGCCTCCCAAAGAAGCTTTTCTACTTCTTCCAGCGGCTGCCCTGGGCGCGGCTCGGCATAGAGGACATGAACGGTATGGTCGGCTAAGAAGTTAAGGTGGCTGCCGGCGGAGCGCACTTTTCGGGTTTGTACAAGCAGCTCATCCAGAAGGCCCCCAGCACTATTGGATAGAATCTGGTCTAAAAGGAGGGCCGCTTGGGCGGCTGGCGTGCCAATCGGGGGCAAGCGAAAGGCCAACTGTACGGAGGGCGGCTTAGGACCAGTTACCTCTACGCGCACCTTTTTCCGCAAAGGCGAAGGCCCCCCTTTAGGATAGGGAAAAGGCGGCAAGGGTCGCGCTGGAAAGCCTCCAAAGTATCGATCCGCCCATTCGGCCACCTGCTGCGGCACAATATCCCCCACCACAATCAGCGCCATATTATTTGGCACATAGTAGGTAGCGTAATACCGCTTGATAGCCGATATAGAGGGGTTCTTTAAGTGGGCAATCGTACCTATAGTGGTTTGGGTACCGTAGGGATGGTCGGGAAAAAGCGCCGCATACACCTTATCGGAGAGCTCTCGGATCTCATTGTCCAGCGAAATGTTTTTTTCCTCATATACGGCTTCCAGCTCGGTGTGGAAAAGACGCAGAACAGGATTACGGAAACGCTCCGCCTCTAAGCGCAAAAGGATCTCTAGATGGGAAGCAGGGATGGTGTTGATATAGGCGGTTACATCAAAGGTAGTGAAGGCGTTTGTGCCAGAGGCCCCTAACGCGCTGGCCAAGCGATCATACTCATTAGGGATAGCCCACCGGGCCGCCAGCTGCGCCACCGAATCTATCCTTTTGTAAATCGCCAATCGTACCAGCGAGTCCGTAGTGTGGTTATATACTTCGTACAGAGCTTCTATGGTATCCAGCAGAGGCTTTTCCCTATCATAGGCCAGCGTACCCAATCGATCCGTACCCTTGAAGAGCATATGCTCTAAGTAGTGGGCTAGCCCTGTGTGGGTAGGCGGGTCGTGCTTGCTGCCGGCCCGCGTGGCTACTACTACAAATGCCTGCGGTGCACTAGGATTAGGGCTGGCTACTACCGTAAAGCCATTCTTGAGCCGATATACATACACCTGCCGCACGCTGTCTTGGAAGACAAGCTGCGGCTGCGCGAGCAGAAAGGTTATCGCTAAGAAGTAGAGGCGCACTAGGCAAAGTTAGAAGGGAAGCCCTGTGGTTTTCAGGGGGCCAGAAGCAGTTGCCGAAGCTTTACTACGGCGGGGTGGTCCGCAGGTAGCTCGCGCTGAGCGATCTTAAGGGCGGTTTGGGCTTCCGCTTTGCGGCCCAAACGGTAGTAAAGGGCCGCTTGCGTGAGATAAGCCGAACCCGTCGGGTCCTCTTGAGTAGCGTAGCTAGCCCACTGTAAAGCCTCAGCTGGTACAGGGTCTCCATACAAGAGGGCATAGGCACCCAGCCAAAGGCTTTGGTTAGGCGTGAGACGCTTATTCTGAAAGAGATGATGATGAAGCTGTTGAAGAGCGGTCGTGCGCCCCCCCTGCCGCCAAGTAACTAAGGCTTGAAAAACCTCGCGCTCGGTCGGAGGAAGCGCCTCCACCTCGGGATTTTCGCCCTGTTGCCACCGGTAAAAGCTCTGCCGAAATTGCGCCTCCCATGCCTTAGCCAAAAGGGCATAAAAAAATACCCGGTATTCATCCACAAATTTTTCCCATGAATGCGGACTCTCTTCGGAGCGGCCAAATACTTTATTATAGTGATTCTTAAGGAGACCCAAAAGCACAGGTGCCTCTACGAAGCCTACCTGTTTACCTACCTGTTCGCCCAAGGGAGAAAGAAAAAGGAGGGTAGGATAGGCGCGTACCCGAAACTGCTTAGCCAGACGCGCCCCCTCGCCCTGCTCCCCGTCTACCTTATAGGCGAGGTAGTGGTTTTGCACATAGGCGGCTACTTCGGGGTTAGTGAAAGTATAGCGCTCTAGCCGCTTGCAGGGCTCGCACCATACGGCATAGAATTCCACAAAGATGGCTTTATTAGTGCGCTGGGCTTCCTGAAGCAAGGCCTCCCAGCTCCCCGAGAAAAATTGGATATAGGCCTGCTGCGCTATGGCGCAAAGAGGCCAAAAGAAGAAGTTGGCCAGTAGGCGCCCCCAGGCTCGCAGGCTCACCGATGCGAGTGGGTTTTAGGCAGGTCTGAGCCAGGCCCAGCGAAGTCGGTGCCTTCACGATAGCGCCGCAGCAGAGCAAGGAAAGTAGCCGCATCCACAAAGCCTACTTGGCGCCCTACCTCCCTACCCTCCGGAGATAAAAATACAATCGTGGGATAGGCCTTCACGCGGAAAGTATTGGCTAGCATAGGGCCTTTGCCCCGCTCACAATCTACCCGATAGGCTAAATAGTTGGCCTGAACGTAAACCGCTACGCTGGTGTCAGAGAAAGTGTAGCGCTCTAGCATTTTGCAGGGACCACACCAGGTGGTATAGAAATCCACAAATATTGGACGACGCTGCTTTTTCGCTTCTTCCAGTAAAAGCTCCCAATCACCTTGAAAAAAGGCGACTTTACTTCCTTGGCTAAATAAAAAGCCGCTAAGCAAACCTAAACGGACTAGGCCTAGCATAGCTCCAAATATAAGCTGTTTTGAGCATCTCAGCCGCCGCGGTCCCTAAGGTAAGGGAGTTGGCAATTTTTTTGACTTCTCTGGAGGATGATTGGCAGAGTCTGTAGAACGACGGCAAAAAAGGCAGGAAAGGCAGAGTGTGGATTATATGTGGAGTAAGGGACAAGGGGAAGGGCGCGCTATTTCCTAAAAAAATACTTACCTTTGTCTCTAAATACTAAACTTCACTCCTATGACGAAGCGGTACGAAGAACTCGCTAAGCTCGTAGAAGAGCTTCAGGCAGACCTGCGGAAGTTTTATGACGATGGCAACAAGGCGGCAGGAACGCGCGCGCGTAAAGCCCTGCTGGCCTTGAAGAATTGGGCTCATACGGTGCGGAAAGAGATTTCCGCCCAAAAGGCTGCCTCTACCTCCAAAGGGAGCGGTGGCTCTAAATCCTCTACCCCTAAGTCCTCGGCTAAGTCTGCGGGCAAGGCCGCAGCCAAAAAAGCCCCCCCTAAGAAGAAGTAGGACAATTCAAGGAAAAGTTGTACCTTTGCCCTGCTTAGTTGCCCCGTTCGTCTAGCCCGGTCTAGGACACCTCTCTTTCAAGGAGGAAACAGGGGTTCAAATCCCCTACGGGGTACTTTGTTGCAGGGCAGTCAAGGTTTCCCTAAGGAGATGGGGGCCTTTGTAGACTAAGCCTGTGTAAAGCTCTACAAGGGCCGCCCCATCCTCTAGCCCTTCTAATATATCTGCCTTACTCAGAAATCCTCCCGTAGCAATAATCGGCAGGCCGAGGGGTTTGAGGCGTTGTAGGGCCACTCGGCGTAAAGGCTTGAGCGGTTTTCCACTTACTCCCCCTTCGCCCAAGTGGGGATATTTTATTTGGGTTGTAGTATTAGTGGCTACAATTCCCGAAGCGCCTTCCTCTTTAGCCAAATAGGCCGCCTCTTCTAAAGCCTCTGGCGCAAGGTCAGGAGATACCTTAATAAGGATTGGTCGCTGGCCGCCCGAGACATCCAGAACGGCCCGCAAAATGCCTTTAAGCCACTCTCTTTCTTGGAGTAGCCTGAGTCCTGGCGTATTAGGCGAGCTTACATTTAGCACGAAAAAGTCCCCATGGTCTCTTAGCCGATGATAGGCTGTAGCGTAGTCCTTATAGGCCAGTGGTAGGGGTGTATCCTTGTTTTTGCCAAGGTTTATTCCGACAATGAGGCCAGGGGGTCGTTTTTCCAAGCGGCGGGCTATGGCTACGGCCCCGGCATTGTTGAAGCCCATTCTGTTGAGTAAAGCCTGATCCTGAGGGATGCGAAAGAGGCGCGGGCGGGGATTCCCGGGTTGGGGGCGCGGAGTTACGGTACCCACTTCCACAAAAGCAAAGCCTAAGTGCGCCCAGAAATCCAGAAGCTCGGCATTCTTATCCAGACCAGCCGCCAGGCCAATAGGATGAGGAAAAGTAAGGCCCCACAGCGACCGAGGGGCCACTAAGGGTGGCCTCTCCCGCCATAGCCCAATAGCGCCTAAGCTTCGCAAAATCCGAAACGCCAGCCTATGAGCCGTCTCTGGCGGAAAAGCCAGAAGCAGCCGATGCAGCAGTTCCCACGCGCCTAAGGTAGGTATTTTTGCGTATGCGCCGAAAATATGGCCTGACCTACATTTTAGGGGGGCTGGTGGTAGGGGCCGCCATCGTGGGTAGTTTTTTCTGGGTCAGTAGCCAGCGAAAAGACTTTCAGGTAGCGCTGCCGCCGACCGGCTTACCCCCCGGCGTGCAAGCCATAGTTGTTCATTTTCGCCAGCCTTTGGCCGAGAAAATACCGCTGTCCTTCAAATTGGAACCTTATGTGCCTATTCTGAGCTGCGAGCGCTTAGGTAAGCAAGCCGCTCTGCTTATTACTGGGGCCCCCCTGCAGGCAGGCCAGACGTATACCCTGAAAGCCCTTCGGCCTTCGCCGCTGCGTGGTCAGGTGAGATTTCGTGTGGCTCCACTGGAGATTGTAGCGGATACCCTGCCGCATGTAGGACCAGCCGGGGAAGCCGCAATATATATCCAAGCAAATGCCCCTATCAAACAGCTAGATTTGAACCGGCTCCACCTCACCCTTACTGATGGGGCTGGGCGTCGCGTACCGATAGAGTGGGTAGCGGTTTCCGAGCGCGCCGCTTTAGGTCTTCTACCTAGCTCTCCCTCTGGCTTTTTACACCTAGCCTCCTACACCTCTAAAACTGAGCGCATTCGGGGAGCTACCTTGAATTTTTCCGAGACCCACAAATCGGCCTTGTACCTACGGGAAAGCGTGTGGGAAGAGCCTCAAAGACGCATACGGCTGCGCTTCAATCGGTGGATAGAGCCCTACCGGCAGCAGATTAGGAGTTTTCTTCGTTTGCCTTCCACCCCTGCTTTTCAGGTTTGGGTAAATGGGCTAGAGCTTTACCTCTTTCCTCAAGAAATTCCTCGCGAGCCGATCCGCATAGAACTGGCGGCGGGCTTCCCGGACGGCGGCCCCCAGCTGGCCAAACCCCTTTCCTTGGTAATCACGCCTACCTTCTCCCGGCGCCTAGAGTGGCTCCAACCCTATGTGCATTTCCTTACCCCTGGCACGCCGCTCTACTTCACCGCCCCTTCAGGGGCTAAGCAGGTAGAGCACACGATTTGGCGCATTGCACCCCAGAATGTACGCTTCTTTCTCCGTCAGCAGGCCGAGGCACTCTATGCAAATTATCCGTCCCCTGAGCAACTAAGCTCTCAGTGGTACGGCTGGGGTGGGCCTCAGTTTGGCGATTTAGACATGTACGGTGAGGTGCTCCGCCGAGGACGCCTGCCCCTTTCAGCTCTACCTAAACGCCAACAAGGCGGCCAGCTTTGGTACGGCTTAGGCTATGACCTCCCTCCAGGGCTTTACGCCCTACAAATTCAGCTTCCCTCAGAAGAAGGGGGCGACTTCTATGACCGCCAAATAAGCACTTGGGTAGTAGTGAGCGATTACCTCCTTCTGGCCCGCAAAGGCGCGGAAGAGCTAAGTGTGTGGGCGATAAGGTCCAATACGGGCAAACCCTGTTCGGGCGCTAGGATAGAAGTATGGGGCCCCTCTGGCGAAATCCTAGCCCGTGGTACCACAGACCAGGCGGGGAAGGCCGTCCTTCGTGTGCCCCCTTCGGCTGAGGTGGAGGGAATCGGGAGCCTGTGGGAAGGCCAGCTCAACTATCTCACGCTGCGCGCCCTACGACCTTACCGGTGGAGCTTTGAAACCGAAGGCCTTTCTGCTCAAGCCAGTGGGCCTCTGATTTACCTTCAGCCTGGACGCACCTTATACGTTCCAGGAGATACAATCACCCTCGCAGGGCTGACCCGGCTTCGGCCCGATCTTAGCTACGCAAAAGAAATGACCTTTGAGGGCCTACTTTCCGACCCTGAAGGTCGCGAGTTATGGCGAGGCCCCCTTAAGACGGATAAGCAAGGCTTCTGGACTTGGCGTTACCGCCTCTCTCCCAACGCCCCTACAGGCACCTACACCTGGCAGGTTTTTGCCAGCGGGGAACCCACCTCTACCCCCCTCAATAGCCTTAGCCTCCAAGTAGAATTTTTCCGCCCCCCCCGGCTACATATACAGATGGCTCTGGAACACCAGCGGCAAACAGCGAAGTTGAACCTCCAGGCGGTTTTCTGGCATGGGGCCCCTGCCGGTGGCCTTGAAGGGGAACTAAGCCTGCGGTGGAAGCCCCTCTCCCTCAGCGGCCCAGCCTGGCAGGATTACATCTGGGACATAAATATTCCCCGTAGCGCCCTGGACTCCTTTTCTACCAGTATTCCTTTCACGCTGGGCCCTCAGGGTACCTTCAGCACAGCTCTACCCTTACCTAAAGGCTGGGGGTACGGGGAATTGCTAGTCACCGCTATTCTACGAGACGACGAAGGCCGGCCTAACCTTGCTACCCGCCGTCTGGTCCGTCTCACCCAGCCCGTCTTAGTGGGTATGAAAAAGCTTCCGCCCTGGATCTTCGTGGGAACGCCTACGCCTCTTCCCCTACGCCTCCTTACTACTGATAGCCTTCAGCCCTATACGGCACCTATCTCTCTGCATGTGGAGGTAATACACCGAGGCTACTGGTACGGCTATTACCGCGCCTACCATGAGGAACATGCCTATGAAGGTCAGGAAAAGGTGATTTACCGCGGCCTGATCCCAACCCAAAAAGGGGAGGGTCTCTTTAACTTTATCCCGCCAGAGGGCGGAGAGTACGAAATTCGGATTTGGGCGCCTGAGCAGCGCTTCCCTACTGTTCAACGCGTAGAAGCCTGGGGAATGGGTGCGCTGGCTAGCCTGCGCGGCGACCCCGAGGGCTTCATACAGATTGTGCCGCAGCAGCCTACTTATGCTCCCGGCCAGAAAGCTAAGGCCCTACTCAAGCTTCCCTTTCCTGGCCGCGTCCTTTTGACCCTTGAGCGGGAAAAGGTATGGGACAGCTGGTGGGTAGAGGCGCGCGAACCCACCGTAAATGTGGAATTTACAGTAAAGGCGGCTTATGCCCCTGGCCTCTACCTTCATGCAGTGGCCTTTTACGAGCCAGGCTGGGGGGTGCCTTTCCGTACGGGGCGTGGCCTGATTTATCTCCCCATAGAGCCGCCCAGAAGCCGCCTGCCTGTTACCATTCAGGCACCTACAGAAGTTCTATCTGGCACCAGCCTCACGGTAGAAGTTCAAACAGCCCCATACGCCCAAGTCCTTCTAAGTGGCCTAGATATGGGCCTAGCGGTGCTTCAGCGGCAGGAGGTGGGCAATCCCCATGATTTCTTCTATCAGAAGCGCGCCCATGAGCTGGTAGTAGCCGAACAGCTTCCTTACACCGCCCCCTGGGGCCCCCATACAATAGGTGGGGGGGAAGAAGCTAGTTCTTCAGAAGAGATGGTGATAGCTGGGGCGGCTTCTGAGCAAGGCAGAGCGGCAAAGTCCTATACCTACCCGCGTACCGTAAGCTTTTATTGGCCTGCGCTAAAGGCTGATGGCCAAGGGCGGGTACGCATTACAGCCCAACTGCCCTTTAGCTTCACGGGCAAGCTGCGCTGGCGCGCCTATGCGGCTACAGAGCGCCAGTTTGGAATGGGGGAAAGCTTTACCACAGTCAGTCAGCCAGTGGTAGCGCGTCTGAGTCTGCCCCCCTACCTTAGCTTGGGCGATAGAATATCAGCCTCTCTTAGCCTCCATAATACAACGGCCGAGCCTAAGGAAGGCACTTGGAAAATCGTCCTACCCAGTCAGGCCTTCCGGCTCACGCCCTCCGAGGGTCGCTACAAGCTTATGCCCCATAGCCTCGCCATCCTACCACTTAGTCTAGAGGGGCTAGTCCCCATAGGCGAAGCCAAAGCCCAGCTCTACTTAGATAACCGCCTCGTGCAGGAAGTGCCCCTTAACCTGCGCCCTGCCCAGCCTCTCCAGCATCAGTGGGTCGCCTACCGCTTAGGGCCAAAGCAGGAGGAAATTCTCCGGCTTCCTACCGCCGACCACTTCCCCGCCACGCGTAAGACTCGGCTAGTAGTGGGCACCAGTCCGCTTATCTTCTATGCACCAGCCCTACGCCAGCTGGCTACCTTCCCGCATGGCTGCGGCGAGCAGATAACTTCCAAAGCCCTTGTAGCCCTTGTGGTGGGGCAGTGGCTTGAGATACTTAGTGGGTATAATGAGGCGCAAATAGCCCAAATGGTACGCGCCAGCCTTTCTATGCTCCGAGAGGTTATGACGCCTGAGGGCGGCTTTGCTTACTGGCCAGGCGGTTCAGCCGACCCCTGGCTCAGCGTATATATCACTCACTTCCTCCTCTTAGCCGCTCAGGCAGGCTACGCTGAGGCTAAGCCTTTGCTGGAGAAGGCCTTAGCCTACCAGAAAAACCTCCTGTACAGCCAGACTTACGATTATGCCAGCCATACCGCCGCCTATCGGGCGTTCGTAGTAGCCCAAGCGTATGGGAAAGAAATAGCCGAGGCCTTACCGGCGTTGAGCCAGATGGCCAGAGTTATCTCGCCTGTGCAACGGGCACTGTGGCGAGCCGCCTATGCACAAGCCGAACTGCCTCTCCCCCCGCCCTCCTCCGCTAAGCCTAAAACGGAGCCGTTTGTTTATGAGGAACTTATTTCACCCTGGCGCGACGAAGCCTTATGGATTTATGCCGAGAGTTTCGTGCCCGCTTCTAAACGCGCCTTGCCTTCCGAGAGTGTTCAACGGCTTCAAAGCGAACTCGCCGACAGACTAGTACAGCGCTATTTTTACTCTACGCAGGAGACGGCTTGGCTTCTTTTAGCCCTTCAGCGCATCAGCCCGAGTGGAAAGGCTGTCCAAGCTGAAGTGCGCCTGGCTTCAAAAACCTTCAAGCTAAATACCTCACCCGTTGGGATTAACATACGTGCTGAATCCGACTCAGTGATACACTTAGCCAATCTGGGCGGAGATAGCCTGTATGCCCTAATTTGGTCAGAAGGCATACCCATAAAGCCCCAGCCGCCCCAAACCAGTGGGTTTAGGTTGCAAACCAGTTGGGAAACCCCTGCCTACCCCAACCTCCAGCCTGGCCAAAGTGTGAAGTGGCATGTAGATATTCAAACCGACTATGCCCCCCTTCCCCTTTATCAGGTGGCCCTCACTATCCCTATACCTTCAGGCTGGGAGGTCCTCAATCCCCGCCTTTTCCCTGAAGAAGCGCCGATTCACCTAGAGGGTGCCGACCTAGTGTATGTAGATAGCCGAGAGGACCAGCTGCGCTGCTACTTGACCCTAAGAAAACCTAAAGTCCGACTTAGCCTAAGGGCGCAGGTAACCTATGGGGGCACCTACGTCATGCCTGCTTTGAGCATTCTGGCGATGTATAATCCCAATCTGTATGGAACTACCCCGGTGGTGCCCCTCCAGGTACCGTCTGTGAAGGCTAGCCCTTAATCTCTTTGCCAAATGTTTCGGCATCCTACCTTACCGACGGAGGTTTTTGTACGGCATCGCCAGCGCTTGGCCCAACTCTTACCGCCTGGCGTAGCGGCCATCTTATGGGCGAATGAACCCTTAGCCGGCGAAGCAGACACAACCCTACCGTTTCAACAAAACAGCAACTTCTTCTACCTCACGGGTATAGAGACGCCGCACGCTTTACTCTGGCTTTTTCCGGAGGCGCCTTTGCCCGAGCAGCGAGAGGTACTTTTCATCCAGCCACCTTCACCGGAGAAAAAGCTCTGGGAAGGCTGGAGCTATGGGATTAAGGAGGCACAGGCGCGCAGCGGCGTAGCGGAGGTTCAACCCCTCAGCGAATGGCCAAACTTCTGGCGGCGCCTAGTAAGCCAAATCCAAGGCGTAGCGCTAGACTTCAACGAGCATGACCGCCAAACCCATACGTTTGTACCTTCCCCGGCCCACCGCTTTGCCCGTCGGCTCCAACAGGAATTCCCGGCTCATGCTATTCATCGGTTGGCCCCGCTGCTTACCCGCCTTCGGCTCCAAAAGGACCCCGAAGAGCTGGCCCTTATTCAGGAAGCGATCCGCCTCACGATTGAAGCCTATCAGGCCCTCCTGCCCCTCCTGCACGCAGGGGTCATGGAGTATGAGATAGAGGCAGAAATCCAGCGGATCTTTCTGCGGGGGCGCGCCTTTTCGGCTTTCCCACCTATCGTAGCGGGTGGACCCCGCGCCTGTATCCTCCACTACACGCACAATAGCCAGCCGCTTGCCGAAGGGGAGCTAGTGCTTATAGATATAGGCGCCCGGCTGGGTTTTTATAACGCTGATCTTACGCGCACGCTCCCCGTAGGTCCAGTTTCCAAGCAAGTGGAGCGCTACCTTCGTTGGGTGGCGGACGTGCAAGCCTATGCCCAGCGCCTACTCCGCCCTGGCCTAAGCCTCCACCAGTGGCATCAAACCGTCGGCGAATACATGCAGGAAGGGCTAAAGGCCCTCAGTCTCCTTCCACCCGATGCCGAGCCTAACGCCTACAAACGCTTCTTTCCCCACGGCCTAGGCCACTTCTTAGGGATAGACGTACATGATGTAGGTTCCCGCTATGAAGCCCTGCCAGTAGGTGCCGTAGTTACCTGCGAACCTGGCCTCTACCTTCCAAATGAAGGGATCGGCATCCGAATTGAAAATGACCTCCTCGTTACGGAAAACGGTTGCCTCAATCTCAGCGCTGAGCTGCCTGACCTTCTGGGCCTGTAGCAGCCGGCAAAAAGTCTTAGACCACACCTTCCCGGGCTATACCTGGCTGTACCCGGATACCCTATGGCAAACCTTTGAGGTGCCCACTATCCAACCCTGCCGAAAAGTAGAACTCCAGATAGAATTAGAAGAAACCTACCCGTGGCGCAACATGTATGTGCTCTTCTTTTTCCAGCCCCCTAATCAGCCGCCTACGAAAGCGCGCTTTCACTTAGTGTTTGCCGACTCGCTGGGATACTGGTATAAAAAGAACCGAAGATTTTCCCAAATAATCATTCCCCAGTTGGCCCTTTCCTATACAGGGGTATATCGGGTGGGGCTGCTGCCTTATATTCGGCAGGACACTCTAATAGGCATTCGGCGCCTTCGGCTTTACCTCCTGCCCTGCACGGAGTAAATGAGCACGGTTTTTGTTAGGCCTCTTAGTATGCGGCGCCTTATCTTGTTTTTAGGGCTTGCGGTGGGGCAGGCGCAGCTAGCCCGACGCGAAGCGGAACTCCATTATGATCCTAGTCGCCATGCCTTGATTCGGCGCGGCGAGCAAATAGGCGAGGGCGAACGGGTGGTAGTGCTAGACCTGATTGGCCGGCGCGTGTGCGTTTTAGAAGTGAATACCGAGGAGAGTCAGCTGCTTGCGCTACCTGAGCTAAGCGAGGGGCTCTACTATGCACACTGGCTGGATGGACAGGGACGTCTGCGGGCCGTGCGGCGATTCGCTATCGTACAGCGCTAAGCCTTACATAGAGATAGATCCTTTCCGAAATTCGGTTTCGCCGATATGTACATTCACGAGGGCGGGTTTGCCTGAAGCACGTGCCCGCTCTAAGGCCTCTGGCAGCTCAGCCGTATCCTCTACAAAGCAGCCCCAGCCCCCTAACGCTTCCACCATCTGGTCGTAGCGCGTGAGCCGCAGGTCCGTAGCAATAGCGCGCCCATACATAGGAAGTTGAGCCCGCTTGATTTGCGTCCAGGCGGCATCGTTACCAATCACCCCTACGAAGGGGAGATTGAAGCGCACCGCCGTGTCATACTCCATGCCATTCAGCCCGAAGGCACCATCCCCGAAAACTACCCACACATCGCTCTCGGGAAAGAGGAGCTTAGCCGCTATGGCATAGGGCGCCCCTGCGCCCAACGTACCCAGCGGCCCTGCATCTAACCACTGCCCCAGCCCCCTAGGCCGTATGGTATAAGCCGAACTGCCCACAATATCCCCCCCATCACCAATTACGATACTTTTCGGTGTAAGCAGTTTATCTATTTCCAGCCCCAGCCGAAGGGGATTTACTGGGCGTGTAGAGGTGGCTGCTTCGGCGTGTATTTGGGCCTGACGCCGCTGCTCCTCAGCCAGCAGTTGTTCTTTCCATTCGCGCCAGGCGGTGAGGGGCGGCTTGAAGGTTTGGGCCAGCCGCTGGAGAAAATCACCCGGGTCCCCGTGAGCATTCACCGCCCCCGGGCGGTTCCGCTGAAGCTCGCCAGCATCGCGATCTATCCGAATAAGCTGCGCGCCCTCTGCGATAGAGGCGCCGTAATTGAGCCGAAAGTCCAGCGGTACCCCTGCTAGAATCACTACATCCGCTTGGGCTAGGGCGGCCTTGCGCGAGTGCAGAAAGAAAAGTGGATGTTCAGCCCCCAGAAGGCCCCGCGCCATGCCATTGAGATAGGTAGGCAGGCTGAGCACTTCTACCAGAGCCTTTATATGCGGCGCCTGCGGGGAGAAGAGAATCTGGCTTCCGAGTAATAGCACGGGGCGCTGGGCCTGACGCAGAAGCTCGGCGGCCTGTTGAACTTCCCGCTCCCCTACAGGCAGCGGTGCTACCCTTCCATCCATCTCTACCACCACCGAACCCGCCCGGTCAAAAAGAATATCCATCGGACACTCCAGAAAGACGGGGCCCATCACACCGCTGGTAGCGGCTTCAAAAGCCCGCTGCACATAATCGGGTATTTCACGCGGGGAAGGGACGCGTACCGACCATTTGGTAATCGGGGCTAGAACGGCTACATGGTCCATCTCCTGGAGGGCACCCTTACCTAAGGTAGGCTGGGCTGCTTGACCACCGATTACAATCATAGGCGTCTGGGAGCGCCAGGCGTTGGCTACGGCCGTAACCACATTCATAACCCCGGGCCCGGCTGTTACGGCACACACCCCGATGCGGCGGGTCAGCCGCGCGGCCGCTTCCGCCGCAAAACCCGCCGCCTGCTCATGCCGAAAGTCTATCACCGGTACCCCTAAGTCAGCGCAGCCCTCATAGATTTCCATAATGTGGCCGCCTGAGAGCGTAAAAAGATGCGTCATACCTATATCGCGTAGGGCGCGGGCTATTACCTTGCCTCCCGTCTGAGACATGCCACAAAGTAAAGGCATCCCTTTCTTACTTTCGCTGGGCGTGGAGTGGTCGCGGCGCTTCTGGTGGGTAAGCCTAATCGGAGTAGTCAGCGGGCAAAGTTGGGGGGCATGGACGCTACAGCAAGTGGGGCTGAATTGGGGCCGTCAGGGAGCCTACCAGAGCCTACTCGTCCTGCAGCCGCGCTTTTCCCCACAGGGCTGGGAGGCCTTTCTTATCTCGGGCAGTTTCGGTTATCGCTTTAGACCAGCCCACTTCCTCCACGGAACGCTCCTCTGGTTTGACGCCTATACCCCGCGCCGCTTTATTCAGTACCGCCTTTTGGAGCGCTGGCAGTGGCAGATTAATTCAGCCTTCTCAGGGAGCCTGACTTTAGAGCAGCGCTGGGAACAGAGTCAGCTCAGGGAAGCGCTTTTCCGTCCCCTTTTGCGCGGGCGCTGGCGCTTACGCCGGCATTTCTGGCTTATCCTTATCGAAGAAATGCTCTGGAACCACTGGACGCTGCGGCGCCCTTGGCGGGTGGATTTACGCCAGCAGCGGTTTTGGGTTGTCCTTGCCTTCCCGCGCCAAAAGCCCTGGTCGGTGGAAATAGGCTACATCCACTTCGCCTTACCCCAGTCAGCCCCGCGCCATCGACTCTGGCTAGCCCTACGCTGGAACGTAACTCTTAGCCCACCGGCACCTCGGCGCGAAAGCGGTAGAGCTGATCCCGCAGACGCGGTTCAAAGCCCGCCGCCCGAATCACCCGCTGAATCTCCGCTGCGGTAAGCCTATAGCGCGCCCCCGCCGCCGAAACCACATTTTCCTCTATCATGATGGAGCCCATGTCATTGGCTCCCGCATGGAGGCACACCTGCGCTACCTCTGGCCCTACCGTCAGCCATGAAACCTGAATGTTAGGAATATTAGGCAGCATAAGGCGGCTCAGCGCCAGCATCCGCACATACTCTTGGGGCGTAACCCGATTCCGAATGCCCCGCACCCGCTGCAGCCGTGTCCCCTCAGCCTGAAAAGGCCATAGAATAAAAGCCGTAAAGCCATAACTCCCTTCAGGCTTCTCGGCCTGAAGCGAACGGATTTTGACCAGGTGAATCAGGCGTTCCTCAATCGTCTCCACATGCCCAAACATCATCGTTGCGCTGGTAGGGATGCCTAAGCGATGGGCCGTACGCATCACTTCCAGCCACTGCTCCGCCGTACACTTACCGCGCGAGATAAGCCGCCGCACACGGTCTACAAGGATTTCCGCCCCTGCCCCCGGCAGGGAATCCAGACCCGCCGCCCGCAGCCGCACTAAGGCCTCCTCATAGGTAAGACCATCCCGCTCACAAATATGTACAATCTCCGGCGGCGAAAGCGCATGCAGGCGCAGATTGGGATACCAGCTTTTGAGCTTACGAAAAAGCCCTTCATAAAACGCAATTCCCAAATCGGGATGATGCCCACCTTGAAGAAGGAGCTGGTCTCCGCCCAGAGCCAAAGTCTCCTCAATCTTACGCCGGTAGGTTTCGTCATCGGTTACATACCCTTCAGGATGGCCAGGCGGCCGGAAGAAATTGCAAAACTTACAGTTAGCTACGCAGATATTGGTGGTATTGACGTTGCGGTCAATTTGCCAGGTAACGATATTCGGGGTATCGGCTTTTAGGCGCAGGCGCAGCGCGTGCGCATAGGCCATAAGAAGGGGCAGGGGAGCATCCTCATAGAGCTTTAGCCCTTCCTCTACGGAGAGGAACTCCCCCGCCAGCGCCTTTTCCAGAAGCTCCTCCATCTTAGGGGTAGAGAACAAAAGTACGGCTTCCCAGCGGCATTAAAGAAAGAGGGGGAGCCCGCTTAGCTTCCTGACTCCCCCTAAGCTACACAAAGGGTATGCCCCCTGACCCTCTACCTACCTAAACCGAAGTAGTAGGCTACCATAATTCCAAGGGTAGAGTGAGTAAGTCGGAAATCACCATCCCCGCCATACAGGTTTGTCACCATCGGATCCCAGCGCAGGTAGGCTCCCAGCTCGCCATTTCCCATCGGGAAGACCGCCCCTGCCATAAGAGGGATGCTTAGGGCTATGCGATTATATTCACTATCATCGTCCTCAAATAAGCTACCGCTCCTGGTGGATGTCGTAGTAACTCGGTTTCCCTGCATATCTCTGTAGGTCTCGGTTATAGTTTCTTTATACTGCGCAGCTAGCCAGTAGCCGAGCTGAAGGCCTGCGCCACCCTCCAACGCAAAAGAACCCAGAGAGAACTTATAGCGCGCCATAATAGGTATCTTCAAAAAGACGTTAGATCGCGTGTATTTTAGCGTGTAGTTTTCATCTTCTCTATCTTCGCTGCTAAACCTAGTCCAGGAGATAAGGAGATCAGCACTGAAGCGCAAATTGTCGTTGAGGCTTAGGAGAAGGGAAGGCCCGCCAAAAAGGCCAAACTCAGTTTCCGAGAGGCTGAAATCACCAAGTGAGGCGCGGTACGTCCCCAGTTGAGGACCACCTACGATACCTAAGTCAAAGCTCTGACCTAATAAAACGCTACTCGCCAGGAAAGGCAAAAGCCACATCTGGCGTGAAATCCAGTAAAGCCTACGCATAGCGCCGCAAAGGTAGAGAATTTCTAGTATAGTTCAAGCTCTAAAAGTAGGCCTGTATGCCAGTGGTCCAGGGCAAAACAAGATATCCCTCTCGGATTCCTATTGCCAGAAGAAGAGGCAGCGTAGCGAAAAATAGCTGTACCCTCCTCTTATAAAGCGCCGAAAGCGTCAAACCCGTACCTAAGAAGCCTATATTATAGCGAAAGCCGATAGTGGTATGGGGACCTACTTGACCATATAGGCCTAAAATAACCGACAGAGTAGGCACCCCTTGTACGAGATTGGCCTCCCCGCCCACCCCTAAGGCGCCGCCAGCTTCCAAGCGCAGCTTACCTGAGCGGGAGATCGATGGCACGGCCATGAACTGGGCCTGAAAGTGAAAAGGGATAGTGGTGATGCTATACGGATCTACCACGCCTACTAAGCTTTCCTTACGATAGCCTCCAAAAGCATTCATCTCAAGCTTGAAAATCTGATGCTGATAGACTCCTCCAAACTGTCCTGTAACAAATAGGCTGCTTCCGGAAGCCGTATCGCTTTCCTTTTCTATGGGTAGCTGTCCTACACGCAGGCCGCCATAGCCCCGCCAGCCCTGGTGATCCACGGGCACCATCGGCGCTATGGGCGCACTTAGGTAAGCCGCTGGAAGTATGACTCTCCCACACCCCATTAGCCCTACCACGCTCAGGGCCAGAAAACGCAATCGCTGAATCAGCTTGGGATGCATATAGCCAAAGTTAGGAAAAATCGGCTACTATGAAATGCGCCGTATAAAGTGCCAGAGGGCATGAGCGACTCCTACGAGCCCGCCTAAGAGAAGCGCCAGAGGGCCTGCGGCGGTATAACGCTGAAGGAGATAACCCAGTCCCAGCCAGAGGCCTAAGAGCGCCCCTATTTCCGTAGCCAGCGCTAAGTAGCCATAGCCCTTAGCGGACGATTGGGGCTTGGGCCTCGGCTTCAGCATATAAGGACTCAATTACGTCCGCATATTTACTTAGGATAATGCGCCGTTTGAGCTTGAGGGTCGGTGTCAGCTCGCCCCCTTCAATCGTCCATTCCTTAGGAAGGAGAGCAAACTTCTTGACGCGCTCAAACTGGGAGAAGTCCGCATTTATGCGGTCTACCTCCGCCTGAATTAGCTCCTGTACCCGTGGATGGCGGATAAGGTCCTCTCGGCTCGTGTAGGAAATGCTATGTTCATGAGCCCATTTCTCCAGAGCCGGGAAGGAGGGCACCAGCAAAGCCGCCGGAAATTTCCGATTTTCTCCCACAACCATTGCCTGCTCAATGTAGAAGGAGCTTTTGAGGGCAGACTCCAATGGCTGGGGCGCAATATACTTACCCCCCGCGGTTTTGAAGAGTTCTTTTTTCCGGTCGGTGATGTAAAGGAAGCCGTCTTTATCCAGTTTGCCTACATCGCCCGTATAGAACCAGCCGTTTTTGAGGACGTCGGCGGTAGCTTCGGGATTTTTGTAGTAGCCTACCATTACATTGGGGCCGCGCACGACGATTTCGCCTTCATTCGGCGGATAGCCTTCCAGGGGTTCTATACGTACTTCTACCCCAGGTATGGGCTTACCTACGGAGCCTATGCGATAGGCATCAAAGGTATTGACAGAGATGACTGGGGAAGTTTCGGTAAGGCCATAGCCTTCCATGATATGGAAGCCTGCGCCCCAGAAGATGCGAGCCAGATAGCGCGGCAAGGCCGCTGCGCCAGTTACAATTAGCTGTACATTCCCCCCTAGCGCCTCTTTCCATTTGCGGAAGACCAGCGCCCGTGCCAGAGCCAGTTGGAGGCGGTAGCTGAGTGGGTAGTCCTTCCGTTCGGGGTCGTAGTGCTCTACCAGCTTCAGCGCCCAGAAGAAAAGGCGGCGCTTGAGGCCCGTCAGCGTCTGCCCCGTAGCCATAATGCGCTCATAGACCTTTTCCAAAAGGCGCGGCACGGAAGTAAAAACATGGGGCTTCACCTCACGCAGGTTTTCGGCGATTTTGTCTAAGCTTTCGGCGTAATATACCCCGATTCCCATAGCCAGATAGGTATAGAATACCATCCGCTCAAAGCTGTGATTGAGCGGCAGAAAGCTTAGGGCGCGTAGCTCTTGCTGGTTAGAACTCCGAGGAAGGAGATTGAGGGCGCGTACGGTCAGGATATTGGAGACGATATTGTGATGGGTGAGAATAACGCCCTTAGGCGTGCCCGTAGTACCCGAGGTATAGAGAAAGGTAGCCCAATCCTCTGGCTGGACGGCGGCCTTATAGGGCGTCAGATCCACTGAGCTAGCTTCGCCCAGCTTGAGGAATTCCGTCCATAGGGTGGCCTCTGGCTCTGGGTCAAAGGTATAAACTTTTTCCAGCGTAGGGCAGTTAGGTAAAATGCTGCGCACCTTTTCCCATATATCGCCGCCTGAGCAAAATAGCAGACGGCTTTCGGAGTGTTGGATAATATACTCGTATTCCTTAGCGATGGAATTGGCGTACATAGGTACTACGATTACACCGATTTGGACGGCGCCGAGGTCGATAAAATTCCATTCAGGGCGGTTAGGGGAGACGAGGGCGATGCGGTCGCCTTTTTTCAGGCCTAAAGCCAGGAGGGCTCGGCTCACCGTATCGGCCAGGCGTGCTACCTCTTGGGTACTGTAGGTAACCCATCGGCCCTGCTTTTTGGCCGCAATAGCGTCGGCACGCGGATTTTGAAGCTGCTCAGCGAGAAAGTCATGCAAGCGGCGAATCTCCATACGACAAAAATACACAAAAAATTAGGTAGGGGTATGGGTAGTAAGCCGGGTTCTGTGTCTACTCCTGCATT
>JANXCX010000014.1 GCA_025059535.1 Bacteroidia bacterium
GCATAGGTCGTCGTTTAGAGGGCGGCCGATGGGTGCGCTACGCCAAAAAATCTGGCAAAACGCTATGACCTACGTTCCTAACCTTTACCGCCTCTACCGAACGCAGGTGATTCCCCAGCTCAAGGAAAAGCTGGGCTATAAAAATGTCATGCAGGTGCCGCGGCTGGAAAAGATCGTGGTCTCACGCGGTGTAGGAGCGGCGGTTTCGGATAAAAAGCTGTTGGAACAGGCTGTAGAAGAGCTAGCCCTAATTACAGGCCAGCGGCCTGTAGTAACCCTCTCCCGCAAAGATGTAGCGGGCTTCAAGCTGCGCAAGCGCATGCCCATCGGCGTCAAAGTAACCCTGCGCGGCGCGCGGATGTACGAATTTTTAGAGCGACTTATCCATGTAGCCCTGCCTCGTACGCGTGACTTTCGGGGCCTTTCCCCCACAGGCTTTGACGGACGTGGGAATTACACCCTCGGGGTACGCGAACAGCTTATCTTTCCAGAGATAGACGTAGATAAGGTCTACAAGATAGCGGGCATGGATATTACCTTTGTAACTAGTGCGCGTACGGATTGGGAAGCCTTAGAGCTACTCAAGGCGCTGGGCATGCCTTTTCGGGATGAACCCATAACTAAGAAGCAAAAGGCATAGGGTATGGCTACGGATGCGGTAATCGCTCGGGAGCGCAAGCGGTGGAAGCTTTACGAGCGGTATGCTCAGAAGCGCCTTCGCCTCAAAAAGGAAGGGCGCTGGGAGGAACTCGCGCTCCTGCCGCGTAACTCTTCGCCTGTGCGTCTGCGCTTCCGCTGCCAACTCACCGGCCGGCCGCGCGGAAATTACCGGCACTTTGGCATATGTCGCATCAAATTGCGTGAGCTTGCCTTAGAAGGCAAAATACCCGGCCTCACTAAAGCCAGTTGGTAGGTATGGATACGATCGGGGACTTTATTACCCAGCTGCGCAATGCCTACAAGGCACATAAGCCGGTTATAGAGGTAACCTCCTCCTCTATGCGGGAAGCAATAGCTCGTATTCTCAAAGATCAAGGGTATATTGAGGATTACCAGGTCGTAGAGGAGAAAGGCAAGCGCTTCTTGCGGGTGCTTTTGCGCTATGGGGCTCGGCAGCAGCCAGCCTTACGGGAGATACGGCGAATCAGTAAGCCAGGTCGGCGCCTCTATACCTCGGCGGCTAAGATTCCCGAGGTGGCCAACGGGTTAGGCATTGCTATCCTTTCTACGCCCCGCGGCGTAATGACCGATAAGGAAGCCCGCCGTCTCGGCGTAGGTGGAGAGATCCTCTGCTTTGTGCACTAACTATGTCGCGTATAGGGAAGAGGCCCGTAGCCCTGCCTAGAGAGGTAAAATGGAGTTGGGAGCCACCCCGCCTCAAGCTCCAAGGGCCTAAAGGAAGCTACACCCTTGAATTGGCTGATGGCTTTACGATTCAGGCGGAAGATGGGCAATTACGGGTGACGCGGCCCTCAGATGAGAAACACCATAAGGCGCTTCATGGTACTTATCGCGCCCTCTTGCAAAATGCCGTAATAGGCGTAAGTCAGGGTTTCCAAAAAACGCTGGAAATCGTTGGCATAGGCTACAAGGCGGAGCTCAAGGCCCCAGATGTGCTGGTTTTTACCTTGGGCTATTCGCATGATATAGCGTTTGTGCTGCCCCCGAATATCAAGGCTCAGGTAGTAGCGGAGCGGGGACAAAATCTGCGTATCGTCTTAGAGAGTGTGGATAAGCAGCTAGTGGGGCAGGTAGCGGCGATGCTGCGTAGCCTTCGCCCGCCTGATCCCTACAAAGGCAAAGGTATTCGCTATGCGGATGAAGTCCTGCGTCTGCGCGCAGGCAAAGTCAAAGGTAAAGGCAAAAAGTAAAACCTTATGGAGCTCAAGGAAAAACGCTATCGTAGGCTGCGCATAAAGCGCCGGGTGCGGAAAAAAGTCTTTGGTACGCCCGAGCGGCCTCGCCTTTCGGTTTTTCGGAGTAACCGCTACATCTATGCGCAGGTGATTGACGATACGAAGGGTATTACGCTGGTCTCAGCCTCTTCGCGCGAACCTGAGGTGGCTCAAGAAGGAGGGCGACCTATAGAGCGTAGCCGCCGTGTAGGCCTACTTGTGGCTCAGCGGGCTAAGGCAAAAGGGATAGAACGGATAGTATTTGACCGCAATGGCTATCGCTACCATGGAAATGTACGGGCGCTGGCGGAGGGTGCCCGCGAAGGTGGCTTGCACTTCTAGGCTATGGCTAAGCGCGTAGTAGTTCGAGAGGCGGGAAGCGCTTTAGAAGATCGGCTAGTTTGGCTCAATCGCACGGCCAAAGTAGTAAAGGGTGGACGCCGATTTGGCTTTGCCGCCCTGGTAGTGGTAGGGGATCGCAAAGGCATAGTAGGCTTCGGTCTGGGCAAAGCGGCGGAAGCAAATGTGGCGATTGATAAAGGTATAGAAGCCGCTAAGAAAAACCTCTATCGCATTCCGCTGCGGCGCACCACCATTCCGCATGCCGTTTCCGTGAAGTACGAGGCCACCCGCCTTATCCTGCGGCCGGCCGCCCCTGGGACAGGCCTTATTGCGGGTGGGGCGGTGCGCGCCGTTCTAGAAGTTCTAGGCGTCCAAGATGTACTGGCCAAGGTAATCGGCTCCTCTAACCCCCACAACGTAGTTCGCGCTACCATGAAAGCCCTCCTCCAATTAGAAGACGCGGTCAGTGTCGCCGAACGGCGCGGTATCTCCCTTCAAAAAGTTTTCCGTGGCACCCATGAAAGCACCCATACGAGTTCGGATAACGCAGGTGCGCAGTAGCATAGACTGCCCCCAGCGGCAGAAAGCTACGCTGCGGGCCTTGGGGCTGCGTCGCCGCATGCAGACGGTAGAGAAGCCGGTTTCCCTGGCGCTGTTGGGTATGCTTCGGCAGGTAAGTCATCTGGTCAAAATTGAGGTAGTCTCATGAGCCATATTCTGCATAATCTCGCTCCGGCACCAGGTTCTACCCGGGCGCGCAAGCGTATAGGACGGGGCGAAGGGAGCGGTCACGGGGGTACGGCTGGCCGTGGTCATAAGGGCGATAAATCCCGATCAGGCTACCGCTACAAGCGCGGCTTTGAAGGGGGGCAGATGCCCCTCCAGCGCCGCATACCTAAATTTGGTTTTCGCTCGCCCTTTCGCGTAGAGTACTTCCCCCTCAATTTGGCCCGCATCTCCCAGCTTATTGAAAAACATCCCGAGGTTTCTGAAATAACCCCTGCTTGGCTCTACGAAAAGGGCTATGTACGTGAAGATAGGCCTATTAAGGTCTTAGCTAAGGGCCAGCTGACCCGCCCCCTGACTATCCAAGCCCATCGTTTTAGTGAGGCGGCCCGAGTCGCCATAGAAAAGGCTGGAGGAAAAGCCGTATCTTTAAGTACATGAAAGGGTTGATTCAAACCCTGAGAAATATTTTTAGCGTTCCTGAGCTGCGTGAGCGCATACTTTATACGCTTTTCTTACTTGCCATATACAGGGCTATATCTTTTATCATTCTTCCGGGCATAGATTCGCAGGTTCTTTCGGAAGAGTTTGCCCGTACGCAGGGTATGGGCATCTTGGGCATGCTAAATGCCTTTGTAGGTGGGGCTTTTTCCCGCGGTTCTATTCTGGCTTTAGGGATTATGCCCTATATCTCGGCCTCCATTATTATCCAGCTTTTAGCTACGGCAGTACCTTCTCTTCAGAAGCTTCAGCGAGAGGGAGAAAGCGGGGTGCGTCGCCTCAATCAATATACTAAGTTTCTCACCGTAGCCGTGGTCCTTGTGCAAGGTACAGGCTATTTGGTCAATCTACGCACCCAATATGCCAGTGCGATTACTATGTCGCCTGTGGCCTTTACCATCACCTCGCTGCTCTGTATGTTGGCTGGGACAATGTTCCTTGTATGGATGGCAGATAAAATTACGGATAAAGGGCTGGGGAATGGAAGCTCGCTGATTATTGCGATTGGGATTGTGGCGGAGCTACCACCTGCCCTTCTCAACGAGGCTACGTCTAACCCGCCTATGATCTTTTACCTGGAAGTGTTGGCTCTAATGGTAGTAATTATGGGCGTAGTGCTGCTTCAGCAGGCGGTACGACGCATTCCAGTGCATTACCCGCGTCAGATGGCGGGCGGGCGCTATCCGACCGCTCTGAGCACGGTAGCCTCCACCAGTCATATCCCCCTCAAGCTCACGGCCGCTGGCGTCATGCCTATCATCTTTGCCCAGTCCCTTATGTTTCTTCCCGCTACAATCGCCCAGTATTTTCCTGAGAGTGATTTTTGGCTTTCTACGGGCAGCTGGTTTTCGGACTATACGAGCCTCGCCTATAATGTGCTCTTTGTGATACTCATCGTGCTTTTTACCTACTTCTACACGGCTATTGCTATCAACCCGCGCGAAATAGCCGAGCAGCTAAAGCGTGCGGGGGGCTATATCCCTGGTATCAAGCCGGGCAAACCTACGGCGGATTACCTGGACATGGTGCTTACGCGAATTACCCTTCCTGGTGCCTTAGCTTTAGCGGTGGTGGCGATTTTGCCGGCGTTTGTTCGTCTGGCTGGGGTGTCCAATCAGTTTGCGCAGTTTTTCGGGGGCACTACCATCCTCATCATGATAGGGGTTGTGCTGGATACCCTTCAGCAGATAGAGAGCTTTTTGCTGATGCGTCATTACGAGGGGCTGATTCGGACGGGGCGGATTCGTGGGCGTACTATGGCTATGCCAGCCCCATGAAATACGACGGGTGGGCTATCCATACCGAGCAGGAAATCCAGATCATTGCGGAGGCCGCAAAGATTCTAAGCCGGCTCTTCGGACACCTTGTCCCATTTTTGCGGCCGGGCATAAGTACGGCTGAATTGGATCAAATAGCCGAAGAGTTTATTCGGCGGGAAGGTGCGGAACCAGCCTTTAAAGACTACCAACCACCTTTTGAGGATCGGAAGTATCCCTATACGCTGTGTGTTTCTATAGATTCAGAGGTAGTACATGGCTTGCCTTCTCCGCAGCGGATTCTGCAGGCTGGTCAGATTGTGTCGGTGGATTGTGGGGTGCGGCTAGCGGGGCTTCATGCGGATATGGCCTACACCTTTGCGATTGGGGCGGTGCCGCCGTCCGTGCAGCGCCTCCTTTGGGTTACTGAACAGGCCTTGCTACGAGGGATAGCGCAGGCTAAAGCCGGGGCAGCGCTCGGCGATATTGGTCATGCTATCCATAGTTTTGTCAAAAATTATACCTTTGCGGTCGCTGATAATCTAACCGGTCACGGCGTAGGACGAGCTATGCACATGCCGCCAGATGTGCCAAATACGGGCCAGCGGGGTAAAGGGCCGCGCCTACCCGAAAGGCTAGTGATTGCCATAGAGCCCATGGTGCACATGGGCAAGCGAGCTACGTGTAAAGGGGTAGACGGCTGGGTAGTATGTACGCGCGATGGCTCCTTAGCGGCTCACTACGAACATACAGTCGTGGTAGGTCGAAATGCGCCGCGCGTCTTGACCTCCTTCGACCCCATCTATAAAGCGCTTGCCCATGTCTAAAGAGGATTTTATTCGTTTGGATGGTACCATAGAGGAATCCCTCCCAAATGCCATGTTTCGCGTCCGCCTAGAAAATGGCCATCTAATCCTGGCCCATATATCTGGTAAAATGCGAAAAAACTTCATTCGTATCTTTCCTGGAGACAAAGTCACCGTGGAGATATCCCCGTATGACCTTAGCAAGGGGCGAATCATTTACCGTTACAAATAGCATACGGCTATGAAGGTCAAGGCATCTGTTCGTCGGCGCAGTAGCGACTGCATCGTGGTGCGGCGCAAGGGTCGGATTTACATTATCAACAAAAAGAATCCCAAACTCAAGCAAAGGCAGGGGTAAGATGGCGCGGGTAGCTGGGGTGGATCTGCCGCGTAACAAGCCGGGTTTTATTGCGCTGCGCTATATCTATGGTATAGGCCGCACTACGGCACGCGAGGTGCTGGCCCAGGCTGGGGTAGATCCCCACAAACGGGTACAAGATTGGACGGAAGAAGAAGTGGCGCGCGTGCGCAGTGTGATTGAGCGCGGCTATGTGGTGGAAGGTCAGTTGCGCGCCGAAGTACAAATGAATATACGGCGCCTGATAGAAATCGGATGCTATCGCGGACTGCGCCACAAACTAGGCCTGCCCGTACATGGGCAGCGTACGCGTACAAATGCCCGTACGCGTAAGGGCAAGCGCAAAACCGTAGCTGGAAAGAAGAAAGCTCCTAAGAAATAATATGTCTGCACCAGATAAGAAAGGTCGTGCCCGAAAAAAGATAAAAGCTGGTCCAGAGGGGCGCGTTTATATTCAGGCTACCTTCAATAACATTATCATTACTTTCACTGATCCAGCTGGGAATACGATAGCCTGGAGCTCGGCGGGTCGGGCGGGTTTTAGAGGTTCTAAGAAAAATACCCCGTATGCGGGCCAAGTGGCGGCGCAAATGGCTGCGACTGCTGCCTATGAAGCTGGACTGCGTGTCGTAGACGCTTATCTAAAAGGCACGGGTTCTGGACGCGAGGCGGCTTTGCTAGCGATTGATGCGGCGGGCATTCAGGTGCGTAGCATTCGGGATATTACGCCTATCCCGCACAATGGCTGTCGGCCTCCAAAACCACGACGCGTATAGGCTATGGCACGCTATACTGGCCCACGCTTGCGTATAGCTCGCCGTTTTGGCGAACCTATTTTCGGTCCCTCTCGTACCCTCAGTCGCAAGAATTATCCGCCAGGCATCCATGGCCGCTTCAAACGCAGCGGCAAAACGAGCGAATACGGGCGCCAGCTTATGGAAAAGCAAAAGGCTAAAGCCATTTATGGCATGCTAGAACGGCAGTTTCGCCGCTTCTTTGAGAAAGCAGCCCGTATGAAGGGGAATACAGGCGAGAATCTACTCCAGCTTTTGGAGCGGCGTCTAGACAATGTAGTGTATAGGCTCGGCTTTGCGCGCACGCGCCGTGCCGCCCGCCAACTGGTGTCCCATGGCCATATTCAAGTAAACGGTAAAAAAGTGAATATACCCTCTTATCTCGTCTCGCCTGGGGATGTAATAGCGCTCTCGCCCAAAGCACGCGCCAATCCTGCCCTCCAAAGAGCCTTTGAAACCCAAGGCCGTTCTAAGTACGCTTGGCTGGAAGTGCGCAAGGGTGAGTACGCCGGTACCTTTCTCTATGTCCCCAGTAGAGCGGAGATACCTGAAAATATTCAAGAGCGTCTTATTGTAGAATTATATTCCAAGTAGGGTATGGCTATTCTGCTTTCGGATCCGTTAGTCCTTCCAGAAACCTTTGAAGTAATAGAAGAGAGCCGCTATCTGGGCAAGTATGCTCTGCGCCCCTTGGAGCCGGGCTATGGGACTACGATAGGCAACGCCCTGCGGCGCGTCCTTCTTTCCTCCATAGAAGGGTATGCTATCGTAGGGCTTAAAATTCCGGGTGTGCTTCACGAGTTTAGCGTCGTAGAGGGGGTTATAGAAGATGTAACGGATATTGTGCTCAACCTCAAGCAGGTAGCTCTGAGACCCAAACACGAAGGCGTCCCCCCGCGTATTTTCGTTGAGATTCGTCATAAAGAGGTCTTTACGGCGGGTGAGCTGGCCCAATTCGCCCCTTATGAGGTAGCTAATCCGGATCTTGTGCTTATGAATCTGGATCCCTCGGCAGTGGTTCAGATGGAGCTGCGCATAGGGAAGGGGCGTGGCTACCGGCTAGCTGAGGAAAATAAAGCCCTTCTTAGAGACAGTATAGAGCCTCATGAAATCATCCTGGATACAAGTTTCTCCCCCGTGATTCGGGTGGTACCGCGGGTGGAAAATATCCTATATAAAGGGCGTGCGGATTACGAGCAGCTGCTCTTAGAAATAGAAACGAAAGGCACGGTCGCCCCGCGTGAAGCCCTCCAAAGGGCTATCCAGATCTTGGTAGACCATTTTAGGACCTTGGCTGAGGCGGTAGCGCCGCAGACTTCAGGCAGCAGTCCCGCCGGCTTCCCTTCGCCTAATCCTAAACCGGGTGCAGAGATACCTAAGGAAGCTCTCCTGCGCCTCTTGCAGACACCTATTGTAGAACTCAATCTGCCTATTACCGCTGGGGTCCTCAAGTCCCTCCATAATGGTCGCATATATCGTCTAGCCGAACTAGTAGAACTTACTCCAGCCGACTTAGAAAAGTTTCGGGGGATTGGTACCCATACGATTCAGCAGTTAGAAGAGGCGCTAAAGCGTATGGGGCTGGGTTTAGGCATGGACCTTAGCGCTTACAAGCCTTTTCTGGCTTCTTCCACTTGAATATAAAATGACCTGCTATGCGTCATGGTGATACAATAAATAACCTTGGACGAAAAGCTGCACATCGTAAGGCGCTTCTGCGAAATCTGGCTTTATCTCTAATACAGCATAAGCGCCTCATTACTACCCTCGCTAAGGCTAAGGCTTTGCGTCGCTTTATAGAGCCTCTGCTTACGCGGGCTAAACGAGACACCCTTCACAATCGGCGTGTGCTTTTTGGCTACTTTCAAAATAAGGAGGCTATCAAGGAGCTATTTAGTACGATAGCGCCCGCAATTGCTGACCGGCCTGGTGGTTATACACGGGTGCTGAAGCTTGGCCCGCGCCACGGTGATGGGGCCGAAATGGCGCTTATTGAACTGGTAGATTTCAACCCGCATTTAGCCGGCGAGTCCCTTTCGCGTACGAAAGGACGCCGTCGTAAAAAATAACGCCCCCTTAGCTCAGCGGTAGAGCAACTGATTTGTAATCAGTAGGTCGGCGGTTCGAATCCGTCAGGGGGCTCGGATAAACTGAAGTACAGAAGAATATGCGCACGGGGGTAGGAGGTATTGCTTTCAGACTACTTTACCGCCTGAGGTGTAATCTTTAGGGTTATGTATACTCTTTTCGCTTGCCCAAAACCTTTTACTGATCCTGAAATAGAGCGGATCCAGCGGATGGCCCTGGAAAGTTGGCTTTTGCTCACCCCGCGTCCTTAGATTATCTTGGTAACTGACCATCCGACTACGGAAAATATCGCAAAAGAATATGGAGTAGAATCCGCACCATGTTTAGCCTTCTCGCCACGAGGAGCACCTTTGCTTAGTTCTATATTCGAGCAGGCTCATAGATTAGCAAAGTATGATGTACTTGCCTATGTAAATGCTGATATAATTTTGTCGAATAAAGTTCATGCTGTTATAGAGTTGGCTTCACGAAAGTGGAAGAAATATCTCGTCGTATCTTCGCCTTATTTAATAGACCATAGAAGAGTGGTTTTAGATAATGATTTTGAAAAAAAACATAAAAGAAGCAATAATAGGTAGGCATTATCACTGTAATATTGATATATTTATATTTGTGAAGGATTTGTTTCGTAAGATTCCTCCTTTTGTTTTAGGGAGATGCTACTGGGACAGTTGGCTCATATCATACCCTATACTGCGAGGAATTCCAGTGATAGATGCGACTGACTACTTGCAAATCTTTCATCCTAATCACGAGCCGTACCCCATTCACCTCTCCAAAATGTATCAGACAAGTGCTGTGAGTGAAGCTTATCAGGCTGATGTTCAGACCAATTATCGCCTAAGCGGGAAATGGGTAGAAGCTTCGCGGTATGTTCTCCTCTACTATATTGATGAGCATGGAAATCTACGCAGCCGCCTACGGGGTGGGCTCTGGCAGCTTCAGATTAAGTACTGGCTTAAGTATATCCTGCATACCTACGTAGCAAAGGGGGAAGGGCCGCTCCGAGAAAAGTTAAATCCTTTCCGCCGAAAAAAGAAAACAGGTGGTTAGTTTTGGTGAGAAATCTATCAGAGGATGGTTACTTCAAGGGGATACTGAATTGGAGAGAGTTCTATATCCCTTGGCATTCTCACTGAGAACCTCAAGATTATTTGAGCTTAGGTATGGGCTTAGGAAGTCTAGCTTGCTAAGTATTTTCCGTCTGATAATCGCTCACAGTATCTGCTCAGAGAATCGTGCCATGGGGGCCTTTCAGGCTTTCTTATAGCCTCCCTCAGAGCGTGGCGTTCTAAACCCCCTCTCTGCTTTTCTGGATGCAGTCAATAATCATAAGCCTGTGTCATAAAAGTTTATTAAGTCTCTCACGCTTTTATCTAGTTGAGAGGTTTACTGTAAGATAGTTTGGTCAGCGAAGCGCTTTGATATAATCTGCGATAGAAAAGAAGACTTCCATACATGCAAGCGCTCCTTCATAGTACTTTTAGATGAAGCCGAGCGCGGTAACTTAGAGGCGGCTAAGTTAGTTCCAAAAGCCTATGCAGATTATGGAGGTAGGCTAGCGCATGCCATACGATAGGACCTTATAGCTCTAAGAAATAGCAAAGCACTGGTGGAATTTTGTAAGGAATGGCTAAGCTCTAGGAATAGCTATCTGAGGGATTTTCTCAGGGTAACAAGCACAATAAGAGTAAAACGGGCCCTAAGGTAGATTTTTAGCTGATGGGAAAAGCGCATAGTTGCCCCAAGGTTATCAGAAGCAGTCAACGTAGGGGCAGTTCTGCATGACTACATAATTGCGCCTATTCAGGTTTGGGGAAAGTTCCCCTCCTCCACCCATCCTTGGCTGCGATTCCATTCGCCTTTGCTGACACCTAAGCGCTTACCTTTATAGCAGGATGTTTGCCTTTGCGCTGGGTAGCCCCGAGTCGTCCGTTTGTATCATGATGCAAAACCAAAAAACCACTGGAGTAGGCGCCTTGCTCTTCCCCGATAGTACAAAGAGCCATAGAGAATTTCTCTACAATCGTAGGCTTGAATTTATTATGTAAGGTAGATTAGTACAAATATTCTACTTAGATAGGTAAGACTTGACTTTAGATAGCGCATAAGCTACAAAAAGTAAGGTGCTAGTAAGTAGGAGGGGAATAATAGGTTCCCAGTATCTATACCCACCCCTTCCAACGAGGGCATATCCGAATGTTACACCAAGCGCACTAAGAGGAAGTAGCCTGTATTCTTTTAGAAATAATAAGGCAAGGATAGCCCCACATAATCCAGAGAGGTAGAATAAGCTAAGAAAAATATATCGCTTATTACTTAGATTACACCAATAACCATGAGAGGGTATGGGAACCAGAGACTTATATACTTCCCATACTCTAAGGACTATCAGTAATGGACCGTAATGCACCTGTACCTGCTGCCAGAGACTATCAATCGTATTTGCCATCTTCAATTTCTCTTCACAACTGAGAGGGAGGGGTGAAAAGAGTAAATGCTTCATCTCATCATTCCTTTTACCTGTGATGCGTAGTACCCATTCAGGCAAAGCCAAACATTCGTTAGCTTGCCGAAAACCTGCCAGCCCTGCACCAAAAGAAAAGTAGAGCCGAGCTTTGAGTAGGTCATCAGATAAAATGCTGAAAGCATCAGTGGTACCAGACCCATGAGCAGGGCGCAAATCCCCGTACCGAATCCAGTTTCGGAGGGTCCAAGGAGCTACTGTGAAAAGAAGCGGCAGGCCATACAAAGTGATTTGTCTGAGACGAGCTATGAAGCTAAGGTCCCTCTCTATGAGGAATAGATAGCCCCCCTGTAGAGGAAAAAGAATAAAATAGACAGGCTTCATCATAGCGGTTATAGAGATACACAAGCCGGCTAAAAAATAGTACCTACTCTGGAGGGCGAGAACTCCTATTCCGACCAAAGTAGCCGTCAGCGCCTCAGTCAGCAGAACTCGTGAATAGTAAAATGTAAGCGGAATAATGCTCAGAGTAGCAAAAAGAGCTATTCTACCGATCCTACCTAATTGATCCCCCGCATATGTCATTAGAGAGGCATACAGAATAGCTAAGCCTACAACTTGCAGGGCATATACGCCAAAAGGAGCTAAGCTAGGGCTGAATAGATAGAGAAAAAAATAAGGCGCACCATAAGCCGGAGTGCGACAATCCTCCCAGTAGGTCCCATGATTTAGCCAGTTTAACCATGGATAGATATAACTTGGGGAGTCAGGTTCATCACATACCAGACAGAACAGCCTATTGGCTATTCTTGTTACACCACAGAGCCTCGGGTCCAAACACCGCTGCTTAGAGGATATCGCAATCGTATGAACTACATTAGCGGAGAAGATTACTAAAATCCAAGTCATCACCCATCTAAGCCATTCGACCCGTTTTTCTTTGGGGAGCAGCGCACGTGTAATCTTCACCTAAGGCAAAAATAC
>JANXCX010000013.1 GCA_025059535.1 Bacteroidia bacterium
CGCTCTCGTAATCAGAGCTAGATTCACCGACTTGTTCCTTGACCAGCTTGAGGGCCTTTTCGAGATGAGCACTAGCCTCCTTCTTTTGGCCCAACTTATAGTGTATAGCGCCTTTCGTATCCCATAGGGACCAATTTTGTGGATCTAACTTGAGCGCATAGTCAAGCCAAAGAAGAGGTAGCCGAAGGTTTACTGTGTCTTCTTCATTTACCTCTCTATAGAACGCCCATCCTAAGGCATCCAGCTCTTTGGCAGTATACTTACGCTCCTCCTCAGTATTTGCTGGCTTTATTCATAAGTACGGCAGCGTAACGCCAACATATATCTATCAGGGGTGGATCCTGACCTAGAATAGTCTCCCTATAGCGGCTTCGCCACGTTTTCCTGAGTATGAACTCCTCTGCGTATGGAAGCCGAATCTTTACCTACTGTATGTAAGCTAACGTCTGACTAGCCCGCTCAGGCCACTCTTCAGCGCCAGTACGCTTGAGGTGAACCGCAAGGTCTTTTTCTAATACAGGGCTTATAATCTCGTACCAGTCCGAGGGTTCGTAATAGACCCGCAGACTCTCAGCTATACTGACTACATACGCCGCATGGGACTCTTCTTCCTGGGCTACTTTGAAGAGAATATCCTGAACTTCAGGATTTCCCCAAGCGGTTTGAGTAGAGGGCGCAACTTTTTCATAGACCTCCAGAACATCCCGAAGAAACTGAATCCCTCTATGGTCCTTATAAAGCTTTACTAAGTAATGCCGCAGTGTATCTAAATCCATTCTACCCTGCTTAAGGTATCGGCGTACAGACACCGTAGCATTATACGCACGGTTGATTTTACGCATTTCCTCCAATACATAATCTACTGCCTCTTCGGGGGAGTTTTTCAGCTACTTCGTCGGGCACGCCTTCTACCCGGTGTAGAATCTCTCCTTCTGGGCTGAGGTAAAGGAAAGTGGGGAAACTCTCCACCTTATATCTCTCCACAAGTTCCTGTACGCCGGGAGTACTCTCTTCATCGCTATTGGCATACACCTTGAGTAGGACATACTCCAGTGGGGCTTCCTGTCTAAGGTAGGGTTGCCGTAGGATCTTTCGCTCAAATATCCTACACGGCCTACACTAGGTAGCCGACAACCATCACCCATAAGAGTTTCTGCTCTTTCTTAGCTCGGGCAAAAGCTTTCTGGATGTCTTTTTCTAAAAAGTCCTGCGTCTACCCTATACAGATTCCAACGAGCAGAACTACGCTCAAGAAGCGCCTATGTGGCGAATATACGCCCAAACCTTAGATTTTGGCTGCATTCTATAGGCTACCTATCGGGCCTAAAAACTGGGAACGATTGCCTATCATGCATTAGCCATAGCCGAGTGGCGCTCTATTTTTGTGCATGCTACTGGCCTTAGGCGCTTACTTTGCAGCTAGCCTATTGGTGGGATGGTGGGGACGTCGGCGCGTGCGGGGTAATTTAGAAGCCTATTTTGCCGCTAGCCGACAGTTGCCTTGGCCACTCGCCGCACTGAGCATGGTAGCCACAACCTTCGCCGTAGATACCCCTCTGGCTATCACAGAGTACACTCGCACAGGCGGCCTTAGCGCCAACTGGCGTTGGTGGAATATGCTTATAGGCGGCATGCTGAGTGTGATAGTATTCGCCCCGCTTTGGCGGCGCAGCGGCGTAATCACCGATAGCGAAATTCTCACGCTGCGCTACGGAGGCAAGGAGGCCAGCCTCCTGCGCACGGTACGCGCACTATGGGTAGGCGTATTCCTCAACCTAGTTATCCTAGGCTGGGTGCAAACCGCCATGCGCACCGTACTTGAGTCCTATGTAGGACTTTCTTCAGGTCAAGCGTATGGCCTTCTGGTCCTTTGCACAGGTATTACTTTACTCTACACCCTGTGGGGAGGGTTATGGAGTGTGGTATGGACGGATGTACTTCAATTCGTCCTAGCCCTTTTGGGTACGACGCTCCTTATGGTACGGGTCTTAGCGCAGGTGGATATGCGTGGGCTACCGGCTCAGGCTTGGGCTCTCTGGCCTTCTGCGGGGTCAACGGCAGAGGGCTGGCTTACCTTACTGGCGGTCTTAGGCTTCCAGTGGTGGGCCAGCTGGTATCCAGGCGCAGAACCTGCTGGCGGCGGCTACATCCTGCAACGGATGGCTTCTACGCCCTCACCCTCCGCCGCCCAAAAAGCCTTAGCCCTCTTTCAGATTCTTCATTACACCGTCCGCCCCCTCACATGGTACCCCGTGGCCCTGGCCTCTTTATTGGTGCTACCTCCTGAAACCGACGCTAAAAGCGCCTACCTCCTTATGGCCCAACGTTTCCTTACACCGACCGAACAAATTCTTTTCCTTATCGGTCTAGCCGGCGCCTATATGAGCACCCTTTCTACTCATTTCAACTGGGGCGCTTCATATATGGCACGTGACTTAGGCCTATCCGAGCAAAAGGGGCTACAAGCTGGCCTTTGGACTACGATTGGACTGGCTCTTCTGAGCGTAGCCATCACCCCCTTTATGCATAGCGTGGCTAGCACATGGAATTTCCTCTTAGAATCTGGGGCGGGCATGGGAAGCGCCCTAATTTTACGCTGGTTTTGGCGGCGCCTTACCATCTACAGCGAAATAGCCGCTCTTATTGCGCCGATGATCGGCTATGGGTTGTTTTATGGGCTTTTGAAGTGGTCTTTTCCGTATAGCTACCTTGGTACAGTGGCTTGGACGGTGGGGTGGGTAGGGCTTTTAGCCTTCTTAGGGCCTCGTACGCCCGCACCCGTTTGGGAAGCTTTCCAAAGGAAAGTACAGCCGCGCCTGAAGAGCCACCACCTCCTCCTCTGGCTGCTGAGCACGATTTGCGGCTATGCCTTGCTACTGGGTTCTCTGATCTGGCTGCGGACTGGCGGAATCCCTTGGCTAGCGCTAATTGGCCTGGTAGGCTTACTCCTTCTCATTAACCGCCTAAATGGCACCTAACCCAACAGGCTTTTCGGATTTTCCTAAACTTTAGCCCATTATCTTTGCAGGAGGTCTGTATGGTAGCGGAGTACTTGAAGCAGAGTCTGCACCTAAGCGAGGCGGGTCTATTGCGGGAAGCTCTATCACCTCTGCATGTGGGTTTAGGTCTTTTTCCGAATAGTCCTGAGCTGTGGTTTGAGAAATACCGCATTCTCAAAAAGCTAAATAGCCCCGAGGCTTATAAGGCCCTTGTAGAGTGCCGGCGGGTGGACCCGAAGTTTCTACCGGCCCTCCAGGCCTACTATGAGGAGCTTTTGCGTCAAAATCGCTTACGCGAGGCCTACCAAGTGCTCCAAGAGCTCCTTGAGCAAGATGAGCAAAACCCACGCTGGTGGGCGCATAAGGCTTTTTGGGCTATGCATTTTGGGGATCAGGAGTCGGCGGAAGAAGCTATTCAGCGCGCTAGCGAACTGCCCCATCAGGGACCTGAGGTTTTATATTACCAAGCTCTCTTTTTGGCTCGTTTAGGTCGGCGGGAAGAGGCCGCCCAACTCCTTCATAAATCCCTCCAGCAAGCGCCTGAGCTCCTAGCTGAGGCCAGTGAGGAGCCTCTCCTCCGGGACCTTCTATCCAAATAGCCGCGTTTGGCGCTCCCGGTACAGGCTCTGAAGGATACCTATCCCCCACCCCATAGCTACCCACGAAGAACCGCCATAACTGAGAAAAATTAGGGGTACGCCGATCACCGGCAAAAAACCTACAATCATGCCTACATTTAGGATAAGATGGAGCCAGAGAAAGGCAGTTAAGCCATAGGTATAGAGTCTTAGGAATTCGCTTTCGCTGGCTTCCCCTAGCCAGGTTAGCCGCCAAAGTAGGATTCCATATAATATCAGGAATGTGGTAGCGCCTAGCCATCCCCACTCTTCGGCTATTCCACAGAAGGCAAAGTCCGTATGGCGCTGCGGAATAAAGTCTAGTTTACTTTGGAGGCCTTTTCCATACCCTTGACCAGTGAGGCCCCCCGCTGTAACAGCTATGCGCGTTTGAATAACATGCCAGCCCGCTCCTAGAGGGTCCCGATAGGGGTTTAGAAGGGCCTCAATCCGCTGTTTCTGGTGCGAGGCCAGTATCCGCTCGTACAGAAACCTCGCCACGCCTACCCAAGCCCACAGGCCTAGCGTTAGTAGTAAGAGCAGGCCTAAGTTTCGGCGCCAGCCTCTCAGAAGCCACCCCACCAGAAGGAGTAAAATAGTAGCCCCTGCGCCTACATACACCCAAGAATAAACGAGGGTAGCAAAGGCAAGAAGGCCTAGGATAAGAGGCAAACCCAATACCCACCCTGAGAGCCCGTGACGATAAAGGGGTACTAGAAGGGCACTATATGTCAGCGCTGTACCTGTATCCTGCTGCAAAAGAGCCAGGCCAGCTGGAACTCCTAGGAGAAGGACAAGCATGAGTCGGTCGCGCCAGGACCGCCAGTCAAAGTCATAGCGACTTAGATAGGCTGCCACCCCCAAGGCCGCTACTACCTTCATGAACTCGGAGGGCTGAAATCGAAAGCCTCCTAAGTCTAGCCAGGCTCGAGCGCCCTTCACTTCTCGAGCGACAAAGGCGGTCAGAAGCATAAGGCCCACCCCAAGCCCATAAAGGCCATAGCTAAAGTAGCGCCACACCTGCCCTTCCGTCCACGTAGCCGCTACCATCACAAGAAGCGTCAGGCCCATCCAGACAAGCTGGCGTGTGTAGGCGTACGACCAGCGCAGAGGCGGAAAGCCTTCTATGGAGTACAGATTCAGAATACCTATGCTCATCAGCCCTAACACCAGACCAAAAAGAATCCAGTCCGGCCCCCAGCGCCGCATATCAGTAGGGAATTTGGCGTAAAAGGGCCTCAATTAGGCTATCGGTACGAATGTTTTCAGCCAAGGCCGAATAGGTAAGAATTATTCGGTGACGTAGGACGGGTAGAGCTACAGCCTTTATATCTTCAGGCAGAACTTTTGTACGACCTTGAAGGAGGGCTCTAGCACGGCTAGACCGATGAAGCGCTAGCCCCGCGCGCGGGGAAGCCCCAAAAGCGATCCATTCCCGCCACTCTCTTAGGCCCACGGTATGGGGCTGACGCGTAGCCCGCACCAGCTGGACAATGTACTTTTCTAGCCGATTGGAAATTTCCACCTGAGCGGCCTCTGCCTGAAGCTCAAGCACTTCCGCAGGGGAAAGGAGGGCTTCGGGTAGGGAGGGATACTCGTGGCGCCCCCAGCGACGCAAAATCTCCTCCTCCTCCTCCTCCGTGGGATAGGTCACCTCTAGGCGAAAGAGAAAGCGATCTATCTGCGCTTCGGGCAAGGGATAGGTTCCCTCCTGCTCAATCGGATTCTGCGTAGCCAGGACCCAAAAAGGACGCGGTAAAGTATAGGTAGTCTCACCCAGCGTTACTTGCCGCTCTTGCATGCACTCTAAAAGGGCACTTTGCACCTTAGCGGGGGCACGATTGACCTCATCGGCTAAAAGTACCTGCGTAAAAATGGGGCCCTTTTTGATGGAAAAGCGGCCGCTACCCTCATACACTAAGCCGCCCGTAAGGTCTGTCGGCAGCATATCAGGGGTAAATTGCACGCGCCGAAATTCCAGTCCCGATAAGCGGGCCAACGTCATGGCCATAAGGGTTTTAGCCACCCCTGGCACCCCCTCCAGCAACACATGGCCCCCTGCTATTAAAGCTGTCCATAGATGTTCCAGCACCTCTCGCTGCCCTATTACTACCTTTTGGGCGGCCCCCACTAACCTTTCCCCCAGCACCCCGCAAATATGTTTATTTTGTAAAATCTACTCCGTATGCGCTTCGCCTTCTTTGCGGCAGCCCTCTTTCCCGTTTACGCCAGTCATAACCTCGCCGGCCAGATTACCTATGAGTACTTAGGGCCCAACCGCTATCGGGTTATCATCACTACCTACACCGACTCAGCGGCCATGGGCGTAGACCGCTGTACGGCCGACTTAGAAGTGTGGAGCGTTGTAGGGAGTAGCCGTACGCGCATCAATACCTACACAAATATCCCTCGGGCTAATGGCCCAGCGGGCAGCGCTTGTGCGGATCCCGCGCGCTTAGGCATCCACCTACGCCCGCGCGTCAAAAAGAACTTCTATATCGTAGAAATTATCCTGCCAGGGCCTGGGCTGTACGAACTGCGTTATACGGATTTTGCGCGCGTAGAAAATGTGCGCAACATGACCAATTCGGGCGGTACCTCCTTCTATATAGAAACCCTCCTCAACAATAATCCCTTCATCGGCACGAATAATTCGCCTAAACTTTTGAACGACCCTATAGATGACGCTTGTACAGGCCGTCTTTGGACCCATAATCCGGGCGGTTATGATCCCGACGGGGACTCGCTGGTATATAGCCTAATCCCCTGCCGTCAATATGACCCCGCCACTATGCAAAATCCTATTCCTGTAGGAAACTATCACTTTCCAGATGCCTTTGGGGGTACCTTCCAGATAGATCGGCAAACCGGCCTCGTCAGTTGGGACACGCCCCAGCAAGTGGGCGTATATAATATTTCTATTCTGATTGAGGAATACCGGCGTGGCCGCCGCATTGGGTACGTGGTGCGGGATATGGCGATTTTCGTCCTGCCTTGCCAGAATTTACCACCCGTTATTCAGGCTCCCGTCGAAACCTGCATTGTAGCGGGGAAAGTGTTGGAATTTCCCGTACGGGCTTACGACCCTGACCCGCGTGATAGCCTCTACTTCTACCTAAATAATGGCGGGATTGGAAATAATGGGCCATTTGCGGTACCCGTCAATCCCGCTACTCTTACGCCCTCGCGCTTTCCCCAAACGGCCTCTAATCCGCCCCGGCTTCAAGCCTCTTTCCGCTGGGCAACGGTATGCAGCCATATCCGGCCAGGGTTCTATCAAATAGACTGGTATGCCCACGACAATCTTACTTATCGGCCACCTTTAGCGGCGCACGCTACGACACGGATTTTTGTGGTAGGGCCGCCGCCTCAGAACCTTACCCTCACGGCTAGTAATCGCCAAGTTATCCTACGCTGGAGTCCACCGCCCTGCCCGCCAGACTATTATATCGTCTATCGCTCGCCTCGCCCCCAAGCGTATACCGACACCCTATGTTGTAAGGCCCCTGTGCGCGGCTACCTGCAAGTAGGGATTGTACGAAACGATACCTTCTTCGTGGATAGGGATTTGGAACCAAATCCGCGCTACTGTTATCGGGTGCAGGCGGTATATCGCGGCCAACCCGGCTGCCCTAGCCCCGAAGTCTGCATAGAACTACCGCTCAATTTCCCTCTTATGACCCAAGACAGCGTACATACCACCAGTGCGGCTCAGGGCGCCATATGGGTCTCCTGGCAGCCGCCTCAGGTACTGGACAGTAACTTTTTTCCGCCTCCCTACACTTACACCTTAGAAAGGGCGAGCGGCCTTACAAGTACCAGCTTCCAAGTAGTAGCTTCGGGACTTTCTGAGCTGGGCTACCTGGACCGAAGCAGCCTAAGTACCTCTCAGAGCCCTTACCGCTATCGTGTGCGCATGCTGGATGCCACTGGCCGAGAAGTCGCGCTGAGCAATGTAGCTACCAGCTTATTCTTGACCATTCAGCCGCGCGATGGCGCGCTCCTTCTGCGCTGGTACCAAAACGTACCCTGGGAGAATGACACTTTCTTTATCTACAGGGCCGACCCACCCCAACCTGGACCTTTTCGCCTCATAGGGTCTCTTGCGGTACAGACTACCGGCATAGATACCTTTAGCTTTTTAGATCAGGGCTTAAGAAATGGGCAGACGTACTGCTATTACATCCTTAGCCGAGGTTCTTACCGAATTGCGGGGGTGCGGGAGCCGCTGTGGAACGCTTCCAACATTGTCTGTGAACAGCCACGCGACAGCACACCTCCCTGCCTGCCCGACCCCACAAGCTACTTCTCTGAGTCCGACTGCGAAAATTACCTCGTATCTCTAGAATGGGCCCAACCCGATAGCCTATGCGGCGGAGATGTAGGAGAGTATGGAATCTACGTAAGTTCTCGCCCAGAAGGCCCTTATACGCTCCTGACCTACATACGAGAGCCGCAGCGCCGCTTCACCTGGGCGAATCTGAATAGCCTTGCTTTCTGCTTAGCCCTTACGGTACGGGATACCAGCGGCAACGAGAGTAGTCTAGGGCCGCCCATTTGCTTTGATAATTGCCCCATCATTATGCTACCTAATACCTTCTCCCCAAATGGCGACGGAATCAATGATGTATTCAGGCCCTTCATCTACCGAAATATTCGGCGCGTACGCTGCTGGGTTTATGACCGCTGGGGCCAACTGATAGCCGAAAGTCAGGACATTGAGAGGCTTTGGGATGGCCAACATAACGGCCGCCCAGCAGCGGAAGGCACCTACTTTTATGTTGTAGAAGCCGAAACCGAAACTCTCAAACCGCGCCTATTCCGAAAAGGCGGTTCTATTACCCTCCTGCGCTGAATATGTTTTCCGGAATTATAGAAGCCGTAGGTACTGTCCAGGCTATAGAGACCGTACCGGCAGGTCGTCGCTTATGGATTCAGGCCCCTTTTGTAGAAGAAATCGCTGTAGGGAATAGCATAGCCCATGATGGGGTATGCCTCTCAGTCATAGCCATCAAACACCGCTTTTACTGCGTAGAGGTGGTAGCCGAAACCCTCCAACGAACCACCTTGGGCCAGCTGGAATTGCAATCGCCTATAAACCTTGAGCGCAGCTTACCCGTCAATGGCCGCCTAGAAGGTCATATTGTGCAGGGGCATGTAGATACCACCACCGAAGTAGTGGATATTCTGCCCTTAGGTGGGGATAGCTTCTACTTTGTGTTTAGGCTGCCCCCTGAATGGAGCCACCTTGTAGTGGAAAAAGGTGCAATTGCCATCAATGGCACCAGCCTTACTGTAGCAAGCGTAGAGGCTGACACTTTCCGCATCGCTATAATACCTTGGACTTACCGCCATACCAATTTCGCCTACCTGCGAAAAGGCAATAGGGTAAATGTAGAATTTGATATTTTGGCCAAATATTTATGGAAATGGGCTCAGGAGCGCCGCATTACCTAAACATCTAACCTAGCGTAGCGGGCATTGTGCTCTATAAATCGTTTTCGTGGCTCCACCTCCCGGCTCATGAGAATGGAGAAAATCGCATCAGCCTCGGCCGCATCCTCTATAGAGATTTGGTGAAGGGTGCGCGTCTCGGGATTCATCGTGGTCTCCCAAAGCTGCTCGGGATTCATTTCCCCTAAACCCTTATAGCGCTGCACCACTACTTTGCTTTCATCGCCTCCGCCTAAGAGTTCAATCGCTTCTTTGAGCTGAGTCTCGTTCCAGCAGTAGCGGTAAGCCGTACCTTTCTTTACCAGATAGAGCGGCGGAAGAGCGATGTATAAATGACCTTTCTCAATAATCGGGCGCATGTAGCGGTAAAAAAGCGTCAACAGAAGGGTGCGGATATGGCTTCCGTCTACATCGGCATCTGTCATTAAAATGACCTTATGGTAGCGGAGGTTTTCTAAGTCAGATTCATGCATACCCTGCTTGCCAAGGCTACTCAGACCCAAAGCAATAGCAATATTTTTGATTTCCTCGTTCTCATAGATTTTGGTCAGGTTGGCTTTTTCTACATTTAGGATTTTGCCGCGCAGGGGGAGCACCGCTTGAAAGCGGCGATCGCGCGCCTGTTTGGCGCTGCCACCAGCGGAGTCTCCCTCTACCAGAAAGATTTCACAGGCTTCGGGCTCTTTACTGGCGCAATCCGCCAATTTGCCAGGCAAACCGCCGCTACCAATTGCGCCTTTGCGCTGAACTAGTTCTCGCGCCTTGCGAGCTGCATAGCGTGCTTCCGCAACCGTAAGAGCTTTTTGAATTATGACGCGAAGAGTTTTGGGGTTTTGCTCCAAATATTCTGCTAAGGCCTTACTTACTATGCCTTCCACAATCCCCACTATTTCCGAATTACCCAGTTTAGTCTTCGTCTGACCCTCAAACTGCGGCTCAGGCACACGTACGGCGATCACCGCTGTAAGCCCCTCCTTAAAATCATCTCCGCTAACCTCAAATTTCTGCTTACCAAGAAGCCCTTCCTTCTCGCCGTAGCTCTTAAGAATGCGGGTAAGGGCCTTCCGAAAGCCTATTACATGCGTCCCACCCTCCTGGGTGCGAATGTTATTTACATACGAGTAGAGCGTCTCAGTGTAGGTATCGTTGTACTGAAAAGCCACTTCTACATAATAAAGCCCCTCGGAATCTGTGCCTTGAATGTAAACAATGTCATGGAGGACGGTTTCTTCCCGATTGAGAAACTCAATAAACTCTATCAACCCTCTCTCAGAGTGAAAGATTTCCACTACAGGCTTACCTTTGTCCGCAGTTTGACGCTGGTCTCGCAGGACAATACGCAGACCCTTATTAAGGTACGCAAGCTCCCGTAAGCGTGCCGCTATAGTGTCAAAGTCAAACTCCGTAGTGATAAAAATCTCGGGGTCAGGCTTAAATCGGACTTCTGTACCCCGCTGGGTAGTAGGTCCAATAGCTTGTACGTCGGCTTGAGGCTCGCCGCGCCGGTAGGCTTGATACCAAACTTTGCCCTCCCGATAGACGCGCACTTCTAAAAACTCCGAAAGCGCATTCACGCAGGAGACCCCTACCCCGTGAAGGCCGCCCGAGACCTTATAGGTACGCTTATCAAACTTACCCCCTGCATGTAGTACCGTCATTACTACCTCTAAAGCGGAGCGATTCTCCGTAGGATGAATATCCACGGGGATGCCACGCCCATTGTCTTTGACGGTAACTGAGCCATCCTTGTGCAGGGTTACCTCTATCTCCGTACAGTGGCCCGCTAAGGCTTCATCAATAGAGTTATCTACTACCTCATACACCAGATGATGAAGACCGCGCTCACCTACATCACCGATATACATGGCGGGGCGCCGACGCACTGCCTCCAGCCCCTCCAAGACCTGAATCGCCTCCGCAGTGTAGCTTCCCGTGCTTGAAACCGTGGTGGGCTGCATATAAGCAAAGTTAGATAAATCCTACTTTGGTGGAATGGAGCGGGTATGGACACTTCACTATGAAGAGATCAGCTGGGAAGATTTATCCCTTGAGGAGCGGGAGGTAGTACTAGCGGCGCGCCACGCAGCCGAGAAGGCCTATGCGCCTTACTCAAGCTTTCTGGTGGGCGCCGCTGCGCGCCTGCGTAATGGCTCGCTTTACTTAGGCAATAACCAGGAAAACGCCGCCTATCCAAGCGGCCTATGCGCCGAGCGCGTCCTTCTTTTTAGCTTAGGCGCTCAGGGACTTATCCCAGAAATAGAAACCCTCGCCGTATATGCCACGCTCTTAGAGGAGCCGGTAACGCCTTGCGGCGCCTGTCGCCAGGTGATGTACGAATACCAGCGGCGCAGTCCGACGCCTTGGCGCCTTCTTTTCGGCGGGGGGCTCTCCCCGCGCCTCTACCGCCTCATGGGAGCCGAGGGGCTTTTACCCCTAGCCTTCAGCTGGCGGGGAAAATAATCCGAAGAAATAGGCTCATTACCCATCGCCCAGACCTACGCCCGGCTAAGAAGCGAGTAACACGGGGGTCGTAGCTTTGCCCAAGGCACCAGATATGGAGACTCAGATAAGCGCCGACCTTACCCTAGCGCAGAGACTTCTAGAGGGGGGCGAGGTAGTAGCTATCCCTACGGAGACGGTGTATGGCCTAGCGGCAAATGCCTTGAATCCAGAAGCCATTCAGAAGATCTTTCAGCTTAAGGGTCGCCCCTTGTGGAATCCGCTAATAGTACATATAGGTTCGGTGGAAGTGCTAAAGACTTTGGGGATAGAGTTTCCCGAATGGGCGCAGCGATTGGCGGCGCATTTTTGGCCTGGGCCCCTGACGCTTCTTCTGCGCAGCAGTGAGGCGATTCCCCGCTTAGTGCGGGCAGGTTTGCCGCGGGTAGCGGTACGACAGCCGGCGCATCCCCTCACGCTGGAGCTTCTGCGGCGCCTACCTTTCCCTGTGGCTGCCCCCAGTGCGAATCCCTTTGGCCGCCTGAGCCCCACTACCAGCGCCCATGTCTATCAGTACTTTGCTGGCCAGATTCCCTTCATATTGGAAGGGGGACCATGCCAGCATGGGCTGGAATCCACTATCATAGGGGAGGAGGCTGGCCGCTTTGTGCTCTACCGGCCCGGTGCCATTCCACGCGAGCGCATTGAAGCGATTCTGGGCGAGAAACTCCATGCCCAGATCACCGCTAAGCCCGCTGCCGTGCAGACGCCGGGGCAGTTTAGCCGCCACTATGCCCCAGCTAAGCCCCTCCTTTACGGCTGGAGGCAGCCACCTTTAGAGCTCAACGCTTCCCTTGTTCTTTTCGCCGCTCCCGAAGCCCCCCTCGTCCATCCTTACCTGCACCTTCTCAGTCCCACTGGTAACCTGCAGGAGGCCGCCACCGCACTGTATGCCGTGCTGCACGCCTGTGAGGCGGAGCCAACGGAATTCATCCTCATGCAGCAACTTCCCTCAGGCGGACCCCTAGCCGAAACGCTTTATGACCGCCTGCGCAAAGCTACACCCCCTTTCGTATTCACTATCGGTCACAGTACGCATAGCTGGGAAAGCTTTCAGGCCCTTTTGGCAAAGTATGAAATAGAAATAGTAGTGGATTTACGGAAACAGCCTTTTTCGCGCTATGTGCCGCACTTTTCGCAAAGTTCCCTTCGTCGGCTCCTCTACACCGCAGGGATAGGGTATGAATGGCAACCAGAGGCAGAGCGTCTGCTTAAATTTCTTCCTTCTATGCAGCCTTTTCGTAAGGTAGCGCTCCTGTGCGCCGAGGGGGAGCCACAGCGATGTCATCGGTATGCGCTAGCGGACCAGCTAACGGGCCACGGTTTTGTCGTGCTTCACATCCTTCCCCAGGGTCAGCTGCGCCTTCATCGGGCGCCGATAGGCCTACCCTTTGGGGAGAAAGCCTGAAAATCCTCTACCCATCGGTCTATAAAGGGCTCTACTTCTTGCCGATGCGTAATGATAAGCCAAGTAGCACTACCAAAATGCCGCTGCAGGTGAGTAAGAATTTCAACTATTTTCTCGCTGTCCAGGGGGGCAAAGGTCTCATCCAGAATCAGTGCGCGCGGACGTCGCAGAAGCGCCATAGCTAAAACGAGCCTTTGCCGCTGGCCGCCTGAGATTTGCTGCCCCCAAATACCAATATCGCTAAAAAGGCCCTTAGGCAGAAGCGTTACTTCTTCGGCTAAGCCGACCCATTCCAAGGCCTGCCAAATCTCGCGGAAGGTAGCCTGCGGCTGGGCTAGCCGAAGATTGGCTATAATACTCCCCTCAAGTAGTACGGGCTGCTGAGGTATGTAGGCGATTTCTTGGCGCAGGGTAGCACGGCTGTAGAAGCGAAGAGGCGCCCCGCCCCACTGAATCTCGCCGGCGGTCGGCTCAAGCTGCCGAATCAAAAGGCGCGCAAAAGTAGTCTTACCGCAGCCCAGCGGCAGGCGTAAGGCCACCTTTTCCCCAGCGCGCAAGGCACCTTCCAAATGGGAAAAAAGCCATAATTGGCTATTAGGATAGCGAAAGCCGAGGTCCTTCCATTCCCAGCCCGCATACTTAGGTAGGGCTAGGTTAACCGAAGGGTAGCTAATAGCTGAAGGTTCCTCCTGAAAATGGCGCAAACGGTAGGCGCTGCCTTTAGCCTGCTGTATAAGGCTGATAAGCCAGCCAATAGCCCCTAAAGGAAAAAGGAGCTGAAGGAGATAAAGGCTAAAGGCCCCAATCACGCCTAAGGTAGCTTTCCCCGCCCACACTAAAATACCCCCATAAATCAGGACAATCGTAAGGCTCAGGCCTACCAGCAGCGTAGTAAGCGGCTGGAGATAGGCTTCTACTTGGGTTACGGCTAGGCTGGCGGCTACATGGGCCCGACTGCGTCTCTCCCACTCCCCTAAGAGCGCCTCTGGCTGCGCCAAAGCCCGCAGCGGCCTCAGGTAGGGATAGATCTGCTGAAGAAAACCGCTCAGATGCGCAAAGGCTGCCTGCTGCTGATACCCAAGCTGAAAGGCCTTTTGACGCAATACGTAGGTAAGTGGACCTAGAAGTAGGAGAGGCAAAAGGCTAGCCAGCCCCAGCTGCGGCTGCGTATAAATCATAAGGGCCACCGTAAAAACAAGGAGAAAGACCGTCTGAAGGCCATACACTACCACCGGCCCTGTAAAATTGCGCAGCCGATTGAGGTCTTCGGTGAAATAGGTGAGGATTTCGCCCGAGGAATGCTTCTGAAGGGTAGCGTAATCCTGACTCAGAAGCTTATTAAAAAGCCAGGCACGGTGGTCGCGCTCTATCCGCCGACTCAGCACTACAAGGGTCAGCCGCATAGCTACCATAAGGAGGGCTCGCAGAATAGAGAAGAGCCAAAGACCTAAAAGGTAGCCTCCTACGGTTAGGAGGGCCTTTCCTACTGAAGACGCGCGCTGAATAGAAGCCAGCTGATCTACTACAGCCCCTACAGTCCATCCCGGCAGAAGCGCCAAAAGGCTCACTAAGGCCGAAATCAATACGCCCGCTACGCCTAACTTCCAGTGGTGCCGATAAAAAGGCCACAGCAGTCGCAGAATCTCTCCCATTGCAAAGGTGCTAGCTTAGCCTAAGGTGAGCTATACTCAAAAACAAAAACTTTACCCTGCGAAGAGGGTAAAATTAGGATCCGCTGGATTAGGTTCAGCCATGGTACGGCCCCCTTGAGATTACTTCGGGGAAAGGCTTATTTCCAGCTGTATAGGAGCTAGCGGGCACCCTTCAGCCTATTAGCAGTCGCCTATGCGCTCAGCCGTAAGTTCAATTCGGGACACTTCTTTACCATTTGCATCCAGCTGTATTATCTTACCCTCTACCTTATCTCCATAAGAGCGATAGTCAGCCTCCGTTTTCCCTTCTGGACAGTTGAGTCGAAAAGCGAAATGGCCCTTTTCTAGTTTAAGCCTTTCAAACTTACAGTCGGTAGGGGCTGAGGGGGTTGGCGAAGTGCTTAGAGGGGCCGCACCCTGAGCCTGCGAATCATTAATACACAGCTCAAAGCTGGGAATCGTCCCCACATCGCCTAAATAGGGCATTTTCATCTGGAAGCGCCAGCGCCCCGGCCGAATCCAGCGCACAGGCTCTGAAGCGGTTTCAGATGAAGAGGCACTGGCTTCCCTTGGCTGGGAGGACTCCCCGCCTTTACACCCTACTAGAATAGCTATCAAAGCCAAAGCTAAAAGCCTTCCATTCAGCACCAGACAAAGGTAAGAAGCAGAGCCAATAGATAGCCGACTCTCTTAGATGTTTTGGATTGAGCAAAGGCTTGCTTATTTGCTGGGGTGCTTCCCGCATTGCTTTTCAGTAGTCTAAGCTTACGGATTACAGGCGACACTCTCTTTCTAAAAGGAGCTGAGGTAGAGGTAGCCTTTTTACGGCGGAAGTGGCTGGTGGCGGTGCCAATCCGGCCGCGCGTGCGGAGTAAAATGGGAAATTTCTGTTTCAGGCCGGGCTATCGGCGGGCTTACCCAACGGTAGTGGACAGCACTTGGACAGAGGGCGATACAGCTGTGATACTCTCGGGCACCTGGGCTAGGCTAGCTAGGCGCTGGCGGCTGCAATGGGCTTTATGCAAGGGAACAATTTTCTGGGAATTTTCGGGCGACTCCTTCGGGCCAGTAGTGCTGCGTCTGCGATGGGTGCGCCAACCCGAAGAGGAAGCCTATGGCTTAGGTGTTCAGTGTGTACCACGCCCGCTAGATGGACGGCGGCGCTACCGGCTCTGGACAGAAGAGCAGGGAATTGGTCGTGGTAAGCAGCCCATAAGCTTCGTGCTCAACCTAGCTGTAGCTGGGGCTGCCGGCTCGCTTACCACCTCCTATGCCCCTATGGCTACCTTCATCACACGCGCCCGACGAGGCGCAGCGCTTTTTCACGAGGGCATGGCCTTCTTTGAAGGTGGGAAGCGTTTCTACAGCTGGGAGGTATGGCTACTTCGGCCTCAGCGGATAGAGGGGGCCTTTTGGAGCGGGCGAATTTGGGGCGAGCTCTTGCATCGGCAGGCTCAGCTCGTAGGTCCCATGCCCCTTCTCCCTACTTAGTGCTGCGGCGCTTGGCTAGGCCTTCAAGGCGGCTAGTCCCGCGTACTACCTATTCTGGCCCGCCTTCGCACGGCCGGCGTACCGATCGCAGCCCTTTGGATTCAGGCCTGGTGCGGCCAGCACCAAACCCGGTTCGGTAGCGAGCTCTGGTGGCACTGACTGCCTGATACCCTCCGCTACCCTAATCTGCGCCACCACTTAGATAGCCTACCCCAGCTAGGCATCCATACCTTAGGTTATGTAAATAGCTTCTTAGCCACGGAAGGTCCTCTCTACGATACGGCCTTAGCCAGGGGCTATTTAGTCAAGCACCCCTCAGGGAAAGTTTATCCCATCCGCACGCCAGGCTTCCCAGCTGTCCTTGTAGACCTTACCCACCCGGAGGCTTATCAATGGCTTCGGACTGTAGTCCGCCGCTTCATAGAAATCTATGGCTTCTCGGGATGGATGACCGACTATGGCGAATGGCTGCCATGGGAGGCCCAGCTTTTCGCTGGCTCAGGGGCTGAGCTGCACAATGCCTATGCCGTGCGTTGGGCCCAGCTTAGCCGAGAGGCTACCGAAAGTACGGAGGCAGTTTTCTTCACCCGCTGTGGCCACACTTTCACCCCACGCTACACGCGCCTCCACTGGCTAGGCGACCAGCTTACTACATGGGATGAAAAAGACGGTCTTCGTAGTACGCTCTATGGGCTTCTCCACAGCGGACTTAACGGCCTACCGCTCATTCATAGCGATATTGGCGGCTATACAACCATCAAGTTTGGCCCCTTTCGCTACACCCGCTCACGCAAGCTTCTCGTATGCTGGGCCGAAACCTGCGTGGTGCAGCCCATTTTCCGTACCCACGAGGGCCTGCGCCCCAAGGACAATCACCAGTTGTATAGCGATTCCTCTACTATAGCGGCCTTTGCTTATTTGGCCCAACTGCAGGTAAAGCTCTGGGCCTATCTTTAGCAGTGCGCCCAAGGCTACGGCCTAAGCGATACGCTTTTACCCCATGCTTGGGCTCCTATTTGGCAGCCCCCTCTGGATGCATGAACCTACCTCTCAGTCTAAGCCGCCCCTACCCTTCTTCGTAGGGCCCGATGGTCTCTTCTATCCCGTAACCTGGCCGCGCCGGCGCTGGATAGAGGTCTCCTTACCCTTTGGCACTTGGTACGCCCTTACGGAAAGCCGAACGTATGAAGGCGGGTATACAGCCGAAGTTCCAGCCCCCTTAGGAAAGCCCTGCCTATTTGTACGAGTTGACTCACCTATATACCATACCTTGAGAAATTCTCCATAGGTACAGAAATTGAGTGGTTATGAAAAGGGGCCTCCGGCCTCCCCAGAGTAATTTTTTCTCCAAATTCGCCGAAACGAAAAATTATAGCCACAGTAAGCAATCATTTCCTTTCTCTCCTCCGCCGGCTAGAGGAGCCCGCTCCAAGTGCCGGGGGCGTACGGTGGTCTACGACTTCTCCCCTTCCCGTCCTCTATGAAGGTTACCCAGCGAGGCCTCTCATCCTCCCCCCAGTACGAGTATAAGGTCGTCCTATCCTTTCCCTGGGAGGTTGGGGAAGGTAAAGGCAAGAAATGGGGCTTGATGGCCAGGACAGTACAACCAAATATTGAGCTAAGTTTCTTGGGGCAGACGGCTTGAGTATGGCAAAACGGGGAAATTTTTACTGGCAGGCTTCGCCCCCTTCCCCGCCATTTTAGCGCTACAGCGACACACGGCGATGGATACGCCGGAGGGATTTCCCTCCTTTTCTAACTCGGCTTTAGAGATTGTACTTTTCGCTCTCGCTGGGTGACAGTTTATCCTACCTATGAAGAGGCAAAGCATTTCTATTGACCTGCTAGTTCTCACTGACACGCCTCACACGCCTCCCCGCCATTTTCCGCATTCCAGCGGCACACGGCAGCAGAAACTTGAGAGTACATTCTACCCTCCAGCATCTGGTCTATAGGGTCTGCTCCTTTCTCCAGTTCAGCCTTAGAGACAGTGCTTTTCTCTATCGCCGAAGCCCCCAGTGTGCGCAGGTAATAGGTAGTCTTAAGCCCCGCATGCCAAGCATACCGGTACATGTGGCTAAGCTCCTTCATATCGGGCTGGGCGAGGTAGAGATTGAGCGACTGGGACTGGTCTATCCACTTCTGGCGGCGCGCCGCCGCATCTATAAGGCGTCGCCAAGAGATTTGGAAAGCCGTCTTGTAGCGTTCTACCAGATAAGGCGGTATGCCTTCTACTTGGGAAAGGTCGCCGTCAAAGTATTTAATCTGCTTGCGGATAGGCTCAGTCCAGAGGCCCAGTTTTTTGAGGTCCTTGACCAGGAAGGGATTGAGCACGACGAAGTCGCCTGAGAGGTTGCTCTTCACATACATATTGCTGTAGAGGGGCTCTATGGAAGGCGAGCTGCCCATGATGTTGGAAATGGTAGCCGTAGGGGCAATGGCCAGTACATTGGAATTACGCATGCCTTGGCGCTGAATTTTTTCGCGAAGGACGTTCCAGTCTAGCTTACCGCCGCGCTTGACCTGAATAGGAAGCCCCCGCTCCTGCTCTAAAAGCTCCAATGTATCAGGCGGAAGCAGGCCTCTATCCCACTTAGAGCCTTTGAAGGTAGGATACGGGCCTCGCTCCACCGCTAAATCCGATGAAGCCGAATACGCCTCATAAGCGATAAACTCCATCAGCTCATCCGCCAGCTCTACGGCTTCTTCCGAGTCAAAAGCGATTCCCTTTGCCATGAGGAGGTAATGCCAGCCCATGAGCCCCAGTCCAATCGGACGATGACGCAGATTAGAGCGGCGGGCCGCCTCTACGGGGTAGAAATTGATATCTATGACATTATCCAGCGTACGCACCGCTATCCGAATCGTCTCTCGCAGTAGCCCCCAGTTGATAGAGCCATCTGGATTGAGATGATTTTCCAGCACAATAGAGCCCAGATTACATACAGCCGTTTCTTCCGAGCTGGTGGGAAGGGTTATCTCGGTGCAGAGATTGGAGGAATGGATTACACCTACATGGTCTTGGGGACTGCGGATGTTGCAAGGGTCTTTAAAGGTCATCCAAGGGTGTCCGGTCTCATAGAGCATGCGCAGCATTTGTTTCCAAAGCTCTATGGCTTCTATGCGCTGGCTCCAGATTTTACCTTCTTCGGCTAAGCGTTCGTAATACTCGTAGCGCTCCTCAAAGGCTTTGCCGTAGAGCTCATGGAGGTCTGGTACTTCGTTAGAGCGGAAAAGCGTCCAGTGCTGACGGGCTTCCATGCGCTTCATGAAAAGGTCAGGAATCCAGCTGGCGGTATTGAGATCGTGGGTGCGGCGGCGTTCATCCCCCGTATTGCGCCGCAGCTCTAGGAAGTCAAAGATGTCGTTATGCCATACCTCCAGATAAGCACAACCCGAGCCAGCCCGCTTACCCCCTTGATTAACGGCGACAAGCTGGTCGTTGTGCATTTTGAGGAAGGGAATGACGCCTTGGCTTTCACCATTTGTGCCTTTGATATAGGCGCCAGTGCCCCGAACCGCCGTCCAAGAGCCCCCTAAACCTCCTGCCCATTTGGAGAGGAAAGCATTCTCGGCAATTCCCCGCAGCATGATAGATTCTATGGTATCATCCACTTTGTAGAGGTAGCAGGAGGAAAGTTGAGGGCGCAGCGTGCCGCTATTGAAGAGCGTAGGCGTAGAAGAGCAGAAGAGCCGGCGACGGTAGCGGTCATACAGGGCTAAGACTCGGTTTTCTCGCCCCTCCCCTTCCAGCACATGGAGCCCCATAGCCACCCGCATCCAGAAAAACTGCGGTGCTTCTATCCGACGAGGCTTTTTGCCGGTTTTATCTACGATTAGGTAGCGGTCATAAAGCGTTTGAATGCCTAAATAAGTGAAGAACTTGTCATGAATGGGGTCTATTTCCTGACTCAGCCGCTCTAAATCAAAGTCTAAGAGGCGCGGGTCTAATCGTTCTATGGCAACCCCTCGCTCTATATAAGGTCGGAAACCCTGTTGATGAAACTCACGTAGTGTTTCTGGACCATGCCTTAGAATATCCCATCCCAGAGTCTCTTCATAGATATAAGTGAGAAGCATCCGTCCTGCTAGCAGCGCAAAGTCGGCATCATACTCCATGAGAGACTTGGCATTGAGGATAATAGTTTTCTGAAGGTTTTCGCGGGTGATACCGGAGTAAAGGCTTTTACGCAAGGCAGCTTCTATAGCGATATCTGAGAGATTGAGGTCTAGCCCTTCTCGCGCATAGGCCAGCCGGGCCCGAAGCTCCTGCCCGTCCCAGAACGTAACCGAACCGTTGGGCTCTACCACCTCTAAAAG
>JANXCX010000005.1 GCA_025059535.1 Bacteroidia bacterium
ATAAGACTCTACGACGCAGGGGCCTGCGACGATGCAGGCACGACGGCCCGCTGCACCTGAAAACCATTCCCGCCAGTTAGCTGGCACCGTCATTCGCCGCGAAATACGGGCTTGCGCTTCTCCACAAAGGCCTGAACGCCCTCTTTGTAATCCTGGGTCCGACCGGCGATTTCTTGATAGTAGAGCTCGTACTGAAGCGCCTCTTCGTAACTGCGCTCACTGGCGCGCAGAAGAAGTTTTTTGATAAGGGCCAACGCCCGAGGTGCTTTCGCCGCCAGTTTGAGCGCAAGCGCATGCGTAGCTTCAGCCAATTTAGCCTCTTCTACCACTTCATTGATAAGGCCCCATGCAAGCGCCTGCTCGGCATTCAGAGGCTCGCCTAAGGCGGCCAAGGCAAACGCTCGCTTAAGACCTACCGTACGCACTAAGTGAAATGAGGTAGCCGTATCTAACGAAAGACCTACATTCACGAAAGCCAATACGAAAGTAGCTGCTTTTGAGGCTATCACATAATCGCAGGCGAGGGCTAAGCCTACCCCGGCACCCGCAGCCACGCCGTTAACGCTCGCTATTACGGGCTTCTCTAGTTCATGGAGGCCCCGTACCATGGGATTATAGCGTCGTGCGACAGAATCGCCCAGCGACCGTTCCACGCCAACCACTTCCTTAAGGTCTTGACCTGAGCAGAACGCCTTACCCGCCCCCGTTATCACTAGAACGCGCACAGCCTTATCCTTGCCGACCCTCCGAAGCGCATCCAGAAACTCCATGCTCATTTTCTCGTTGAAGGCGTTATAGCGGTCGGGGCGGTGGAGAGTAAGATAGGCTACCGCCTCCCGTACCTCATATAAAAGGGTTTCATACATGCCGCAAAGTTAGGAGCTCTCAGACGATAGCTTTCTGCCCATGGAATGCCCTATACCGCTCATACCCTTCTTCCCCCATGTATTTACGCATAAGTTCGGGGTCCACTTCCAGAAGGTCTGTGAGCATAAGTATATCCAAGGCATCATTGAAGGAGCGGTCTACATTAAAGGCCAAAATGCGCGCGCCCATGCGCAGGTAGTGCCGAATCAGCACGGGTAACCGAATGGGACTGCCTTCTAATTCCTGTATCAGGTCTTCCACATCGCGGAGGCTCTGCACCGCTACCGTATAGTAATAGCGGCGATGGTCGGAAGAAATCACATAGGGGTTACGCGGCCGAACTTCCGCTACTAGTGCCTCGGCCTTGTAACGGTCTTCCAAGAAGGCCACCAAAAAGGCCTTAGACAGGTCGGAAAAATGCTTACTAAGGCTCACGGGCCCTATAAGGAAGCGGTAACGCGGGTTTTGGAGGATATACTGGCCAATGCCCCGCCATAACAGATAGAGCGGGGCGTAGGCGCGCTGATATTTCTCCGTGACAAAAGCGCGACCCAATTCTAGGGCCGGATGGATTTCCCGAAAAAGCGTGCGCCGAAGGTGAAAGAGGGAGTAAAGGTAAAGGCCACGCAAACCACGGGTCTGAAGAATTTCGTCGCAACGACCGATCCGATAGGCGCCTATGATTTCCTTTTCGCTGGTGTGGTAGAGCACAAGGTGGTCATACCACGTGTCGTAGGCGTCGGTGTCTAAGGCTTTACCCGTACCCTCTCCTGCGGCACGGAAAGTGGTTTCCCGCAGCCGTCCCAGTTCGTAGAGGAGCTGAGGCTGCTGACTGCCGCGAAAGTAATATACGGCCCATTCTCCTTGTTCTATGAGCTTTTGGGAAGGCGGCAGGCTACTTAGCAGTTGGTCCACAACTTCACGCCTCAGCGGAGGTCTAATAGGTTGAAGGGGATGGGTAGGCAAGAAGCGCTGGCGCCAGCGATAGAGCCGCAGGCGACGCCAGCGGCTTTCTACGGCTTCGCCTAATAGGTAGGTTTTTGCTCGCAGATAGCTGGTAATGCGATCTGGCGATCCCAGGGCGCGCAAGCGCTCAAACGGATGAAGGCGCCCCATCCGATAATGTACCTTGCGCGCAGAGGGCGAGACAAATTCGCGGATAAGGAGCCCCGTCCTAAGACGCGCATGGATAAGGCCAGCTAAATGAAAGAGCAGGCTATTTGTGCCGTGAAAGTAGAGCGGTAGGACAGCGGCTTGGCTTTGCCAGATGAGGCGTCCTACGAGGGGGTGCCATTCGGGTTCGCGCACTCGTCCCGTGCGCCAGTTCCAACTGGCCACCTCTCCTGAGGGGAAAATCCCCAAAAGATTGCCGGCTTTGAGGTAGGCTAAGGCTTGACGCAGAGGCTGGCGATTGAACTGCTGCGCTCCTTCCCCCCCAAAAGGATCTACCAGCAAAAGCATTTCCCGCACCTCCTCCACCCGCTCCAAGAAAAAGTTCGCAATAATCCGAAAATCTGGCCGGATTTCGCTGAGAAAACGCACGAGAAAAATGGCTTCTATGCCGCCAAAGGGATGATTGCATACCACTACCAGAGGACCTTGATAGGCCCGCAGGGCTTCCAGTTCAGCTTCAGATGGCAAAACGTATTGAACGCCTATAAGCTCTAGCACCCGGTCGGCAAACTCCGCCGGGGATTTGCCCGATGTCTCGCAGAGCTCGTAGAAGCGATTGAGCTGCTCTATACCCAAAGCCTTTTCCATCCATGGGCCCAATAGACGATAAATGACCTGCTGCCAAGGCGTAGCCAGCAGTTTATCCAGCTCCACTAGCGGGCGGCGATAGCGGCTCACTAACCAAAGGTAGGAATTTGGATTTTTGGAAAAAGCCGTATATTTGGGGTGGTATGCGCTACGCAAGCATTACTTTATTTTTGATGGCCCTTTTGGGGGCTCAGGCCTATGGCCAAAATCAATGTACGCGCTGTACGCCTGATAGAAGCCAGATTGCTCTGCCGCGCGGGTTCAATCCAGACACCTTGCGGCTTCCCCCAGGCGTGGATACTACCCTCGTAGTACATTTCACCTTCCCAGACTCCGTGAGAAGAGGACAGTTCGTTTTGTATCCCAACTACGCCATTTGGGTAGATAGCATGCGCCTTGACTCCAACCGCGTTAGGGACCGCAACGGTAACAACTTTGCCTATGACAGCAGTAATCCAGAGGCTGGCCCTATCCACTTTGACCAAGACCATCGCACTAAGCCCTACGAGCCTAACAATCCGAATACAGCCCGATTTGTGGTATATCGTAATCCTTCGCCCCAGGAATGGGGTAGTGGAGGGAGCGCCGGTAATACACCGCCCTATGGCTGCGCGCGCCTGTGTATCAGGACCGTCAATCAAGAAGGCTCTGATACCCTGCGTGTCCGCGTGCGTTTCTTCATACCTCAGGGAGCCCTCGGAACGGATGGGAACAATAAGGACACTACTAGTGTCTATACTCCTGATGTTCTTGGCAATCGCACCTATGGGGATACTGTATTTCGGTACGTAGTAAAAATAACCCGCAATCTTCAGACCCATGCGGGCTATGTAGGAAGCTATTCCGTACAGCTGCGCCTATCCCCTAATCCGGCCTGGGGTGAAACGGAGCTCAGATTTATCCTTATGTCTCCTACGCGTGTGAGCCTGCGTGCCTTCACCATAGACGGCCGAGAGGTCTATCTCCATGAGAGCCTATACGCCGCAGGCGAACACCGCCACTCGCTTCGCCTACCTAAGGGGATTTATACTATCCTCTTAGAGACGGAATATGGCCGTGTAGCTGAACGGCTAGTGATGCTAGAGTAGAGCCAATAACCGCAGCTTTCCCAGAGGCGATGCGCCGCGCGCATCGCCTCTTTTTTTTACCTTTGTTCCACTCGGGGAGTTGCCGGAGCGGTCAAACGGGCCTGACTGTAAATCAGGTGGCGCCATGCCTACGGAGGTTCGAATCCTCCACTCCCCACGCGGGAGTAGCTCAGCCGGTAGAGCATCAGCCTTCCAAGCTGAGGGCCGCGGGTTCGAATCCCGTCTCCCGCTCATCTTCCCTTTCCTTCAGCGTTTCGGGAAACGACTAAAGCTATATAGCCGACTAGTAGTTTTAGAGCATGCCGTATTCGCCCTTCCCTTTGCGTTGTGGGGGTTTGCGGTAGGCGTCAAGGAGATAGGCGGTACAGCTATTCTGCCTAAGCTAGGTTGGGTTTTGATAGCCCTTATAAGCGCACGTACGGCGGCCTTAGCGTTCAATAGATATGCGGATCATTCCTTAGACGCACAGAATCCGCGTACGGCGCAACGGGAGATTCCACGCGGCCTAGTTCGGCCCAGAGAAGCCCTATCCCTTACCCTGGCATCTGCGGCAATTTTTATGATTAGCGCCTGGCGGCTTAATCCCCTCTGTGGCGCTCTGGCCCCCTTAGCGCTTTTTATCCTCTTAGGCTATTCCTATACCAAGCGTTTCACGCACCTCTCCCACTATATTCTGGGCCTAGCTTTAGGGCTAGCTCCCGTAGGAGCTTATTTGGCCGTAACTGGCCGCTTTTCCGTATTTATCCTGAACATAGGAATGGCTGTGGTCTTTTGGGTAGCGGGCTTTGATATTCTGTATGCGCTCCAAGATGTGGAGTTTGATCGAGCAGTAGGTCTGCACAGCATTCCAGCGCGCTTCGGTGAGGCTCTCGCTCGCCGTATAAGCCTTATTAGTCACGGGATCAGCATAATCCTCTTAGCTTGGGGGGGATTCTCTCTCTACGGCAGCCATCCCTTATACTGGATAGGATGGGGGCTCTTCAGCGGATTTGTATTTTACCAGCACAAGGTAAGTTGCGACAAAAGTCGCATCACTCGAGCCTTTTTCACGCATAATGGACTGGCCTCAATAGGATTAGGGACTCTAGCAATTGTGGCTTTGTGGGTGCCTGCCTAAAGGCGCTCCGCCTCTCTACTCCACTACTAATAGGTGGGTGCGCCAAAGTGGAGCCGACTCCTCTGTGATGGTAAGGAGATATAACCCAGCAGGCAGCGATAGGGCTATGTCGCCTTCTCTACCCTCAAAGGGGTAAGTAGCCACTACCTTCCCAGTGAGATCATAAAAGGCCAAAGAATACGTACCCGTACGGGGCGCTATTAGGTGTAGGGTGGCATGGGCTGGATTAGGGAAAATGGCAAACTCACCGCCCGCAGAGAGAAGCGCACTAGGACGCAGGACTACCTCCACGTAAAGCGTATCCCGCTCCTCGCAAGCGCCATTCCTTGAGCGCAATATCAGCGTGTGCCTGCCCTCCTGCGTGAAAGTGTGGGTAAAGGTGGCTTGATTGCCTGTAGCGGAAGGGGTAGTAGCCCCAGGGTTGTAAACTTCCCAGTCGTAGGCATTTCCTACCGTGGTGCTGGCGGCCTCAAAGGTAGCTTGTACGGTTGGCGGCGTGCCAGTAAGAGTATAAGTGTCGCCGCTAGTATAGGTCCTATCCCCCACGGCGATAGAGGCGTCTGGCTGAGGGGAAACGGTAACGCTTAGGGTATCCGCCGTGGTATCGTTACGACAGACAGGGGGTTGGGGATTCTCCCGAATAGCTTGGACTATCACGGTGTAGTTACCTACGGCTAAGTTTAGCGTATAGATAGGACCGGTGGCACCGCTAACAGGCTGATTATTTACCAGCCAACGGTAAGTAGTAGCACCCTCCGCGCTACCATCTAAGGGGAGCGTCCCTGCACTGACGCATACCAGCCGATCGGCACCTAAATCGGGCCGCCTTGTAAAGGGCGGTGTAGGATAGCCTGTCAGGCTGAGGCGGAATCGTCCCTGCGAAGCGGCATTGAAACCCTCCACTATAATCAGCAGTTCATCACCCTCTCGCAAGGGGATGGTATCACGCGTGGGGGCTTGTGGGTTCTCGGGCATCGGCTTTATGCGCTGAGAGCCAAGCCGGCCAATAGCTAAGATGTGAGCCGTGAAGTGAGGGTCACTAAACCCTGCTGCACTACAGGTACTACCTTGATCTTCGTCAGACGTAGTGTCAGGTAGCGTGAGATTAATAAGGCTAAGGCGCGTGCCGAAGGTAGTGCCCTCATCGCAGGTATTTAGGCGTAGGGAGTCTAAACAGACAGGTAGGGTGAGGCGAAAGAAGAGGTCACGCGCGCCCGTGCCGCGCGGGTTAGTAGCCACACCCGTTGCGCCCGACTCCCCGTATTCATTGGAGATAGCCGGCCCGCTTGTGCTATCCTGCACGCTGGCTTCCCAATAGCCCGTAGCGGAATTGTAACTGAGCGCAAGGGGGATAGCGGTAGAAGGCCGATTGCCCGGTCTATCGGTAAGGTTGAGGCTAAGGGCCACATTAGAGGTATCTGGCGGCTCATTAGGACAGCCACTCGGCATACGCGCTACCAGCGCTATCCGTATAGTTCCGGTATAGATAGGTGGCGTAAGAGGCGGAAGGACAAAAGTAGTGGGAAAGCCGCTTACCACTCCTCCACCCTGCCACGTAGTTCCGTTATCCAGCGAGTAGAGTATCTCTACTTCCCCCTGCAGGGGTGGCTGATTAGTACCGGAGGTGTCTAAGGTTATTACGGTCCCCCACAGATAGGCTGTGCCCACCTGTGGCGGCGTAGGGGTGATGACGCTAGGGGCAAAGGGCGCTGGAGGGCAAGGGGGACGTGTACCTGCCAGTTCATCTGCTCCTATATCCGGCGCCGTACCCGGGTCACTACCTACCCCGCCTATAGGACGAGCCTGCCCATCAAAGTCAAGGGTACCATTATACGCCGCATCACCCGCGTTGATGACCGGCGTCGGCGTCGTGCTCACTAAATGAAGGTCCGTAGGAGACACAAAAGGCACATCGTCGGGCAGGAAAAACCCATTGGCTTCCCGCCCTGACGCCGAAGCACGCCATGCCGAGAGCGTAGCATAGTTGGTATTACCAACCCGGGCTACATAGTTAGGAATACCTTGCGCCGCTATGCGATAGGCATTGTGGTTTATTTGAGCCCCACTGAGAGAGGTACTAAAGAAAAGTAGGCCATACGCCGTACGCGTGCCATTTTGGGCCACACGTAGGGAGTTTTGAAGGATATTACCCGAAATCACTAAACCACCTGCGATTCGGTGCCCTATAGTTATCGCCGCAGAGCTGCCTTCGGATTGGGCAGAGATAACAGAATTATTACCGTATAGATGAATAGAATTGTGATAAATAGCCAGCTTTGCATCTGTTAGATCGTTAGCCGCATTTACAAAGATACCGCTCACATACTCGGCGCCCGTTGTAGAGGTGCGCGCATCGCCCACAATATCGGCAATCATATTGCTGAAAATCCTATTCTGAGAAGAGGCCTGCAGCGTGGCAGGAAGGATTACGCAGATGCCATACTGACCTCGTCCATCCGTACCCGTATAGCGCAGACCGTATATCCAGTTGCGCGCTATAGTAAAGTTCTCGCAGGTATCCAGCCGCACCCCCGCCAATTGATTAGCGGCGGTTATACTGCCACTTGTCGCTCCCGTGATTTGATTGCCTATTATTTGAATGCCCCTGCCCCAAAATAGGTGGATGCCTCCTATGTTGAAGGTTGCAGCCCAGGAGTCGGTGGCCGCCCGGCCTATTTGATTTCCTTCTACTTCTATGCTATTGAGTAGGGCGCTGGACGAACCCCGCAGCATAATCGGCCGGCTAACGCTATCTATCCTATTGGAGCTAATGCGCAGCCCTCGAACGGTACTCCCAGGGGTCAGCGGGGCCGATACGAGATTACCTGTCGCTGGATCCGAACCAAGGTATATACCGCTGAAGGTTTGCGCGCGATTGAAGCCCAGCAGTATAAACCCATCTATAGTGAATTCTTCTAAGTTAAGAGGCGCATCTTGTGTAGAAACAATCCCGATAAGGCCTGTAGTGGTGCCAGAATTAGAAGCGTTTTGGGTGCTTTTTAGGGCAAAAACGCCAGTACCGCTCAGAGAGAAATTGCGCAGCTGACCGTGATTGAGCGGATTAGATAAATTACTCTGGGTAGTGCCTCCAAAGCGGAATATGAAACGGCCACCAGATGTTGTAGCTGGGGCCTTACGAAGGGTATCTTGGCGCTGAAGCATTACCGACACCCGGCAGTTTATGCAGTTATACCCCACTAGCGTGATAGTGGAAGGTTCGTTCGCCGGATTCCAGGCGCTGGCTGGCGTAAGCCTAATTACTACGTCACCTTGCGCCCCCCGCTGATTGAGCGAGTCAAATGCCTCTTGAATAGTAGCAAACCGTCTATTGGCGAAATCACTTACCCCCGTAATTTGATAAACTCCTTGTAGCGGAGTACTCTGGGCCCAAGCCACCCCCAGGGCTAAAAGTAAGCCCAATAAGCCATCTCCATAGCCACTTTTTCCCTGCATACTGCTGCGAAGATACTATCCACCAGTTATCTCAAGGTAAATTAGGAGGAATGTAACCGGCGGTTTGGGACGCCCAGAAGGCGGCGGTTTGGGGGTTTTGGAGTATGGCCCGGGCCACAACGACGAGGGCGGGAAAGAGCGGAAGGTTGGGGTCTAAAGCAGCGCTCTGGGCGCCAGCTCCAGGCACAAGAAGCCAATCGGTAGGTCGCAGACGACGCAAGCGGGGTAGCTCTGAGCCGTACGACAGCCCCCACACCCAACCGATGACGGCTTCATGGGCGGTAGGCTTCTCCTTTACGATGGCTTCCCATATACTAGCCTGCCAGGAGGGGGCTTCGGTGGTGCGCAGTAGCACAAACACCCATTTGTCCTTTCGGGTCCAAAATGGCCGCAGCGCTTCCCAGCCGAAGTAAGGACTAAGCGTCAGCGCCTCAAAGGCCAGAGTTTCCCAGAAAGCCTGAGCGTAGGCGTGATTGGTGTGGGTGATATCCGCCCGTTTGGCATCGGCGATTACGAGCACCTCGGAGGGCAAAGCCTGACGCACCCGCGCCAACAAGTGCCAGCCGTCTGCACCCCACCGCTCGTAAAAGGCTACATTTAATTTGTAGGCTATGGCATAGGGGGCGGTTTCCGCTACTACCCAGCGGAGATAGGCTTCTATAGCTGCCAATCCGCCAGCCCATACCCACGCAGGCAAGACCGCCTCGGAAGGATCTAGGCCTACACAGAGGAGCGACGCCTTGCGCCGCGCGGCCTCATAGAGCTGACGCTCTGTCACCGCAAATCAATAATCTGTACCCCCGGATAAGCCGCTGGATTGAATACAAAGGCCGTATCGGGAATAGCCTGCGTGCCATAGCGGCGCAGTTCATACGTCTCTACCTGCCCATCCCTATACCAAAATCGGACTCGATAAGGCAGCTCGCTCTGGGCTTCAATCCATACCTCCACCCGGAAATAGTCCACTTCGCTTATAGGAAATAACGAAACCTTGTGCAAGGTGCGTCCAGCTTGGGCTTCAGTTTTATCCCAACGCACCTTCATATCCCGCTCATAAAGCCGGAAAACCCGTTCTAGGCTAAAACTCTCTTTAGGGTTGTAGGCCGAGACATTTACCTCGCGCTCTTTCCTGAGAAACTGCCAGATGGTGGTGCCATCGCAAAAAATCGCCCTATCGCCTATATCCACGGCAAACTTATTGTGCCGGGGCTTATAGCGAAAAGTGCCCTGGTAATGAATTTTTCTGTGCGTGGTATCGGCCCTATCCTCCAGCGTATAAGCGAAGTCAACGGTGATATAAGAAAGGGACTTCAACTTTTTATGTGATCTTTGAATAAGCTGGTCGGCTCGAGGATCTACCTGAGCCCAAAGCAAGAACAGCGCAAGACGCCACACGCAGCGAAGGTATAAAAGTCTTATCTTTGGAGAGCTGGCCGTTTTTCTCCCATGTATCGAGCCATAGGTGCGCTGGTAGTAGGGATTGGGTTACTGGGATGTAGCGCAGAAAAAAATACGTTTTTAGCGCGTTCTTGGCACACTTTCGTATCCTACTTCAACGGCTATTATCACGCGGAGCAGCGCTTTCGATGGAGCCAACGGGAAATAGAGCTACAAACCCCCGACCCTACCGAGGGCTTTATTCGGATCTATCCCATTCCTGACCCGAATTACGCCCGCAGCCAATACAGCCGCTTAGAAGAAGCCGCTAAAAAATGCGAGGTAATTATTTTCCGGCATAAAAATGGTAATTACATAGACGATAGCCGCACGCTTATTGGCCAGACGTGGGTTTTGCGAAGTAATCTGCCGAATGCGGACATGAACTTCATCTACGTGCTAAATGCATTTCCCAATACGCCGCTGCGTGCGCGGGTGTATTGGTGGCAGGCCTATGCGGCGCTTCAGGAGGACAATCCTTACCGAGCCGAGATGCGCCTCACGGAGGCCTTAGGGCTTCCAGACCGCCTCAAGCGCCGCTATAAGCCGCACCTGGATGCCCTCATGGCCCAGACGCTTGTCGCAAAAGGCCAGCCCGAATTAGCCCTGCCTTTCCTCCAGCGTAGCGCCAATCGGCTAGATACCCGCCTCCGCCGGGCTCGGGCTTACTATCTAATGGGTCAGCTCTATCTCCAGCAGAAAAATTTTGCCCAAGCCGAGCAGGCTTTCCGCAAGGTTTATCGCCTCAACGCTACTAATGGGCTTACCTTTCTGGCCCAACTTCAGCTTAGCCTGCTGGTGGGTGCTAAAAACCCTCGCCTAATTCGGCGTTTAGAACGGATGGCCCGTAGCGCCCGCTACGAAGACTATCGCGACCAGATCTACTACCGCATAGGCCAGCTTCAGGCGGAGAAAGGGCAATACGAGGCAGCCCTTCAGGCCTACAAAAAAGCTGGCCAAAGCGGCCAATCCCCCGCTCGAGCCTTAGCCCATTACGAGGCAGGCCTGCTCTACTTTGAAAAGTTTCATGATTTAGCTGCGGCTCAGAAGCACTTTGATACCGCCGCTACCCTAATCCCTGAAAAGCATAGCCGGGCCACTGAAATAAAGATGCTTCAAACCCGCTTTAAGGAATATGCTCGTTTGCGCGCACAGGTACATCGCTCAGACAGCCTTCTTACTTTGGCGGCTTTAGGTCCAGAAGCCCAAGAGCGCGCCATTGAGAGCTATATCCAAGCAGAGGTAGCCCGCCGAGCCTTAGAAAAAAGCCAGCGCGCAAGCGAGCAGACAGCCGCCTCTAGCGCTAATCCGCTCCTCACCTCTAGCTCCGCCAGCGGAAGGGGCGGTGGCTTTTACTTTGATAATCCTATTCAGGTTTCCAACGGTCGTCAGGAATTTATTCGGTTATGGGGTGAGCGGCCCGATGAGGACCACTGGCGCCGGTGGCATAAAGGCCCCTCCGCCCAACCTTCCTCCACACCGCAAAGCTCCGCCCCTAAAGCCGAAGCTACCGAAGGCAAGGTAGAGTGGCCCGAAAGCCCAGCGGATCTCACTCCTTTGCGGGTAGAACAGCTTAAGAAGCAGCTCTTGGCTACTTTGCCGCGCACGGCGGCTCAGAAGCGGGCAGTAGAGGACACGCTCATAGAAGCTACCTTAGCTTTAGCCCAGCTTTACCAAGAGGCTTTGCAACGCCCCGACTCAGCCCAGGCCCTCTACGAATGGCTTATTCGGCGCCTACCCCACCGACCCGAAGCCCAAGCGCCCGCCCTTTACGCCCTGTCTATCCTGCTCTCAGGTAAGCCTGCAGCTGAAACTTACAAGCGTGAGCTCCTCGCCCGCTTTCCTGACTCCGAATATGCCCGCTTACTCACTGGCAAGGGCCGGTTAGAGGCTAGAGAAACCCCTGTAACAGCCATTCACCAAACGCTTTTGACCGACTACAATGGGGGTGACTATGCCGCAGTGGTAGGTTTTGCCGAAGCTACGCAAAGTCGATGGCAGGGTACCGAAGCCGAGCCCTTCATTCTCTACCTGATTGCCGCCGCGTATGTGCATCTGCAAGAGCTGGAGAAAGCCGCTTCCATCCTTCGTCAGCTTATCCAGAAACACCCTAAGGCGGAGTGCACTCCCTTAGCGCAAAAGCTGCTCACTCGTATAGAACGCGGCCAGACCCAACTCATAGCGGAGTCTAACCCCGCTCCTCCGCCAACGCCCTCTCCGCCTACCTCCGCCAATCTCAGTGGCTTTGTGGCTCAGCTGCGCCCAGACGAGGCCCTTCTCGTTGTCCTCCTGGTACCTAAGGAGCGCATAACAGCCGAAAACCTAAGACAAGAGCTTAGCCGAGCCCACGAGCGCTACTTCAGTGGCCAGCGCCTCAGTCTCGTAGTTTTCCTTTACAATGACACGCACCATCTAGCCTATATAGCGCAATTCTCTGATTACCGCACCGCCGAAAATTACATCCAGACCATCGCGCGTGAGCCCTGGTACGCCAGCTTAGGCCTACAGGCGTTTCGGGACTTCTTTCCTATCTCTCAGAGTAACTTTCGGGTAGCTTTTACGCAAAAGCGCATGCAGGACTATGCGGCGTTTTATACCCAGTACCGCAGCCAATTTCGCTAACTTTGGCCCTCGGTGAAGCGCGCCCTTTTTCCTGGCAGCTTTGATCCTATCACAAATGGGCACATAGAGATTATCCGGCGCGGCCTAGCGCTATTTGACGAGATAGTAGTGGGCATAGGACTCAATACGACCAAGCAGCCCATGTTCAGCCCGGACCAGCGCCAAAAATGGATAGAAGAGGCTTTTCGCCACGAAGCACGCGTGAAGGTATGCACTTATACGGGTTTGACGGTGCGCTTTGCTCGCCAGATAGGAGCCAAATTCATCCTGCGCGGCCTACGCTCCGCTCCCGACTACGAATACGAACGTAACATAGACCTTCTCAACAAGTCCTTGGACTCGGACATAGAAACCTTCTACCTACTCAGCAGCCCTGAAACCTCGTTTGTCTCTTCCACGCTCGTGCGCGAGGTTATTCGGTTTCACGGGCATTTAGAAGGGCTTCTGCCGCCTCATATTATACGAGATATCTATGCGACTTACCCTGGTGGTGCCCCTGTAAGTGGAAAGTCCCCACATGCCTAAACTCTCTATTATCACCGTTACCTATCAGGCGGAAGCCGTTTTACCGCTTACCTTGCGCAGCGTAGCTAACCAAACCTGGCGCGATTGGGAGCATATTCTGGTGGATGGGGCCTCTACCGATAATACACCCCCTCTTATACAGGCATACGCTCAGCAAGTGCCTAATGTACGCTGGATTAGTGAGCCCGATAAGGGCATCTATGACGCCATGAACAAAGGACTCAGCATGGCGCAGGGCGAGTATGTGGTTTTCCTAAATGCGGGCGATATTTTTTGGCGGCCCAATACTTTAGAGGACGTTTTTGCCCAGGCCCCGCCCGAGGCGGACCTAATCTATGGCGATCACTATTACATCAACGCCCAGGGTGAGAGACTTCCACGCCGGCGTCATCGCCCCTACCCGAGAGGCGGTCTGCAACTGAGTCACCTACATACGGGCATGGTGGTATGCCATCAGGCCATCTTTGTACGCCGCGCACTGGCCCCACCCTACAATAGCGCCTTTCACTTCGCTGGAGATTTAGACTGGCTCATAAGGATTTTACAGAAACCCTGTCAAACCTACGATACCCAAAAAGTACTTGTGGGCTACCTTGTCAAAGGCAAGTCGGATAGATACATTCTTCAGCACATTTGGCTACGCACAGGCATCCTCCTGCGGTATTTCGGTATAGGGGCTGTCCTAAAAAGCTACTGGGCCATGCTGGCTAACCTGTGGCATGGTGGCTACCCCGCTGTAGAATGAAGGGCTTCTCCCGCGATGTATGGGTAGTAGTGCTTCTCAACATCCTTGCCAAACCCCTCTGGCTAATAGCCGATAACCTAGCACAGGATAAAATTGGTCATGCAGAGTACGGCCTCATAAAAGCGCTTTTAGGCTTTGGCCAGTGGGCTACCTCCCTATCGGATTGGGGGATGTACCTTATGGTAGCCCGGCGAATCGCTCAAGCCCCCCAGCAGTATGCCGAGATAAGCAGCGTCACCTTCTCCCTTCGTACCCTTCTTTCTTTTGCGGGCATCCTTCTATTTCTTTGGATTGGCTGGCTTATAGGGTACAGGCATCTTGCGCTCCTGTGGCTAGGGCTACTTCTTATTTACCAAACTAGCATCAGCTACCTTCAGTTTTTTCGGGCCTTTCTTCAGGGTTTTCAGCGCTTTAGGGCGGATGCGTTTTTCTCTGCGGCAGAGAAGGCACTGGCTATCGTTTTTTTGGCTTTAGGGTGGCCGTATCTCTCCGGCCACCTTTACGTGGGACTACTAACGCTAAGTGGGGTGATTGTAGCGATCGTCTCAGCTGGCTGGGTATGGCGACTTTATGGGCGTCCCACGTGGTGTCTTAACCCCAGTCTAATGTGGGGCATGCTGCAAGAAATCACCCCCTTTGCCTTAATGACCCATGTTACCGCCCTTAATGAACGGATCAATCAGGTGCTTTTAGAGCGCTGGGAGAGCCCCTACGCAAACGGGCTGTATTGGGGCGCTTATCGCTGGTTTTCCGCCGCCATGATGTACCTATGGCTTGTCCTACCTCTTTTCTTTGCGCGCTTTGCTCGGCTAGGGCGCACTTATAGCCCAGAATTGCGCCAGACCTTCCAGTGGGGTCAAATGGTAAGTGCTCTCCCTATCATAGGGATTACGGGGATTTTCCTCTGTGCCCCCGAACTTTTTATGCTTCTACTGCGTCAGAGCACTCCCACCGAACAGAAACTTATGAGTCAGGTACTTCAGATATTAGCGCTTTCTTTACTTCTTCAAGGCTTTTTCGCCATCTATAGCACCTACCTCACCGCAAACGGGTATGAGAGGGCGATTCTATGGATTATGGTGGCTTCTACGCTGGCAAATGTGGCAAGCTGTGCCTACCTTCTGCCCGGGGGACAGGCTTTAGGCGCCGCATGGGCTCTGGCTCTAAGCTACGTGGTGCAGTGTGGGGGGTATCTTTGGGTCTTTAGCCGCAAAGCCCCGCTGCGTCCTCCTATAGGCCTTCTTCTGCGATTGAGCGGCGTAACTATAGGCTATCTCAGTACGCTCGCAATAGGGCGCTATATACTGGGGCTATCCTTCTGGGGTGTCTTAGGATTAGCTTTAGTAGCCCTTCCCTTCTGGACATGGCTAAATGGTCTTCTGCGTTTCCTTCGCTATGCGAGTAGCGTTAGATAGCCGGTTCTTGCGTCCTCCTTTAGAGGGGTTTGGCCGCTTTACACGTGAAATCGGTCAGCGGCTCGTGCGCCAGCATCCCGACGCAGCGTGGGATTTTCTTTTTGACAGGCCACCAATAGCTGAATATACCTTTGGCCAGAATCAGAGAAACTTCGTACTGTTTCCTCCTACGCGTCATTGGCTTCTCTATGAGCTGTGGTGGCGATGGGCGGTACCCGCCTACTTAGCCCGCCACCAGCCAGATGTACTTCTGGCTACCTACGGGCAAGCCTCGGTCCAAGCCGCCCATCGCGTCCGACTTATAGCTTTTATCCATGATGTGGCTTTTGCCCGCTACCCCGACCATCTACCCAAAGGCTGGCAGCGCTATTACCTACGTACCACCCAGACCGTAGTTCGGCATGCCGCCACCCTCCTGGCCAATAGCCAATCTGTAGCTTACGACCTAGTGGAGCTATTCAACGCACCTAAGGAACGGATTCGCGTGGTGTATAATGGGTGTGACACGAGTTTCTTTCGGCCTATTTCGGAAGCTGAGCAGCAGGCCACACGCCAGCGCTACACCCAAGGCCTACCCTACTTGCTTTATGTAGGGAGTTTTCATCCGCGCAAAAACCTTCTCCACCTTTTTCAGGCCTATGATATCTTACGGAATTGGTACAAAGAGCCCCTGCGTTTGCTGGTCGTAGGTCGTACCCTCTTTGGGGCCAAAGCTTTCAAGAGGGCCTACCAGCGCATGCGCTATAGGGCCGAAGTAATCTTTCATCCACCCTTAGGCGATGAAGAGCTCCGAAAGGTTTATGGTGCCGCCGAGGTACTAGTATATCCCTCCTGGTATGAAGGTTTTGGCTATCCTGTAGTAGAAGCTATGGCCTGCGGCACCTTAGTAGTTACAAGTAATACAAGTTCTCTGCCCGAGGTAGGGGGGGCTGCGGCGTTTTATGCCGATCCAGCTAGCCCAGAGGCCATAGCTGCCCAACTTTATCAGGCCCTCACGCTTGCCCCCGCCGAGCGTGAAAAGCGCCGGCTCCAAGGACGGGCGCATGCCCAGAATTTCTCCTGGGAAGCCTGTGTGAGCCGCATCTGGCAGGCTCTGATAGAAGCCTAATTATATTTGACCGATGGCCTGGGAAGACCTTTATCTACGCTATAGCACGGCTCTACGCAACCTGCCGCGCCCTCTTGCCTTCGTGGATCTAGAGGCCTTAGAGGAAAATGCCCAGCGCGTCCTAACCTATGCAGGCAAGCTACCCGTACGTCTGGCCACTAAGTCTATCCGCTGTGCGGCTATCCTACGCCACATTTTGGAAATAAGCCCGCGCTTTCAGGGTCTCTTCTGCATGAGCGCTCGGGAGGCGCTTTACTTAGCTAAAGAGGGTTTCGATGATTTTCTAATAGGCTATCCCTTTTATCAGCCTGCTGAGCAAGCGGCTTATCTAGCGCTCTTGGAATCGGGAAAGCGGGCTATTGCCCTTATAGACAGCTTAGCGCAGGCGGAAGCCCTAAACTATACTCTCAGGGGCACGCCCTTTTCGGCCCTGGTGTGCTTAGAGGTGGATATGGCTTCGGACTGGGGGTGGCTTTACTTCGGCGTGCGGCGCTCACCGCTTCATACGGTGGAAGCGGTACTCCATATGGCCCACCAGCTGCGGCACCTAGGGAAGTTAGAACTAGTCGGTCTAGTAGCCTATGAGGCCCAAATCGCAGGTGTAGGCGATAAAAACGTCGGCTGGCAGGGACCGATTCTACGCTTCCTCAAGCGGCGCTCCTGGCAGGAAGTCCAAGCCCGCCGAGCCGAAGTCGTACAGGCTCTTCGTACCGCAGGCTTCGCCCTTTCAATAGTAAATGGGGGTGGGACGGGCAGTCTGCCCGAGACAGCCACCGACCCCACCGTAACCGAACTTACCGCCGGCTCAGCTTTTTTTGCCCCAGCCCTTTTTGACCATTATCAGCGGGTAGCTTTTGTGCCAGCGGCGGGATTTAGCCTAGAGATTGTGCGCCAGCCTACACCTACCATATTCACCTGTCATGGGGGGGGTTATATTGCTTCGGGGGCGATAGGGCTGCAAAAGCAGCCCCGCCCGTGGCTACCGCCCCACGCTAAGTTCCTACCCCATGAAGGCGCTGGAGAAATTCAAACTCCCATTCAGATTGTTCCCACACCGACCTTCCTAAAAGTAGGCGAGCCGCTCTACTTCCGCCATGCCAAAGCAGGCGAGCTTACCCAACGCTTTCCTACCCTGCACGCCCTCCGAGGGGAAAAGGTCGTGGCCCATTTCCCCACCTATGCGGCCCTGCCTGAGGTATGGGTATGAAGCGGCTAGACACTTACCTCCTCCAGCTCTTCGTAGGCCCCTTTCTAGCCAGCTTCGCCACTACCTTAGTGATTCTAGTCCTCCAGTTTCTCTCACGCTATCAAGAGGATATTTTGGGCAAAGGCTTTCCCACCAGCGCGCTGATGGAACTTTTTCTCTACGCCTCCGTTTCGCTTACGCTTCTAGCTCTGCCGATGGGGCTTCTCATGGCCGGCCTAATGACTATGGGCGGGCTGGGCGAACGGCTGGAGCTTACAGCGCTTCAAAGCGCCGGCATACCTTTTTTCCGGGCTTTTTTACCGCTGCTGATTTGGGGTTTAGGTAGCTTAACCTTGGCGGGGTGGTTGGGCTGGATCCTCGTCCCAAAGGCTAACCTCCGCCTTTATACCCTCCTTTCGGACATGGAGCGGGCCCGACCCGCCTTAGCCCTAAAGCCTGGGCTCTTCAACCGCTGGATTGAGGGCTATGCGCTTCGTATCGGTCGCCTGCGGAATGAACGCCTCATGGAAGAAGTACTTATTTACGAGTATGCCCCCGATGGGAGCATTGCTCGTACTCTCCTAGCGGACTCAGGCGAAGTGAGTGTAGAGAAAGAATGGCTTTTTCTCCGCCTAAGGCTTTACAACGGCTGCCAATACGAAACGCCGACGCAAACTTCCCCCACTTGGGTGCAGAGCTGCTTTGATACCTTAGAGCTTCGTTTAGACATCTCAGGCCTTGGACTTCGCCGTTCAGATGGTAGTATCCTAGCCAGCCACCAGTATATGCTGGATGGCTTCAAGCTAAGGGAAGCGGTGGACAGCCTTGCGCATCTCGTCCAAAGCGTTATAGCGGAAGGAACCCAAGACATAGGGCTCAAGCTCTTCCCTAAGACTGCCCCAGCAGGTACAGCTCCCTCTTTTCCTCTGCCTAGCCGCGAGCTTAGAGAGAACCTTATTCGCCATGATAAATCCCTCCTAGAACTCTATCGGGACAGGCACAAAAATCTCGCCGAAACCCTTCGGCGATATGAGCTAGAATGGTACTATAAATTCGCCTATCCTTTGGCTACCGTGGTCTTCCTAATTTTAGGCGCTAGCTTAGGCGGCGTAATCCGCAAAGGGGGGTTAGGCATGCCCTTAGTAGTATCTACGGCCTTCTTTATTCTATTTTACGTGCTCAATGCCCAGGGCAAAAAGCTGGCCCGAGAGGGGGTGCTCTCGCCTAGCGTAGGGGCTTTCCTGCCTCTCATTGTGATAGGGCCGATAGCTTTATACTTACTTTTACTCGTTACCACAGAGGCCCGATGGCTTTATAGAGACTTCTGGCAAAAAAGGCTCCAGAAATGGATCGGTATCTCGTAATTCAGCCAGCTTTTTTGGGCGATGCGCTCCTAACGCTTCCGCTTCTAGGGAAGCTACGGGCGGCTTTTCCTTTGGCGGAGATTCACTGGCTAGTACGAAAAGGCATAGGTGAGCTTGTATTAGGACATCCTTGGGAGATTATTCCCCATGAATGGGATAAGAGCTGGCGCGGGTGGTGGGACTTGTGGCGGCGGCTCGCTCAAAGGCCCTGGCGCACCATAATTGTTGTACAGCGCTTCTTTCGAATGGGGCTACTTGGTCGGCTCCTCCCCGCAGAGAAGTATATAACCTATACTAAAAATCCCCTGAGTTTCCTCTATACCCATGCTTTGCCCCATAGATTTGGAGATGGGACGCACGAAATAGAACGGGTTTTAGCCTTGGGGGAGCCGCTGGGACTTTCGGTGGAGCTAACGCCCCGTCCTTGGCTTTTTCCGCCCGAATCAGCCCGTCAAACTACCGAAGCTTGGCGTAGGCGAAAGCCTTATCTTATTTTGGCCCCTACTTCGCGTTGGGCTACCAAAGAAGCGCCTTGGACATTCTGGAGGACTTTTCTCCAGCGTATAGGGCGGGAATTCAGAATATATGTTACGGGGACGGCAGCGGAACGCAAGCGACTAATAGGTTTTGAAGCCTTTCACCCGCAGGTAGAGGTACTGGCGGGTAGGCTTTCCCTGCTTGAATTGGCCGCTTTAGTGGCTGAGGCGGAGGCAGTTTATACGGTAGACAGTGCCGTCATGCATTTGGCTACAGCCCTAAATCGCCCTACAGCGGCGGTATTTTGTTCTACCACGCCAGCTTTTGGGTTTGGTCCCCGCGCCGAGCGGTATTTTATTCTTGAGCCGTCGGTCCCTTTAGCGTGTCGTCCTTGCGGCCGCCACGGTAAGTCCCGCTGCCCTCAGAAGCATTTCCTCTGCGGCACCTCTCTCAACGCAGCTCTTCTACCAGTACCTCATACGCTTGCCGCCCTATCACTTCCAACGCATACCGCTTCTTACCCTCTAGAAAAATGACATCTTCATCGGGCGCCATCACATTAGCTACAATTCTGGAGGAAGACTCGGGCTGGTCCGCATCCCGCAGAATTATTACGAACTCGCCGGGTTCTTTATTTTTCCAGTGCAGGCGTCCTTCTTTACCTGTAATTCGGAAGACCGTTTCGTGGGGGCGACGGCTGACGATTCTGGCCACGGGGCGCCATTTTTCGCGTATCCGCACTCCTTCACGACTAATAGTACTAGGGAGGGGGGTAGGCTCATCAGTGGTTGCACCAGCGTCACCTGCGCCATCACACCCTATTTGAAGTAAGAGTAGGAACGGGCCGAGCCATCTCATAAGACAAAGGTAGAAGAGAAGCTCGCATAAAAGATACACAGATAGTGAAGCGGCAGGAGCTACCACTTGTGGAAAAAGAAGCTTACCGAACTTTAAGTAGATGGAACTCTACATTTTACCCATGCCATTGGCACCTGACTCTATCTACTGGCTTTATCCCCAGTGGGAGGCGGTAGTACAGCGTCTGGAACATTTTTTTGTGGAGCGTGCGGTGCGGGTGCGGGGATTTTTGGAACGCTGGGGCAAATCTCCGACCGCCTGCCTCTACGAGTACGATCCCCAGTTACAGGACTGGCGATGGGAAGCGTACGAGGCTGTTTTTGGGCAGCGCCACCCAGCCGCTCTTCTCAGTGAAGCGGGGCTACCTGGTGTAGCAGATCCCGGGCATATGGTAGTACGACGCGCCCATGCCGAGGGCTACCAAGTGATCCCCTTAGCGGGGCCGAGCAGTATTACCCTTGCGCTGGCGGCTTCGGGGCTAAGGGGACAATCCTTCGCTTTCCGGGGGTACCCACCCTTGCCCCCAAAAGAGCGACGCCGCTTTCTCCAAGAGGTTTTCCAAAGCGCCCACCATACCACGCAAATTCTTATGGAGACTCCTGGTCGCACCAACCGGCTTTTTAGGGAGATTCTTCAGCTTGGCCCGCCGGACCTTCTCCTCTGCGTAGCGCACCACCTTACAGCCGACACCGCTTTCATACAAACTCGCCCCATAGCCCTATGGTCTGCTACCCCTTTGCCCAAAGGGCCCACCCTTTTCCTTTTGGGGAAGTAAAAATCTTCTTACCTTTGTCCCATGCGCCTACTTTTGGGAATTGGACTAGCCCTTCTGATGGGCCCGGGTGTAGGACGCGCCCACGATGAGAAGGCCTCCAAAATGGTATTGAAAGTGGCCAAAGAGCAGGTGGCAGCCGCTGAAAAGGCCCTTTCTGGCTTACGAGGTATCAAAGCCATAAAGTATGATGAGGAGCAGAATCTATTGACAATCTACTACCACAAGCCTACTCTGGGTTGCTGTAGCCGTATTCATGCAGCGCTCAAAGAAGCGGGGGTAGAGTACGCCCTCGTCTCTAACCAAGAATATCCCGCCTGTAAGTCTGAAAAGGAGCATTCTTCTTCCGAGGGTACTTCGCCTCACTGTAGGAAACGCAGCTAGAGCCACCTGGGGTAAGATACGCGCGCCTTCTCTTAATTGTGCCGTATGGCTAAAAAGAAAGGCAATCGCATTCAGGTAGTTCTAGAATGTACCGAGCACAAGGCTAGTGGCCTTCCCGGTACCTCTCGCTACTATACCTGGAAAAATCGTAAGAACACGCCTAATCGTTTGGAACTTTACAAGTACAACCCTATTCTGCGGCGACATACCCTGCACAGAGAAGTCAAGTGAAACTATAAAGTCTTACACCCATGGCAAAGAAGACAGTGGCTACTTTTCGCTCGGGCGACAAAAAAGCTGGCTTGACCCGAGTGATTTATCCTGTCCAAGATAGTCAAGGGCGGCTTCGCTTCCATAAAAAGCTCATTTCCAGCGACCAGCTTCAAGCCTTTTTGAAGCAGCGCTCTAAGTAGGGCATGCGCCTGTATGCCGTTGAAACGGGCCGCTTCGCCTTAGATGGCGGGGCGATGTTTGGGGTAGTGCCCCGCGTAATATGGGAGAAGCTAATCCCCCCCGATGCTCGCCACCGCATCCCCATGGCTATGCGGGCCCTCCTTATTGAGGCAGGGAATCGCCTCCTCCTTGTAGATGTAGGCGTGGGGCACAAATACACCCCTAAGTTTGCTGATTTGTACGCTATAGACCACTCCACCTATACGCTGGAGGGGGAGCTCCGAAAGCTAGGCTTTACGCCTGCCGATGTAACCGATGTAATTCTTACCCACCTGCATTTTGATCATGCGGGGGGAAGTACTCAGCGTCAAAATGGGCAAATAGTTCCAACCTTTCCTAATGCCCGCTACTACCTTCAGCGCAGCCACTGGGAATGGGCCCATAACCCTAACCCGCGCGAAAGAGCGAGCTTCTTCCCCGAAAACTATGACCCGCTAGCCGAATCGGGACAACTCGTACTACTGGAAGGGGAGATCGAACTCCTACCAAATATCTACGTGCGCGTGGTGCATGGGCATACCGAAGGCCAGCAACTCGTAGAGGTGCACTACAAGGACTATATCCTTCTGTATGGGGCTGATCTTTTCCCTACCAGCGCTCACCTGCCTCTCCCTTACGTAATGGCCTACGACGTACGCCCTCTGGTTACGTTTGAAGAAAGGCAGCGTATCCTCCCTTGGCTAGTACGAGAAAGGGTACTGGTATTTTACGAACACGATCCCTTCATAGAGTGTAGCACGGTAGCAGAGAAAGAGCCAGGACGCTACGAACGCGGCGAAACAATTCGGTTAAGTGAGCTATAGATGTGGCAGGTAGAGATATCGCCCGCAGCTTTGAATGAGTTTGGACGGGGCACTCTATTAGAAGCCTTAGGAATCGTATTTACAGAGGTAGGGGAAAATTATCTGAAGGCTCGGATGCCCGTGGATCATCGCACGCGCCAATATATGGGCCTCTTACATGGGGGGGCCACCGTAGCCTTAGCCGAGAGTGTCGCTAGCACCGCCTCTAACCTAATCGTTAATCCCCAAACCCACTACTGCGTGGGGTTAGAAATTAACGCCAACCATTTACGTGCTGTACGGCAGGGCTACGTGGAGGCGGAGGCTCGTCCTATCCATATAGGCCGCTCCACCCATGTATGGGATATTCGGGTATATGAGGTAGAATCGCGTGAGCTGATAGCGATTGTGCGCCATACAGTGATCGTGCTTCAGCGAGGCGAAAAATTTTAAGGGTGCTGGGAAAAAAGGAGGGTAAGCTAAGCTTCTCCCCAGCACCCTATGATTTATACCACCCCAGACCCCTCAATACTTAAGAATTCGTATTACCGCTGTCCCACCTTCAGCAACTGCCTGAAGTACATAAACCCCTGCTGGCAAGTCGCCCAAGAAGCCCCTCCAACCTTCCCGAAAACGTTGCTCCCATACCTTTTGGCCTAAAAGTGTGTAGAGTATAAGATTTATCTCACCTAATTCTGGAGGCGCCGAAACTTCCACATACCCCGAGGTTGGGTTAGGGAAAACTTTTAGAGCGTGCAGACCTAAGGCTAAGCTTTGCGTAAGACCACACTCACCCGGACTCTGAGTACCACAGGGTGTCTTGAGTACTCCAAAGAAGTCGGCGTTACTGCGAGGTAAGAGCTTGATAAAGTTCCACTGATAGGTAAGAAGGCCTTGCAGGCTATCCATTTCTGTAGTATCCCCCACTACACACAGGCGCAAGGAGGGATTTATCAGGCCATCCGTGGTAGCCCAGCTGCTATCATTTACATAAGAGACGCAGAGTGAGGAGAAAATATTATTCGTTTGCCGGCCGGCGAGTACCCGGATACCTTTGAGCGGTTCGGCAGGGTCCATCCCTACCCGATAATCGCCCGCATGAGGGAATTGCGTACTTACTCTAGGCTGTACTACAAAGAGCGGTTGGGCAGGATTGGTGTGACGAAAGCGGACTAACATGCTTTCGTAGGGCTCTGTGGCGGCATGCTGGGTATCGCCATAGACGAGGTTTAGAGAGAGAAGTATAGGCTCAATACGGCTGCGAGCAGGTCCTATGCGGGTGAGCTGAGCATTACGGAGAGTAGTCAGACCAAAGTACTCATCCACTTCAGCAGTCACTACCACGACGCTATCGCCAATCGCCAAAGCAGGCGCCTGCCCTTGGGGCCGTACCCATATGCCAGCCCACTCCGTGGCCCCAGGCTGCTGAATATAAATGTAACCTAAATCATTTTCTGTAGCCGTTACCACGCCGGGGACATTTTCCACCGTAAGTCGGTTATAGCCAGAGCTAAGGTAATCGCGCCGCCCCGTAGGATTGTAGGCATAGAGAACGGAGGGAATCACATACTGTATATCAGTTATCCGACAGCCAGCGGCATTCACGCGGTAGCTCTGTGGCTCAAACCGCGGGAAACGCACGCGATCGCCACTTTGATCGCGTACCTCTACATAGTAATGTACATATGTGCCTTCACTCTGGGCTGGTATAGAGGCTTCGTAGGTGGAGGAGGCCCCAACCTGCGTCATCGGTACGGCGGTATAAGTAGTACTAGCGCCAGTAGCGTAGTAAAGGGTGACGCCAGCTATAGGATCAGCCTCCTGACCCGCCACAGCATCTACCTGCACGCGTACAGGGGTACCAGGTGGCGGGCAAACTGGTTGGCGCATGAGGCTATTGACCCGGGGCACGGGATTCCCCACATACATAAGGGAATCATGCCATGGGCAAATTTCATACATAGGCGTACCACTGGAAGGGCGATAATGTAAAACTATTCCAATAACAGAGTCCAAACGCGTGCCTACAGGAAAATTAGCTCCATTTAGGCCCTTAAACTCACCAAAAATCAGCCCTTGGTTTCCATTTTGATCCCGTACGGTGAGGCGCCAGGGATTTGCGGCGACATTTACTATGGTAAGGTCGCGTACCTTAACCAGCGAACCCTGCCACTGATCCCCTACAGCCATATTATGGCTTCCGTCTGGATTATTTAGATCAGTCAGGGTAATCTCTACGGGGCGGCTAATCGGTATGCCTACTCCTAAGACTTGGGGAGGGGTATTTATATCCACGAGGAGTTGGATTTCTCCTTGAAAGTAGCTCACGGTACCCACTAGCTCAACGTACTGCCCTGGCTGAAGAGCCGTAAAACCGGGGGGCTGGTCCGTAGTATTCTGGCGACGGATCTGAAGACCTGTACGCGGACCGCTGAGGGTAGTATTATTAGCTTGATCATACGCTAAAAGCCAAATGCTGCATCGGTAACTATTGGGATCGGGACTTGTATTGAAGTGGCGGTGCCACTCACAACGGGTAAGGACTACCCCGCGCACGCGTACTCGCTCGCCGTGCAATACTGATGTATCATTGCCAGCGGCTAAGTCGCGTGGGGTTTGTATCTCCTCAATCGTTACTAAGCGCGGCGGCTGGCCCCAAGCCAAGCCACCCATTAGGACGGTTAGGTATGCCAGAGACTTACGCATAGGCTAGCGAATAATAACAAACTTTCCTGTACGCACCTCGCCCGTCTCCAGATCTTTTACGGCAAATACATAAAGGCCGCGCGCTATGATCTGCCCGGAGCGGGAGAGGAGATTCCAGCCATGTTCGCCGCCACTGGTAACGAGCTTGGAAGGATCGCTGTAGGTTTCATACCACCGGCTATCTTTGGCCAGCGCAGCGAAATCCTCTGCGTGATGCTCAAACCGATAAACTAAGTCACCCGCCACTGTATAGACTGAAACCTCACAATGAGGCGGCAGATTAGCAAATAGGATGCGCTTATCTTCTTGGGCCTGGGAGCCGCCCTCCCAGGCGGCTTTCTCGTAGTAGGGGTTGGGGTATACGTAGGGGTCGCCGAAGGCGAAGCCACGATTAGGCGGGGTTCCAGCGAAGACGCGCCGAAGTGTAGCTTCTAAGCTGCTCTCCAATGGCTCTAAGCCCCGGGCTGGATCGCCCTCATCAAAGGCGGTAAGAGCTATAGCCTGCTGCCATCCATTCGCCACCCCACGAATCTCGTACATGTAGGTATAGGGAGTAGGGTCGTTAGGGAAGTATTTAGGCTGAGCCAGCCGAATAGCCTCAAATCCGTTATCATAGCCGATGCCATTACCCGGCCGGTCAAATTGCGCTATGAGCTTGAGCTCACGCAGCACATCTACTACTTCCTTCAGCTCAAAGCCCAGACTGGTCTTATAGAGGCGGTAGCCTTCAAAGTCTTTCCGGCGGGAAATGGGGTCAACGCTTTCCTCGGCGGAGGCATCCCAGTAGAGGCGAATAACATTCGGCTCTATCTCGTAGCGGAAGCGGGGAATGCGCGGGGGGCTCGGTAGAAGGAATCGCGTAAGCCGTCCATTCCCATCCAGATCCTCGCCAGGGTCCAAAATGCCGTTGAAATTGGCGTCCTCGCCGTTATAGGCGGCTTGGACCCAGCGGGCATTTTGGATAAGCTCGGCTTTTTGCTGGGGGGTATCAGCCGAATTCGGGTTTCCATCGGGTGTTTTACGGGCAAAGACGAAGGCAAAGGCTACCTGTACGCTGTCCCCAGGCCGTACATTTACATAAGGGCCCACCGAAAGAAGGACTGACCGATTACCAGGGATTCGGAGGGCGGGCACAACTATAGTGGCCCAATCTGGCCGATCACGCAGCGACTGGGTCATTTTCAGCCACCGCTCTGCGTCGTTCTGAGGGCTACGAAACTGCCCAGCAAAATCCCTAAACGTCCAGCTTTGAAAGTTCACCCGAAAGCCCGCAGGCGGGGTAGGCTGGCGCATCGGATGAAGAAACTCGCCCTTGTACTCACTGCCCAAAAACTTGAGCCCCAAGTAAGTATCCGTAAAGCCCGGATCGCCGGCGGCATCAAATTCGTAGGCCAGATACAGCGTGTCCAAATAGCCATTTCCGCCCTTATTGAAAAATTGCGTGCCGCCTGAACCCGCTGGCGTAATGCTTGTGTTGCGAATTACCATATCCACCCAGTACCCCACATACAAGGTATCCCATGGATCTTGGCTCACATTCCTAATTGTAAAGGCATAAACGAGAAAAAAATTGGCAAAACTGTAGTTCCAATTATAGGCCTCAAAGTGAATGTCAGCGCCAGCGGGGCCATTTTCCAAATTCTGGATGGGTATTTGCGTACCTGGTACGATAGTGTAACGATCGGTAAAGTCCGCTAAGAAGTCCTGATGGGAGATAGCTGAGGGATCATAGGTAGGCTGGTCGGGTAGGGTGCTGCGTTCTCTAAGCTGCGTCCCAGGTTCGGCCGAAAATTCAAAGCCCGCCTTGCCCGTAGTATAACCCGCCGGATCATCCACGGCCCCTGTGGAGACAATAATTGTATTTCCTTTTTTGACGCCTAACCACAACCCGCCCTCAAATACATGCTCAATACTGGCGCCTTTGGGGAATTCGGCGGATTTGAAGCCTTGCACTAAGTAGCTGCCTTTGAAAGCGTTCCCAATCATGCCCAGATTATTCAGCGTAACCCGAAAATTGCCCTGGTTCGCCTGGCGCTCTATAAAGCTGACCTGTAGCCAGAGAAAACCCAATAACCAGAGCACGAGCAAAGATAGAATGGCTTCGTGAAGCGCAGGTAAAGCCTGCCTAAGTATGGGATTGCCGAAAGGTGGCCGGCGGTGAGGGAAGGGCTAGCTACCGACTTTGAGCGCTCCCAAGCGAAAGGACGCGGGACTGGAAGCGAGGCAGGGCTTGAGGAAATTTGCGTATATTTGCGGTGGCAAGCACCCGTAGCTCAATTGGATTAGAGCACCAGACTACGGATCTGGCGGTTGGGGGTTCGAGTCCTCCCGGGTGCGCATCGCCCAATCCTTAGGGGAAGTGGGGGTAGGAAAAGGCGTCCTATAGCTGCCCAATTCAAGCTAAATCTCAATGGGCTAAGTAGGTGCTTCGCTAGTATCCTTTCAATTTTTCTCCACTTTCGCTTAGGCCCTCGCCCTTTTGCCTAAGCCCTGCGCGCAAATTCTCTCGCTTGCGCGCTGAGGTAGGGGAGAGCTTTATCACCCTTTAGAGCCATATCCTCAGCCTCGTCGAGTTTAGCCTCGCCCCCTTCAGGCTGAGGGCAGAGAAGTAAGCTTATTAGGCTTATTTTCTATGGCTTCTCCCAAGCTATTGGGCGGAGAACTTTGGATTAGGGCTTGTTTTTCATTTCGTTGGAACCATAGCCATCGTGGCCGCCCGCTAAAGTCGCAGTGAAGCTCGGTCAGGAGGCCTGAGGCTTCAAAGAGGGCCTTTACCTCTTGCGCTAGGGGTGGAAAAAGCTCTACTACACCGGCGCCCGTTGAGGTTAGATGGGTAGCGGCAAATTCGGCGATGCCCTTATAAAGGGTAGTATCATGGCAAAAAAGGGCTTCAGGCGGCTCATAGGCTCGCACGGCTAGATCGGTCGCTTCCCAATAGGTCCAAGGAATGTAAGGGGGATTAGCCAAAATGAGGTCCCACCTTAAGGGCCAGCTAGAGGGAAGGGGGGATTGACCAAATGTCAAGCAAGCTAGGTGGAGGTTGAGGCCGAGACGCCGGGCGTTGGCCCGAGCGGTTTGGCACGCAAAGGGGCTTCTATCCACCGCATACACTTGAGCAGCGGGGAAAGCTCGGGCAAAAAGTAAGGCTAAGGCTCCCGAACCCGTGCCTATATCTAATATAGTCTGCGGTGGGGCGGGGGCTAAGCGTTTTACTGTCCATAAAGCCCACTCTTCCGTCTCGGGCCGTGGAATAAAAACGCCAGGCCGAAGGCAGAGCCTCAGACCGGCAAATTCTACCTGCCCTAAAATATAGGCCAGAGGCTCGCGGTTTTGGAGCCGCTGGAGAGCCCGCTGCCAGGAAGCATAAAGAGAAAGGGGAAAGGGGGCCTTCCCCCCTGAGGTTAGCCAGCGCTGCTCCCAGTCGGGAAGGAAATGCCGGAGGAGCCGCCGCACCAAAGCCTGCGCTTCCGCTAGGGGGTAGATAGGCGTAAGCCAGGCTAAGGCCTGCTGACGCAGCTCAGCCAGACTCAGCGGCTGGCTACCCATTCCAAGGGATTGAGGGGTGTTTTACCTCGGTAAATCAGAAAGTAAAGCTGAGGGGGCTCGCCACTGGCCCCGCCCAACCGACCTATCGGCGTGAGAATAGAGACCATTTGACCCGGCTGAACAAAGGTCTCGCGTAGCCGCGCATAAACGGTCCGATAGGAACCATGTTGAATGATGACGACTTTTCCCTGCCCTGGGAGGGTAGTTACGGCGGTTACTTTGCCGGCAAAAACGGCGCGCACCTCAGCCTGGGGCGGCGCCGCTAAATAAACGCCCTGATTGGTAATAAAGCCGCCACTTTCATCCTCCACCGTCCCGAAAGGGCTAGTAACTACTAGCCTATCGGCCGCAATCGGCCAGGGTAGATTGCCTTTATTCTGCTCGAAGGCCCCACCTAAGCGCTGCTCTACGGCGGTGAGCGCCGCTCGGCGTTCTTGCTCCATTTCAGCCCGAATAAGCTCATCTATCCGTCGCTGTATCTCTAAGAGCTCTCGGCGGGCGCTCTGAATGCGCTGACGGTAGGTCGACTCCTGCCGGCGCAATTCCTGATAGAGCGCCCTTTTCTCGGATTGGCTGCGCTGAAGGGCTGTGGCCTGCTCGGCATAAAGTAGGAGGAGCCGATTTTTTTCTTCTCGGCTGCGGCGCAGGGATTCGGTGCGGTTGAGCAGGAAGCGGCGCGTGCGTTCTATCAGCCTCAGCTGCTCAAGGCGGAAGGCCGAGACAGCCTTGAAGTAGAAGGCCCGCTCATAGGCCTGTCGAAAGGACTCAGCACTCACAATCCATACCCATGGGCTAATCTGCCGCTGGGTTTTATCCAGAAGGTAAAGGGTCCAGGCGTAACTGCGATAAAGGCGCTTTAGGTCCTTTTCCAAGGCCTGGCTAAGGGTGCTGAGTTGATGGATGTCCTGTTCCAAAAGGCTGAGTTCGTACCGAAGGCTAAGCAGGAGCTTTTCGCGAAGGGCTATTTGGCGCCGTAAGAGCAGGAGTTCGGTGAGGGAGCGTTGGCGGGCCTGACGCGTCTGCTGTAGTAACTGCTGACTTTGCTGTAGTTCAACCTCTATTTGCTGGCGCCGCCGTTCCAGCTTCTTGCGCTCGGCGGAAAAGTCTTGGTAGCGGTACTGGGCCCATAAGGCCATCCAGCCAAGCAGAGCCCCCGCTACCTTCATCGCCCTAAGTAGGTCAGAAGGCCAGCGATATCCGCAGGGCTTACGCCAGGGATTTGACGTGCTTGGCGGAGAGTAGTGGGACGATATTTGGTAAGCTTTTCTCGGGCCTCAAAGGAAAGGAAGGTAAGCCGCATGTAATCCAGATCAGCCGGCAAAGGCACTTCCTCTAAACGCTGAAGCTTTTGAGCCTGCTGCTGCTCTTTTTGTATATAGCCGGCATACTTGAGCTCTATTTCAGCGGTAAGGGCTGCCGTGGGGTCTATCGCCTCAAGGGCCTGGCAGAGCTCAGGGGAAAGCTCTTTAAGCTTCTCTAAAGACACACGGGGCCGCAAAAGGAGCGCGCTAAGAGAGGTTTTTTGCGTTACAGGCGACTCCCCTTGACGCTCAAGCCAACCATTCAGGACCTCTGGCGTTAGGCGGATAGAGGAGAGGAGATGAATAAGATGGTCTATTTGGGCCTGCCGCTGACGCATGCGCGCGTAGCGGCGCTCTGAGGCTAGCCCTATGGCATAGCTTTTGGGAGTAAGGCGCAAGTCTGCATTATCCTGCCTCAGTATCAGGCGAAATTCGGCTCTAGAGGTAAACATCCGATAAGGTTCATCCACCCCTTTCGTGATAAGATCGTCTATAAGTACGCCTATATAGGCCTCATCACGGCTTAATGTGAAGGGAGGCAAACCTTTAACTTTGGCCGCTGCATTGATGCCAGCGATGAGGCCCTGGGCTGCGGCCTCCTCATAGCCCGTAGTACCATTGATCTGACCCGCAAAGAAGAGATTCTCTATCCGATGGGTTTCTAGGGTAGGCTTGAGCTGGTAGGGCGGAAAGTAGTCATATTCAATGGCATAGCCGGGCCGAAACATCCGCGCATTTTCCAGTCCTGGGATGTGGCGCAGCGCCTCAGCCTGAATGTGTTCAGGTAAAGAGGAGGAGAAGCCATTTAGGTAGACCTCTATGGTATGGCGGCCTTCGGGTTCTAAAAAGAGCTGGTGACGCTCTTTCTCGGCAAAGCGCACGATTTTATCCTCTATGGAAGGGCAGTAGCGCGGTCCGCGCCCTTGGATCCGGCCTGTAAAGAGGGGGGACTCGCTAAAGCCGCGGCTGAGAATCTCATGCACTTTGGGATTCGTGTAGGTAATCCAGCAGGGCAGCTGGTCGCGCAGAGGCGGGGTATCTTCAAAGGAAAAGCGCCCAGGGGGTTCATCCCCCGGCTGCATTTCTAGACGGCTGTAGTCAATCGTGCGTCCATCTAAGCGTGGGGGAGTGCCCGTTTTCAAGCGGCCGGTTTCAAAGCCGAGCTCTTGAAGCTGCTCGGTAAGGCCATACGCCGCGGCCTCCCCTATACGCCCCCCTGCCTGCTGATTGAGGCCAATATGAATGATGCCACGCAAGAAAGTACCTGTGGTGAGGACAACAGCCTGAGCGGTAAATAGCTTTTGGCTGCGGGTATATACCCCCTCTACGCGCTTTTTATCGGTACTTAAGTGGAGGCCCACTACGGCATCCTGCCAGAAGAAGAGATTGGGAATCTGTTCTAAATGCCAGCGCCAGCGTGCGGCAAAGAGGGCGCGGTCATTCTGGGCGCGGGGGCTCCAAAGGGCCGGTCCCTTGGAGCGATTGAGCATGCGGAATTGGATCATGGTCTCATCCGTAACGATGCCCGATAGGCCACCCAAAGCATCTATCTCACGCACGAGCTGCCCTTTGGCGATGCCACCCATAGCGGGATTGCAGGACATTTGACCGATTTTGGTCATGTCTAGGGTGATTAGCAGAGTCCTACAGCCGAGGTGGGCGGCGGCCGCGGCGGCTTCATTGCCCGCATGGCCTGCACCTACGACTATAACGTCAAAGTCTGGCGCGCCATGTTTCATGTGAAACGCCACCGATCCCAAAATTTCAAGCAGCGGTTTTCAGCCCGGCGCATACGGCGCCGCTCATCAGGCGTAGAGTCCGTCCAGCCCGCCAGGTGCAGAAGGCCATGGGCCAATACCCTTCGCAGCTCCTGAGCAAAATCTACCTGATACCGCTGGGCCTGGCGACGCACCTGGGCCGGCGCAATATATAGCTCCGCCTCCCTCCCATAGTCAAAGGTGAGGATATCGGTTGGCGTAGCCACTCCCAAAAACTCCCCATGTAAGGTGGCTATCTCCTCAGATGAAACAAATACGTAGTCCATGCGCTGCAGCGGCGCTCTTTCGGCATAGCGCTGCCACAGCAGCCTTAGCCAAGCGCGGTGCCGGTTTGCGGCCCGAAGCCGCCAGGGCTGAACGCTGGGCGCATACCAAAAGCGAATCACTGGCGAAAACGGAGCCGCACGCATCGTCCACCCTCCAAAAATTCCACGCTATCCGCCAAATTACGCATCAGGAATATGCCGCGTCCGCCCTCCCGCAGAAGGTTCGCCTCCTCAGTAGGATCAGGTAATACCGTATAATCAAAGCCTTCCCCTTCATCCTCTACCTCTACAATCAGCTCCTCCTCCGAAAAAGCAGAGAATCTCACCCGAACCTTCTTTGTGGGGTCGTGCCGATTGCCGTGTTGAATCGCATTCGTTACCGCTTCTATTACCGCCACGATAAAGAGCGGTATGCGCTCCTCCCTAAGCCTGATCTGCTGCGCCACGCGCTGGAGTACCTCCTCTATGTAGAAAATCTGGTCAATATCACTGGGAATGCTCTCCTCGGAGAAATAAGGGCAAAAAGTTGTAGAAATCTGGCTCATCGCTGGCGAAAATAATATTCTATGAGGTTCTGATAGGGTGGCCGATACAGCCAGAAGGCCGGCTTAGGTGCAGCAGGCAAAGGCTCTAAGTTGGGACGAGGGTAGAGGCCTGTAGTACGCTGGAAAAACTGCTGAGCCGTGCGCGACTCCCGCACGGGTTCAAGCTCGCGCTCCTGTTGCGAGCGCTCATACTCCAATAGGCGGGTGAGAATAGCCTGCTGGCGCATGAGCCTTTCTCGCGTGATAGCCCCTATAAGAAGGTCTTTTTCGGCGCGTTGCATCTCTTCAATCAGACTTTGCAGCGCACCGATATCACCAGGGGATTGCTTTAGCATCTCTTGAAGGCGCAGACGGATAAGTTCCTGCTGGGCTGAGAGACGGGCGCGCTCTTCAGGTGAGAGACCGCCAGGGCTTTCCGAAGCAGGATTAGGCGTAAGGGCGCGCTCCAATGCCTCATTGAGCTGCTGCTGCAGCTGATGAAGCGCGCCAGGCGAAGCATTAGCCCGACGGCTGGGCTGCGCGCCAGGCCGTTCCCCCTGCGTGCGTGACTGAGCCATACACGCGCCTCCTTTGCATTTTCGGCGCACCCGGAAAGACTGCTGACCCGCTGAAGCCCCCTGCATCCGCTGGGCCTGCTCCTCCTCCAGCTGGGCTAAAAGCTCCGTGAGAAAATTGGCCAGCCTATTTAGCCCTTGCAGGATGTACTGCTGCCGCCGCAGAAGTGGTTCCACCTGCGCAAACGAGAGCCCCTGAAAATAGCGGTCCATATCCCGAAGAAGGTCTAAAATGGCTTCTTCCACCACGGGCGAACGCCCAGCTAAGGCAAAAAGACTATCGCGCACCTGCTTATAGTCCTTAGAGAGGCCTTCTTGCTCGGCTATTAGGGTGTTTGCGAGGGGCACAAAGGGGGCGCTTTCTTGCGTCTTCTTTCGGGCATTTTCCTGACGGAAGGAGAGCGTCAGAGTGGCTTTGAGGAGATAGCGGAGGGCCTCGTAATCCTCGGCCTCTTCGGCGGTTAGGGCACCTTGAAGGCCCTCATCCATAGCATTTAGGGCCCTTTCCAGAGCCTCGGTAGCGCGCTGCTGGGCTGGCTGCGCCCCGCTTTCCTGCCGTTGCATCCGCTCTAAAGCCTCCCGCATGGACTGCTTCGCCTCCTGCAAATGCTTCAAAGCGCCTTGAAGACTATCGCGCAGCTTAGCCGACATCGCTTGCTTCCCCCAGGATTCCAGCTCTCTCTGGATACCCTGCGTTTCGTCGGCTATTCGCTCCTGTAGCTTACGGCTAGAAGGCCTCCACTGGAGGGAGTCGTGCAGCTGGCTCAGCTGGCGCTCCTGCTCCGTAAGCTCCGAAAGGAGCGTCATCAACTGCTCCAGCGCGCGCGCCTGCTGGTACTCAGGGAGAAGATCCGAGAAGCGCTGAAGCTTCTCCTCCCACTGCCGATAAGCCCGTTCCAGCTCCCGCTTAAGCTCCTCCACTTTGGCCGAATCCGACGAAGCCGCCTGCACCTGCGAAAGAAGCTGCTCGGGCTTCTGCGGCTCAATAGACTCTAAAAGCTTCTGAAGCCTCTCTATCTGCCGCAAAAGCTCAGGCGTATAGAGCTGCTGGTCTTGGGCTAAGCGATGCAGCGACCGCAGCTCACTGCGCAGCGATCGAAACCGCTCCGAAAGCTCCACAGCGTGCCGGCCGCTTCGGAGAAGGCTTTTCTGCTCTAGAAGTCCTTTCAGCTCATGCCGCAGACGCTCCAATTCCTGAAAGAGTGAGTCCTGAAGCTGGGCAAATACCTCCTGCTTCGTAGCTTCACTAGCAGGCTCCAAGGTGTAAATGACACTACGGCTTGCTTTAGGCCCAGTAACCTGGTCGTTATCCCAGGCCTCTACATAGTACTCCACTTTATCCCCGCTCTGAACCCCCATTGTCGCCCAACTTAGGTGAAAGCTAGGCTCTTGTATGGCTGCCCCCCCGATTGGTAAAGGATAAGACCGAAAAGTCTCTTCCGTTCGTCCTGGTGTAGGGCTTTCTGCAATACGATACCATAGAACCGCCCGGCTAAATCCGAAGTCATCCATGAGCCGCAGCTTAAGGCCTTGCTCCCAGGTTTGAGGATTAAACCACTCCGAGAAAAGCTGGACCGAGGGGAAGTGATCGGGTAGGGCTTCCACCTGGATATTCAGAGAGTCGTGGAAGAAGGCATCCCGCAGGTGGAGCTGATAGGAGGTTGTCTGGACACAGGTCCACTGATACACCCAGCCGTTAGGAGTTTTTTGAAGAGGCTGTGTCCGACCCCCAGCTTCCAACCATAATTGATAGGGTCGGCTACTTTCTACCAGTACTTTCATTTGTATCTGAGTGCCGCGCAAAAGGCGCAGGGTGGATTGGTACAGCGTATCCGTCCCAAGGCCTGTATAGGACGGATAGCGGCATATAAAAGCCAACGCACGCAGGAGGGGCGGCTGCTGAACCGCCACAAGATATTCCCCTACAATCTGCCCCTCAGCCTCAAGCCGTAGCGAAAAGCTGCGTCGTAAAACAGGAAGGGTAAGGGTATATTGAGTTAGGCTCTTGCGTTCAAGCGGAAGCAGATGAGAACCTTCATAGGCGTGAAGCGCCGCTGGCAAAGTACGTCCTTTTAGGCGAAAGGTAAGCTGAAGCGTTTCACCGGCCCGATAGAAGGGCTTGAGACCTTCTACCTGTATTTCATAGGGCAGCGGCGGCGTAAAAGGCGTGCTTGGATGAAGGAAACGGTGGGTGCCCTGTCGAAAAACCTGAGGACTAGCCCACCATAAAAGAAGGCCCACACCTATAAGGCCCAGCAGCAGGTAAGCCGTGCGACGAAGCTGCGGATAGGGCAGAGTAACCTCCCAACGCAGAAGACTAAGCTGACGCATGCGCTCTTCTATCGCTAGTAGCACGGCAGCCTGAAGAGCTCTATCCGCTTCCTGGCTCAGCTGAAGCGCATTTAGAAGCTTGTCCCGCACCTCAGGGAGGCGCCGCCCTATCCAGCGAGCCGCTTCCTCATCGGATAGATACCCGCGCAGCCGCAGCCCATACTGTAAAATCGGATACCCTACCCATTTCCCCAGAATGAAGGCCGCTACGGCTAGCCAGACCCCCCACAGCCCCTGCCGCACGGGTACGCTCCACCAGAAAACCCCCTCCAAAAGCGAAAACACCAGAAAAAGCGCGCCCGTACCGAGCCCTGTAAGAAGAAAGCCCCGCAGAATCTGCAGACGGTAATACGCCGCCCGAAATGCCGTCAGCCGCTCTCTCAAAAGGTCTTGCATGGTGCGCCCAAATAGCAAAGATACGCATTCCTCCAAAACCTCCCCTCACACCCCGAACTGGCTATCTTTGCGGCATGGGATTTCTAATTATTGAGAAAGGAATTCGACCCGGCGTAGCTTTGATTCGCCTGAATAGACCGGAAAGCCTAAATGCCCTCAATCGGGCTCTGGTGGCAGAGCTAACAGACACGCTGCTTGAGATGGAGCGTGAGGAAGCCATTCGCGCCATAGTCATCACTGGAAACGAAAGGGCGTTTGCGGCCGGTGCAGACATAAAGGAAATGGCCGAAGATTCAGCCGTAGATATGCTCCTGCTGGACCAGTTCCAGCGTTGGGACCAAATCAAGCGCCTTAAGAAGCCCCTTATCGCTGCCGTAAGCGGCTATGCGCTGGGTGGCGGCTGTGAGCTAGCGATGCTCTGCGACATTATTATTGCTAGTGAAACGGCGCAATTTGGCCAGCCTGAAATCAAGATAGGTGTTATTCCGGGCGCAGGCGGTACGCAGCGCCTAACTCGCGCCATTGGTAAAGCGCGTGCCATGGAATATATTCTTACTGGGAAGTTCTTCTCCGCCCAGCAGGCTGAGGCCTGGGGCCTAGTTACACGGGTAGTGCCAGTGGAGCTCTACCTTGAGGAGGCGCTGCGCTTAGCGGAAGAGATTGCCAGCATGCCTCCTATAGCCGTTCAGCTAGCCAAGCAGGCTGTCAATAAGGCCTATGAGCTTTCGCTGGAAGAAGGGCTGCATTTTGAGCGGCGCAACTTTTATCTCCTCTTTGCTACAGCCGATCAGAAGGAAGGCATGCGCGCCTTTATGGAGAAGCGTCCGCCGAAGTGGCAAGGGAGGTAGATGGGCGGTACGGGTGCCCTGCGCTATTCCTTCCAGCCGGGCCCAGGCCAGCTTTACCCCGACGTCCCTTCACTTATTCAGCAGGCGATAGAGAGCGGGGCTCTGGTGCGTTACCACCGCGAGCCTTTTTGGCAAGCCCTCTACCTTAGGGCTCAGGAAGCCGTGAAGGCCTTTCTAGGCGTACCAGCAGACTGGCTGGTTGCCTTCCTTAGCTCAGCTACGCAAATCTGGCAGATATTGGCTGATGCCACCGCCGAAGAGACCTGCCTCCACCTGCTCCAAGGCGACTTTGGAAAGCGCTGGTATGCCCGTCAAAAAGCCTTGTCCAGCTTTGCCTACGCCTACGAGGTGCGCCCAGAGGAGCCATGGGAGGCGCATTTAGCCAAGCTTCAAGCGCGCTACAGCTCCGTCCATACGCTATGCGCTATACAGGTAGAGACCTCCGTAGGCGGCTACCTCCCTGACCTAGCAAGCCTACGGATAGCTTTTCCTGAAACCCTTATTCTTGTAGATGCCTGCAGCAGTTTAGGCGGCCTACAACTCCCATGGGCAAAAGTGGATGGGGTTTTCGCTTCAGTTCAAAAGTGCCTAGGTCTCCCTGCTGGCCTGAGTATTCTACTCCTAAGCCCGAGGGCTATTGAGCGGTTTGCGGTTCTTAGCCCCCTACGCTATGATGCCCTGCCGCTCCTTATAGAAAAAGCCCAACAAGCCCAGCCGCTCCACACCCCTAATCTGCTGGGAATTTATCTCCTAGCTCACAGCTTACCGCAGCGGCCGCCCATAGAAAAAATAGAGGCCTCTCTGTGTCAGCGGGCTGCCTATCTCTACAAGGCCATGCGCAGCAAAGGCTATGAGCCGCTGCTACCCGAGGCCTACTGTGCGCCTACCGTATTAGCTTTTCAGGCTCCCTCAGAACAAGACCTTGCCCGCCTGCGCATCCAGTTAGAAGCTGAGGGGTTCTACTTAGGATGGGGCTATGGGGAAAAGCGAGCCTCTACTTTCCGCCTTGCCAATTTCCCCGCCCTTCCCGACGAGGCCTACGACCAGCTACTAGCCCTTCTGCCGTGAAAACTTCTTATCTTTCCCCTTTATGGAAAGGGAAAAGGAGTTGCGGGAGAAGGCGGCTGCCTATCCAGAGGATCCTTTTTGGCCGCATGCGTTAGGGGTCTTTCTCTTAGGCCAGGCGCGCTGGGAAGAGGCTGAGGCTGCCTTCCGAGAAGCGCTTCGGCGCGATCCTCAACACGCCGCCACCTACTATCAACTAGGCCTACTTTTAGAGCAAACCGGCCGCGAGAGCGCCGCCATCCAAACTTTTCGTGAAGGCATGCATCTAGCCGAGGAGGCCCGCGACCTTCCCCTTATACGGGACTTCCGCGCCAAACTGACCTTTTATTTAGGGCTGGATGAGACCTAAGGGGCTGCTCTTAGGGCTTCTGAGCCACCTTGTAGCTTTTGCCCAAGGAAACGCCTTCGGGACACGCTTAGGCTTTAGCCTTTATCAGTATCGCACGGCTTATGCACAATTTTTGGCTCGCCTAGGAGGGGAACTTGGCGCCGTAGGCCGGATCCGCCTTTTCCACAGCCACAAAAACCGTCTCTACCATAGTCTTCTGGCAGGCTTTGGCTATCTTATGGGCCACTCTCGCCTTCTCCTAGACAGCAGTATTTACATTTCGCCCCTTACGGGAAGGCCCCTTACGGGCATAGCGCGCGCCCATACCTACACGCATTATTTGTACATGCAAACCCTGTGGCATCTGGCTTTTGAGGCCGAAGGTGCCTTAGCTATAGGCGGCGGCTTCCAACTTCTGCGTGCCTTAGGGCAGACGCTTATGCTAGAGTATGAAACCCCCGACGGCCAGCCCATCCAAGAATGGAATGCGGTTTCGCTAAGCGATTTACAACGCGTGCTACCCCTCTGGATCCCTAACCTTACTCTATACGCCGAGCTGCGCCTCTGGCAGGGCCGACGCAGTAGAGTAGCTTTATATACCCAAACTATTCACCAGATAAATCGGTTTTTGTGGCCTACGGGGCTTCTTTTAGGCGCAGCATGGCTCTACACAGGTAACCCAGATCAGTAGGCCCGCGCAAAGAGCACACGCTGGACAGAGGGCCGCCCTGTGTAAATACAGCGTCCCGGCTCCTGGGACCCTTCCAGAGGAATACACCGTATAGTAGCGCCCGTCTCCTCCTTTATAGCGATTTCGGTTTCGGTATTACCATCCCAATGCGCCAAAATAAATCCGCCTTTTTCCTCTAAAATTGTGCGCATTTCGTCATACGAATCTACCGTGAAGGTAGAAGCCTTTATGCGCTGGTAAGCCCGCTGGAAAAGTTCGGTTTGAATAGTCTCCAGCCACTTGGGAAAAGCTTCTATAGCCGCCTCTAGGGAGAGGGTACGCTTTTCACCCGTATGCCGCCAGGCTACTTCTACGGTACCCTCAGCTACTTCACGGGGCCCTAAGACTAGCCGCAGGGGAACACCCTTCATTTCCCATTCATTGAATTTCCAGCCGGGGCGATGTTGCGGATCTGCATCTACATGGAGGCGGAAACCAGCTTTTTTGAGCGAGTCAGCTAGGCGATAAGCGGCCTCTACCACCTGCTTTTCTTCTGCCTCGTTGCGCCAAATCGGCACAATCACGCCTTGGATGGGTGCTATTCGCGGGGGAAGTATAAGGCCTTTCTCGTCCCCATGCGACAGGATAACCGCCCCAATAAGGCGCGTAGAGACGCCCCAAGACGTAGCCCAGACATACTCTAGCTCATTCTTGGCGTTCAGAAATCGCACCTCAAACGCCTTGGCGAAGTTTTGCCCTAAGAAGTGGGAGGTACCTGCTTGAAGGGCTTTGCCGTCTATTAGGAGCGTCTCCACGGTGAAGGTCTCTACAGCCCCTGCAAAGCGTTCATGAGGGGTTTTTCGGCCCTTAACTACGGGTATAGCCAGATAGTTCTGAATAAAGTCGGCATACAGGTCAAGCATGCGGCGCGCTTCGGCTAAAGCTTCTTCGGCCGTAGCATGGGCGGTATGGCCTTCTTGCCATAAAAACTCGGTAGTACGCAGAAAAAGGCGGGGGCGTTTCTCCCACCGCACTACATTGGCCCACTGGTTGATAAGCAAGGGTAGGTCCCTGTAAGACCGAATCCAATTTTTGAAGGTATTCCAGATAATTGTTTCGGAAGTCGGGCGCACTACTAAGGGCTCTTCCAATTCAGCTTCGGGATCAGGGGCAACGGATTTGGTGACGGGATCTGTCTTTATGCGGTAGTGCGTAACTACGGCACATTCTTGGGCAAAGCCCTCCACATGCGCCGCCTCACGCGCAAGAAAGCTGAGGGGAATAAAGAGCGGAAAGTAGGCGTTGGTATGCCCGGTGGCCTTGAAGGCCTCATCTAAAGGACGCTGAATATTTTCCCACAGCGCCCAGCCATAGGGCTTAATCGTCATGCAGCCACGGATGGGGGAATGCTCGGCTAGCCCCGCCCGCTCTACAACCTCGGCATACCACTCGCTGACAGCCTGCATCGGTAATGCCATGTTTTCCGTATTTTTGTAATAAGGCGCAAATGTAAGACACCTATGAAAATGCGACCGAGGTATTGGGGGGCGATTATACTCGCCTTGTCGTTCATGGGTTGCAGTGGCAGCCATTCTGCCACCGCCGTGAATGATACCTACCTTACAGCGAAAGAGCGAAAACAGTTACAGGCGGCGGCTGTGAGGGGCACGACCTCAGCGCCCAGCGGAGAGGAGGTGGATGCGCGCGAGGATAATTACGACCAAGCGCCCAGAGGACGCGCGCGCGACTGGGAAGAAGACGATTATACCTATTCCCGCCGGCTACGCCGTTATTATGCGGGCGTGTGGTGTGACCCTTGGTATGATCCCTGGTGGGGGTGGCGAAGCGGTTGGCAAGCCTGGGGCGGCCCGGTATGGACCCCCGGTTGGTATTACACCCCAGGGTGGGGCTGGACCTACTACGCGGGATATAACGCCTATTGGGGGCCCTACGGGGGAGGATGGTGGGTACGAAACGATGCCGGATTCACGTCCCCTTCATCCCCTTCCTACAACTATCGTCCGCGCACTTATTATACTACTAGTCCCCGTAGCACTACCACCTACACTCCGCCACGCAGCTATACCTCACCTTCTGGGGGTGGAAGCTCCCCGCCGCGGCGTACCGAAGCTTACCCCTCTTCTACACCGAGGCGTGTAGAGGGGGTACGCGTAGTTTCGCCAGGCGGAGGCGGCGGGGGAGCCCCTGCGCGTCCTGCAGTTCCTCCACGCAGCGGCGCCGGCGGCCTTCGCCATTCGGGTGGCAGTGCCCCTCCTTCACGTCCTCGCTAGTCCATTTCACCTTATGTGGTACAATAACCTTCTAGAACTCATAGGGCAAACCCCCCTCGTGCGCCTCAACTTTCTCACGCGCGGGATATCGGCTACCGTCTTAGCTAAGGTGGAATACTTCAATCCAGGCCAAAGTATAAAGGACCGAATCGCCCTCAAGATGGTAGAGGAGGCCGAGCGAAAAGGCCTCCTCCGCCCAGGGGGTACGATTATAGAAGCGACTTCGGGGAATACGGGCATGGGGCTAGCCCTAGTAGCCGCTATTAAGGGCTATCGGTGTATATTCACTGTCCCTGATAAGCAGTCTAAAGAAAAAATAGATGCCCTTCGGGCTTTAGGGGCAGAGGTTATTGTGACGCCCACTAATGTCCCTCCCGAGGACCCGCGCTCTTACTATAGCGTGGCCCGCCGCTTGGCTCAGGAGATCCCAGGGGCCTTTTTCCCTAACCAATACGATAACCTAGACAACCGTCAAGCCCACTACGAGACCACTGGGCCGGAAATATGGGAGCAAACCGAAGGGAAGATAACCCACTTTGTGGCGGGGATGGGCACAACGGGCACTATCTGCGGCACCGCCCAGTATCTCAAGGAACGAAAGCCCGAAGTACAAGTAATCGGCGTAGATACCTATGGCTCGCTTTTCCAGAAGCTCCACGAGACAGGCCAGATTGATCCTAAGGAAATCTATCCCTACCTAACGGAAGGAATCGGGGAAGATATCGTACCAGGCAACTTGGACCTTTCCCTCATAGACCGCGTGATAAAGGTAACCGACCGAAATGCCGCCCTTATGGCGCGCAAGCTCGCGCGCTATGAGGGGCTTTTCGTGGGATGGTCTAGCGGAGCCGCCGTGTGGGTAGCCCTCCAAGTAGCCAAAGAACTGTCCCCGAAAGATGTGGTGGTAGTAATCCTTCCTGACCATGGCAGCCGCTATCTCAACAAGATCTACAACGATAGCTGGATGCGGGCTCAAGGCTTTTTAGAGCCCACTTCTGAGCTAACTGTAACCGACATCCTGCGCATCAAGGCCCGCAAGGGCGTGGGCTTAGCGGCTGTGGCCCCCAGCGACCCCGTCCGAAGAGCCGTAGAGCTAATGCAGCGGCATGAAATATCTCAATTGCCTATACTGGACGGGGATAGAGTCTATGGCCTACTTACCGAATCTCGCCTCATAGAAGTGCTCATGGATGACCCTTCTGCCAAGGATCTTCCCGTAGAGCAGTTTATGGGTGAGCCACCCGTAATAGTACTCCCCTCTACGCCTGTGGACATTGTATCTAAGATGCTCACTCGGGAGATGCCAGCGGTGCTGGTACAATTAGAAGAGGGGGGATGGGATATCGTAACGCGCGCCGATATCCTGAATACACTCATAGAAATGGGTAGTTGGCAGCGCTGAGCCTAGCCTGTTTTTTCCTGGCCCAAGTACCCCAGATTGTTCGCTTCATTCCAGCTCGCTTCTTAGAAAGCGAAGTCCATGAGGTACATCTGTACAACCCTTACCCCCGCCCCTTAGCCATAGGGGGATGGCTGCTCGTTACGCGGGAGTATTCCGTACGCTTTCCCCTTTCCTTAGCGATTCCGCCGAAACAGCGCTTTCGGATAGGCAAGCGAACGGGCGATTTAGTCCTTATGGGCTATCCAGATTTTCTCATTCGGTTTCCTCAGGGTAGCCAGCCTGGAGCTTACGCCGCCCTCTTAGATAATCAGGGCCGATTCCAAGGGGGGGTGTATTTAGCCCCAGCACCGCAGGTACTTTTCCTACCCGATTCGGGTTTCAACATTACGCGTGAGGGCCAGCGAATTCCCTTCTACTTACCCCCGGAATCTCAGCCCCAGTGGGAATATGTGCCATGGGAACCTGATCCGATAATCGGCGTTGTAAAAATAGAAGGGAGCTGGCGCTATACTGTGGCTAACCCTCAAAAGGAAGCCCTCTTGCATGCCCCCCTGCGTTTTTCTCTCCCGATTGCCTCGGTAGGCAGTCAGGCGATTCATATTGTATGGGAGGTAGAGGGGCGAGCGCGCTGCGAGAATTACGTGTTAGAGCGGCGAGAAGAGCGGGGGCCATGGCGCCCTTTACATCGCTTCCCTTGTCCTCAACCCCTGCCCACACGGCGGCGCATGGAATACTATGACGCCGAGGTAATTCCTAATCGACTTTACACTTATAGGCTAGCCTACGAACTTGAGCCTGGCTGGCGGTATGAGTCAGGCACCGCCGAGGTAGTTTTTGATCCCAAACGGGTGGCTTTTCGGATGGAAGCGCAGCCAGGAAGCCTAAGGCTATGGGTAGCTACTTCCCAGCCTGTAAAAATTCGGCTGCTTGATTGCGGCTTCGCCGAGCAGCTGAGAATTTACGATGGGTGGCTGAATGGAGGGGTAGAGAATGTATTTCTCTGGGATGTCCAGCGCGTGGGTGAAAGCTGCTGGGTAGTAATCTGGACGCCTCAGCGGCGCTACTGGCAGCGGCTCTGATAGCGATGAAGGCGACAAAGATTGCTCAGAAGCGAAGCTACGGTAAGCGGCCCTACGCCGCCCGGCACTGGCGTAAGAGCCCCAGCTACCTGAGCTACGGCCGGCTGTACATCCCCGACTAGCTTCGTACCCTGCCGGTGAATGCCCACATCTATCACCACGGCCCCAGGACGGACGGCCTCAGGCGGAAACCACTGCGGCTGACCAGTAGCCACTACTACTATATCCGCCTGACGGGTGAGGGCAAAAAGATTCTGCGTGCGGCTGTGGCACAAGGTAACCGTGGCATTTCCATAAGCCACTGGACGAGAAAGAAGCAGCGCTAAGGGGGTGCCTACCAAGCGCCCACGCCCTACTATTACTACATGCCGCCCTTCTATAGGCACCTCGTAGTGCAAAAGAAGCTCCACTATTCCCCAAGGGGTAGCCGGAGCCCAGTTTGGGCGCCCTTGCATCAGAAGGCCCAAATTATAAGGATGCAGACCATCTACATCCTTAGAAGGCGCTATAGCCTCCAAGATCTCGTCCTCCGCAAAGTGAGAGGGAAGAGGCAGCTGCACTATGATTCCGGTGATCGCTGGATCTGCATTTAGGGTCTCAATATGCCGGAGAAGCTCAGAGGGTGTGGTAAGCTCGGGGAAGTGGTGCAAAACAGCGTGGATTCCAACTTTTCTGGCCTGCTCCATCTTGCGCTTTACGTAGATGCGGCTAGCTTCCTGCTGGCCTACCAGAATAATATCTAGCCTTAGGGCATGCTGCTGGGCGTAGGTTTCTACTTCCGCCATTAGCTTCTGCGCCACCGGCTCCCCACGCAGCCATATCATAGGTAACCCAGTATTTTCAGCACCTGCTTGCTATTCTGCTCTTCGTAAAGCACCTCAAAGTGGGGCTGTCCATCACGCTCGCGGCGTATAAGGATATGCCGCGGCGTAGGGATGAGGCAGTGATGAATGCCTCCTACCCCGCTAAGGGCCTCTTGGTAAGCCCCCGTATGGAAAAAGCCGATGTACATTTCCTTGCGAGTCTTAGGTAGGAAAAGCACATTCGTATGGGCATCCGTGTGATAGAAATCCAGCTCATCGCACGTAATCCCGCCTAAGATCACGCGCTCGTATTCCGCTGACCAATTATTTAGGGGAAGGATAATGTAGCGCTGCTTGAGGGCCCATATATCGGGTAGTACCGTCATTAGGCTACCATCTAAGATGAGCCAGCTTTCGCGGTCATTCTGACGCTTGCGTTCTAGGACTTTGAAGAGTACAGCGCCTGACTCGGCTACCGTATAGCTACCGAATTCCGAAACGATATCCGGCTCTTCTACGCCGTATTGCGTACAGGCTACCTTAAGCCGCCGCACAATCTCACTGATTACATAAGAATAGTCAAACTCAAAATCCAGCGAGTTTCGGAAGGGCAGGCCGCCGCCAATATTGAAGTAGCGCAGCGTAGGAGCTACCTTTTTGAGCTCACAGTAGAGGCGTATCATCCGATCCAGTTCGTTCCAGTAATAAGGGGTATCGCGTATACCGGAGCTAACAAAGAAGTGGAGCATGACGAGCTCAAAGTTGGGGTTAGGCTTGATTTTGTCTAAGTAGAAGTCTATTGCGTCCTCGGCGCGGATGCCTAGACGGCTGGTATAAACAGGGAAGTCGGGACGCTCTTCTATGGAGAGACGGATTCCCAGTTTGGCTGGCACTTCCAGCTCACTGGCATAGAAGTTAAGTTCGCGCTTAGTGTCCAGCACAGGAATGAGATTCTCAAAGCCATCATGGAGAAAATCTACGATACGCTGGGCGTAAGCAGGGGTTTTATAGCCGTTGCAGATTATCATAGTATCCTTCTTGGATATCAGCCCGCGTCGCTCTAGGGCTTCTATAATTTCCATATCAAATGCCGAAGAGGTTTCTAAGTGCACATTATGCCGAAGGACCTCCTCTAAGACGTGCCGGAAGTGTGAGCTTTTAGTGCAGTAGGCGTAGATATACTGCCCTCGGTAATCATTTTTGAGAAAGGCCTCTTGGAAGTAGAGGCGCGCCTGCTGAATTTTCTTTCCGATTATGGGAAGGTAGGTAAGACGTAAAGGCGTGCCAAATGTCTCTACCAACTCTATTAGGTTGATACCATGAAAGTGGAGCTCATCCTCTATTACTTCAAACCCCTCTTGAGGAAAATCCACGCTCAAGTCTAAAAACTCGGCATAACTTTGCACTCGGCAAATATGGGACGAAAATGGAAAAGTAGAGCCTGTATATGGGCCTTCAGGTGGTAGGGATTGTGTGCGACTGGGGGGCTAAGCAGCCGGGAGGCGCCGCAGGTGTTCAAAGCTGGTATGCCTTAGCTCAGCATTACAAACATTTGGCCTGGCTAGAGGCAAAGCACCTGTGGATAGCGCCGACTTTAGCTCATCCCGTATGGTTAGGTACGGGTAGCCACCTATATGCCCATCGGCTAGAGTACTGGGTGGAGTTCGCGCGGGAGGTAGAAAAAGCTCTTGAAAGCTTAGATCTCACGGAGCGTTTGCTTTTCCTTACAGGCGACCATAGCTGGGCGGGGATAATACTACCCTTTCTAGCGGCGAGGGTAGGAGATTTAGGCGTAATATGGCTGGATGCGCACGCGGACTTTCACAATCCTGCCACTTCCCCCTCTGGTAGCCTTCACGGAATGCCGCTGGCGATGGCTACAGGGCTAAATACCTATCGCTTCCACTCTATTCCCAAAGCCACTTGGGAGATATGGGAGAGTTTGGTGCGCCAGGCTATTCCACCCGAGAACCTGCTTATGGTGGGGCTGCGCAGCTATGAGCCACCCGAATTAGATATCCTGCAAGCCTGCGGTATTAGGTACTTCACGGCGGAAGCCATAACCCGGCAAGGCGTAGAACCAGTTTGCGAAGCTATTGAGGCCTTGAGGCAGCGTACACGGCGCTTATACGTGAGCCTAGATGTAGATGTATGGGATCCCAGTTTTGCGCGCGGCACAGGCTCACCGGCGCCTGGTGGACTCAGTATCGCCCAGCTGCGCCTCCTTCTGAAGGACCTCCTACATTGGAAGGAAACGGCATTTGTGGAGGTTACGGAAATCAATCCCCTTTTAGACCGTGAGAATCAGACGGCTCTTTATGCTTATGGCACTATACGCCCCTTTATAGACGGGGAGGGTGTGGCGGACACTTCTCTGGAGTAGCGGCCTATCCGTAGGCTGGGGCCAGCTACCAGCTCGCTATGTGCTAAAGGCAGATGTAGTTAGTTTTCTATGGCGGGAGCAGCGTCTAACGGGGGAATATCGCCTTTTTGAATATGCCCCTCCCTTCGTAGCCAGTGTAGAGCGACCTAAATGGGAAGGTCTTACGGCCATTGGAAGCGTAGCTTTCTTTAGGCATTTACCTCTTTACGGGATACTTTTACGCCCTGGCCTTCGGTATTACCCTCTTCGCCCTATGTATAGCCCTCAGGGCTTCTGGAGCGGATTTCATGTGGCAGGCGGCTTTTTCTTTCCGCGCAAGGGACTGCTTCGCGCCGCTGGTGGGCTGGGCCTTACCGTTGGCTATCAGTACATATTTCGCCAAGCCTATGGCGCTACGGTAGAACCCTTTCTCCAAGGGGAGATTATTTTTCCCTCCTTCTCTCTCTTACCCCTACAGGTAGGCCTGCAAGTGGGTTTCGCCGGCCGGAAATGGTGGGGACAAAATCTTCCTTAGCTACCTTCCCCGTCGCAGCTCACGCGCATAGATGGTATGCTCCCATAACTTCTCTCCTTTACTGGTGTAGGCCGTCACACGGAGGTGTCTATTGTTTTCCGGCCCTTCCACAGAGAGGAGGAGGAAGTTGCGCTGGGTAGTTAGTGTGCCCGGCAAGCGGAGGGGGTTCTTATCCTGGTCGGCCGCTGACCGAAAAGGAGAAGCCGTAAGGGGTGAAGCGGTGATCTCATAAACTTTCTGGCCATTTCCCAAGGTAAGAGCGGCTATTTCCGAAAAATGCCTATCGCCAGTCAGGAATATAACCCCCGATATGCCCTCCTCTTCAATACGACGCAGCAGGAGGTCTCGCTCTTCAGGATAGTTAATAAGGTTTTCGTAGCCCTGGGTGGGATTGAGAATTTGGCTGCCTGTGGCGACAAACTTGAAGGTAGCCCGGCTGCTCTTGAGCGCATCTATGAGCCACTCCAACTGTTGGGCGCCAAACATCGTACGCAGGCCCGTAGTGCGGCGATTGGGTGCCCGATAAGTGCGCCCATCCAGAAGGAAGAAATCCGCATCGCCCCACTCAAAGAAGGTACTGATCCCTTCAGGGGCCTCGGGTACGCCATAGGAAGGGTTAGCCCAAAAGAGGGTAAAAGCCTCCCGCGTGTAACTTTTACCCCAGAAGCTCCTATCGGCATCGTTTGGACCAAAATCATGGTCATCCCATATGGCATAGTGGGGACAGGTGGCTAAGAGAGGCTGCAGCTCGGCTAGGCTGCGGGTATGAGTATAGCGATAGAGTACGCCAGTGCGACTATTCCAGTCCGCCTCACGCAGATATACATTATCGCCTAACCACAGCATAAAATCGGGCTTTTGCGCCGCAATCGCCTTGAAGATTTCGTAGTCTCCGCCGTAGGGCTCCCCAGGGCGGTCATAAGCCGAGTCGTTGACAAAGGCACAACTTCCTATGACAAACCTAAAGTCAGGCGGAGGTGTGCGCCACTTCCATTGCGGAAGGGTACGAACCTGGAGCTTATAAGGTAAAGAAATGGGTTTCCCATCGACGTACACTTCGCAGGCATATACCCGGCCTGGCTCTAAGGGACTAAGGACGATTTTAGCCACGCAGGCCTCGGCAGCCTGGGTTTGGACAGGTGGGGTGCGCTGCTTGCGCTTGGGTGCGGAAGTATCAGCATATTCTATCCAGACCTTGGAGGGTTTACGCGTCTGGAGCCACACAGCCGCCTCACGATACTGGGTATACCCCAGCATAGGTCCAGAAAGTAGGAGAGACTTCTGGAGCCACAGGACTGCACTTATCCCAGGCACGTTCAAAGCTACACCGGAAAGGCCCGTGTTAGCTCGCCGGCGAATCCCTCTGGCCGCTCAAGGAGTCCCAACTAATCTCCTGGATAGGCTCCACCTGCCCTAGCGGATCTTCTAGGTATACCCCAGCCTCCTCCTGAGTATGGCCGATGAGGTAAATATCCGGCTCCCGTAGAAGAGTCTCGTAAGCCTCCTTGGGTACGGTAAAGAGAAGCTCATACTCCTCTCCGCCATAAAGAAGAAGTGCTGTGAGGGGCATTCCAAAGAGATGGGCTACATGCTCGGTTTGAGGGTGATAGGGCAGCCGATCTAGATAAACATGCATGCCGCACCGAGAGCTGCGGGCTATCGCATGCAGACCTGCCGCTAGCCCATCCGATAAATCCACCATACTTGTAGGCTGGATACCTAGCTGCTTAAGTCGGGCCACTACGTCGCAGCGTGCCTCAGGCTTGAGCTGGCGGCCCACCACATAAGTAAAGCCCGACACATCAGGCTGAAAAGAGGGATTCTTTAGGAAAACAGCTTTCTCGCGCTGAAGGATCTTGAGGCCGGCGTAGGCCCCTCCTAGGTCGCCCGTTACGTATATCAGCTCGCCCGGCCGTGCGCCGGAGCGGTAGGTAAGGCGGTGCTTTTCTACGCGCCCTACTACGGTCACGCTAATCCACAGATCACGCGCAGGAGAAAGGTCCCCCCCTACCACGGCTACTTGATATTTCTGCTCTACTTGCCGAAACCCCTCATAAATCTCCTCCAAACGCTCAGGGGGAAGGCGGCGAGGAATTCCCAAAGCCACCAGGAGAAAAATCGGCTCCCCATTCATAGCGCATATATCGCTAATAGCACTAGTAGCCGCCTTGTACCCTACAAAGCGCAGAGCATGATAGGTAAGATCAAAGTCCCAGTGTTCGTGGAGCACATCCACCGATAGGAGACCGTAGGTATCTTCGCCCCACTCCCACACCGCTGCATCATCCCCTATACCCTTTACTAGTAAAGGGTGAGAGCCCTGTATTCGGGCCTCTAAGCGTGCTAAAAACTCCAGTTCAGTCAATCCTACTTGGAAATAAGGCCTAGTTGTCGGCTCATCTCTAGCATGCGTTCAATCGGTCGACGCGCCGCCTCCATCAGTTCAGGAGAAAGAGCAATCTCAGGGGCTTCATAATAGAGCGCATTGTAAATTTTCTCCAGGGTATTAAGCTTCATATGAGGGCAGGTATTGCAGCTGCAGGAGTATTCCGTAGGCGCAGGGATGAGCTCCTTATCGGGGGCAGCCTTCCGCATCTGATGGAGAATGCCCGGCTCAGTAGCCACAATAAACTGCCGCTTAGGGGACTTTATGACGTAGTTGAGGAGGCCCGTAGTTGAGCCGATAAAATCCGCCAGTTCCAAAAGAGCTGGCTCACACTCCGGATGGGCTATCAGTTCCGCCTCGGGATACTGAGCCCGCAACGCACGCACCTTCTGATAGGAGAAGATAGTATGCACCATGCAGACCCCTTCCCACAGAACCATCTCGCGTCCAGTTTTCTTCATCACATACGCACCCAAGTTTTTATCCGGCGCAAATATAATCCGCCAATCTGAGGGAAGGGCTTGAACTATAGGCACGGCATTAGAAGAGGTTACAATAATATCGCTCATAGCCTTAATAGCGGCGGAAGTATTTATGTAGCTAACCACTTTGTACCCAGGGTAGCGTTGCTTGAAAGCGGCAAAAGCCTCGGGAGGGCAGCTATCCGAAAGGGAACAGCCAGCGTTTAGATCAGGGATCACCACCTTCTTATCGGGATTGAGAATCTTAGCCGTTTCCGCCATAAAATGCACGCCCGCAAATATGATCATATCTGCCTGAGTCTCAGCGGCCTTCTGAGAAAGCTGTAGGCTATCTCCTACAAAGTCAGCTATGTCCTGAATATCCGCATCCTGATAGTAGTGGGCCAGTATGATCGCATTCTTGGCTTTCTTGAGCCGCTCTATCTCCGCAAAGAGGTCTAGCGTAGGCGGAGGCTCTAAAGGCACATACCCATACTCTTTCACCAGAGAATGTATCTCTTCTGGAGAAGGCAGAGAGGCTGTGGAAATGTGGAACATAATAGATAAGTGTAACAAAAAATCGCTGGCTATCTGAGGGGTGTTCGGGAGGGCGGTTGTGGAAAGCCCCTGCGCAAATCTGCTTGATAGGTGGGGGAAGGGCAGAGTGGAGCGGGTTTAGGGTAGCTTTTTTTACCCTTCTTTGTGCAGGCTATGCAGCGGGTTATCCACTGCATTCTCAACAATCTTGTTTACGAACAGCGTCTGCATAAGATAGGACTTACTTTAGGCCGTTTCTACGAGGTGGAGCTGGTGGGGGTCAGAACCTTCGGCGAGAGAGTAAGCCTTCCTGAGCGTCCTTACAAGGTGAAGCACCTGAGGGTACCTGTTAGGGGTGGCCCTCTATTCTTTTTATGGGCTAATGGGGCATTCTTACTTTATCTGCTGCGGCATCCAAGGTGGGATGCTGTGATAGCGTGTGATTTAGATATTCTTCCTGCCTGCTGGCTAGCGGCTAAGCTGCGGGGTAAGGCTATAGTGCTAGATAGCCGAGAGCTTTACACGGGGCTGCCTGTGCTCATGCGGCGGCCAGTGAGGCGATGGATATGGGCGCAATTAGAGAGGATATTCTATCCGCGCGTACCATACATTCTTACAGTAAGCCCGCCCATAGCGGCATACATCCAAGCGAAGTATCGTCGGTGGGCTTGGGTGATCTACAACCTGCCCTTGCGCCAGCCCAATCCTCCTCCCCGCTACCTAAGGCGGCTCCTTATCCTCTATCAGGGCATGCTTCAGCTAGAAAGGGGACTGGAAGAGCTAATAGGGGCGCTTGCCTATACGAAGCGATGGGAGTTACTGATTGTAGGTGATGGGCCTTTGCGGCAGTGGCTAGAGAGGCTAGCCCAACTTCAGGGGGTGGCCGGTCGTGTTTCATTTGAAGGGTTAGTGCCATTCGAGCGGCTTCCCTCCTATGCGGCAGAGGCGGCGGTAGGGGTTTCGGGAGAACTTCCGCGCGCGCCTAATCATCGCTATGCGCTGCCCAATAAGGTATTTGACTATCTTCAACTGGGACTGCCCGTACTCGTAGGTGAGGCTCCTCTTATACGGAGGTTGGTAGAGCATTATCGGTGCGGCTGGGTAGTGGAAAGATGGCTACCTCATAGAATCGCTCAAGTGCTCGTGCGTATAGCTTCCTCCCCTCAGGCTTATGAGGAGCGAGCCCGAAATGCCCAGCAAGCGGCTTCCCAGCTTTACTGGGAGCGGCAGGCTCCCTGTATAGAGTGGATAGTAAAGCGGGCCTTACAGAGGCTTTCAGCTACGCCAGAGGAGGCGGGAACTGCCTGCACTGAGCTTGCCTTTCTGGATGCGCTCTTCAGGGAAGAGGAAATGGAGAGAAAAGGCGAAAACCAGTAGGCCTTAGCGAGCCACATCCTCAAAGAGCTGAACTTGGTCTGGCGCCTCCAAGCACACCGCTACTACATCTATGCGCGCGGGTAGGCGGGCATAACAGGGATTTTCGTTGATAAAGGTTTCAGCAGCGCGGCGCAGGGCTTCTATCTTCTGGGAGTCAATAGTCTGCTCGGGAAACCAGCTGGCGCAGCGCTGGGAAGAGCGTACTTCAACAAAGACTAATTCTCCGTCTTTCCAGGCGATAAAGTCTATTTCATAGGGGGTTTTTCGCCAACGCTGGAATAGAAGTATATAGCCTCTCTGCCGAAGAAAGGCTGCGGCTAAGTCCTCCCCAGCTTTTCCTATGGACGCAGGCGTCGCAATTCTTGGAAGAGTTCTTTTTCGCGCGGGGTTAAGTTTTGGGGAAGTTGGACACTTACGGTTAGGTATAGGTCGCCGGGCGGCTGGGTGGGCCAGCCCTTTCCGCGTAGCTGGAAGATGTGCCCGTTGGGAATTTCAGGAGGTATGTTGAGGCGCAGCCGCTGACCATCTATGTGGGTAAATTCCACTTGCCCCCCTAAGAGGGCCGTGTAGAGGGGTACTTCCAGTGAGGCGTAAAGGTCTTTGCCCTTGAGAGTAAACCGAGGATGAGGAAGCACCTCTAAGCGTAGAACGAGGTCTCGGCCGCCTGGCGCCCTTCCTTTGAGGCGGATCTGAGTATTAGGAGAGAGCCCTGGCCGGATGGGGACTTCTATAACCTGATCCCCTATTTGGACTACCTTAGTACCGCCTTTATAGAGGTCTTCCAGAGAAATGCGTAGGTTGGCTTCCACGGGCCTGGGGCGGCGCTGGAGAAAGTCTTCCCCAAAGAAAATTCTAAAGAAGTCGGAGAATCCCTCTAGATCGCCCATGGAGATGTGGGGCCAGCCGCCGCTCGCTGGAGGAATATCTGCGTACTGACGCCAATTAGCCCCAAGCTGATCATACTTAGCGCGAGTTTCAGGGTTGCTTAGGACCTCGTAGGCCTCTTGGATTTCCTTGAACCGCTCCTCAGCCTCTTTGTTACCTGGGTTGGCATCGGGATGGTACTGACGCGCTAAGCGCCTATAAGCCCGCTTAATCTCCTCCGGGCTGGCGGAGCGGTCTACACCTAAAATGGCATAGTAATCCTTGAACTTGACAGAGGCCATAAAGGCTTTTATCTGGCAAAAATACTACCCAGGTGTCAATACACCCGAGTAAGACTGTAGAAGCGGCAGAAGGCCTGCCATATAGGCAAATAGAAGTCTGATGGCACACTTTCTGCCCCTTCTCTTCCATAGAAAACAAAAAACTGAGGAGGTGCCTATGAGTAGCCTAGTACGACTGATGGACTGGACAGAGTCGCTCCCGGAACGGGTGCGTGCTATGCAGGAGCTGGTGGAGCGTATCTTCAATGAAACCGCCAGCAATTTCACGCGTATGGAGAGCTTCGTGCCGCGGGTGGATATCGTGGAAACTGACAAGGCCTACGAAATCCACCTCGCCGTACCAGGCATGAAGAAGGAGGACTTCAAGGTGGAACTGACCGAGGGTCGGCTTACGGTATCGGGTGAGCGGAAGTTCCAAAAGGAGGAAGGGGACAAGAAAACCTTCCACCGAGTGGAGACGCAGTATGGCGCCTTCACGCGGAGCTTCATCCTGCCCGATGACGTGAAGACCGATGCGGTAACAGCAGAGTACACCGATGGCATCCTGCGCCTCCATCTGCCCAAGGATGAGAAGAAGGCGCAAGTGGCACGCATTGAAGTGAAGTAAAACGGGTGCCATTTGGGGAAATTAGAGGCTCACCCGTACGGGTGAGCCTCCTTTATTTTTGAGAGACATGGATCTGCGAGGGTATGCCTGCTTTTTGCGTAGCTCGGGCATAGCTCAGCTGCGCACGTCGCCGCCCTGGTTTGTTTGGAGCTCAGGTCAGCAAAGCCCTATTTATTTGGACCATCGCCGGCTATTAGGGTACCCGACCTGGCGGCGCTGGGTGGTAGAAGAGCTCCACCGACTTATCCTCCAGCAGGGTGTAGAACCCCGAGGTGTAGTCGGGGTGGCCACGGGCGGGATACCCTGGGCGGCCTGGCTTGGGGAACGTTTAGGCTTACCCGTAGGATATGTACGGCCTCAGCCTAAACCCCATGGCTATGGCCAGCAAGTAGAAGGGCTCAGGCCCTCCGCTGCACCCGTGCTGATTGTAGAGGATGTTCTTTCCACAGGACAGAGTCTTCATAGAGCCACTCAAGCCTTAGCGCAGAGTGGCTATGCCGTAGGGGCGGCCTTCGTGCTCTGGAGCTATGAGTTGCCACAGCTACCTTCCTTCTCCTTTCCGCTCTACAGGCTTCTTACCTTTCCCCAGGCCCTTCTTTTCTGGGAGATGGAAGGGCTTATAACCCAGCAGGATAAAGCAATGCTCCTTAGCTGGATTCGGGGGGGCCCTTCAGGGAAGCTGGGCTAATTTGTTATTCTCAGGCATATGGCCAGCTTTTGGCAAAACCTGCGGGGCATTCTTGCGACTTCTGCGCCCTCTTCAGAAGCCTATGAGTGGCTTCCTAAGCTAGCGGCTCTCTACCCCGCACCTGTTTTCCTGATTAGTAAATCCCGCGACCGCTTTCTGTGGGTCAGTCCCAGCACCCTTGCTTTGGTAGGGCAGCCCAGTGAAGCCTTACTCCAAGTCTCTCCAAAGGCTTTTTTGGAGGAGAATTTTGCCCCTTCCGAGATACTTTTGAATTGCCTCTTGACGGAAAAGGCTCAACAGGAGGTTGAGGTAACCTATCTGCCCGCAAAGCGAATACTTAGGGGATACTGGATAAATATAGAGAAAGAGGTTTTTGCTCTGGTATTTCAGGACGTTACAGAGCTGCGGCAAGCTCAGGAAGAGCTGGTCCAATACGCGGAGGAATTGCGACAGCAGGTAGACCTTTTGACGGACCTTAGGGCTTCCTTAGAGAAATCAAACCAGGAGCTAGCGCAGCAACGGGAGCAGCTCCGCCTACTGGCGGCTGTAGCGGCTTACACGGATAATGCGGTCATTATTACGGATGTGCGAGGCCAAATCTTATGGGTAAATAGAGGATTTGAACGAATCTCGGGCTATACCTTACAAGAAGTAAAGGGGAAGATTCCAGGCAGGCTTTTGCAGGGGCCTGATACCGATCCCGCTACTGTACAGCGAATTCGCGAGAAGCTCCAGCGCAAAGAGCCCTTTACGGAGGAGATTCTGAACTACACTAAGGATGGGCGTCCTTACTGGCTTCGCCTCTATATCACCCCTCTCACCAATGAGATGAATGAGGTAACGCACTTTATTGCGATTGAGATGGACATAACAGAGGAGAAGAAGCGGATTGAGCAGTTGGAGGCCCGCATGCGCGACCTAGCGGATGCCCAGCGATATGCTGCGCGTATCTTTCAGCGCTTCCTGCCCCCTGTAGATAGGCTCAAGGCTTACTTTAGCGAGGTAGCTATTTGGAATGAGCCCCTTCACGAAGTAGGGGGCGATTTTTACTTTTATTCGCCTCAAGAGGGTCAAGTTATAATAGCGTTAGGGGACAGTACGGGGCATGGTGCGGCGGCGGCCCTCATCAGCGTCTATGCCCTGACCGCCCTCGCCAGCTTTACGAAGGACCGCTTTGACCGAAGTTTAGAGGAGATTTACGATGAGCTCTTAGAGGGCATTATCTTCTCCTCCGAAGGGAAGGTTCTTCAGGAAGGCTTTGAATTGGCTCTACTTCGCTACAACCTTGAAGATCAGAGTCTAGAATACTTAGGGGCGCGTCGGCCATTATGGATATTCCGTGGAAGTGAGCTGTATGAATTAGAACCGGCGCGCACCGACATAAGTACGATGCACTCAACCCTACGTCCCCCTCTGCGTAGGCTGATCCTGCAGAAACGCGACCGCCTCTATCTTTTCTCTGACGGTATACCGGATCAGCTTGGCGTGGATAATAAAAAGTTTTCCCTCGGACGCTTGCGTAGTTTTCTCCAGCTTAACCAGTACCTACCCGTCCCTGAGCAAATCAATTTGCTCCGCCAAGCGCTAAAGCAGTGGCAAGGAAGCAACCCTCAGACCGATGACCGGCTAATTATAGCCTTAGAAGTATAGGTCGGAAAGAGACGAGTAAGGTGCGTCCTATGAAGAATGCTCTGCGCCGATCCGCTTAGTAGCGATACCACTCTGGCTTGTAGGGTCCTTCAATAGGAACGCCTATGTAAGCTGCCTGTTCGGGGGTGAGGGTATCTAATTCGGCGCCTAGCTTTTCTAAGTGTAGGCGGGCTACCATCTCGTCTAGCTTCTTGGGGAGGGTATATACTTTAGGCTCATAGAGATGGCCACGGGTCCAGAGCTCTATCTGAGCTAAAACCTGGTTGGAGAAGGAGCAGGACATCACGAAGGAGGGATGACCTTCGGCGCAGGCCAGGTTCATAAGCCGGCCCTCAGCTAAGACGATGATTTCCTTACCTTCTACGTTATAGACATCCACATAGGGCTTTATAGTGTATTTAGTGTGGCCGTAGTGCTTATTGAGCCAGGCGACATCTATTTCTAGGTCAAAATGTCCGATATTACCCACGATGGCCTTATCCTTCATGGCTAAGAAGTGGCGTCCTACGACTACGTCTCGGTTACCTGTGGCGGTTATAATTATGTCGGCAAGAGGTACGGCGTTGTCCATTTTCATTACGCGGAAGCCATCCATTACGGCTTGCAGGGCGCAGATGGGGTCTATCTCGGTTACGATCACTTGCGCGCCGGCGCCGGCAAAGGCTTGGGCGGTACCAGCTCCCACATCCCCGTAGCCGGCTACTACTACGGTTTTGCCTGCAATCATTATTCCTGTGGCTCGCCGGACCGCATCCACGGCAGACTCGCGGCAGCCGTAAATATTGTCAAACTTGGATTTAGTAACTGAGTCATTTACGTTGATGGCGGGGAAAGGTAATTTACCTTGGGCAGCGTATTCGTAGAGGCGGCGTACGCCCGTGGTAGTTTCTTCCGATACGCCTCGGATGTGGCGCGCGAGTTCGGGGTATTTATTGATTATCAGGGCTGTAAGATCGCCGCCATCGTCTAGTATGAGGTTCAGGGGGCGGTCAGGGCTGCCGAAAAAGAGGGTTTGCTCTATGCACCACCAGTATTCCTCTTCGGTTTCGCCTTTCCAGGCGAAGACAGGGATACCGGCTGCGGCTATAGCGGCAGCCGCGTGATCCTGGGTGGAGAAAGGGTTGCAGGAGGACCAGCGCACTTCGGCTCCCAGCTCTACCAGCGTTTCAATTAGGACGGCGGTTTCTATAGTCATGTGTAGGCAGCCTGCAATTCGGGCCCCTTTGAGGGGCTTTGTATCGCGGTAGCGCTCGCGTAGAGCCATGAGGCCAGGCATTTCCGCTTCCGCTAGGCGAATCTCGCGTCGCCCCCACTCGGCCAACGATAGGTCGGCTACTTTGAAGTCTTGTGTGGTAGTCAACATAGCTTAGCAAAGGTACAAACATAATTCCATGTAAGGCCCTCCAATAACTTTGCGCGGTGCGTTGGGACCTTGTGCCCCGCGGGGAGGTTTGGCGGAAGCGCTGGGGTGAATTGGTAAGGGGGGGGCGTTTGCCGGCAGCTTCGCTCTGGATAGGTCCAGAAGGCGTGGGAAAGACCTTAGCGGCTTGGGCGCTTGCTCGGGCGGTATTATGTGAGCACGGTGATCGGGTAGTGGCTTGTGAAGCCTGCTCAAGCTGTAAGGCTACTACCCAGTGGCTTCATCCTCATCTGCTGGTGGCAGTTCCCCTGCCAGCGGAGGTTTCCTGGGAGGAGGGTCTAGCTCAGTGGCGAGCGGCCCTGCAGGCAAATCCCTATCTGACTTTTGGGGGATGGCTGCGAGAGTTGGGTTTGCGCTCCTCAGCGCGTCTATCTATCGGGGTAGAGGTAGTGCGCCGATTGCAGGAGCGCCTAAGTTTAGCCCTTGCGGCCTCGCAGTGGCGTATAGTAATCTTTTGGCACGCAGAGACTCTCACCCGCCAGGCTTCTAACGCGCTTCTCAAGCTCGTGGAAGAACCACCCATGCGTACCTTTTTTCTTTTTCTCAGTACGCGTTTAGAGGCTCTGCCGATTACGCTGCGCTCGCGCTGCCAGGTTTGGCGGTTTAGTCCTCTCTCGCCTCAAGAGCTGGAGGCACTGGCCGGTACAGCCATAGCCCCAAGTCTGCTTCCGCTGGCCCAGGGTAGCTTCGGGCGCCTCAAGGAAATTCTGGCTGAGGGGGGGCCAGCTTTCCTTCAGCCTGTGCGGGAGTGGCTGCGGGCGCTTTGGACGGGCCACGCCGAAGCCTTACTAGCCCCTTTAGAGAACCTAGCTAAGAGTCCTCAGCTTTCGGAGCTTCTTCTAGGGGCGGTTCTTCTTGTGCGGGCGCATCCGCATCTCTCCCCTTTTGAAAAGGCCTATAGCATGGACCTTCTCCTACAGGCGGCTGATGAAATAGAAGCGCACATCCAGCCGCCGTTAGTGCTTTGGCAGACTACCCTCGCTCTGTGGGAGGCGTGGCGGGGGGAGAAACTTCCTCTGTTGGCCTGGTTGGGGAGAGAAGTTTCTTCCTGAGTTTTGTTCTATTCCAGCGCAACCATAGCACCCCCCATATGGCTTCTTGAACGACTTGACGGGACATCTTAGAGGTGCCGGCCACCCGTTCGGTAAAGACGATAGGTACTTCTACCAGTCGGGCCCCTGCTAAAAAGGCCTTATACTTCATCTCAATCTGAAAGGCATAACCTCTGAACCGAATGGGGGCCGCTGTTAGGATTTGGCTGAGGAGTGCTCGCCTATACCCTACAAAGCCAGCGGTAGGGTCGTAAATCGGCATGCCGGTGATTAGCCGAACATACCAGCTGGCCCCATAACTAAGTAGAATGCGACCCAAAGGCCAATTTACTACGTTGATACCGCTGAGGTAGCGCGAGCCTATCGCCATATCCGCCTCCTCTAAAGCCTTAGCGAGCGCAGGAAGGTAGGCGGGCGGATGACTAAGGTCGGCATCCATCTCATATATGAATTGGGCGGAAGTATGACGCAGCACCCACCAGAAGCCCGCTTCGTAAGCCCGTCCTAGCCCTTCTTTCTGCGGCCGCTGAAGTAGCTCTACGACAAAGTCAGGGTAAGCGGCGCGGTATTCTAAGGCTAACCGGGCTGTGCCATCGGGCGAGTTATCATCCACTACAAGCACCGCAAAGCGCTGGGGCAGCTGGCGAATAGCTTCTAAGATTGGAACGATGTTTTCGGCCTCGTTATAGGTAGGTAGGACTATCCAGTGCTCAGGCGGCATCGGCTAGCTCTAAGGAAAGAATTTCATCGCAGTAGGCTTGGGTCTCGGGCCTATGGGCCACAAGGATTACAATAGCTTTCTGAGCTAAGTAATGCAAGCGGTGGTAGATTAGGCGCTCTATTTCGGTGTCTATGTGGGCGGTAGGCTCATCTAAGAGCCACAGCACAGGCTGGTGAAGGGCGGCGCGCCACAAGGCTATAAGTTGCCTTTCGCCGGCGGAGAGGTTATTTCCACCAGGCCCTATAAGCATGCTGAGGTTCCAGGCGCGCACGTAGTGGGCTATTCCTAGCCTTTCGGCGGCGGCCCATAGCTCGGCATCGGTATAGTCGGCGTAGAGCGTCAGATTCTCTCGCAGAGACCCTTCAAACATCACAGGCTCTTGGGGGATATAGGCGATCAGGTGGCGCAGTTTAGCCTTGTCCCATTCGGAAAGCGGCAGACCGCCCAGCTTTATCAGGCCCCCCTGGGCTTCGTAGTAGCCAAGGAGGAGATAAAAGAGCGTGCTTTTGCCGCGTCCTGTAGGCGCCGTAAGCCCATACACGCTACCCGGCTTGAGCGATAAGGAAAGGTTCTGAAAAACTACTTTACCCTCTGGGTAGGCAAAGCTAAGCCCTTCAATCTCTAGAGTATAAGGGGGCGGTAGAGCAGGTGTCTTACCTCCTTGTGGCTCCTCTCCTGCTTGATGGAGAAGCCGAAAGATGCGGTCAGCGCTTACTAAGCCCATCTGTAGGCTATTCACTTGGTCGGCGATGATGCGGAAAGGTCGGAAGAAAAGCTGCTGATAAAGCGCAAAGGCTATCAGCGTACCCAAGGTAGTCTGCCCTTTATATACCCAGTAGGTCCCGGCTAAAAGGACAGCCGTAAGCCCTATCAGCGTAACCGTCTCCATAGCAGGGAAAAACCAGGCAAAATATCCCACTACGCGCCGATAGCTGAGGTAATAGAGCCGATTGAGGCGGTGAAAGAGCTGCTGGAGCCTCCCATCGGCCCCTAAGCTTTCCGTAGTTTCGCGACTTTGAAGAAGATCCTGAAGAAACCCATTCGTTTGGGCGATATAGTAGCGTACCCGAATAAAACTTTCCCGAATTTTCCGAGAGAAATACTGCGAAGTGAAAAGGCCAATCGGCAGAGTAAGTAGAGTGATAATGGCTAAGCGTAGGTCTAGAAGAAGCATAAGACCCACCAGAAAGAGAAGCTGGAGAAGTTCGCCCGCTATTACGAGGAATGTTTCGGCAAGGGTACTTTGGAGGGACTGCGTATCCGTGAGGGTGCGTGTATAGAGAACACCTGAGGGGTATTTTTCCAGGACAGGTATAGAGAGGCGCAGTACTTTGCGGAAGAGGGCGTGGCGTAGCTCAGCCACGACAGCCCAAGCAAGGCGCTGCGTAAGCAGAGCTTGGAGACGCTGAAAGCCAGCCTGAAGAAATACCACCCCCACCAGAATAAGGCCCCACATAAGAATAACAGAAAGGCTACCTTCCCTTAGAGGATGATCAATTACATAGCGGTAGAGGTATGGGCGGAAGGGCTGGAGAAAGGCCGTGAGGAGAACTACGCCTAAAGCCGCCAAGAAAAGCGGGCGCGGCTTAGCTAAATAGCGCAGAAGCGTAAGGGCAGTCTGGAAGGACTTCATGAGTAATGCAATTGGCGAAAGATAGAGACCAAAACAATTCTCAAGCCGTAGCTAAGGGAAGGCCCTCATAAAGGTTTTCTAGCTTAGTGCGGATGTACTGAATGTAGTATTGGACGGAAAGCGGTTCGCCTGTGGCTTTCTGGCAGAGGGTCTGAGAGTCCCAGAGGGCGCCATGGGCGTAGATGTTTTTCTGCAGCCACTGGAGTGGAAAGCTGGCATCGCCTTCGGCTAGGGCTTCTTCCCAGTAGGGATTTTCTCGGCTCATCGCGACGGCGAACTGAGCTGCCAGGAAGCTCCCCAACGAATACGTAGGAAAGTAGCCCAAATTGGCCATCGACCAGTGGATATCCTGAAGGACGCCTTCACGGTCGTTTGGCACGGTGAGCCCAAGGTAAGTAGCCACTTTCTCGTTCCAAGCAAGGGGTAGATCAGGCACGCTTAATTCTCCGCGCAGCAGCGCCCGCTCTAACTCAAAGCGTAGAAGAATGTGCAGGTGATACGTTACCTCATCCGACTGGATGCGAATGAGGTGCGGCTGGATTTTATTCACCCGGCGCGCAAGGGTGAGAGGGGTATAGGCGCTTAGCCAGCTCGGCTGGTAACGAGGTAGAATGCGGGCCTGCATAAACTGCCAGAAGGGCAGACTGGCCCCGATGTGATTTTCCCAGAAGCGCGATTGGGATTCATGGACACTGAGCGAAGCGGCCATGGAGATAGGCCAACCTATGGGCTCGCGCGCAAGGCCTTGTTCGTACAGGGCATGGCCCATTTCATGAAGGCCCGCACTCAAGGCCATGGTAAAATCCTCCTCCTCTATGCGGATGGTAAGGCGTACATCGTCGGGTGAGAAGCCCGCACAGAAAGGGTGAGCCGAAAGGTCTATACGACCTCGGCTGAGGTCATAGCCTAAATGCTCAAGGACCGTACTTACCAGTTCCTTCTGAGCTGCAGCTGGTAAGGCTAGCGGAGGTCCTTCCAGCTCATAGCCCTGATAGGTATGCAGCATCTCTAAGAGAAAAGGCTTGAGGTCACTAAAGAGCTGCTCCAATTCGGTTATGGTTATGCCTTTTTCATAAAGGCGGAAGAGGGCTTCGTAGGGCTCGCGCTCGTAGCCTAAGGCCTCGGCTTTTGCCCGCAGAAGGTGGAGAAGCTTAGTTAGGTGGGGGGCAAAGCGGCTAAAGTCCGAAGCCTTGCGCGCTTCCACCCAAGCGGCTTTGGCTAAGGTTACTTCTTCGGTCAGCTCTTGAACGAGCGTCGGAGGAATTTTTACGATTGGCTCCAAGTCCTCCAAAAGGATGCCTACACTTTGCTGCTCCGCTGGGGTAAGTTCGGGATGCTCCTTAGCCTCTTGGAGAAGCGGGAGTAAGGTGTCGGTGATGTGTTTGTGGAGCAGGTTTGCTAAGGTGCCTAACAGGGTTGCACGGTGCGCTACCCCGCGCGGGGGCATGCATACTTCCTGATCCCACGAGAGAATTTCTATATTGCTGGCGAGAAGCGCGCGGAAGCGTAGCGCCTCATAAAGCCGTTCTCTTAGAGCCATAGAGCAAATGTACCGATTTTTAGCGCGTTTCGCCCCAGAGGGCGTGAATCTCTACAAGGAAGCGGCGCAGTTTAGCGCCCTCGTAGTTTCCTGTAACACCTGCTGGACGTCGGAGGAGATTGGTAAGGCCTATCTCATAGGCGGCACTTATACCAGTAGTGCCAAACTGCACGGGAAGCTCCAGCGTAAGCCCGAAGGGAAGGAAAGCGTACCATCGGTTAGGGGGGCGTTGAGGGTCTAGGCTAAGTCCCTGCATCTGATACCGGTAGCCGACTACGAGGCCAGTTTTTGGGTAGAAGAGGTACCAGCGCGGGCCGAAACGGAAAGCGACTTCCACGGCTTTATAGGCGGTGATTTGGCCTCGGCGAAAGTCGGTATTGACTAAGGGTAGGCGCGGTTCTGCAGGCGCGCCCTTATATACCCAGAGGATAGAGGTTTCCCAGCCGGCACCCCAGCGGTAGCTTTTAGCGTGAAGCCCTAAGGCCCCGTCCGAGAACCAGCCCCTGGGTACGGGATCGGCATGGGCCGTAGCGTAATTGAAGCGGCCTTGGAAGAGCAAGCCTACGCCGCGCTGGGCCCACAGCATACTACACCACCACACCCAATGCACGCAGCTCCGCATTCAGGGCAAGCTTATCGGCGTGCCGGGCCGTACGCCATCCAATAATCAGCGCGCAAGGCACGCCATAGGTTCCACCTGGAAAGGTTTTAGAGCGCATCCCTTGGATTACGATCGCCTTAGGCGGCACATAGCCCCGATACTCCCGGGGTGGGTCAGTAGTAACATCTATTATGGGCATGCTGGCAGTTAGGACGACCCCGGCGGCCAGTACGGCTTCGGAGCCTATGCGTACGCCCTCCACCAGTACGCACCGACTCCCAATAAAAGCCCCGTCTTCTATAATGACCGGCTGAGCTTGAGGCGGTTCTAAAACCCCTCCTATGCCTACTCCTCCGCTAATATGAACGTTTCGGCCGATTTGGGCGCAAGAGCCTACCGTAGCCCATGTATCAATCATCGTATCCTCCCCCACATATGCGCCAATATTGACATAGCCTGGCATGAGGATCACCCCAGGGGCTAAATAGCTGCCATAGCGCGCTACGCCGGGCGGTACGACGCGCACCTGAGCCAGGGAGGCGGGCGACTTAAGCGGAATCTTATCCTGAAAATACAGGTCCCCTGCGTGAAGCGGCTGAACGGCGCGCAGGCGGAAGTAAAGCAAAATGGCCTTTTTGACCCAGTCCTGCACTTCCCAGCCGCCTTCCGCTGTGGGGATAGCGCAGCGAAGGTTTCCTGCATCCAGCCCAGCTATAACTTCCTCTACGGCCTCTTGATAGGGCTTTTCCCTGAGGCAGCTAGGCTGGGCCCAGGCTTCTTCTATCCGCTTAGCTAAAATAGTCACCCCTCAACTGAAGCGTAGGGTTGAGGCCTTTTGGGGGTCTAGCTTCCCTGCCATAATCAGCCGCATTTCTCGCCGCCGCAGGGCGCCTTCATACTGGGCTTTCTCTTCCTCCGTTTCGGGCTCCACAGGCGGCACGGGGATAGGACAGCCACTTTGGTCTATGGCCACAAAGGTAAAATAAGCCTCATTGCAGAGCCGCCGTTCGTTAGAAGGGAGGGCCTGCGCATATACGCGCAGATAGACTTCCATAGAAGTATTGAAAGCACGCGTTACAATAGCTTCTATAGTCAGTAGCTCGCCTACGCGTATGGGCGAGCGGAAACTGACATAATCCACCGCTGCCGTTACACACACGCGCTGGGAATGGCGGTAGGCAGATATGGCTGCGGCTATGTCCATCCAGTAAAGAAGCTGACCTCCCATAAGATTACCTAAGGCGTTAGCATGGTTGGGAAAAACCATCTCGGTGAGAATCGTATGGGAGAGGCGGGGTGGCTTAGGGGATAGCATGGGATGAGGATTTAGAACTGAGCTTTTTCGGTAGAGCCTTCCATGGCGGTAAGGCTGCTTTTGCCAGCCGTGATAGTGAGTTGCACAAGGTCAAAGTATTCTGTGCCTACGAAGGCTTGATGCTTCACCGCGCGAAAGCCCTGAGCTTGCAGGTCAAATTCGCGCGCCTGAAGCTCGGCATAGCCAGCCATGCCACGCTCTACATAGGCCCGAGCGAGCTCAAACATACTGGCATTGAGCGCATGGAAGCCAGCCAGGGTAATAAATTGGTACTTATAGCCTAGCTGCGCCAGCTTCTCCCGGAATTCCAGCATTTCGGTTGGGGAAAGGTATTTTTTCCAGTTGAACGAGGGAGAGCAGTTGTAGGCTAAAAGCTTGCCGGGAAATTTTTCGTGGATGGCTTGGGCAAACTCGCGCGCTTCGCCCAAATCAGGTGTAGAGGTCTCGCACCAGAGCAGGTCAGCATAGGGCGCGTAGGCTAGGGCCCGGCTGATAGCCATTTCTAAGCCGGATCGTATGTAATAGAAACCCTCGCTGCTGCGTGGATGGTCGCGCCGGATAAAGGGGGTATCGGTGGGGTCTATATCTGAAGTAAGGAGGGTGGCGCTATTAGCGTCCGTACGGGCGATAAGAATGGTGGGCACGCCTAAGACGTCGGCGGCCAGGCGAGCCGCTACGAGCTTCTGGATGGCTTCGCTGGTCGGCACGAGTACTTTACCGCCTAAATGGCCGCACTTTTTGGCGGAAGAGAGCTGATCTTCAAAGTGCACGCCGGCCGCTCCGGCCTCAATCATCATCTTCATAAGCTCAAAGGCATTCAGCAGACCGCCAAAGCCTGCTTCGGCATCCGCTACAATCGGTACCAGCCAGTCCCGCGAGGCGCCGCGCTCAGGGTCTCGGCTAAATTCTATCTGGTCGGCGCGTAGAAGCGCATTATTGATGCGGCGAACAAGCTGGGGCACGCTTTCTACGGGATAGAGGCTTTGGTCGGGGTAGGTGTGACCGGCGGCGTTGGCATCAGCGGCTACCTGCCACCCACTTACATAAATGGAAGAAAGGCCAGCTTCTACTTCTTGGACGGCTTGCAGACCAGTAAGGGCGCCCAAGGCACCTACCCAAGGTTGGGTATGAAGGGCGGCCCAAAGCTTACGGGCCCCGCGTTCTGCTATAGGATAGGAGAAGTCGTAAGACCCGCGCAGGCGAATAACCTCCGCGGCCGTGTAAGGGCGTAGAATACCCTGCCAGCGTGGATTCTCCTGCCAATCCTTCTCAAGGGCCATCACCCGATGACGAAAACTCTGACTAAGGGACATATCGCTGGTAAGCATAGCTCGTTAGAAAGGGGATAAAATAGGACGAATATACCAGTTCTCGCAGTAGGCGTCCCGCCAGCGGAAGTATAGAGGAATGCTCCTGGTAGGCTTGCTGGATAAGTTCCTCGTAGAGAAGGGGAGAGATGGGTTTGCCATTTTCGGTGCGGGGCGGTTCGGCGGCATGCAGCCACTGCCAGAGCTGGGCTCGGGCTATCTCCGCCGTAGCCGTATCCTCCATGAGGTTGAAGAGGGCTACGGCCCCCTGACCTTGGAGCCAAGCGGAAAGATAGAGGAGGGCTACCTCTATATTGCGACGTACGCTGGCGAGCGGCAGCGTACCCTCCAGCGGAGGGAAGTTTTGGAGCGCCTTAGGATCAAACTCCCCCGGAGGTAGCTTACTTAGCTGGTTAGGCGCGCCTTGGAGGCCTTCCTGGAAGAGCTGGCGGACCACGGGCACAAGGTCAGGATGCGCTACCCAAGCCCCATCAAAGCCTTGCCTTAGCTCGCGCGCTTTATCACGCCGGACCTGCTCAAAGGCGCGGGCATTCAGCTCAGGGTTTTTGCGGTCAGGAATGAAAGCCGACATCCCCCCTATCGCCAAAGCGCCGCGCTTGTGAGCGGCCCGCACTACCTCCTCAGCATAGGCCTGCATAAAAGGCTGGTCCATAGTAAGGCGCTCGCGCTCAGGCAGAAGGAAGGTACGCTCATGTTGGAATGTTTTTATAATACTAAAGAGATAGTCCCATCGGCCAGCGTTTAGGCCAGCGATATGCTCGCGCAGCTCATACAGAATCTCCTCCATCTGAAAGGCTGCGGGGAAAGTCTCAATAAGTACGGTAACTCGGACAGTGCCTAAGGGAAGTCCTAAATAGGATTCACAGCGCGTAAGGAGCTCAGTCCAGAGCTGGGCCTCGGCGGCACTTTCTATCTTAGGTAGGTAGAGGTAAGGGCCGCGCCCCTGTGCCGCCAGGATTTCGGCGTTATGGTAAAGGAAAGTAGCCGTATCTAAAAAGCTGGCGGCGATAGGGGCGCCTCCAATAGGATAGTGGCGCTCTAAAAGGTGGAGGCCGCGTGGCCGTACCAGCAGAAGGCTAGACGCATTAGGGTCTAGTTCGTAGCGCTTCCCTTCAGGAGAAATGAAACGCAGCGTGCCCCGAACGGCTTCTTGAAGGGCTTTCTGGGCGCGCTGTTGGCTTTCCCAGTGGGGGGTGAAGGCGTCTTCTAAATCCGCCATGAAGGTATCCGCGCCCGAATGCAGGGCGTTGATAATTATCTTGGGCTCGGCTGGGCCTGTAATTTCTACGAGCCTTCTTTGGAGATTCGGAGGTATTGGTCTCACCTGCCAGCGGCTGCGCCGAATGGCGGAGACAGGTTCGGGTAGCTTTCGGCGGAAGCGCCGGCGCTGCCGAATCAACTCACGCCGCCACTTTTCTAAGGACCGATGAAGCTGCCTAAGAAGGGCCTGAAGACCTGGCGGAAAAAGCTCCGCATCTACCATAGGCTAGAGCTCTTTCAAAGCTTCGGTAATCTTCTCCAGACTTGCGCGCGCATCACCAAAGAGCATATAGGTCTGGGGCTGGTAGAAAAGCTCATTCTCTACGCCTGCAAAGCCAGGATTCATAGACCGTTTGAGTACTATCACGCTGCGCGCTTTATCCACCTCCAGGATGGGCATACCGTAGAGCGGGCTGGAAGTGTCTTTACGCGCGGCGGGATTGACCACATCGTTGGCGCCGATGACCAAAGCCACATCTACTTGGGGAAAATCTGGGTTGATTTTTTCCATCTCATATAGCCGTTCGTAGGGGATGTCGGCTTCGGCTAGCAGTACGTTCATGTGCCCTGGCATGCGTCCAGCGACGGGGTGGATGGCGAAGCGCACCTCTACATTACGCGCCAGAAGCGCATCCATGAGCTTTTTTACAGCATGTTGGGCTTGGGCTACGGCCATGCCATAGCCGGGCACAATCACAACTTCGCGCGCATAGTTCAGCATTAGGGCTACATCCTCTGGGGTAGTGGCCCGCACGGTGCGGTCCCCTGCGCTGGCCGTGCTCGTAGAGCTGCCTACGCCTGCAAAAAGCACATTCCATAAAGAACGGTTCATTGCACGGGACATAATTTGGGTAAGGATGAGGCCGGAAGCACCCACGAGGGTCCCAGCGATTATGAGAAGATAATTCTGAAGCACAAAGCCTGTAGCAGCGGCGGCTAGGCCCGAAAGGGAATTAAGAAATGCTACAATTACGGGCATGTCTGCCCCACCCACAGGCAGAGTAATCCAGAATCCCAATAGGAGCGATGCCCCTAAAACGCCATAGAGCCAGTAGGACTCCTGGATCCCTGCGTAAAGCACCGTCATGATAAGGCTCAGAATAAGCCAGCCTAAACTCTGGTAATGGTGCGCAGGCAGCAGGAAGGGACGGCCAGAAAGAATCTCCTCCAGCTTACCAAAGGCTATAAGGCTTCCCGAAAAGGTTACGGTGCCGATAAGTACGCTCAAAGCGATAATAGCTAAGGTGGTAGGGGAGAAGGAGGGGCTGGCGAAGTATTCGGTGAGGGCTTGGCTACGCTCAGCTTCGGCCAGGGCTACCAGGGCGGAGGCGGCTCCGCCAAATCCATTTAGGAGGGCCACCATCTGGGGCATGGCGGTCATTTTTACCTTTAGCGCCATCCAAGCGCCCAGAACGCTGCCCACTCCTACCCCTAGCACTATCCACTCGTAGCGCAGGATGCCTTTGTGGAAGAGGGTAGCTATCATGCCTAAGGCCATCCCCAGAGCGCCTAGCGCATTACCCAAGCGAGCGGTACGCGGAGAATTTAGTAGCTTTATGGCTACAATAAAAAGAATAGACGCTACTAGGTAGGAAACTTGAATAAGCGTTTCCATGGAGCTACTTACGTTTGAACATGCGTAGCATGCGATCGGTAACTAAGAAGCCGCCTACTACGTTTAGCGTAGCTAGAATTACGGCGAGGAGACCTAAGGCTGTAAGCAGCGGAGAGGTGGCTTCTCCCGCTACCACGAGCGAACCTATAATCGTGATCCCCGAAATGGCATTAGAGCCAGACATAAGGGGCGTGTGAAGGATAGGAGGAACTTTACTAATCAGCTCAAAGCCCAAAAAGGTAGCCAAAGCGAATATGAATACAGCGAAAAGGTATTCTGTCATGCGACTAGTTCTTTTGTGCCTTTCCAGAGTATGCAGGTTTTTTGGAGGAGCTCATCCTCAAGATGGAGTTTTGGGGGGGAGTTTTTAGCGCAAAAGAGGCTTAGGAATTCGGAGAAGTTACGGCTAAGCATTTGGGAGGCGTGGACGGGCAGGGTAGCGGGGAGTTGGAGAGGGGCAAGGAGAAGTATGCCATCTAAGTTTTGGGTTTGACCGGGGATGGTTTCTTCGCAATTCCCCCCTGTATCGGCCGCTAAGTCTACGATGACGGCACCAGGTTTCATTTGCTGGCGCATGGTGCGCGTGATAATTTTAGGGGCGGGGCGTTCGGGTAGAGCCGCCGTGGTAATAACGATATCGGCGCGTGCCAGGTAGGCGGCAAGGGCTTCTTGCTGGCGGGCCTGCTCTTCGGGCGTAAGGGCGCGCGCATAACCCCCAGCCGTTTCGGCGGTAGCATCCAGCGTGAGGGGTAGAAAACGCGCCCCCAGGCTTTCTACCTGCTCTTTAGCCGCAGGGCGAATGTCGTAGGCCTCTACTTGGGCGCCGAGCCGGCGCGCCGTAGCGATAGCCTGAAGGCCAGCTACCCCTGCCCCAATTACTAGGACGCGCGCTGGCGCTAGCGTACCCGCCGCCGTAGTAAGCATAGGAAATACGCGCGCAAAATGATAAGCCGCAAGGAGTACCGCCTTATAGCCTGCCAGCGCCGCCATAGAGGAGAGGACATCCATGCTTTGGGCACGCGTAAGACGCGGTAGGCGCTCTAAACCGAAAATACTCCACTGCTTCTCGGCTAATGCTGCGAGGCTTGCGGGATGTTGCCAGGCCTGCAAAAGCCCTACGAGAACCCGGCCCGAAGGATAGCGCTCAATCTCCTCAGGCGTAGGCATGCGCAGACGCAAAAGTATTTCACAGGCTTCTACCACTGCTTGGGCTGTAGGGAGTACCTCGGCGCCAGCCTGACGGTAGGCTTCATCGGGCCAGTAAGCCCCTGTGCCAGCCTCGCGCTCTAACACTATCTGAAAGCCTTTTGCCGTAAGCTTAGCTACCGCTTCAGGCACAAGGGCCACCCGACGCTCTAAGGGGTTCTGTTCATTCAGAAAGCCTAAGCGCATCCGCTGGCAAATATACTGCTCTACCTTTGCTGAAGTGCCCCTGCGCATCCTGCATTTGGCTCGCACCATCAATCGCTACGATTTCATAGACACCATCGTACGGTATTTGCCATCCGATAGGTTTGCGCTAGAGGTGGCTACATTTGATGCCCGAGCTTCTCTAGAAGAGCCGTACTATGAGGCGATAGGCATACCCCATCACGTCGTGCGCGTGCCCCACTGGCGCGCCTATCCAGCCTATTTCTGGGCAGCTTACAAACTCTGGCGGCTGATACGGCGGCGTGGCATCCATATTCTCCATACGCATCACTACTGGGAGGGCTTTGTAGGAAGCCTAGTGAAGCGGCTTGCGCCCCGGCTCAAGTTTATCCTGCATAGGCATTATACAGAGGATGTGGTACGGGTGCCTGGGCTTAAGGGACGCTTGCTGCGCAAATTGGAAGCTTTTGCCTACGCCTCGGTAGATGTCCTTTTAGTACCAACCCCTACAATGGCTGAATTTATTCAGCAAAATTATCCGAAGTCTAACCTACCTCTAATGGTTATACCTTATGGCTTTGACTTAGGTCAGCTCAAGTACCAGCCGCTTTCGGCGGCAGAGCGCTTGGCTGTGCGCGCTCAGTACAGGGTGGGGGAAGAAGCGGTAGTGATTGGGAATTTTGCCACACACCGTTGGCAAAAAGGGCAGCACTTACTTTTAGAAGCGGTAGCCGAACTGGTGCAGCGGGGCTACCCTATTCGGCTTTGGCTGGTGGGGGGAGGCCCTGCTACACCTGCTCTGCAGGCCCAAGCACGGCAGCTGGGAATAATGGAATTCTGTACTTTTTGGGGGTGGCAGCGCGGCCCAATAGTCCGCACGCTAATGGGTAGCTGCGATATCATCGCCCACCCTACCTATTCAGAGGCTTTTCCGCAAGTGATGGTAGAGGCCTTGGCTTTGGAGAGGGCCCTAGTGATTGCAGCCGTGTCAGGGGCGCGGGAATGGCTAAAGCCTGGGGTACATGCTTGGGTGATTCCCCCGGGGGATAGGGCAGCTCTTTTGGAAGCCCTTCTTACGCTGGTGCGTCAGCCGGAGTTGCGTAGGCAGCTAGGTACGGCGGGCCGAGCCCAGGTTTTAGCCCACCTTTCCTATACCGCTATCAATCCAGCCTACGAGGCGCTTTACCAACGGTTATGCTCCCTGTAAGCGTTATTATCCCTGCGCGCAACGAGGCCAATAATCTGGGGCGGCTTATAGAAAGTCTATGGACCCAGAGCCTTCCGCCAGCAGAGATCCTTGTAGTGGATGCGGGATCAGAGGATGACACGGCTCAAGTAGCCTATCGGCTGGGTTGTCGCGTAGTGCAGGTAGATAGGGCCTATCCAGGTCAAGCGCGTAATGTAGGGGTAGCCTACGCTAGGCAGGAGATAGTGGCATTTTGGGATGCGAGCATGTGGGTAGCGCCACAGGGGCTAGAGCGACTCGTAAGGCCGATTTTAGAAGGCCGGGCTGATTTGGTACAGGGTCGGCTGGCCCTGCGCCCCCTTTCCTATGTATCCCGTCTAAGCTTCTGGACTATCTCAACGCTTTATCACGTCCGAGAGGGGGAGGCGATTTACTATTTGCCGCCTGTAGCCTGTACGGCTTTTCGGAAGGTTTTGTGGGAGGCGGTCGGAGGCTTTCCCAGCTGGCGGGCACGTGAGGATAGCGAGTTTCGCGAGCGCCTGCAGGCCTTGCCCATTCGGATTTGCTACGAGCCGCAGAGCCTAACCTACTGGGAGCCCGCCGAGACATGGACCTCTATAGGACGCAAATTACGCCTCTATGGGCGACATAATCTCCTTTCAGGTAAGCCTTGGAATTGGTACCGCCGCCTAGCGCAGCTGTACGGCGCTTACTTGGGGGTCGCCTTGGCCGTAGGCTCCACTATGGGATGGGCCGAAGGAGTAGGCGCTCTTTGGGCCAGCATGGCTTTAGGAGGCATCGGAAGGTGCCTAAGAAAAGCTCTAACATATCGGCAGATTATAAAAAGCAACTTTTCTTTAGACCCGCTTGAGCCGATGCACTTTATTTCGGGTGTCGCTCTTATCCTATACGGGGATTGGGCTTCCTTTCTGGGGGTGTGGGACTGGCTAATTAGCGATAGGCTGGGGCTGGCCCCCGAAACCTTTCCAGAACCCCAGGTGCGGGTCATTTTAGAACCTTAGTATGGGAAAGATTGCCTTGGGCTCTTTTTGAAATTTGGCTATCTTTGTGGCCAGTATGGCTAAGCGGCCAGAAGAGCAAACCAAGCTACCTACTGGCAAAATAGCGCGGGCTTCCCAGTTTCTAAAGGGCGGCATAAAAGTGGGGGCTAATGTAGTGCGGCATCAGGCTAAAAAACTGTTAGGTAAGGAGGTTTCTCGGGAAGAGCTGGATAGAGAGAACGCCGAAGACCTTCTTAAGACTTTCACTCAACTGCGGGGCTCTGCCTTGAAGGTAGCTCAAACTATATCCCTTGACACGGTCAATTTCTCCAAATCCTTTGTGGAAGTTATGCAGAATGCGCAGTACAGCGTACCCCCTATGAGCGGCCCCCTTGTAGTGCAGGTATTCAAGCGTAGTATTGGCCAGCCGCCCGAGAAAGTATTTGATAAGTTCAATTACAAAGCGACGCGAGCGGCCTCCTTAGGTCAAGTTCATGAGGCGTGGAAAGACGGCAAGCGCTTAGCGGTAAAGATTCAATACCCTGGGGTAGCAGAGTCCATAGCCTCGGACATGAAAATCTTCCGCACTTTTGCCCCTAAAATCACGCGCATTCCGTTGGAGGAGCTGGAGCCTTATATTCAAGAGATGGAGGAAAAATTTTTAGAAGAGGCTGATTATAGGAAGGAGCTGGCGAATTCCCTTTCCTTCAAAGAACTTTGCAAAGACCTTCCCTACTTACGGTTTCCAGAATACTACCCTGAGCTGTGTGGGGATAAGGTTCTTACGATGGAATGGCTAGAGGGCCTGCATCTGCGCGAGTATTTGGCCCAAAATCCACCTTATGAAGAGCGCCAGCATTTCGGCCAGATCATATGGGATTTTTACAACTTTCAGCTCCATAAGCTGCGGCAAGTAAATGCTGACCCCCATCCGGGCAATTTTCTCTTCCGGTCGGATGGCACTCTAGGCGTTATAGATTTTGGCTGTACCAAGATCATTCCCGAAGACCTATACAAGGCCTACTTTGCCTTGGGCGATCCCGCAATTTATGAGCCTAAGAAGCGTAAGAAGTTGGATGAACTTTTTGAAAAGCTAGCTCTTTATAGGCCAACAGATACCCCAGAAAAGCGTGAGTATGTACGCGACTTATTTAGCCGTTTTGCCCAGACCTTAGCTACACCTTATAGGCTAGGGCGCATGGATTTCAGTCAGACGGAATTTTTTGAAACACTAAACGCTATAGGTGAAGAGATTGCTCATACGCGCGAGCTACGTGGCCTGCGCGATTTTCTTTTTCTCAACAGAACCTTTTTGGGCCTATTCAATCTTTTTCATCAGCTAGGCGTGGAGCTCGACACGCGCTGTGAATATCTGCCTTATTATGATTATAGCCACCTCCGAGTCTCCTCTTAGGAAATGAGAGGGGGAAGCAAAAATCTGGTAGAGCCTCTGAGGGGGGGCTTATGGGCACTTGTAACTCTCCTGACCGCAGCTTGTTCGGGCAGCCGCCCCGCTGAGCCGAACCTCTACGTCTCAGATCAAACTACCCCTACACGCGGAGACTGGGTCGTGATCGCCACTATAGCCGACCCCGGCAACCTCAATCCTACTAACGCTACTGGCGCCGATGCTCAATATATCCAGAGCCACATTTTCGCTTCGCTTCTTTCTGTGGACCCACGCGATACAAACTACCCCTATGTGCCTATGCTGGCCGTAGGGCTGCCTCAAGTTTCGCCAGATGGTCTGCGTTATACCTTTGAGTTGCACCCCGCGGCGCGTTGGGATAATGGTGAGCCTGTAACGGCTAAAGATGTAGAATTTTCCTTCAAGGTTGTAAAAAATCCCCTGGTAGACTGCGGGCCTCTGCGCCCGTACTATGAATTTGTAGAAGATATCATCATAGAGCCGAAAAATCCTCGGAGGTTCATGGTAGTAACTAATCGCAAATATATGCTGGCCCTGTCCTCTATAGCCAGTCTTTTTATTCTGCCTCGCTATATTTATGATCCAGAGGATCTTATGGCGCGCTATTCCATCAAGCAGCTTAATAGGGAAGGCGCTAAACTGCGGAATGATCCAAATATTAGGCGTTTTGCCGAGCGATATAACGCTATGCAGCGCCTGCCCCAGCATATTGTGGGGTGTGGTCCTTATGCGCTGCAGGAATGGGTTACAGGCCAGCAGGTAGTGCTGCGTCGCAAGCAAAATTGGTGGGGCGATACGCTAAAAGGGGTTGCCTATGAAGCCTATCCGGACCGAATTATCTATCGGATATTCAAGGACCCTACTACGGCGATTACGGCGCTCAAAGCCCGTGAACTGGATGTGATGGACGCTATACCAGCCAAGGAGTTCGTCCAACTGCGCAAAAATCCTGCCTTTTTAGCCCATTTTCGCCTGGAAACCCCGCCGACCTTTGCCTACTCTTACATAGGCCTTAATATGCGGCCGCAAGGACGCCCCCCGATTTTTACGGATCAGCGCGTCCGAAGGGCCTTTGCCCACATAGTGGATGTAGAAATGATTATTCGCAAGTTCTCTTACGGTTTAGCCCAACGGATTACAGGGCCTCTCTACCCCATGCATCGCGGAGCTTATGACGATTCTCTACCGCCTATTCCTTACGATCCTCATAAAGCCGCCCAGCTCTTAGATGAAGCCGGCTGGCGAGATATGGACGAAGATGGTGTGCGTGAAAAGGTCATAGATGGCAAAAAAATCCCTCTAGAATTTGAAATTCTTATCAATTCTAGCAGCGAGACGGCTATACAGATGGCTCAGATATTCAAGCAAGAGGCCGACAAGATAGGTATGAAAATCAATATTGTCACTTTAGAGTGGTCGGTGTACCTGGAGCGCATTAAGAAGCATGACTTTGATGCCTACATGGGCGGTTGGATAGGTAGCCATAACCCGCAGGACCTCAAGCAAATTTGGCACACTAGTAGCTGGGCTGAAGGTGGATCAAATTATGTAGGATTTGGAAGCGCCCGAACAGACTCCCTAATAGATGCCATAAGAGAAGAGCTGGACGAAGCTAAGCGCAACCATATGTATCGCCTCTTTCATAAGATAGTGTATCAAGAACAGCCTTATGTCTTTCTTACTTCCCCGCTGAATCGCATTGCTATTCATCGGCGTTTTCGGAATGCCTACACTAGTGCGATTCGGCCGGGGTATTTTCCGGCTGGGTTCTGGACCCCGACCAATCTCATACGGTATGGTAAAAAAGACTCCTAACGCATGAGGGCCTATCTCGTGCGCCGTATTCTTTTTTTCCTTCCTACCCTTTTTATTATTACTCTGCTTTCTTTCCTCATAAGCCAGTGTGCGCCGGGCGATCCAGTGGAGCAGATGCTGACGGGGCGTTCAGGCGGGGGGGAGGAGCAACTGGCAGAGAAACAGGCTTCCCGGCGCCTTTATTTGGAGAAGCGCCGAGAACTTGGGCTGGACCTACCCATATTTTATTTCTCTATCGTTCCGTTGGCTGAGCCAGAGACCCTGTACCGTATCCCTTTTCGTCCAGTTCGGGAGGCCTTAGAGCGCTTGACTTATGAATTTGGGAATTGGCCAAAGGTTCAGGCGTACTATCAGGCCTACCTGCGGTTGGACTCGGCGTTTTATGCTTCCTTAGGCGATACGGCATGGGGTGAGCGCCAGACAGAGGTACGCGCGCTTCTTACCCTTCTCCCTCAGGAGAAGCGCTATAATGAAATTCAGTACCTCCTTAGGCGCATGGCCCCTCTGCTTTTACCTTCCCTGCGCCCTTATTACGAGGCCGTCAGGGAGGCGGTAGAGGACTTGCCGCGAACCTCTCAGCGGTGGCGCCTTTACATACCTACTATCCACTGGCATGGCACTCAAAACCAGTACCATCGCTGGCTTGTAGGCCTTATAAAGGGGGACTTTGGCATATCCTACCAAGATAAGCGTCCCATAAGTGAGAAGCTTATAGACGCCGTAAAGTGGTCCTTAGTTATAAATTTTGTCTCGCTCATACTTGCCTATGTGGTGGCCATACCGCTGGGTGTGCTGGCGGGCGTGCGTAGAGGCAGCTTTTTTGATAGGGGGATAGGCCTTATTCTATTTATGCTTGAGTCTTTGCCGCCTTTCTGGGTAGGTACTATGGCGGTAGTGTTTCTCTGTGGAGGAGATTTCTTAGCGCTTTTTCCGCCTGGCGGGGTCCAGAGTACAGAATTCTCCGACGAGTGGTCTTTAGGCCGCAAACTTCTGGATTGGGGCTATCACCTGACCTTGCCTGTCCTTATAGCTACCTATGGGGCATGGGCTTTTCTGAGCCGCCAGATGCGTGCGGCTATTTTGGAGAACCTTCATCAGGATTATGTGCGCACCGCTCGCGCCAAAGGCCTACCCGAAGGACGCGTAATTTGGAAACACGCCTTCCGAAACTCACTTATACCCATAATTACCCTATTAGCCAGCGTCTTACCTGCGATGATAAGCGGTTCGGTGATATTGGAAACTATCTTTTCCATTCCGGGCATGGGGTACCTCAGCTATGGGGCTATGACGGCTCGGGATTATCCCGTGATTATAGCCGTATTCACGATTGGCGCTATCCTTACGCTGATAGGCCTTCTGATAGGGGATATTTTGTACGCCGTAGTCGATCCACGAATTAGCTATGCACGCCGCGGATAAACAAGAGGGGGTTCGGCCTTTATCGTATTCGCCGGGGGCGCGGATTTGGGAGACCTTCAAGCGGAATCGCCTAGCCTACGCAGCCCTCTGGATGGTGGGGGTACTTGCGGGAGTAGCCCTACTGGCGGATTTTCTGGCTTACAATAAGCCTATTGTGGCTTCTTACCAGGGCCAGCTGGTGTTTCCGATTTTTCGGGACTATGGTGAGCGGTTTTTAGGCCTTCGCCTATGGCCCGCTAGTTGGCGTAAGCTGGACTGGCGCACCCTACCGCTGGATTGGGCTATATGGCCGCCTGTACGGTATGCCCCCGAAGAGTTGGACTTACGCAACGCCCCGGCCGTAGGCCCTACCGAAGAGCAGATAACGCGAACCCCCGCCGAACGGCATTACTTAGGCACGGATAGGCTGGGCCGCGACGTTCTAAGCGGGCTTATCCACGGCACGCGCATCTCCCTAACGGTAGGGATAATATCCATGGGCATAGCCGCTCTTATCGGCATTGTACTGGGCGCTTTAGCGGGCTACTTTGGCGATGATCGCCTGCGCATCAGTCGCGCCTCGCTTTGGCTTGGGAGCTTTGGTCTCCTAATTGGCTTGTACTATGGCTTCTTTGTGCGCCGCTATGCCCTAGCAGAAGCCTTAAGTGAAGGGTTCCTTTCTTTCATGGGAGCTTTCGGCTTATCCCTCCTCACGGTAGCCCTCTGCACCGTGCTCATCTGGCTTCCTTCACGCTGGCTCAAACGAACCCGCTGGGGAGGAAAGCCTGTAGCGGTTTGGGTGGACTTTACGATTAGTCGTCTGATAGAGATAAAGCTTTCTATCCCGATCATGCTCCTCATCTTTACTGTGGCGGCTATCGCTAAGCCCAGCCTATTTCTGGTGATGGTGATCATTGGTCTGACGAGTTGGACTGGTATAGCTCGGCTTACCCGCGGCGAAATGCTCAAGGTGCGTAGTATGGACTATATTCAAGCGGCTCGGGCTCTTGGATATTCGGAGCTGCGTGTAGCCTTTCTGCATGCCCTACCTAATGCGCTGACCTCAGCGCTTGTCTCTATTGCTTTTGGGGTAGCCTCGGCGATTCTGGTAGAGTCGAGTCTAAGCTTTTTAGGTTTAGGCGTATCACGCACCACGGTTACCTGGGGGGCCCTAGTCGCTGGGGCACGCGGAGACATACATGCCTGGTGGCTGGCAGTGTTTCCAGGGCTAGCGATTTTTCTGGTAGTTACGGCCTTTAATCTCATAGGTGAGGGGCTACGGGATGCCATAGACCCACGCCTGCAGGCGCGTTGAGCGGAATAGGTTTAGGACTTCTGCTGCTGTGGGGGGCCTTTATAGGGCTGTGGCTTATTCGCCTTCCAATAGAGCGGCTTTACGCCCCCCAACCATGGGTGGTTTTCTGGTTGGGGTTTCGGGCTCTTCTACGCTTAGGGGTAGGCTTATTTGGGCTGCTGTGGTGGGAAAGCGTGCGCCTACCTGCGTCGTCGCCCTTCTATGTAGTAGTTTTGGATGCCCGCTGTCCACAGGCATGGAATAAGGCGGAAGACCTTTTCAAGCGGCTTTATTACAAGGGTCTGCGTGCGGGGCTTCTTGTAGCTACTGCGGAAGAGGCTTTCTGGGCCATACCTCCTACCACTGACCCTGAGGTTTTCCGCTTGCTGTTTGAGGTTATGGAGGCGAGTAGACCCTTTTTACTGACCTACGAGATACCCCTCACCCCTGCCAAATCGCTTGCCAAATTGCGTCCCTGGGCAGAGGAGGTATGGCGGGCTATTTTCGTGGGTAATTTTACTAAGGAGCCTCTCTCAATTGGGGCTAATCCGCCAGTTTGGGTACCCCTCTGCGCAAGGCTTTCTGAGCCTAAGGATGAACCTGAGCTGGACGCGCCTCTTGTGTCTGAAGAGACCTTTGCCTTAGGCTTTTTCTTATGTGGGCTTGCTCTGCTGGTAGGTGAAGGGGGGCTATACATCTTGCGGCAGGGGCTTCCCTTGCGCTCGGCGGCGTAGCTCCTCGGCGAGCGGATTGAGCTGACAGAGCTGCTGCCACCGCTCTTCAAAAGTCTGAGGTGGGGCCAGTTTGGGAAATGCCTCTGGCCGCACCTCAGTGCGTACGCGTATCTCCTCTCGTCCGAGGTACTTGCAAAGAAAGTCCTGAAGAATACCTACTTGGCGTACATACATACTTGCGAAGCTACTATCTGGCACCCACACAATAAGCTCATTTTCGTTTAGGGTGTACCGCTGACTCTGGAGGATTTCGCTAAGTTGATGGCTTGCTTCTTTCCACTCTGTATAGGCCTTGAGGGCCGCTTGCCACTCAGCTAGCGTAAGGGGCATGCGCCCAGCACCTACTTTTTTTTTACCTCTTCCAAGGAACGGGCTACCCCTCCAGGACGTCGGCCCATAGAAGGAGGGGGTGATGGGACGGCGTCTGAGACCGCTTTCTGAGAAATGGCTCCCGGCTCGGTATTCAGGACCTGCGGTAAAAGGGCTATTTTGAGTAGCGTGGTCTCAAGCGCTATTTCAGGAGATCGGGTGTAGGCCTGGCGTCGCTCGCCTTCTAGGAGAAGGTCTATGCTATGAAGGAGAAAAGCCTCGCTATATCGCCCGGCTTCTTCCTGGTAGCGCTTGCGATAGTGTGGGGGAAGCGTTTCCACAAGCGCCTTAGGTTGGTAGCGGGCTAAAAGCAGGTGCCGAAAGTGCTCTAGTAGGCCTTGGAGCAGGGTGGAAGGGTCATACCCGGCTTGGAGATAAGTATGCGTTAGCTCCAAGGCTTTCTCGGCCTGCCAGCCTTGAAGGTGCGCTCCCAAGGTAAAAAAGGCCTCATAATCCAGCACCTCCAGCGCTTCTAAGACGCTGCGGTAGGTAAGCCGGCCTGCTGTGCGGCTCACGAGCTGATCGTATAGGCTAAGGGCATCGCGCAAGCTCCCTTCGCTTTTGGCCGCAATAAAGAAGAGAGCGTCAGATTCAGCTTCTACGCCTTCCTTCTGAGCAATAGCCCCCAAATGCGCCGCAATCTGCTCTGTGGGAATCCGGCGGAAATCAAAGCGTTGGCATCGTGAGAGGATGGTAGAGGGTATTTTATGCTTTTCCGTAGTAGCTAAGATAAAAAGGGCATGCGGGGGCGGCTCTTCTAAGGTTTTAAGAAACGCATTGAAGGCCGCGTTTGTCAGCATGTGCGCCTCGTCTATTATATATACCTTGTAGCGCCCTTCGGGAGGGGTAAGCTGAACCTGATCTACGATGAGCCGGATATCCTCTACGCTATTGTGTGAGGCGGCGTCAAGTTCTATAAGATTGAGGGATCGGCCTTCGGCAAAGCGCTGGCAGGAGGGGCAAAAGCCGCAGGGGTCGCCTTCAGGGGTAGGCTGCAGACAATTGGCGGCTTTAGCTAAAATGCGGGCGCAAGTAGTTTTGCCTACGCCGCGCGGACCGAAAAAGAGGTACGCATGGGCTAGTCGCTGGTACTTGATAGCGTTGCGCAGGGTCTGGACCACAAAGGGCTGGCCAATCACTTCGGTGAAGGTGCCTGGGCGGTATTTGCGCGCGGAAACCTGGTAGGCCACTCCACAAAGCTACAAAAGTCGTTGTACCTTCATGCGCATGTGGCGATGCTGGGCTGTCGGTGGGGTTTTAGGCTTAGGCCTATTGGGAGGGGGCTTAGGGACGCTTTATGCTTTTAGGGGTTATTGGCTGCGTAAGGTGGGGGCGTACTTTCTACCGCACTCTCCTGTGCTGGCGCCTCCTTGGGACCGCATCTGCGTTTTGAGTGGCCGGCCTTATGAACGGGCCGCGGGCGCCGTAGAAGCCTACCACCGCCTACCTAGGCCTATCTTAGTACTGGGCGGGCTTGTAGAGGATAACCTCCAAGCGGCTGGCTATGCTGACCCCCAAGAGTGCGCCCTTACCCGTCAGGCTCTCAAACGGCTGGGGATACCTGACTCCGCCATCCAAATGAGCTGTGTAGGCACAAGTACCTATGAAGAAATCCGCCATGTAGAAGCCCTTTGCCAGCAGTACAAATGGCGACGCATTCTCTTTGTTACCTCCCCTTTTCATAGCCGGCGGGTAGAGAAACTGGCCGCGCGCTGGCTTTCGCCCAAAGGTATAGCCTGGGGCGTCTTCGCCGCTAAGCCTCTCTACTACTCAACCGAGCGTTGGTGGGAAAGCGAAGTCGGCCTACTGGCGGTATGGGAGGAAATTGCCAAGCACGCTTACTACCACTGGAAGGGGTATTTCTAAATCCCACGCAGTTTCGGCCTTCTTCTCAAAAGCTTATAGCCCAGGCAGGAAAAAGCGCAAAAAGAAGAAGGGGCTGGCCCAAGGGGCCAGCCCCCGAGATTTGCGTTGGTATGCTAAACTTTAGCGTATAGGGTCAAACTTCAAAAGCCGAAGGCTCAGAACCTCACCCCGATAGTGCAAGAGGGCATTGTAGTTACCCGCAGCCAGTTGATTGAGGATAGGCGTTAGTTCTATGTGGTGAGTCCCCTCCGACAGGTGATAGGTTTCCTGGGCTACCCGCTTACCTGCCGCATCGTACAGGATAAGCTCCACAGGCCCTGCCTGGGGCAGCGAAACTACCAGATAGCCCTGCGTGCTAAGCGGGTGAGGGGAGAACTGGGCCGAGAAACCTTCGCTTTCCTTAGAGAGAATGGCCTCGGCTACATTTGAACGGCGAATGTTACCTAAGGCGTCATACTGCTCTACCTGATAGAAGTAGCGTATGCCGGGCTGTACGTAGATGTCAGTGTGGCGATAGAGCGTGCGCCCTTGCCGATCGGTTTCAGCAATAAAGGAGAAGTTTTCCCCATCTGTACTGCGGTAGAGGCGATAGCCGAGGATATACTCGGGCTCCTGAGGTACCTCCCAGGCCAGCGCAATAGCTCGTCCCGCCGGTACAGCCGTCAGCCGAAGTCCCTCTATAGGTAGAGGGGCATTATGGGTAATTACAGTGGCGTAGAAATAGGTATTATTCGAATTGTACGAGGGGAAAGGGCCGCGCGCTACATCCCACCCAGAGGTAGCGGCCTGGCAGTTATTTGGCGTAGAAAGTGGCGTCGCTACCGCACCCTGATTATACCCTACATAGCAGAAGTTGGTTTGGTATTGCCCACCGGGGAAGTAAGGATCACCGCCGCCTGGCAAACCGGTATTAGCACCTGCGGCGGGACAGTTACCATTTCCAGTGGCATTAGAAACCCGCCGATTGAACATACGCACCGTAGGACCCTGTACGTTCATTACCGTAGTTGTGATATGGTCGCTAAAGGGCTGAATCTCCCATCGTCCGTTATCTAGGGGGTTGTATTGACGCGCGGCGTTATCGGGTGGGCGGCAGTAGGCGGTTTGGGTGAAGGACGCCTGTACGGTCGGATCAAAGCGGACGCGTACCCAATGAGCTGCTGCCTCACTTATGGTTACTTCTACACCTTGTATGCCCCGCCCATTAGGATCGGTAGGACGGCCACCTACGGGATACCCGTAAGTAGTAGCGGCTGGGTGATTACGACGGAGGTAGCCCCAGATATAGCGGTCTTGATTATCGGTGGAGAGGGTGGCAAAGGTGGCGGGCTGGTGAGGAGGCCATGGAGTTCTGATAATAGCAGCTGGATCGGTACGGAAGACGCGCACTTCCACGGGATTATTATTACTCAGGTTATTGAGGTTTCCCGTTGTTGCATTTACCGTATGAATTCGCCCGCTCACAAAGACAAGCTGTCCCTGGGTAGCATCACCTATCCACATGTCGCGGTCGGTGCCATTGACGATTTCTACATAGCGGTTGGCTATATCGGGGGTGGTGTTGTTGATGCGGACGGTGTGGAGACGCCAGCGCTGATCGTTATTTTCGGCTGCGGGCATGGTTATGCGGAAGGTTTGCGGTCCATCGCCCGTAGTGAACTCCAAAATGCCTCCCAAGTTGGTATTTCCATAAGCGTTGTGGGTTCCTACCGAGCGATGGGAGCCTCGGTCATTATGATAGTCTCCGGCTATGTAAATGATGGAATTTGGGCGAGAGTTTAGCTCAGCATTCTGGCCTATGAGGAGATTGCCTCGCCATCCACCGACAGCGTTATTTACCAGCTGGATCGTGCCGAGGTTTTCTACTATGCCATCGAAGGTATTAGCGCCGGCTGTAACATCGTTTATCTGCATGCCCCCCTGGACGTAGACGAGGGCATTTGCCTGTACATATACGAGCGCGCCCTGGTTGTAGAAAAGGTAGGGCTGGGCCCACAGGGCACTTCCCACCAAGCAAGCCTTTAGAATTGTAGTAGTCCGTACCATAGGTGGAAAATTTCAGCTAAGGTAAGACATTTTCGGCAAATTTCCAAATGGGCTGGTGGGGGTGCTTCAGGGCGTACGCCTCTAGAGTGGTGGGGGTGATTTTCCAGAGGCCGACGACTGCGCGGCCCCAGAAGGCCTTTTTGCGGCGCAGGGGTTCGGCTTTGCAGCCGCTTCCGCTTACGATTACCCATTTTTGGGGGCCTAAGCGGTGGGCTTGGAGGTTATGGTCGTGGCCAGCGACGACGAGCGCGCGGCCCGAGCTGCGGTGGAGGCGCTGAAGGAGGCTATCAGCGAAGCGCCGGTAGGGAGGATAGCCGAGGTCCGTAGGGTGCCGGCGCAGCCGACGCAACCCAATATAGAGACTCCCCAAACCAGGAAGCGGAATATAAAGATAAGGGTTCAGGGTACGCAGCGGGAAAAGATGTGCTACAAGGGGAAAATGACCTCCGTGGGCTCCAGCCGTGCGCGGCGGGTGATGGAGCACTACATAGCGTGCTGGCTGGCTAGCGGCGGCTTCCCAGAAGGAGTCCCATCGGGCCCAATCAAAATCCCAACCGCCGCGGCGGATATAAGCCTCGGAGTCCAAAAAGAAAAAGGTGCCTAAGCGGCGCTGGAGCGTTTCGGGACCGACATAGCCGGGCTTAGGGTAGTGGGGAATATCGGCGGCCTGGCGCTGAAGGCCAACAAGGCCGGCTTTCCAGTCGTGATTGCCCGGCGTCATCCAGACTTCCCCAGGGAAGGCCTGACTTACTTGGACTACCCGCTGCCAGCGGCGACGGGCCCGCGCCGATGTCGTATCATACCCGCGCGGATACACATTATCGCCCAGCCATATTAGGATATCGCCTGGCTGAGCATGAAGGGCCCAGAAACGCTCATACCAGGCTACCTGCTTCGCCGTGAGAGCGCCCGCATCACCTACCAGAAAAATCTGCTGAAGCCATACAAGGCCCCATATCATGAACCTTTCTTGAGGATTTCCTTCGCCTCTCGCATGGTGATACGTACCCCATCCTTGAAGGGGACGATCCAAGCGTCGCGAATACCCAGACGCTTTAGGTCCTTTTGAAAGGCTTCGGCTAAAGCCAAATCCCGAAACCGCCCGATAGTATAACGGTTAATGTCGCCCATAGCCTCCGCCTCGAAGAAGGGGTTATCCTGCGCGTAGCGGCGCATGTCAAAGAGGCGAAAGGCCCCTATCTGCACCTTGAAGACCAAGCCCGGCATAACATCCAGACGGGCTTGCTTTTTTTCGGCTTCGTAGGCCGTCCGCAGGCGCAGAATTTCGCTTTGGAGAGAGTCCAGCGAATACTGGCGGGCGCGTAGCTGATCCTGTAGCCGTGTCACCTCTTCTGACAGCTCCCGATTGCGGCGTTGAAGCTCCTCAAGCTGCTTATCCCGCTCTTGGATTTGCCGCTGAAAGCTCTCCTCCCGCGCTTTGAGGGCCAGCGGATTTTTCACATAGCTTTGCGCCTTTTTTTTCCATTCCTTCTTAAGAGCTTTTTGCGGATCTCCGCCTTTCTTCTGCCCCCAGCTCACTCCTAGTAAAAGGACGGCCATCAGGAGTAACCGCATGCCACAAAGGTAGATTAATTTAGGGCTACCTCTATGAATTTCCTCTTAGCGCCTCTTTTGCTTGTGTGGGGGCAGTGGCGACTCCAACTTAGTTTGGTATCGGTGTTTGACCCCAGCGGTCAGCCCCTTGCTAACCCCTGGACAGGCGGCTTACAGGCGCCCCAAATAGCCAAAATAGACCTGGATGGCGATGGGCAGGAGGAGCTCGCCGTATGGGATAGAGCGGATGAACGCCTTCTCCTCTTTCGCTGGGAAGCTGGGGGGTGGCGATGGCTGCCAGCCGCCGACACCCTTTTCCCTACCCCTTTCCTACGGCGCTGGGTGCTGCTGCGTGACTTTGATGGCGATGGCGACAAAGACCTTTTCACCGACGCAAACTCAAACCTAAGGGTATTTCAGAACTTAGGTGGGCCACAAGCTAAGCCGCGCTGGCGGCTTTACGCAAACCCCCTAATAAGCGATTACATGGGCTATCCTACGGCGCTCTACTGTGCGGCTACGGACGTCCCCGCGATTGACGACGTGGACGGAGATGGGGATATAGACCTGCTCGTGTATGATGTACTGGGCAGCCTTATAGAATGGCATCGCAACCTTGCTCAAGAGCTATTTGGGCGCCGTGACACGCTCGTTCTAAGGCTCCAGACTAGCTGCTGGGGAAAAGTATTTGAGCGGTATGACAATGCGACAAATAGTTTTTCCTTCATTCCGTATGAGTGTGAGGACCGGCGTCGGCCCGAAGGACGCCTGCATCATGCAGGGGGCACCCTCTTGACCCTAGACCTAAACGGCGATGGCCTGAAAGACCTTATCGTAGGTGATGATGGCCCCCCTTATCTAATAGCTGGCCTAAATGTAGGAAGCGCCGAGCAGGCCCGGATAGATCCCAGCCGTTCTATCAGCCCTTACCCGCTGCCGAATCCTGTCTCTATCTCGCCTTTTCCTGCAGCGTATTACGAAGAGGTAACGGGCGATGGGCGGCCAGACCTTCTGGCGGCCAATAATAGCCCCGCGGCAGGGGAGGACTGGCAAAGCCTTTGGCTCTATCCGAATGAGGGGCGTCCAGACTCACCCGCTTGGACATCCCCGCTGCGTGGCTGGTTGCAAAATACCATGCTGGACATAGGTACGGCAGCTCACCCAACCTTGGCCGACCTTACAGGGGATGGCTACCCAGAGCTTATCCTTACGTGTGAGCGGTTTCATACCGACTCGGGGCCGCGCGCACGGGCCTGGCTTTTCCTAGGCGGTCCGCAGGGCCTGACCTTAATAGATAGTAACTGGCTTAACCTACCCACCTATACGCTGGCTAATCCCATAATCGCCGTCGGTAATGTAGTAGGGGATGAGCGGCTAGAGCTGGTCATGGGCACCAGTACAGGCCAGCTCTGGCTATGGCGCCAAGTAGCGCCCAATACCACCGAGTTTTCTTTGGTCAGCCAGTCCTGGCTAAGCGGTCCTTCCTTTGCCGCGCCGCTGCTCTACGACTACGACCAGGACGGGCGCCTGGATATACTGGTAGGCGGTCGGAATGGCCAAATCGCCCTCTATCGCCAGGCAGCAGAGGGCATGTTCCAGCTGGTTACGGATTTTTTAGGCCAAATTCGGCTTACGGATACGCTGAGTACGTTTGTAGGCTTTACTCGGCCAGCTCTCCTAGCGCTACCTGAAGGTGGTCCGCTAGGGCTACTGGTGGGAAACCTAACTGGCTTTCTGCGTCTCTACCAGCCGGACTGGCAAAACCCGCAGGCCGCATGGCCGATGATAGGTGAGCTAGCCTATCCTTATGGACGGCGCGCCAGTCCAACCGTATGGCAGCGTGCCGACACATTTGTGCTCTTAGTAGGGCAGCTGCGGGGGGGCTGTCAGGCGTTTATGCGGCTGATTGCCTCCCCTCCCTCAGGTATTTCTTCGCCGGCTTTCGCCTATAAGCCCTACTGGCTGAGGCAGGAACCTTCTCTGCCAGTTCGCCTTGACGCCGAGGAGCCCCTCCACCTGCGGGTCTATAATTCCCTAGGCCAAGAGATCCTTCGGGTCTTTGTGGCTGATAGCTTTATTTTTCCCCCGCTGGCAGCGGGGTTTTACTACCTTTTCGTGGAGACCCCTAGGGGTACTTTCTGGGATAAAATAGCCGTGTGGTAGGGCTAGTTAAGCAGGCGCTCAATTACGGTGGCGATGCCCATACCGCCGCCTACGCAGAGGGTAGCCACCCCATACCGAAGGTCTCGCCGTTCCAGTTCATCCAGTAGGGTGCCTAGAAGCATGGCCCCTGTAGCGCCTAAAGGATGCCCCATCGCTATGGCCCCGCCATTTACGTTGATTTTTTCTAAGGGGACTTCCAGCTCATCGGCGAAGCGGAGCGGCACTACGGCAAAGGCTTCATTTACTTCGTACAGGTCTATCTGGGCAGGGTGGAGGCCAGCGCGCTGGAGGGCTTTACGAGTAGCGGGCGCCGGGCCTAAAAGCATAATCGTAGGTTCCGTCCCCGTTACGGCCCAGCTCACTATACGCGCCCGTGGCTTTAGGCCGTACTTCTGCGCCAAGGCTTCTGTACCCAGAAGCACAAGGGCCGCCCCATCCACAATCGCCGAGGAGTTGCCCGCATGATGCACATGCTGGATAGCCTCAAGCTGGGGGTACTTTTGGAGGGCTACGGCATCAAATCCAAAGTTCTGCCCAATTAGGGCAAAGGAGGGCTCTAAGGCGCCTAGCTTCTCTAAACTGGTATCAGGCCGAATATTCTCGTCATAATCTAAGAGAATTTGGCCCAAGGGATCGCGTACAGGAATGAGGCTGCGCTTGAAGTAGCCTTTCTGGGTAGCTTCGGCGGCGCGCTGGTGGGAGCGTAGGGCGAAAGCATCCAGTTGCTCTCGGGTATAACCGTACAGGGTGGCGATAAGGTCCGCCGATATCCCTTGCGGTATGTAATGGCCTTCAAACGCTACGGCGGGGTCCATGTACCAGGCCCCGCCATCAGAACCCATAGGCACGCGGCTCATGGATTCTACCCCCCCTGCAAGGAAGGCCTCCCCTATGCCGCTGCGCAGGTAAGCCGCCGCCTGATTGACGGCCTCTAGGCCAGAAGCGCAGAAGCGATTAAGGGTAACGCCCGCCACGGTCTCTGGCAAACCAGCCGCCTGCGCCGCTACCTTAGCTATATTAGAACCTTGCTCATGAATCTGCGTAACACATCCCAGTATTACATCCTCTATGGCTTCGGGGGGGAGTGCAGGGTTACGGCGTAGAAGAGCCTCAATCAGCTGACGCACCAGTTCAACGGGGCGTACAGTGTGCAACTTTCCATCCTTTTTGCCGCGGCCGCGCGGCGTACGAACCGCATCGTATAGGTAGGCTTCAAACATAGTCGTTGCGCTGGATACCTAGCCGCCGCATGCGTGTATGAAGGGCCGTGCGCTGAAGGCCCAAAGCCTCTGCCGTACGAGAGATATTGAAATTATTCTTGCGCAGGTGGTAGAGAAGGTAAGCGCGCTCAGCTTCTTCTAAAAAGCTTTCCATAGGCACCACATTCATGAGGGGAAAATCGGCGGTTTCTTTGTTGGGTGCAGAGGCATAGGCTCCGAGTACATACTTCTGGACATGCTGAGGCGTAATCTCCTTCTCCCCAAAAATGGCGAGCCGTTCCACCGCGTTACGCAGCTCGCGCGCATTTCCGGGCCAGTCGTAAAGCGTCAATGCCTTTAGGGCTTCGGGCGTGAATTCCTTGGGCGGCATTTTATACTCGGCTAAGATTTCCTGTAAAAAGGCCTGAGCTAAAACAGGAATGTCCTCGCGGCGCTCACGCAGCGGTGGTATTTGTATCACTACTACACTCAGGCGGTGGTAGAGGTCTTCTCGGAAGCGGCCCGCTACGATTTCCTGAGGGAGGTTCTTATTAGTAGCCGCAATGAGGCGTACATTTACAGCGATATCTTTTTCCCCTCCTACGCGGCGAATTTTTCCTTCTTCTATGACGCGCAGCACCTTAGCCTGGGCGGCCTGCGCCATATCGCCTATTTCATCTAGAAAGAGCGTTCCGCCATGGGCTTCCTCAAAGCGGCCTATATGCTGCTTGATGGCGTGGGTGAAAGCGCCCTTTTCGTGCCCAAAAAGCTCACTTTCTATAAGCTCAGGCGGTATAGCGGCGCAATTTACATCTACAAAAGGCGCCTTAGCGCGAGGACTTTTGAGGTGGATGGAGCGGGCCACTAATTCTTTCCCGCTGCCACTGGGCCCTACAATCAGCACGCGCGTATCAAGGGGGGCTATAAGCTCTATTTTTTCACGTATCTCTTGAATGGCGCGGGAGACGCCTAGAATGGGCCGTACGCGTAGGGCCTTTTGCGCAAGTACTCGGTTTTCACTGACTAGCTTACGCCTTTCAGCCGCATTCCGAATAAGGATTTCCAGCTTATCAAGATCCAGCGGCTTTTCCATGAAGTCAAAAGCACCTTTCTTAGTAGCGGCTACGGCTGCTTCTATGGTGGCATGGCCTGAGAGCATGATAAACTCTACCTCGGGCTTGTTCTGTTTAGCCCAGCTGAGCAGCTCCATACCGTCTTTCTTAGGCATCCGCACATCACAGAGCACGATATCAAACTCGCACTGCTCTAGGAGCCGCTGGGCCTCTAGTCCATCGCGCGCAACCTCTACAATATGGTCATCGTAGCTGAGAACTTCTGCCAGCGTAGTGCGAATCTCTGGGTCATCATCTACAATCAGTAGGCGAGCCATTCACACGGTGAGAAGTTCTTGCTCTTTGGCTTCGGCCAGACGGTCAATTTCGGCGATATGCTTATCGGTGATTTTCTGAAGCTCTTCTTGGGCTTTGCGGGTGAGGTCTTCTGGGACGCCGTCCTTAGAGAGGCGACGCAGATTCTCCAAAATGTCGCGGCGGATATTACGGACTGCTACCCGGGCTTCCTCAGCTAGCTCCCGCACCTGCTTTACGAGCTTTTTGCGCTGCTCTTCCGTAAGCGAGGGGAATACAACCCGTACGGCTTTTCCCTCTATACCTACGGATAGGCCTAGGTTAGCCTCAGCTACGGCCTTCTCGATGGATTTGGCAAATTGAGGTTCATACGGCTGTACGAGAAGCGTGCGGGTATCTTGGACGGTAAAGGTGGCTAGATGCTTGATGGGCGTAGGGGCGCCGTAATAATCTATCTTAAGGTGCTCCAGAAGGGCGGGCGTAGCTTTACCCGCGCGAATCTTAGCGAAAAGCTCATCGTAGTGCTGGAGGGTTTTCTTCATGTGGGTTTGGGCTTCTTGTAGAAGGGCCTGAATGGCGGGAGTCATGAGACAAAATTAGCAAAAGCCTGCTCATATCCCTTCTGACGCAGGAGACAGGCGGGACAGATTCCGCAGCCGTATCCCCATGGATGGCGCTTCGTGCGGTCTCCGGCATAGCAGGTGTGAGTATATTCCACGATGAATTCCTTGTAGCCTAGCGCCTCTGCATAGCGCCAAAGCTGAGCTTTATCCCAATACAGAAAGGGGGCTACAATCCGAATGGGTTGTTCTAAGGCTTCCTGAAGGGTTTTTTCGGCCGCTTGTAGGAAGCCTTCGCGACAGTCGGGATAGCCGCTGTAATCCACTTGGCTGGCCCCTATAACTAAGGTGTAGTCCTGGCGGGCGTAGCCCCATATAGCGGCTAAGGTAAGGAAGATAAGGTTGCGGCCGGGCACAAACGTAGAGGGCAATCCGCTGGGCCTCTGTTCAATAGGTAAGGCATGGGTGAGGGCCGAAGGCACGGCTAAGTTTTGCCACAGCTCCCCTATAGGTAAAATTGTATGCGAAAGCCCTGGTAGCGCTAGCCGCTGGATAATCGTCTGCGCAGCGGTAAGCTCTATGGCATGCCGCTGGCCATATGCAAAGGAAAGGGCCTGCCAAGGCGGAGGTAAATGGCGGACGGCCCAAAGGAGCGCGGTAGTGGAATCTTGCCCCCCACTAAAAAGTAGAATGGCCATTTTTCAAAGATAAAAAGGCTGGAGGTAGTACCTTTGTGGGCGTGCGGCGGCAGCTGGCGCATGGGCTTTTTCTACTGGGGATAGGGTTAGCGGGGCGCCTTCTGCCCCATCTACCGAATTTCACGCCCTTAGAAGCTATAGCGCTCTACAGTGGCGCCTGGCTGCGACCGCCATGGCTTAGCGCCAGCCTCGTCCTCCTCATAATGGCTATTTCGGATGCGATTTTAGGGTGGCATAGCCTATGGCCCTTCACTTGGAGCGGCATGGTGGTAGGTGTGTTCTTAGGGCATCGCTGGCTGGAGCCTGCGCGTTGGCTTTCAGCCGCCGGCCTTGCGCTTGGCCAGGCCGTTCTATTTTTCCTATGGACCAATTTCGGGGTTTGGCTGGGGGGCGGGTATGGCTATACCTTGGGCGGTTTGGCGGCGTGCTACATAGCGGCCTTACCCTTTTTTCATTACCAAGCCTTAGGGGCCCTGAGCTACAGCACGCTTTTCTGGGCAGTAGCCTATACAGGCGCGCGCTGGCCTCTTCTACGGCCTTCCCGTCCAAGCGTTTCAGCCGAAGGCTAACCCCATGCAGGCGGACCCCCTACCGAAGGAAGGTTTGCTGATAATAGGTACAGGGCTTCTGGCCCGATGGGCCGCCCAGATAGCCGAAACCTGCGGCGATTTGGTCTATGGCTTTGCGCCCACACGCCTTCAGAAAGAAAAGGAGTGGGAGAGTCTTTCTATTCTACCGCCAATTACGCGCGCGCGCATTTGGAAACTTATCCAGAAGGGCGAGGCGGGATATGTAGTGGCGCTGACTGACCCCGTAGCCCGTGAGCGTATGGCCCATGCGGTTTTTGCGCGCACTCGGCGCGTAGCGCGTGGGTGTATCCACCCTTCTTTCTTCTTAGCGGCTTCGGCGGAAATAGGCGGCGGTGCCATCGTCTTCCCCTATGTAGTAGTGGGAATCTCCGCCCGCATAGGGGGGTACGTAGTAATTGAGAGCCATACGGCTATCGGCGCAGGGACCGTGATAGAGGACTTCGTAAATGTAGGGAGTGGGTGTCAAATAGGCGAAAGCTGCTACATAGCCTCATATAGCTGGATAGGGCGCGGCGCCGTGATAGAAGCAGGCATACGGGTAGGTAAAGGCGCCCAAATTTTACCTGGGGCCGTAGTGCGTGAAAATGTAGGTGCGGGCGAAATATATGGAAGCTAGCCGGTTTTGCGTGCTTTTCTCGGTTTGGGACAAAGAGCGAGCCTTACCCTTAGCTCGGGCCATGGCCGCCGCGGGCGGCGAGCTATGGGCCTCAGCGGGAACCTGTGCGGCCTTCCAAGCCGCTGGCTTAGAGGTACGCTCTATTGAGTCTCTTACGGGTTTTTCCAACCTTCTGGATGGACGCATTAAGACGCTTCACCCAGCTATTTTTGCCGGCCTTTTAGCGCGGCCCAGCGATACTCTTCCTTCAGAAATTCCTCGCTGGGAGGTTTTAGTAGTAGATTGGTATCCCTTCTCTGAAGGGGCGCTGGATGTGGAGCAGATAGATATAGGCGGCGTAAGCTTACTCCGAGCGGCCGCTAAGAATTACGCCTGCGTATGGCCTATCCCCGGGCCGGCCTTCTATGAAGAGGCCCTCGAGCTGATCCAAACCTACGGCGGTCCTCCGCCGATGGTAGTACGGTATCGGTACGCTATGGAAACCTTTGCCCAGTGTGCGAGGTATGAGGCGCGCATTGCGCAGGCTTTTGGTGCCCAGCCCCCTCTCTTTGCCACCCCCCTGCGGTACGGCGAAAATCCCCATCAGCAGGCTTTCTTCTTAGGCCACCTTCCCAAAGCCTCAGGGCACAAACCCCTTTCCTACAATAATCTCTTAGACCTTCATGTGGGCCTGCAGGTGGTGGCGGATTGGCCCTCTCCAGCTTGCGTTATTCTAAAACATACGCAGCCTTGTGGGGCGGCTTGGGCAGGGGATTTGGCCAAAGCCTATCAGAAGGCCTTTGAAGCAAATCCCGTAGCGGCCTATGGTGGCGTAGTGGTGTGCAATAGGCCTATAGACCTACCTATGGCGGAGGGGCTGCAGGGACACTTTATAGAAGTGCTGGCGGCGCCGGCCTTCACGCCTGAGGCGCAAACCTGGCTGCAGCAGCATAAAAAGGCGCTTCTGGTAGAAATACCCTCCCTGCACCTACCCACCTATGAAGTGCGCACCGTCCTAAATGGGCTCTTGTGGCAGACTACAAATAGGGAGGAGGAAGAAGAAGTAAGCGATCTTGACCTACGGTGGGGGTTGCGGGTGCTGCGCGCGCTCTATTCAAATGCCGTGGTAATCGTAGCGCCGGGCTGTGTAGTAGCCGCGGCGGGGGGCTATCCAGCCCGTATAGAGGCTGTCCAGGCGGCCTTAGCCCAAATAGCCGCCAAAGGCCTCAACCCCGCCGAACTTACGCTCCTAAGTGATGGCTTTTTCCCCTTCGTGGATAGCCTGGCGGCTGCCCACGCCGCAGGAATTCGACGTGTAGTAGTGCCCGAGGGCGGTAAGCGGCAGCAGGAGCTAGTGGAATTTGCCCATACACACCACATCCACCTAACCTTTCTTAAAAAGCGCTACTTTCGGCACTGATATGTTTGGGCTGCTCCTACGTCAAGATATCGCCATAGACCTTGGGACGGCTAATACCGTCATCATGGTAGATGGGGAAGTAGTGATTGATGAGCCTTCCATTGTAGCGATCGACCAGACCAAGGGGCGTGTCATCGCCGTGGGCCAGGAAGCCCTCTACATGCATGAAAAGGCCCATAAAAATATCCGCACGGTGCGGCCCTTGCGCGGCGGCGTGATTGCGGACTTTGCGATGGCCGAAGCGATGATAAGAGGGTTTTTGGAAAAGATACCTGGCAGCCGCCGTCTGCTCAAACCCAACCTGCGCCTAATGGTATGCATTCCCAGTGGGATCACCGAGGTAGAAGAGCGGGCCGTGCGCGATTCAGCCGAACGCGCCGGGGCCCGTGAGGTCTATCTCATCCATGAACCAATGGCGGCAGCCCTCGGCATGGAATTAGATGTAGAAGCCCCCGAGGGGAATATGATTATAGATATTGGCGGGGGTACTACGGAGATTGCCGTAATTACCTTAGGCGGTATTGTATGCGACCGTAGCATTCGCATAGCCGGCGACGACCTCAACGCGGATATTGTAGAATACATCCGCCGCCAACACAACCTTCAGATAGGGGAACGTACAGCGGAAAAAATCAAGATAGAGATTGGGGCCGCCACGGTGGATATTCCTGATCCGCCGCCGAATCAGCCCGTGCGGGGCAAGGATATTATGACGGGTACGCCACGCACCCTCTTCATTTCCTACCGCGAGATTGTAAGTGCTTTGGATAAGTCCATCTCAAAGATTCTGGATGCGGTGATGCAAACCTTGGGGGCTACACCGCCGGAGATATCGGCTGATTTAGTGGAGCGAGGAATCTATATGGCTGGCGGGGGGGCGCTGCTGCGGGGCTTAGACCAGCGAATATCTCAGCAAACTAACCTTCCCGTGCGGATTGCCGAGGACCCTTTGCGGGCTATCGCTAAAGGCACCAGCTACGCCCTGCGCAATCTGCACCGGTTTCAGTTCCTTCTAGTAAAAAGTTGAGATGCCTTTTTTCCCTTACCTCGCCTGGCTATGGCGGGCCCCAGTAGTCTGGGGGCTCCTCCAAGGGATAGTCCTATGGATGTATATCCGCTACGAGCCGCGGGCCCATACCGCCTTTCAGCGTGCCATTATAGAATTCCAGGCGGCTTTTCATGGCCTGATGCGGTGGGTGACACGCCCCTGGTGGGCGATGAGGCGCTTAGAAGAGTTAGAGAGGCAAAACGCCGAACTCTTCACTACCCTAGCAGAGCTGCAGGGTACCTCAACCTACAGCACCTATCCCGTAGGCGCCTGCGCCGACTTTGCCTTTCTTAAAGACTATCGCTTCCTGCCGGCCCGTGTGATATATCAGACTTTCCATACCCATCAGAATTACGCTATTCTCAATCGGGGTGGCCGCGATGGAGTCTATCCGGGCTTAGGGGTAGTTGGGCCCGAAGGCGTCCTCGGCCTAATAGCCGAGACCACGGCTACCTACAGCATAATGTATGCCATATTCCACCGCAATGTCTATCTAAATGTGGTTTTACCCCTTCATGGCGTGAATGGCCTCATGACCTGGCGCACCCCTGTGCTCAATCGCGTGGAGGTGGATTATATTCCACCGTATGTGCAGGTAAAAGAAGGGGAGGAGGTATGGACGACTCCCAATAGCCTGATTTTTCCTGGGGGTTTGCGTGTGGGTCGGATAGAAGCCGTAGAAAATGATCCGCGTCAGGGTTTTCAGCGCCTCCGCATAGCCACTTATATTGACTGGCATCGCATCGGAACGGTCTATATTTTGCTACCTACGCGTGGCGTCGGTTTGGGAAGTGCTCCTTTATAGCGTTTTGCTTTTAGCTTTTCAAGGGGCTTTAGCCCCAGCGCTACAGGTGTCTGGCTGGGCGTGGCCCATGCCTTATGTGCTTTTTTGGCTATTTCTGCCTTTTAGTTGGCGATGGGAATGGGAAATAGGAGCTGCGGTGCTTTTTGGAGGGGTGTTAGATATCCTTTTTCCTCCAATAGGTCTTCAAACTTTCTGCGGCTTATGGGTATGGGGGTTGCGACGCTTTTGGCTGCGCCTGCTCCATCCGAGCTTGGTGAGCGATGAAGCCCGCATGTTTGCGCCCCAAAGGCTAAGTACGCTGGACTTCTTCCTCTACGCTATGCCTTTGACGCTGTGGCATCATCTGTGGTATTTCCCCTTAGCCGAATGGCGGCTTCACTTTAGTACTTTAGGCCGCGCCTTACTAAGTAGCACCTATACCTTTGTGTGGGAGTGGATTATTTTTGAACTCCTTCTGAGGAAGCCCCATGTTGCGCGTAGATCGCCACGCTAATCGCCGAAGCCACTGGCTATGGGTGGTGGGGGGATCAATCGTTGTACTAGTGGGGCGCTTGGCCTGGCTACAATTGGCTTTGCCAGAGGAGCGGCAGCAAGCCGAGCGCAATACGGTTCGCCGCTTGGAGGTCCTTCCGCCGCGCGGCCTTTTGCGGGACCGGCACGGACGTATCTGGGTCTCCAATATGCCTCTCTTCAACATCTTTCTCGTACCGCGTGAGCTGGGAAATGTGGATACGGCGCTTCTGACCCGAGTTTTTGACCTCTCTCGGCGGGATTTGGAGCAGCGCTTCAGGCAAGCGGTACAGTTTAGCAGAACTAAGCCCAGTTTATTTTTCCGTCAGTTGGCTTTTGAGCGTTATGCGGCCCTTATGGAACAGAGCTGGCGCCAGACGGGTTTCAGTGCTCAGCTGCTTCATGTGCGCCGCTATCTCTATCCTGTGGGCGCCCATTTTCTGGGCTACCTTAGCGAAGTAACGCCCGAAGAAATAGCGCGCGCCGAAGGCCGCTATACCCAAGGCAACCTCATTGGACGATCGGGCATAGAGAGTTATTATGAGCGGTTTTTGGCTGGCCGGAAAGGCTACCGCTTCGTCGTAGTGGATGCAATGGGGCGTGAGCTGTATCCCTACCGAGGCGGGACCTACGACCTACCCCCTCAGTTAGGTTTAGACCTTGTCCTAACCGTAGATGCTGACCTGCAGGCCTTTGCCGAAAGCCTCTTTTATGGCAAAGCCGGCGCACTCGTAGCTATAGAACCTAGCTCAGGAGAAATCCTATGCGCTGTAAGCGCCCCTACCTACGATCCAAACTTACTCTCTGGCCCTAACCTGAGCGCTAATTGGCAGCACCTCCAAAATGCTGGACGCTTTCCCCTCTATAATCGGGTCGTGCAGGCCATGTATCCCCCCGGCTCTACATTCAAGCTGCTCAACGCGCTAATAGCCCTACAGGAAAACACCCTTACGGAGAATCTCTACTACCCCTGTGCCTTAGGCTATTTACGCAATCGGGGCAAACCGGCCTGCCATGCCCACCCTACCCCGCTAGCCCTGGCTGAAGCCATTCAACACTCCTGTAACGCCTATTTCGCCTCTGTTTATACCGATTTCCTCCATCACCCTATCTATCAGGGAAGTATAGAGCTGGCCTATGCCCGCTGGCGCGATTATATGCTTTACTTCGGCGTAGGACGGCGCCTCGGCGTAGATATACCCTCCGAGAAACCCGGCTTCCTTCCTAAAAGGGACTATTACGATCGCCTCTATGGCAAAGGACGATGGAATGCCTTCACTATCATAAGTAATAGTATCGGTCAGGGGGAGGTGCTCATGACGCCCCTTCAAATGGCCAACGCCATGTGTATTATTGCCAACCGAGGCTACTACGTGCGCCCACATTTTCTGAAGGGGGTGTATGGACAAGAGCATGCTCCGATTGCTTATTTTGATACCTTACGTGTGCCTATAGACCCAGCCCACTTTGAGACGGTGATAAAGGGCATGCGTTTGGCGGTGGAGGCGGGCACGGGCTACACGGCCTACGTGCCAGGGCTAGACTTATGTGGTAAAACGGGTACGGCCCAGAATCCCCATGGGCGGGATCATTCCTTGTTTGTGGGTTTTGCCCCTGCGGACAAGCCACGTATTGCGATTGCAGTGGTGGTAGAAAATGCGGGCTGGGGCGCTACATGGGCGGCTCCTATTGCTAGTTTAGTAGTGGAACGCTACCTTACGGGAAAAGTCTCCCGGCCCCACCTTGTCAAGGCTATCCAGGAGGCCAATCTTTTACCTTAGCTATGCATACGCGCCCTCTTCGCCTTCATATCGCCACACTCGGCTGTAGCAAAAATCTCTACGATTCCGAACGCCTAGCGGCGGCCTTAGAAGGACGTTTCGCCCTCTCCCACTCCGCAGACCTGGAGTTAGCCGATGTAGTCGTGCTGAATACTTGCGGCTTTATTGATCGGGCGAAGCAGGAGTCCGTAGAGGCTATATTGCATTATGCGGCGGCGCGCCGGGCAGGAAAAATTAGGCGGCTCTACGTCATAGGTTGCCTTGTGGCGCGCGACCGCACCACCTTAGCGACGGAGCTACCTGAGGTAGATGGATTTTTTACTCATGCAGAATATGAGCAGCTGATTTATGAGCTTCAAGGAGATTTGCGGCGCTATCTTTTAGGGGAACGGCGGCGGAGTGGCTATCCTCACCACGCCTACCTAAAGATATCTGAAGGTTGCAATCGTAAATGCAGCTTCTGCGCTATTCCACTCATGCGGGGGCCTCACCAGTCCCGTCCTATGGAGGCGATTTTAGCCGAGGCGCGCCGCCTTATTAGCGAAGGCGTTAGGGAGATTAGTCTGATTGCTCAGGACCTTACCTATTATGGCTTAGATTTATACGGAAAGCGGCGTCTGGCCGAACTCCTAGAAAAGCTCGCCTCCTTGCCGGGTATCGGCTGGATTCGGCTGCACTACGCCTATCCAGCTGGCTTTCCGCGCGAGATTCTCCCTATAATCCGAGCGGCAACCCCGATTTGCAAATATCTGGACATCCCTCTTCAACATATATCCGACTCTATTCTGCGGAAAATGCGGCGCGGACTTACGCGTCAAAAAACCGAAGCCCTTATCAACGAAATTCGGGAAAAAGTACCTGGCATCGTGCTGCGCTCTACGTTTATCGTGGGCTTCCCCGGAGAAACAGAGGCCGAGTTTGAAGAGCTTATGCATTTTTTAGAGGCCTACCGTTTGGAGCGGGTAGGCGCTTTTTTGTACTCTCATGAGGAGGGGACAGCGGCCTATACCCTGCCCGATGATGTACCAGCGCGCGTAAAGCGGCGACGCTACCACGACCTTATGACTCTCCAGCAGCGAATCAGCTACGAATGGAATCAGCAATGGGTAGGAGAAATAATAGAAGTGCTGGTAGATGAGCGGCAGAATGACCTAGCTATTGCACGCAGCGCAGGGGATGCTTTAGAGGTAGATAATCTCGTATATATTCGGGATGCGTCTAAGCGGCTGGCTGCAGGGGAATTTGCTCGGGTGCGTGTGGTGGGGGCTGGCCCTTATGAGCTATGGGCAGAACCCCTTTGAAGTAATAGCCCGCACAGATGGGCTTCGGCTACGGCTATGGGTACTTTTTTCCCCCAGCGCTTTTGTACAATACCCCAACTTCTGCCAAGCGGAATACCAGGTAGAAGTACTTCTGCTACGGGCCCGCGGCGTGGCCTATCATCTTCAGCGGCATTTCCGAGGTCTTAGTACGCCGCAGGAAGAACCCCTAGGGCCGAACTATCTCTTTTGGGATCTACCTAAACTGCCCGAAGTGGAAACTTACCAAGTAATTGTATGGGATGTAGTGCGCCAGCGCGTTTTCTACGAGAAGGGCGATTGGCAGAGTGCCCAGCGCGAATGGCAGGTAAGTTTTTTTCCTGTGGGTAAGGGCCTAAGTAGAGCTGAGCTAGCTGCTGAACAGCTCTGCTTCTACCGGGTAGCGCCAGGTTTTTACTTAGTCCAAGCAGCGCTCTATCAAGGTGAAACTACGGTGCCTGAACTTACGCGCTACCTTTCCATTGAGGAACACAGGCTTACGGTATATGCCACAGGAAAATGGGATACCCTGCGCCTACGCTGGCGTAGCGAGGGCCTTCCCAAAGGCGCTTACCTAGTGGGACTTTTCTTCTATCGGGAGGAGCAGCTGCTCTATCAGGCGCTTTATCCCGTGCGGCTGAGATAGAAGAGATAGGCGGGAAAGCTGCCAGCGGGAAAGCTCGCCCAGTTTCCTTCCCAATGAAAGCCGACTATCTCAGCTGTAGAAAGTTCTATACTCTTTCCAGCCCATCGGCTGGCTAATTCGCTCCAAAGGGGGTTATGGCCGATTAGGGCTACGGTGCTGCAGGTTTCTGGGAGGCTTCGCAAAGCCGCTGTGACACCCTCCAGCGTTTCCGTGTAAAAGGCGAAGTGCGGCTCTACTTTCTCATGAGGCAGGGAGCATATCTGGGCGAGGAGGTGAGCCGTATGCCAAGCCCGAATGGCTGGGCTGGAAAGAATGAAGTCTGGCCGATACCCCTGCCTAAGGAGGGCCTGCCCTTGGGCTAGCACATCTCGGATTCCGCGTAGGCTTAGGGGGCGATTAAAGTCCGAGACGCCTTCGGGTTCCCAATCCGACTTACCGTGCCGCATAAGAAGAATTATTCCCATAGCCAAGGAAGGCGTAAAAATACGGGGCCTTCTGTCCGATGGATTTGAAGGACATAAAGACCAGGCGGGAGCCCTTCCAAGGAAAAGGGTATTTCCAGTCTTTCCCGCACGAGTTGGCCATTTAGGTTCCACAGGGCCAGATGATAATAGTCGGCGTCGGGACTTTCTAAAAAGAAGAGCGAGCCCTTACGTTGTAGGCGAAAGCTTAGGGAAGGCGCGGGGAGGGTGGCTGTAGCGGCGCAGCTGGCCGGAAGGGATTGGCTGCGGCCACGAACCTGCTGATTAGCTGCGCTGATAAGCACCTGTCCATAAGTTCCGAGGAACAGGCGCATGCGACTGATTTGCCCCGCTGTAAAGCGGTGCATGCAGTCGTCATCCACATACCCCATGAAGTTATCTATAGGGTCCGGCTGATCGGTGGGGATTTCCTGACAGGTATTGGGTGGAGAATTAGGGCAGCCATAAATAGCCTCACGCTGGGGCGGTGTGTCGCATACTTCATCGCCCTCCACCGCACAGGTGGCTGGAGTAGTGCCCGCACATCCTCCTTCAAAGGGATGATACAGGCTAAATACATGGCCTATTTCATGAACAGCGGTGCGTCCCTCGTCGTAAGGCTCTTGTTTGGACGGCCCTTCGCCAAATACTGAGGCTAAAATCACCACCCCTGCTAATCCGTCCGTATCATCCAGCGGACGGGCGTAGCCAATTATGTCATCTGTAATTTGCTCTACTACCCATATATTCAAAAAGCTGTCGGGATCCCACCCCGTCGTACGCTTGAGGGTCTCTTCCTCCGTCTCCCAGTCATGGTCGGCTAAAGTACTGGATACATGATAGGTGATACCGCAGCTCGGAGTGCCATTGGGGCCGCGTCGGGCTAGGTAGAATTGGATTTTAGCCGACTTGTAGTCGCGGTTAAGAATTTCTACCTGCCGCTGAACATCTGAGAAGGGTAAAAATGTCTGATTATTTGAGGCTATGAGATGTACCACGAGGGGAATCCAGAGAGTATCTTCCGAAAGCCTAAATGGCGCGGGCCTTTCACCTAAAGGTCTTAGACGCATAAAAGCGCGATCAACGGGACATTTGAGCTGCGCCCAGAGCAAGCTAAAAAGCCATAGTATGCTCCCTCTATGCATACCCTACCTAAATTTAAGGCAAGAGGAAAGGTTTGAGCAACGCCCAGGCAAATTTTACTTAGATTTGCTTTTGCATGAAGCCTGAAGCGGCTCTGGCGGTAACGGCTGAAGGGGTGCGTCCGCTTTCAGTATGGTTGGGTTGGACGGCGCCTTCGGCTCAGGTACAGCGCGAGGTACTCAGCGTTATGCTAAAAGGCGCTGGCTATGCTGTAGAAATGCCCGCCGAAATAGACCTCTCTGCTATAGAGCACATAAGCCAGCACTATGACGCCGCTTTTCTAGTGATAGGTCATGAAAAGGGTCCGGTTCTCGCTGATGGTAGCCTACTCCTGCGGCGGCAGTATGAGCGGCTTTTGCGGCAGCTGGGTCCTAACTTTCGCCTACTTATCTGGGCGCCTGTAGATGAAACTAAGGTATATGAGGTAGAGGTACAGGAGCTGCTTACCTTTATAGAAAATACACTTACGGAGCGCGTCCTATTTACGCGCACCTCCAGTTTGCCTTTACTGGTGGGGGAGGTGCGGGCGTTTCTTTCGGAAGCCGTAGAGGCCCGTCAGGCGGTCAAAGCCTACGAAATAGGCTTTCTCCATAATGCGCGCGATGCGGAGAGTTGTTTTGGCCTCGTTGAGCGGCTATCTCAGGCCTATAAGGTTCAGACCCTTTCTTTTCGGCCAGAGCGGGCTGATACGGATATGGAAGAGGCTCTGCGCCTGTACAGGCAGAGCCAGCTACTGGTTATTTTCTTTCATCGGGCGGGGGATTGGGGGGTATCTATTGCTCAGCACCTATGGAAGGTAGGTGGGGGGTTGAGCCAGCCTACGCCGATTTTGCTTATTGGCTTTCCCGAGCCGCCGCGTAACCGCCGCCTTAGCCTCCATGTACCTAATATTCGCCTAGAGTTAGCCGAGCCCGAAGCGGTCGAGGCACGCATTCAGAAAGCCCTAGCCGAGGCCCGTAAATCAGCGGTATGGCCCGATACCCTGCGCGTGTGTCCTTACATTGGTCTGCGCCCGTTTGAAGAGGGTGAAACCGTTTTCTTTCACGGGCGGGAGCGTCATATTCAGAAAATTCTGGACCAGCTGCGGGAGCGTAAGTTTGTTATGGTTACGGGGGCTTCAGGCGATGGAAAATCGTCCTTGGTCTTTGCGGGGGTGCTGCCAGCGCTGCGGGCTAACCGGATGCCTGCACCCTACCCTACCTGGGCCGTAGCGGCTTTTCGCCCTGAAAAGCAGCCTCTCACTAACCTAGCTCTGGCTCTATCGGGGGCCTTAGGCTATAGCAACGTAGCCGAAGTAGAAAATCGCCTTTCCTACGGCTTTTCAGCCCTTGTTGAGCTATATAAGGCCTCCACCGCCTACATAGACCCTACCTCACCCGAATTTCAAAACCTCTCCGATGCAGAAAAAATAGCCCGCCTGCGAGAAGGCCAAAATCTGCTCATTTTGGTAGACCAGTTTGAGGAATTTTTTACGAATGAAGAGAATTACTCCGCTGGCATGGCCTCCCCTTTGGCTCAGATAACGGTGAATGTCCTTTCCGAGACCATTCGGATCGCCCAGCGGGAGGATCTGCCGATATGGGTGCTCTTTACGATGCGCTCTGACTTTATCGGTCAGTGTGTGGCCTTTCATGGATTTGCGGAGCTGATTGGGGAGAGCACGTACTTTGTCCCGCGTCTTACCCGTGAGGAGTTTCAGGCGGTTATTGAGCGACCGGCCGAGCTCAATGGCGATCGGGTCACGCCGCGGCTTACCCAGCGCCTGTTGAATGATTTAGGCGATGGCATAGACCAGCTGCCGGTACTTCAGCATGCCTTGCATCGCATATGGTATGCGGCCGACCAAGGGCGAACGCCTATGGATCTGTTGCATTACGCTATGGTTGGGGGACTGGCGTCCTTCAAGCTAGCCGAGCAGGACCGGCCGCTCTTTGAGCAGTACCTAGCCACGCTTCCTCCCCACGAGCGGGAACTTTATCAGAATCCCCGCCTGCGTAATGTCCTTAACTTCCACGCCGAGTGGATCTACAGTCACTTAGACCAGCTTTATCAGGCGCGCTACCAAGAAACTCTGCCTCTAACGCTTCTCCAGCAGATTGTGAGCAGGCTCATGGTGTCGCTCACGCGCATAGATGAGGGGCGGGCGGTACGGGCCCGTCTTACCCTCCAGCAAATTACCGATATGCTGGGGCTGCCAGGTGTGGGTGTGGATACGGTAGCACGCATAGCAGCCCTTTATCAGGTGCCTGAGGTAAGTTTCCTTCAGCCTTCCCTGCCCGAAGGCACCAACTACCTGCTTAGTCCAAATGACACCATTACCATTTCCCATGAGGCGCTTATTCGGAATTGGGAACAGCTGATTCGCTGGGCTGAAAAAGAAGCTCAGAGCGTACGCATCTTTCGGGAGCTTAAGTTTCAAGTGCAGCGCTGGCTGGAAGGTGGTCAGTCTAATCGGCTGCTCTTGAGCGGTGGAGCGTACCAGTACTTTGCCGAGTGGTATTACAGGGCCGCCCCAAATCCCGCTTGGATGCGGCGCTACATTCCCCCGGAGGAGCTTGTGCCCGACGTAGAGCCGCTCGAGCAGGCTTTAGCCCTGCGCGAGGCTATAGAGCTCTATCTGGCCCGCAGCAAAGCGCGCATAGAGCGGAATCGGCGCCTGCTTCTTTTGGCTTTAGCGGTAGTTACGCTCTTTTTCCTTCTGAGCCTCATTGCCTTCTACTATGCAAATACGCAGCGGCTTCTGGCTGAGCGGCATGCGCAGGAGGCGGAGCGACAAGCCCGGTTGGCGCAGGAGCAGCGCCTCTTAGCCGAACGCAACGCCGAGGAAGCCCGCCGGCAGCAGCTGCGCGCTGAACGGGAACGGCTCGTCGCCCTCCAGCAAAAGCGCCTAGCGGAAAGTGCCCTGCGCCTCGCCGAAGCTGAACGCAATAATGCCGAACGCCAAAGGCAAATCGCCGAAGCCCAGCGTCGTATTGCGGAGCTGGAGCGCGAACGGGCTCTGACCCAACAGCGTATCGCCGAAAATCAAACGCGCCTAGCCGAGGCCGCCCGTATCAATGCCGAATACGACCGAGCCCAGGCCGAATACCAAACAGCAGTCGCCCTACGCCAGCGGAACAAAGCCCTTGTTCTTCAATCCCTCTTTTTGGCTGAGCTCTCCCGTACTCAGACCCGCAAAGGCAATGCGGAAGTAGGCATACGCCTAGCCTTAGAGGCGCTCCCGCGCTACATAGACGGACCAAATGAACGGCCCTTTGTAGATGAAGCTGAAGCCGCGCTCTACTTCGCTCTCCATGCCCATCTCTACCCCACCCCCCTGCGCAAACTCGTCGGCCATAAGAATAGAGTCGTCTATGCCACATTTAGTCCTGACGGCACGACTTTGGCCACATCAAGCTGGGATAAGACGATTCGCCTCTGGAATGTCCAAACCGGCGCTTCGCGTGTAGTACTGAGCGGTCATACTCATATCGTAGAGAAGGTATTTTTCTCGGCGCAGCTTACTTACCTCGTCTCACTAGCCGAGGACTTTTCGGCGCGTGTGTGGGATTTGCGCCGGGGTATAAGTATAGCTCAGCTCTGGGGCCATCGCGACAATCTTACCCATGTAGCACTTTCCGCCGACGCTTCCCTTATACTCACTACCTCGCTGGATAAGACGGCTCGGCTTTGGCGCGGCCATTCGGGAGAGCTGCTGGAAAAAGTAGAAGCGGATAGCGAAGTCTTACACGGCGTCCTTACCGCCGATGGAAAAAAAGCCGCCTTTGGTACCCGCAGCGGGACGCTGTATTTATGGGATATTCCGCAAAACCACCTCGTTAAGCTTTCGGTACATGGCGGCCCAATCAGCCAAATTATTTTAGCCCCTACTGAGGATAGGCTCCTCTGTTTGAGTGAAGATGGCACCGCTTCCCTGTGGAATTGGGAAGGCAACCAGTTGGGACGCCTGAGGGCGGAAGGCGCTCCCATGCGTGTGGCAGACTTTTCGCCAGAGGGAGATAAAGTGGTAATAGGTTTAGCCGACTCTACGCTGCGGGTATGGGCGCTGCCCTCAGGTCAGCTTTTACGGGTAATGCGCGGTCATATGGGGCTGCCCTATGCCCTACAGTGGAGTCCTAGCGGCAAGCACATCCTCTCCATCGGTACAGACCAGAAGGCCATCCTCTGGAGCGGACGCAGCTTCCTGCCCCTTACGGAATATACCTTTCCGCCTCATATTACTTTTAGGCCGGCCTTTAGCCCAGATGGGAAATATCTCGCCGTCCCAGGCCTTAAAGGGAGTGTCTATCTCTATCCTACCCTTCCCGATCGTCAGGAACTCATCAATGCCGCATGGGAGAAGGTGGTGCGGCCTCTTACCGCCGAAGAGCGGCGGAACTTCTTCTTAGAAGATCCGCGTATTACGAGCGAGCTTCCACCCTATCGCAAGCTACCGCGCGCGCGTATCCATACGGTTCAGCCGGGGGAAACGCTCAATACCCTTGCGGCCAAATATGGGGTTAGCGTAGAGCAGCTACGCGCCCTTAATCGGCTAGAGAGCGAAGTACGCCCTGGCGACAAGATTATTACTACCTACGAAGAGTAAGGATATCGTATTTTTGCGCGAATGCCGAGTGGCGGCAGGGGGCTTCTATTGTGCGGTTGGATTTGGGCGCAGCAGACTCTTATAAACCTTCCTTCGGTGGAAGTTACGCCACGCAAGCGCTTCTTCATTCTCCACGAAACCCAACTGCGATTTTGGCGCCCTGCTCCCTATTGGGTTACCAGCCACTTCTTCGTATATGGTCTTAGCCGAGATATAGAAGTAGGCATAACCTTTTACGATTTCGGCTTTCCTGCCCAGCATTATAGCACTATAGCTACGGGCTATAAATTTTCGCGCCTTTTATTTACGCGCTCTTCACTGGGGAAGTTAGAATTCCGCTGGACCTTGGGACAGATGGTTACCACCTCAGTTACAGCTAAAGGGGTGGGGGTATGGACCTATAGTATGCTGAGCGCGCGTTTACCTCTTCTGCGTACGCGCCTCTCTGCGGGCGGTAGCGCCGGCCCGCGTCCTCTCTTTGGTGAGCCCGAAGAGCGCCTCGGATTCCTGAACCTTAGCACCATAGACTTTGTAGCTTCCTTAGAACAGCCCCTCACAAAGGATTGGCAATTTGTAGTGGAATGGTTTTCAGGCAATCGCCACGAGTTCGCTTACGTAGTAGTGGGATTTATTTTCCAAAAGGGCGATTTTACTTCCGTAATTGCTTATAAGATCGCCAATAACCCTGCTCTTTGGGACACAAATGGATTCGTGCTAGAGGCGGGTACATTTCTATGAAGGCTGGGTGAGTGGTGTATTTTTGCTGCATGCGGATTTATACACGTACGGGCGACAGGGGTGAGACAGGCCTTTTGGGCGGTGGGCGTGTGTCTAAGGCTGACCCGCGCATAGAAGCCTATGGTACGCTAGATGAACTAAACGCTGTCCTCGGCCTCCTCGTACAAGAAGTGCCCGAGGAGGATAAACCCTTCTTGCGTCGGATACAAAGTCAGCTTTTTACTATAGGCTCGCATTTAGCGGCGGGAAAAAGTACCAAGCCCGTACCTTTACCCCCCTTCTCCGCCGAGGAGATAACGGCCTTAGAGGTGGATATTGATAGGCGGCAGGCGATGATTCCTCCTATGCGTGCCTTCATTTTGCCCGGTAGCTCGCGTCCCGAAGCCCTAGCGCATCTGGCCCGTACGGTATGCCGCCGAGCCGAGCGCCGCCTAGTGCAGCTCTACCAGCAGGAAGAAGGCAACCCCCTCTTTCTTCAGTACCTCAATCGCCTCAGCGACTGGCTTTTTATTCTAGCCCGCTATCTTACCTATCATTTAGGCGCTGTAGAAATACCCTGGCAGCCGGAAAAATCTACGCCTTGACGCCCTCAAAAGGGATTTGAATTTGCCTACCTTTGCCCTAAAACTTCCCTGTATGGCTTTACCTAATAAAGATTACAGCCCAGGGCTGGAAGGTGTAATAGCCGCCGAAACGCGCATATCCTTTTTGGATACCGAACGGGAGGAGATTGTAATACGGGGGTATAATCTCTTAGAGCTTATTCGGCTGGCCAGTTATGTAGAGGTGGTGGGCCTGCTTCTTTGGGAGCGGCTGCCGACTCCTGAGGAACGAGCTGCGCTAGAGCGGTCTATGGTGGAATCGTCTGTACCAAACGCCATATATGATATCCTCCGCCGCCTACCCTCTACCATGCATGCAATGGACCGCCTGCGGACGGCTGTATCCGCTTTAGCAGGGTTTGACCCTGAGGCTAACTCGTCCGATGCGGCCTCGGAGATAGCGCGCGCCCCGCGTCTCATCGGCCAGATAGCCCAAATTGTGGCCAATCTCTCGGCTATCGCTAATGGTCAAGAGCCTCAAAGCTTTGTGCCGGGGCGCAGCTTCGCAGAGAACTTCTTAGCCACACTGGTGCGCCGCTCCGTTACGCCGGCTGAGGTACGCGCCTTTGAGCAGAGCCTTATTGCCTATAGCGAACACGAGCTACCCAACTCTACTTTTGCCGCGCGCGTGGTGGCTTCCACCCTGGCGGATGTCTATGGGGCCCTTACCAGTGCCGTAGCTTCCCTCAAAGGTCCTCTACACGGCGGCGCTAACGAAGCAGTGATGTACATGCTTCTGGAAGCAGGTACCCCCGAGGGATTGGAACAGCTTATACGCGCTAAGCTGGCCCGTAAAGAGCGCATCATGGGATTTGGCCATCGCGTGTATATGCGCCGCATGGACCCGCGTGCCCAGCTGCTGAAAGAAGTACTCCACGAGCTTATCAGGCAGCGCGGCGAAGGCCACCTCTACGCCGACATGTGCCAGCGCGGAGAGGATATTATGCGTGCCGAAAAGGGCCTTTTCCCTAATCTAGACTACTACGCCGCACCGGTGTATTACTTGCTGGGCATACCTATAGAGCTTTACACGCCTATCTTCTTTGCTGCGCGTACGGCAGGTCTTTTAGCCCATATTATTGAACAGCATAGAGAGAATCGGCTTTATCGGCCGCGTGTGCTTTACACAGGTCCTCGCGGATTGCGCCTATGAGTCACATCCATACGCAAGCAACCTACGACGCCGTTTTAGAGGAGCTGGCGGAATACATCGTAAGTGGCGTTATAGATAGTCAGGAGGCCTATAATACAGCTCATCTGGCCCTCATGGACTCTTTAGCCTGTGCCTTACTCGCTTTAGAGAAGCCCGAATGTACTAAGCTTATAGGTCCAGTTGTGCCTGAGGCCTACCTGCCCTATGGCGTGCGCGTGCCCGGTACACCGCATGTGGTAGACCCTGTGCAGGGGGCTTTCTCCATTACGGCGCTTATTCGTTGGCTGGATTATAACGACACTTGGCTAGCTAAAGAATGGGGCCACCCCTCGGATAACTTAGGGGCCCTTTTAGCGGTGATGGACTATATCAGCCAGCGCCGGCGTCTACAGGGCGAGCCTGTCTACCGTATAGCCGACCTCCTCACGGCTATGATAAAAGCCTACGAAATCCAGGGCATCTTAGCCTTAGAGGTAAGCCTAAATCGGCGGGGGTTTGATCATGTGCATTTTGTGAAAGTGGCGTCGGCGGGCTTAGCCGCCTATCTATTAGATGGGCAAAAAGAAACTGTGCTCAGCGCTCTGTCGCATGCCTTTATAGATGGGGCCGCGCTGCGTACCTATCGCCATTTCCCGAATACCGGCCCCCGCAAATCCTGGGCGGCGGCCGATGCCACTAGCCGAGCGGTACGCTTAGCTCTCTTTGCAGCGGCGGGCGAGCCAGGCTACCCCTCTGCCCTTACCGCGCCCACCTGGGGCTTTGAAGCGGTGGTATTAGGCGGGGCCAAAGTACAACTCGCCCGCCCCTTGGGTAGCTACGTAATGGAAAATATCCTCTTCAAAGTCGCCTATCCGGCCGAATTTCATGGTCAGACTGCCGTAGAAGCGGCGCTTCGGCTTCATCCGCAGGTGCGCCACAGGCTGGATGACATAAGCCGCATTGTCCTAGAGACGCAAGAGTCCGCCATGCGCATAATAAACAAGCCTGGCCCATTCCGCAACCCTGCTGATAGGGACCACTCTCTGCAGTATATGACGGCGGTGGCCCTACTGTATGGAGAGCTTGAGTATGCGCATTATGAGGAGCCTATAGCCTCCGATCAGCGCATTCCTGCGCTTATCGCTCGGATGGAGGTGTGCGAAAATCCCGACTTTAGTCGGGACTATCTAGACCCTGCCAAGCGCTCTATTGCTAATGCGATTCAGATTTTCTTTACCGATGGCGGTGCGACTGAGCGGGTCTTGGTGGAGTATCCCTTAGGCCATCGACGGCGGCGGGCCGAGGCTCTACCCCTTCTCCAAGCCAAATTCCAAGCCGCACTCCAGCGGGTGTATCCAGCTAAGAAGGCAGAATCGCTCTATCGTCTTATGACGGACTTTCCGGCGCTACTGGAGATGGAGGTAGACAAGTTTATGGGGCTTCTGGCTCATCCTTCAGGGGTTAGGTAATGGCCGCTTGGCTTCTTCACAGTTTGCCTTCTCAGGAGGAATTAGTTCAGCGGTTTCGCACGCGAGTAGCCCAGGGGCGGCTTATTTTACCCGGGGCCCATGACCCTCTTGCGGGGCTTTTAGCGCGTCAAGCAGGCTTTGAGGCGCTTTATCTCTCGGGCGCAGCCTTCTCAGCCAGTATGGGCCTGCCGGACTTAGGCCTCCTCACTTTGGAAGAAGTAACCGAGCGTGCAAGAGCCCTAGTGCGCGCCACCGGTTTGCCCCTGGTAGTGGATGGGGATACGGGCTTTGGGGAGGCGCTGAATGTCGTACGCCTAGGGCGGCAGCTGGTGGAGGCCGGCGTAGCAGCCGTACAACTGGAAGACCAAGAGATGCCTAAGCGTTGCGGCCATCTAGCGGGTAAGCGGCTCGTCCCCGCTCAAGTAATGGTAGAAAAAATCCGCGCTCTCAAGCGCACCGTACCCAGCCTAGTAGTAATTGCGCGCACGGATGCCCATGCGCTGGAAGGCCTCAGGGGCGTGCTGGAGCGTGCCCGGCAGTACGTAGAAGCGGGGGCCGATATCCTATTTCCCGAAGCGCTTACTACGCTTGAGGAGTTTGCCGAAGTGCGCCAAGAAGTAAAGGTACCTCTTTTGGCTAACCTTACCGAATTTGGCAAAACGCCTTCACTCACGGCGGAACAACTCTTTGCTCTGGGCTATGAAATTGCTCTTTTTCCGGTTTCAGCCCTACGGGTAGCGGCTAAGGCCATGGCGCAGTTTTACCGCCACCTTCGGGCAACGGGTAGTGCGCAAGCCTACCTCCCCCACATGCAGACGCGTGCAGAGCTGTATGAGCTTATTGGGTATGCCGCCTACGAAACCTTTGACGCAGAGGTGGCAAGCCGCACCGCCTCCGCCCAACCGAATTCCTAAAGGCTTTAGGAAAGAAGAAATTCCGTATGCACCAGAGGCAAACGTAAATCGGGTGGGGCCGCTTCAGGGTCGCAGTGATAGCCCCAAGTAGGTATCCCCTGCTCTAAGAGGAAATAAAGAGCCTCAAAATAGCAATGGGTGGGCACCCGTTGAAAGCTTATGTCGTGAAATACCCACAAGGGCTGATGGGCTTTTAGCCAATCTGGCTCCTGCAGGCATGGTACCGGACAGCCTATATCCCCGCTGTATAAGAGATAGCCAGCGGCACTTTGAAAAAGGAAAGCGCTACTTGGCATATGGGGCATGTGCAGACCGTCTGTAGGCAGGCCTACTACAGGCCCTTCCGCTTGATCAGCTAGCCTAAGATCAGCAAATCGCTCTACTTCCCCCATCAGAAAATGCAGAATTGTATGAAGTTTTGTCCGCACGCCTTCTGAGCCTGCTAATATGGTTATTGGTGGCATATTGCAGCGAAAGTGCCGGTGGTAGAGGAGAGCCGAGAGGCTCCCGATATGGTCATCGTGGAGGTGGGTAATGCATATCGCATCTATAGCTTCAAGGAGGTTTTCGGCTACAAGGCGCGGATAGACGGTGAAGCCGCAATCTATGAGGTAGGTTTTGTCTGACCAACGGAGCAAAGCGGCAGAATTGCCCCAGCGGATATCGTGCGCCCCCCCCGCCCCTAAGAAACGGATCTCAGGTTGCACGCAACCCTAAAATTTGCTGAGCATGCTTATCCGTCTCTACCTTCTCAATAATGCGCGCAATCCGTCCTTCTTCGTCTATAATGAAGGTGATTCGGAGGGGACCTTCATAGGTGCGGCCATATAGCTTTTTAGTACCCCAAGCCCCATAAGCCTTGATTATTTCTTTGTTAGGATCGGCCAGCAAAGAAAAGGGAAGCTGATACTTCTGCGCAAATTTTTTATGCGATTCCACATCGTCGGCGCTTACGCCCAGTACGGCATAACCAGCGGCTTGCAGGGCGGCATAGTAGTCGCGCAAATTGCAGGCCTCCTTAGTGCAGCCGGGTGTATCGTCTTTTGGATAAAAGTATAGAATGACTTTCTGGCCGCGGTAGTCGGAGAGGCGCCGAAGCGTGCCATTCTGATCATAGGCGGCAAAGTCAGGCGCCGGCGCACCTACAGCCAAACTCGGATGCCCCATATGCAGGGAAAAAACAAAAATTTAGTTTTCCTCTTCCTTCTGGTCTTCGTCATCGGGCCATTCAAGGGGGCTCTCGGAGGGCACTTCCGGGGGCTCGTCGTCGTCCTCCTCCTCCGCCATTAAGAGCTGCATGCCATTCAGGAGAAGGTCTATCTCTTCGTATTTGAGGGTGGTATTTACGGGAGGTACATAACGGGTACCGTATTCAGCGTAGAGCCGCTTAGGGGGTATTTTTAAGTATTTCTCGGAGGCTTTCTCTAAGAAGTATTGGAGACCTGCCGTAAAGCTAATAGGACTTTGCACGCGTGTGGGGGAAGAGGTATAGGGAGCACTGTTTTGAAAGGCTATCAGGTTATAGCAAGCTAGACTGATAACATAGGTATAGCGCTCGCTGATAAGCTTGAGTTGGGGTATAAAGCATTCGGCGATAGAAGGGTCGGCCTCTTCATCGGTCAGCTCCTCAAACTCCTCTTCCCAGTCTAATCTAGGCACCTTGATAGTTACCCTCTTCTCCTCCCAGCTGGGATGGAGCGCATTCTCTGAGGTGATTTCGGGAGAGGCCTTAAGCTTGACGAGAATACAGCGAGTTCCCTGAGCAAAGAGCGCCAGTGAGGCCAGAAAAGCACCCCCTAGTAATAACCGAGGACTCATTATGGCAAATATAGCTTACATTCTCAGAGAAGGCCCAGCTGAATACGGGCATTTTCACTCATACGGCTCATATCCCACGGGGGATCAAAGGTAACCTCTACTTCTACCTGCTTTATGCCGGGTACAGCGGCCACGACTTGGCGCACCTCATCTGGCAGATGCTGCGCAGCAGGGCAAAAGGCCGAAGTAAGCGTCATCACTATCCGTGCCTCTCCAGAGGGCCCCACCTCTATGTGATAAATGAGGCCCAACTCATAGATATCTACTGGTATCTCTGGATCATACACTGTCTTGAGGGCGCGGATAATCGCCTCTTGGAGCAGGGCGGGGTCCTGAGGCTGCATGGCCTACTCGGTAGAGGCTATTTCGCCGGCGGGAGCATGAAGGGCTGTATGGAGGGCATGCCAAGGAAGGGTAGCGCACTTGACTCGTACGGGAAAATTTCGGACAGCCGCAAAAGCCTGCAGGCGATCTTGCACTTCAGGCGAAACCTGCGTCAAAGCGGGAGCTTCCTCTTGGGTGAGGAGTTCATGAAACGCTCGGAAAAGGGTCTCGGCCTCGCTTAAAGAGCGGCCTTTTACGACGCTCGTCATTACGGAAGCCGAAGCTTTGCAAATAGCACAGCTTTTCCCCTCAAACTTAATGTCCTCAATCTTAGCTCCCTCCACCCGCAGCGTAAGATGGACTTGGTCGCCGCAGAGTGGATTGTACCCTTCTCCTGTATGGGTAGGTTGAGGAAGCCTGCCGTAATTGCGCGGGTAGCGACTGTGCTCTAAAATTAGCTCTGAATAGAGGCTTTCCACACCAAAAGACATGCTGCTAAGATATAACATAATACTTTTGTGAAGATGCTAAGGCTTTTGGTGCAGGTGGTGCTATGGGGTGGGTGGGGGGGCCACACGAGTGTGAATGATCTCACTCCCAAGGAGGAGGTATGGCATAGGTTCTACGGTATAGGTCGGCTAGGTGTAAGCTTTTTGGGGTATAGGCGCCTTCAGCCGCAGTTTTTCTGGGAGGGAGGCGCTTTTATAAGTCAGGATCGCTTACAAGCGCGCTGGCGGCGCACACAGTGGAATAGTCTAGGGGTAGGGTTGCGTTGGCGTATTCTGCGCCGCGCTGTGTCTCCTCTTTTGGAGGGCCATATTTTCCGGTTTACGGCTACGGTTCGGACATTAGAGGGGAGGGTTCCTTTAGAAGGCCCCTCCAGCGTGGGAGTGATGGGCCTGGGCTGGGCCGCCGGCGTAAGCTGGCGCTGCTTAGAATGGGCTGAGCTAAGCTTGCTCTATCTCCGACGTCTCCCGGCTACCGATGGCTTAGAAAGTTATCCAGGCCCCGTGCGCGACCGCTTGGAAGGTTTCGTAGGCCACTTAGGCCTTTTCCTTCCGCAGCCCCGTCCCTCCGCCCAAAGCCGCTTCTAATGCCTCAGGAGCCCAGCGGTGTCTTTGACATGCTAGGGCCTATAATGATAGGCCCTAGTAGCTCTCACACGGCCGGAGTAGTGCGAATCGCCCGCGTTCTGCATTTTCTCCTAGGGGGTATCCCTGACGAGGCCACTATCACCTTTTACAATTCCTTTGCTATGACCTATAAGGGCCATGGGAGTGATCGGGCCGTTTTAGCCGGGCTTATGGGAATGGCGGTAGATGATGAACGCCTGCGCGACGCGCTCAGCCTAGCTGAGACCCATGGCCTGAAATATACTTTTGAGGCGGCTATTAGTTCGGCTCGGCCTCACCCTAATACCCTGCGTATCCGGGCGCGGCGAGGTGCATTGACCCGTGAAATAGAAGGTATTTCGCGCGGCGGCGGCCTAATTCTAATTACCGAGGTGGATGAACTGCATACAAATTTTACGGGGCAACTCCCCACTTTGGTTATCTGGGCGCGAGATGTGCGGGGGGCGGTAGCGTTTTTAGCGGCTATCTTGGCCTACGATAATGTGAATATTGCTACGCTTACCGTAAGCCGGCGCGCCCGCCAGGACGTAGCGCTCCAAGTTTATGAGCTAGACGAGCCTTTGCGTCCAGCGAGTTTGGAGTATATCCGCAGTCTAGAGTGGGTTCAGGCTGCCCTTCTCCTTCCGCCCGTGTAGCGAATGCTGCGACTAGGACCTTTTACGCTGGTGGACCCTTTTAGCCCTTGGCATGGCGGCAGCGTGATATTAGAGTTTGGATCCGATGGACTTCGTGATCTACAGCCCGTTACAGAGCCAGGCCTCGCCTATATCTCGGCGGGTTGGGTGGAATTGCTAAGCTGGACCAGCCAGCCAGCTATAGGCACGGCCGAGCCCTGGTGGGCTTGGGCGGAGCGGGTCCGCCGCGGCGGATTTACGCAGGTAGGGCTAAGCGGCTGGACAGGTTGGTATCAGCCAGAAGTGCTTGCGGAGGTGCGTTTAGCTACTCACTCTTTACCCGTACAGGTGCATTTATATGCGGCTTGGGCGGACGCCGAAGGGCACTTAGCGCCCTTGCAGAGCTTAGCCGAAGCAGGGGCAGACGGCTGGACCCTTCCACCGCTTCAGTCCTTCCCCTGGGATACCTTTCGGCGCGCTTTACCCTACCTGCGTTACCTTGGCAAGCCGCTCTTTGTGCTTCCCTTCTGGAAAGAGGCCGGCGGGGAAGTGGGAGTGCCTCTCTCTCCAACCCTTGCCCTAGCAGGGTGGGAAGGCATACCCGCCTATGCGGAAAGTATAGCCATATATGCATTAGGCCAGTTTAGGAAGGTGTATGGAGGGCCTCTCAGTGTGGGGCCTATTACCACTAGCGAGGGTTTAGCAGAGGCTCAGCGCCAGCAGCTACAGGCCTTTACCGCTGTGCCGTATATAGTCAAAGAGGATACAGCCGTAGCGACCTACGACCCGATCTGGAAGCTTCATCCCCCTTTGCGCACGGCAGCGGATAGGGAAATGCTGTGGCAAGCCCTTAGGAAAAAAGAACTGGCGGTAGTTGCCGCATGGGATTATGCCCCGCCAGCTGAGCAAAAACTTCACCCCTGGGGTGAAGCCAGCGTAGGGTGTCCTACCCTTGAAGTAGCGGCCCCTCTATTGTGGAGCCAATTGGACCCAGCCCAGCCGCTTCTAGAAAGGCTTACTTCTCTGGTTTCTTGGCTAAGTTTGGCGCCACGCCGTTGGCTTGGTCTGCCCCTGGGGTGTTTTCAAAGTGGTTGTGCGCTGGACTTTACGGTCTTCCGCCTCCTTGAGGTTCCCCGACCTTTGCCTGCCCCTTGGCACACGCACCAGTCAGCCCTTGAGGTGCTTGGGATTATACGTTCGTTAGACGATGCCGATAGTCTGCGTAGCCGAATTCTTTGACTAGCCGGTAGCCCTTGGCCTCTTTCACTAAGATGGCAGGGTGCGCCACGCCATTGAAAAGGGTGGTTTTGACGAAGGTATAGTGGGCCATGTCGCAGAAAGTCAGCCGGTCCCCTACTTCAAGGGGCTGGGGGAAGCTGTAGGGGCCTATCCCATCGCCTGCTAGGCAGGTGATTCCGCCCAGCCAGTAGGTAGGGTAGGCAGGGTCAGGCCCCGCAAGGGCCTCACGTATAACCGGCCTATACGGCATTTCTAGCGTATCTGGCATATGGGCGGTGAAGGATACATCCAGCATGGCCCAATGGCGGTCGTCGTTTCGGGTAAGGTCTAGGACTTCGCTTATCAGGTAGCCCGCCTCCCAGACGAAAGCCGCACTGGGTTCAAGATAAATACGCTCTAGGTTAGGGAATTCACTCCGCAGCAGGGTGATAGCTTCGGCGAAGCGGCGGCGGTCGTAACCTGCGCGCGTGAGAAGGTGGCCCCCCCCTAGGTTTACCCAGCGTACTTTCTTGAGCCATTTGTGAAAGTGGTGGATAAGCGCTTCTACGAGGCGGAAGGTACTTTCGGCGTCGGCTTCACAGAGGGTATGGACATGGAGGCCTGTAAGGCGGGCGGGTAGCTCTAGGTCAGCATAGGCAGGTGATACACCCAAGCGGCTACCGGGCTGCCCTGGGTTGTAAAGGTCGGCCGCTGCGCTACCGTAGTGCGGATTGACGCGCAGGCCAAGGGCTATAGAGTCCGGCAAGTGAGGGGTCCACCGAAGCAGGGCTTCCAGCGAATTGAAGGTCCAAGTCTCCGCTAGCGGTATGAGCTTAGGCACATCTACGGGCCGATAGGCCGGGGCATAAAGATGCACCTTCTGTCGACCGTATTCATAGGCCAGCAGGGCTTCATTGAGCGAGCTAGCCGCTAAGCCTTCGGCTACCGCCAGAATATCCTCCATGACAGCAGGCAGCGCAAAACCCTTAAGCGCAAAAAGAAGCGTGAAGCCTACTTCCGCGCGCGCTGCCTCTAAAATCGCTAAATTGCGCCGTAGAGCCTCCCGATCTATTATGAAGGCGGGCGAAGGCAACATGTGCGCAAAAATGCATAGCTTTGATACATGTTTGGACTCGGCTACGGGGAATGGATTTTAATTTTTGCCGTCCTCCTTCTTCTTTTCGGGGGCCGGAAACTACCAGAGCTAGCGCGTGGGTTAGGGGCTAGCATTAGAGAGTTTCGGGAAGCCCTACGAGCCGAAAGTCGCAAGGAGCTACCTCTGCCCGAGAAATCGCACCCTAGGGAAAAAACGCTAGAATGAAGGCCCTCTCTTATCCGGCCCTAAGGCGAGCGGTTTTAGAGGGGGCTACGACCTTTCGGGCAGCGGTAGAGGAGTTTTTGGAGACCATTGAGCGCCGCAATCCCCAGCTTAATGCGCTTTTAGAGGTGTATGCGGAGGAAGCGCGGGAGGCTGCGACGCAGTGGGATGCGGCTCAGCGTCGTGGCGCCCCTTTACCCCCGCTAGCAGGGCTAGTGTATGTGCATAAGGATAACATCGCCTATGCTAACCATCGTCTCAGTGCGGCTTCGCGGATTTTAGAAGGATTTGTAGCCCCCTACAGCGCCACGGCAGTGGAACGGCTCCAAGCGGCGGGCGCTATTTGCATCGGTCGGGCTAATTGCGATGAATTTGCCATGGGCTCCTCTAATGAAAACTCGGCTTATGGGCCGGTACAGCATCCTTTTTTAGAGGGCTATGTGCCGGGGGGCTCCTCGGGAGGCTCAGCGGCCGCCGTAGCGGCCGGCTTTTGCCATTTGGCTTTAGGGAGTGATACGGGGGGATCTATCCGCCAGCCAGCGGCCTTTTGCGGGCTCTACGGACTCAAACCCACCTATGGGCGTATCTCCCGCTACGGCCTTATTGCCTATGCTTCTTCCTTTGACCAAATAGGACCCATAGCCCGTACCCTAGAAGAGCTCATTTTAGCCTATACTCATATGGCGGGCTTTGACCCGCGCGACGCTACCTCAGCCCAGCGACCTGTAGAGCCTTATACCCCTTCTCCACCGCCGCGGCGATGGGGCTGGCTAACCGCAGCCGGCCTGTCTCCTCTCATAGAAGAAGCCCTTCAAAACCTGTACAAAACCCTCAGCGATGCAGGCTATGAAGTAGAGACCATAGATTTCCCCTATTGGGACTACTTAGTACCGACCTATTATATCCTCACGACAGCGGAGGCCTCGTCTAATTTGGCGCGGTATGACGGGGTTCGCTACGGTTATCGCGCCCAAAATGCGGCCTCCTTGGCAGAACTGTATGCACGCTCTCGCAGCGAAGGTTTCGGCCGAGAAGTAAAACGCCGTATCCTTTTAGGTACGTTTGTGCTCTCTTCGGGCTACTACGAGGCTTATTACACCAAAGCCCAAAAGGTGCGCCGCCTCCTCTACAACTTTACGGAAGACCTTTTTAGCCGCTATGACGTCCTGCTTATTCCCACGAGCGCTACCCCGCCTTTTCGCCTGCAAGAGAAAACGACCGACCCTATCCAGATGTATCTCTCCGACCTTTTTACTGTGTATGCTAATCTTACGGGTCATCCGGCTTTACAGGTGCCTCTTAGTGGTACCCCCCTCCCCGTAGGTGTACAAATTTTGGGTCCGCTATTTGCCGAAAATCGCTTATTTGCGGCAGCTTATGCGCTGGGCGATTTGGGGGTTTGTCCTACCGCTTTTGTGGGGACAGGGGTGGCCTGAAGGCCTTGTACGCTTAGATAGCCTGTTGCGCCACTACCTAGCCTGGGAGCGCGAAGGCGGCGACCAAGCTAACCTCCCCCCACCTACGCCTACTCCCCTCACCCCCGAGGAATACGAGGAGCGCCTTCAAGCCCTGCAAACCACTATACCTTTGGAAGTCAATCCCGTAACGATACGCTTCATTGAGCTTTACCTCATAGAGCAGCCGGCCCTTACCGCGCGCCTCTTGGGATTAGCCGATTACTACCTACCTACGATTGAATCCATTCTGCGAGCTTATGGGCTGCCGCCCGAATTCAAATACCTCCCAGTTATAGAAAGCGCGCTTGTGCCCGAAGCCCTCTCCCCCATGGCCGCCGCAGGGATATGGCAATTCATTCCTAGCACTGCGCGACGCTACGGCCTGCGCGTGGATAGGCTTGTGGATGAACGCTATGATCTAGTCAAATCCACCCATGCGGCCGCCCGTTACTTACGAGATAGCTATCAGATTCTGGGCGATTGGCTTCTAGTGATAGCCGCCTATAACTGTGGGGTAGGGCGGGTAGTGCGCGCCATAAAAATGGCCCGTGGCCGTAAGAACTACTGGGAGATAGCCCCCTTTCTTCCCCCTGAGACGCGCGGCTACGTGCCCGCCTTCGTAGCGGCCTGCTATGTTATGAATTATGCTTCGGCTCACGGCATCTATCCCGTCTATCCAGATATTCCGCGTGAGACGGACACGGTGTACTTTCCCTTACGCACGCGTCTTTCGTTAGTAGCCCGATGGGCGCAAGTACCGCTAAGCTGGCTCCGCTTTCATAATCCCGCCTTACGCTCCGATATTATACCGGCGGGCTATACCCTTCGGGTGCCTGCTGTGGCTGCGTATGAGGTTGCCCTAGTGCGCACTAAGCTTGTACAAGGCGAGCTTATGACTCAATCGGTTAGTCAGCCCCTCGTAAGACGGCAGGGCAGCTATGTCTGGCATGTGGTAAAGGCCGGGGAGAACCTCTACAACATTGCGCGCACCTATCGCATAAGTCCATATCAGCTCGTGCGCTGGAATCAGCTTTGGGGGTATCGGGTCAGTCCGGGGATGCGGCTGAAAATTTGGCTCCAGCCCGAACCTGACCCCGAAGTGTGGGAAGAGTGGAATGGGTATATGGAAGCTGCCTCAAGCTGGCCTCAAGGATATGTACTGCCTGTCCCCTGCATTATTCCACGCATAGCCTATCCAAAGCTGGAGATAGACTATAGCCGTATAACTGGGGCCCCTCTTCTACTGGTAGAGCCATTGCACGCCACCCCGAAGCGTAGGCGGCGCTAAGGAATTTTCGCCACTCCGCTAGGCCCCACCTTCGCTCGTGAAGTACGACAATATCGCCCGCTCTTAGCCTCAAAAGTAGGGTATCGGCCCAAGTAGTGTGATATAAATAGTCTGGCATTAGCCAGTCCCATAATACAAGTCGCCACCCCTGCCACCTCTCCAATCCTGTAAGATGGCCGTAGGGCGGCCTATACAGAGGCGCAAGAGGGATGCCAGCATTGGTCCATAATAGTTTGGCCTGGTGTAGTTTGGCCTTGAGGCTGAAAGGATGCCGCCAAGGACTTATATGGCTGTCTCCATGGAGCCCTATGGTGTGGCCCTCGGCTAAAAGCCGCGCGGCTAAGGCAGGCGTATGACGCGCTTCGTACCTGCTCCAAAGCCAAAAAAAGGTAGCCTTGGCCTGGTAGAGGGCTAGAAGGTCCAAAATCTGCTCGGTAGTGCTTCCCTGCGGGCCGTCGTCTATAGTGAGATAAAACAAGCGACTCTGAGGTCTCGTAGGGACGTAGGCCCCAACTAGACGCTGGAAAAATCGGGGTAGGCGCCTCAAGGGTGGTGGGCGTAGCGGAGGCTCAACTGCCGATTAGGGCTATATAGGTGAATAAGGTAGACCCCTGCAGGTAGCGTAGCCGGTAGGGCAAAAGCATGTACCCCACCCGCCAACCACGGCATAAACTCGGTATGCAGGAGCCGGCCTTGAAGGTCGTAGATAGCCCAGTTGAGATGGGTCTGGGGCTCTGGGAGGCTTATGTATATGCGCTGATCCGCCACCCACAGGCGCCATTCCGCTTTGGACGCCGTAAGCGGCGTAGGTAGGGTAGAGGTGAGTTCTACCTTGATATCATCTAGGTAAAGGTTATTTCCCCATCCGGAAATCCCTTCAAAACGTAGGCGAATAGGGGCTAAGCCACGGTACTCATCTAACACTATCGTGGCCGTCTGCCAGGTACTTTCAGAGGGCAGAAAAATGGTGCCCGCAGTTGAACCAGGGGCTACAAGGCAAGAATCCGGATGGGTAGAAAGCGTACGTCCCCCACGGGTCCATAGAGGGCTCCAATTGCGCCCACAGTCTGTGGAAATAAGCACGCGCAGAGTATCCGTATAGTCTAGCGGATACGAGGGGTAAGTACGAGTAGAGTCCCAGTAGCGAAGGCACGCATAGGCCCAAGAGAATCGGAGAAGGATATGTTTATCAGGCGGTACGCGAAAATCTAAGGGGGGGGTTACCCAACTATCCCGCTCCTTATAGTGCGAATAGGTGAAGAAGCTTAGCCGTAGGCTGGTAGAGGAGCGTCCATAGGCGCCCATAGGAGGGTCAGAGCTGCGGAAGCGTGTCCATGTAATGCGTCTATCTGGATTCTCCACATAGCTATGGGCTGGGGGGAAGGCCGTACCTTCAAAACTCTCCTCATAAGGAAGGCTATACAGCGTATCATGAATTTGAATATAGCCCCTTTTGAGCAAGGTATCTTTACGCCCGCTGAGATTTTGTACAACTAGCTGAACATCATAAGTGCCTCTCTGACTGTAGGTAACGAGAGGGCACTGGCTAGTAGGATCATCGGCTTGACCTCCCTGAAAGGTCCAACTAAATTGCTGAGGTACCCCTAAACTGTAATCAAAGAACTGGATAGGTAGGCCGGCGCAACCTACCTGTGGTCGGGCGGTAAAATACGCCTTGAGGTACCCGTAAGCGCCTGTGCCCGTGAGTTGCGGCCGATCCGGATTAGTCAAAGGACGCAAACGGCTATTAGAGTTTTGGATAGCCCACCATATCCGCTGGCGCTGACCAGCAGAGAAATAGGTCATATTTGCGTCGCTTACATAGTCCATGTAGTTGCGCATATTGTCTGGGCGATCGGGGGGTGGGTCATTAGTACAGGTGTTTTGACGCGCTACAACGAAGTTGCCCGTGCGTACCGCTGTAGGAGGGGTGTCGCATACCCCATCGCCCGTGCTGCTGCAGTTGCCCCCGCAGCCGCCTTCAAAAGGATGGGCGAGAAAAAGATTATGTCCCAGTTCGTGCACTAAGGTGCGGCCACTGCGGCCACCCCCAGCCCCCCAAAAGAAGGGCGCTCCTACTACAGCCCCATAAACCGGACCGGGCGTAAAGGGAAAATACGCATAACCAGCGATACTGCCGCAATCGCTGCAGTTATTCCCCGTACAGATTCGCGGGACTATCCATATGTTCAGGTATCGGTTTTGGTCCCAGGCCGTAGCCTGCTTCATGGAGGCATCCTGGGTTTCACGGCAAAAGTTAGGGCTGCTCCAGTTTAGCGGCGGCTGATTATAGCGCCAATACACCACCCCACTTGTGGGATTACCCTGAGGATCTTTAGTGGCTAAGGAGAATTCTACCTCCGTATCTACACCCGCATCCGAGTAGCCCTCCGTCTCAGGCACGCGCCGAAAATCCTCAAATACGCGCAGCATCTGCCGCCATATACGATCAGCGGCTATGCTATCCTGTGAGCTGGAATAGATAACATGGAATACTACAGGAATGATATAGCGTGAAGGCGTGCAGGTGGGCGTGTGCTGGCGCGCCTGGGTAGGGTCAGGAAGAAAAGAGGGGGGAAGTTCTTGCAGTAAAGGAAGGGGGGCTGTCAGGCTAGGCGTACCACACCAGCTGGACTGAGCCTGGGCTAGGGCTAAGAGGAGAATAATTCGGTACATAAACTCAAATATAGCCTATTCACTCAAAAGACGGAGAGCGGCTTTGGCGGCGGCTTGCTCAGCTTCTTTTTTGCGGGTACCTGTGCCTGTGCTAATTTCCTTACCATTCAGCCGCAGATGCACCAAAAATATCTCGCCTCGGGCGGTGCGTCGGCGCTCCTGAACGACAAATTCTACTTGACCCAGTTGCTTCTGCTGCACCAGCTCTAAGAGGCGCCCCTTGTAGTTGAATTCTGTGGCTTCCATGTAGCTCCAGTTGATAAAAGGAAAAATCCGCTTCTCTATGAATCGGCGGGCCGCTTCGTAGCCTAAATCCATATAGATGGCGCCTATAACCGCTTCAACAATATCCGCTAGGTAATCCTGCCGTTTGGGAAGGATGGGTTCATGGATAAAATTCGGGAGATGGAGGCGATGGGCGATACCTACTAAATGTTCGGTATTTACCACTTTGGCGCGCAGCTCGGTCATTTCCCCTTCGTCAAAGTGCCTATAATGTCTAAAGATGTAGTCTGTAACTACAACCTGCAAAACAGCATCCCCTAAGAACTCCAGACGCTCGTAGGACTCGGCGAGATAGGCATGGCGGGGCTGACCCGGAACGGGTAGCTTGAAAGCCGTACGATACCAGGAGAGGTCTCTAGGGAGGCTACCTATTAGCTTGGCTATGCGGCGATATTCGGACCTTTGGGGGCCGAAAAGCCAGCGCCACCATCGCTTCATTCCTCATACCTCTTGAACACAAGACAGGCATTATGGCCACCAAAGCCGAAACTATTACTTAGCGCATATCGGATGGGGCGCCTTTGAGGCGTATGAAAAGTATAATTCAGATCGCACTCTGGGTCATCCGTGAAGTGGTTGATAGTAGGATGGACTATTTGGTGGTAGATGGAAAGAATGGTGGCTACGGCTTCTACTGCGCCTGCCGCGCCAAGGAGATGACCTATCATGGATTTAGTGGAACTGATATTGAGTTTGTAGGCATGCTCGCCAAAAACGGTTTTGATGGCTTGGGTTTCGGAAACATCTCCGAGGGGCGTAGAGGTGCCGTGGACATTGATGTAATCTACCTCTTCGGGGCGTATCTGGGCGGAGGCGAGGGCACGCTGCATAACTAAGGCCGCACCTTTAGCGCAAGGGGCGGTAATGTGGTAAGCATCGGCTGAGAGACCTACACCCGCTATTTCGGCATAAATGCGGGCGCCACGCCGGCGGGCATGCTCCAGCTCCTCCAATACAAGGGCGGCTGCCCCCTCCCCTAGCACAAAGCCATCTCGGTCCTTGTCAAAAGGCCGACTAGCCGTCTTAGGGTCATCATTTCGTTCAGATAAGGCGCGCATGGCATTGAACCCACCTACTCCAGCTTCGTTTATAGGAGCCTCGCTACCTCCTACTACCATAACGTCCGCCATGCCAGCCCGAATCAAAAGAAATCCATCCGCAATAGCGTTCGCCGACGAGGTACAGGCCGATACCGTCGCATAATTAGGCCCCCGATAGCCATACTTAATAGAGATATGGCCTGCCGCAATATCTATGATCATTTTAGGAATGAAGAAAGGGCTGAAGCGAGGGGTACCGCCGGATTGCGTATAAGCCTTAATCTCCTCCATAAACGAATAAAGCCCACCAATCCCCGAGGCGAAAATGATTCCCACGCTGTCCTTATCAATAGAAGCTTGGGGGAGACCTGCATCCCCAATGGCCTCGTCGGCTGCTACAATAGCGTAGTGCGAAAAGGCATCCATTTTCCGCAGCTCGCGCCGGTCAATATACTTTGAGGCATCAAAGCCTTTCAGCTCACAGGCGAAATGCGTCCTAAATGGCGAAGGATCAAACCGCGTAATATAGTCGGCCCCGCTTACGCCCTGCAAAAGGGCTTCCCAGTAACTCTTAACATCCAGACCGATAGGGGTCAAGGCCCCTAAGCCTGTAACTACCACGCGCCGCATTACGCGCTGGCGTGTTCCTGAATATACTTAATCGCATCCCCCACGGTTTCAATTTTCTCGGCTACTTCGTCGGGTATAGAGATACCGAATTCTTTTTCAAACTCCATAATTAGCTCCACGGTGTCTAGCGAGTCAGCACCCAAATCATTGGTGAAGGTGGCTTCATGCGTAACCTTCTCTGGCTCTACACCCAGTTTGCTTACAATAATGTTTCGGACGCGTTCTTCTATACTGCTCATAGGTTTTGGGGTTTGAGGGCAAAGGTACGCATTCGGCGCTAATGCAACCCGGGTAGGAGAGCCTGACGCAGGCGGAGAAGCCAGGGCGAGCCTGGCGTAAGCACCGCTTGGCGTAGCCTAGGCAGGCGAGGAAGCGTGGGCTGAAGGCTAGGGGGGGCCAAGAAGCGCTCTCCCGTCTCTACCTCTTGGATAGGTAGATACCCCCAGGGCAGCGTTAGGCTCTCCTGCGGACTGCGCAAAAAAGCTAAAAATAAAAAGTGCCTATGGCTCAGAGCTATAAGCTCCTTCCAGGCGTCGTCGTGAAAGAATCCATCTGAAATAATTATTAGCAGGGCGCGGCGGGGATGCAAGCTGGCAAAGGTGCGCAGTAAAGGGCGCAGGAAGGTTTTTCGGCCTTTTGGCGGGCGGGCCAGTAGAGCCTCCAAGCTACCCCAAATGAACCGCTCCCCTTTACGCGCCGGCGAAAAGGCCTCCACGCGCTCGGTGAAACTTAGCCAGCGTACTCGGTCTCCGTTGAGCTGAGCGGCCCAACCGAAAGTAGCCGCCACTTCTAAGCTCAGCTGGGCTTTAGTTGGAGGCGTACGCATGGAAAGGCTTCGGTCCAGCGCAATCACGCAGGTAAGCTCGCGCTCTTCCTGCCCTAAGCGCACATAAGGCTGATTCTTGCGTGCACTCAGACTCCAGTGGATACGCCGCCAATCCTCCCCCGGCACATACGGCCGCGCATCGGCAAACTCTATGCCCTCGCCGCGAAAAACCGAACGATACGGCCCCACAAGCCAGGAAGCCACCGGACGTCTTAGCCGCCAACGTAGGCGTTCCACAAACTTAGCCATGCCTGCGAAGTTGGATAACTTTGACCTATATGGCTAAAAAATGGCTAATTGAGTGGGTTCTGCCCCTAAGTCTTCTTATAGCGGTAAGTGGGCTTTACTTTTTTCCCTACTATGAAGGCTATCGGTTTAGAGCAGCCGATCAAGAGCAAGTAAACTACATGGGCTATCCAATGGAGAAATGGCATAAGGAGACGGGCAAACAGCCTTTTTGGGCGCCTAATCTTTTCTCAGGGATGCCCGCCTACCTCGTATACTATCCCGAAAAGATCGGCTACTTCCCCCTTATACGAGAACTTATAGGAAAGCTGATGCGGCACTATCCACCAGCTATTTTTCTGGTAGGGCTTTTGGGCTTTTTTCTCCTTCTGCGGGTGGAGGGGGTAGGATGGGGGTGGGCGCTAGGCGGCGCATTCGGCTTTGCGCTTACTAGCTACTACACTAATATGATTGTGGCGACCCATTGGGGCAAAAGCAATGTGATTTTCCAAGTGCCCTATCTCTTAGCGGGGATGGGTTTGCTCCACCGCGGGCGGTGGGGATGGGGTGTAGTGCTGGCCCTCTCGGGCTGGGCTGGTATGGTAGGGGGCCACCACCCGCAGATGCTGTATTATTCGCTTCTAGTCGTGGCGGCCTACGAGGTAGCTTGGCTAGTTCGGACCTGGCAGAATCGCAACTGGGCCCAGTATGGCTGGAGTATTGGGCTTATAGGGCTTACGGCCGCAATAGGCGGACTTTCGCACATCAATAGGCTTTTGCCTTATGGAGAATACGGGCGCTACTCTATCCGAGGGCCGACGGAGCTTGAGCGGGAAATCCAAGCCGATCCCAGGCTGAAAGGCGGACTGCCTCGGGATTATGCTCAAAGCTATTCCTGTAGCCGGGCTGAGCTATGGACTGTGGTTATTCCGGATTTCGTGGGCGGTACTTCGTATGAGGATCTACTGGCCCGTTTAGGCGCGCAGTCAGCCCTTCGCCAGATCTTCCTTAGCCATGGCGCCCGAGATGTATCTTTCCTTCACAGCGTCCCTACCTATTGGGGAGGCCTACCGTTCGCGGCAGGCTCTTTCTACGTCAGCGTCATAGCTTTTTTTCTGATCATTTTAGGCTGGACCTATCGGATGGAGGCGCTGGATTGGGCTTTTCTCTATGGGGTATGGATAGCCCTGCTTTTAGCCTTAGGCGCTAATAGCTACAGCTTATGGGGCAGTGCGCTCTTACTGGCCCTTCCCCTTCTGGCTTACTTAGCGGCCCGGCGAAGGGCTAGTCTTTGGGAAAAAGCCCTAGTCGCTACGGCAGTCTTTTTAGGGGGCTGGGCTATTGTAAGCTACTTGGACGACGATCCCGCCAGCACCTACAAGCTGGCCGACTTTGCCCTAGAATACCTACCCTTTTACAATAAGTTCCGAGCACCCTCTACATGGCTAGTAGTTTTAGGGTTCTTTATACCTTGGCTCGGGATGGTGGGGGTTCAGCGATTTTTGGCTGAGCCCGACCTTGGCCGGCTAGCGGTAGCGGCGGCCACCGTTTGCCTCATTCTCCTAGGTGTAGGGGTAGGAGGGGCTTGGATAGGATTTAGCTTTGAGAGCGAAAGTGACGCCGTTCTACGCTCACAGATGCCCGACTGGTTTGCGGAAACCTTTATGGAAGCTTTACGGGTGGATAGAATGGCCTTAGCGCGCCTTTCTGCCTTTCGTAGCGTGCTTTGGACCTTAGCCACCGCCGCCGTGCTCCTTCTGGTAGCTAAAAAATTCTTGATGCCAGTCGGGGGTGGGGTATTTGTGGCCTTGTTTATGCTAGTGGATGGCTGGCGAGTAAATACCCTCTACTTTCCCCGAAACAAAACCTACGAGCCCAAAAAATTTCTCCCCTATCCGCCTCCGCTTGAGCCTTATGAGGCGTTTATTCTACGGGATACGGTGGGCTATTTCCGGATTCTACCCCTTCATGTCAATACCTTCACGGATAATCGCCCCGGCGTCTACTTGGAAAATGCAGGCGGCTACCATCCCGCTAAGCTCAAGCGCTACCAGCAATTTATAGAGGCACACCTCCAGAAGCTTTCGCCAGCAGCCTTAGAGATGCTGGCTATTCGCTATATCACCGTAGGGGCTAAACAGGCTAAGCCGCCCCTTCCCGCTTTTTATGACAGCCTGACGCAGACAACGGATAGTATTATAATTTACCGCAGTCGCGAGCCTCTACCGATTGCGTGGCTAGCGGCGGAGATACGGATTTTTCCTCGGGTAGACCAGACCTTAGACAGCTTAGGCCGCTATCCGGTGCGCTCTACGGCGCTTATAGCGGCGCGCGATTGGACTACTCTGAAGCTCAAGCCCGAAAATATGCCCTTAGACTCCGCTGAAGGGGTCGTATGTTTAGAGCGCAATCCCTATCGCCTTCGCTATAAGGTACATGCCCGACGTCCGCGCCTTCTCGTGATGAGCGAAATTTACTACCCTCCCGATTGGAAGGCCACTGTAAATGGGCAGGAAGCCTCTATTATACCCGTGAATTTCATTCTGCGTGGGGTAGTAGTGCCGCCGGGCGATTCGGAGGTAGAGCTTATTTGCCACAGTCGCATACATGAGCTGGGCGAGCGACTCGCTAAGGTGGGTTCGCTGCTAGCATGGCTCCTGATTATCGCTACCTTTCTGCTTTCGCGCCGGAAGCGCCCTGCGGCCTAATATGGCGTGTGCCTCATCACACGCCGCGCTTGGCCTACGTGATAGATACTCTTTTTCGGGTTTGGCTAAACCTTCCTTACCGAATCGTTACGCCGTCGGAGTGGCAGAACGTGCCGCCTCCAAGTGGCTGGCGCGTAATTTCATACGGCACGGATGACTCAGGCCCCGCCGATATAAGCCTGCCTTACACGGGCTTCTTGAGCTGGACAGGTACCGCCTTTTTCTTACCCGCTTGGGATGCGGGCGGTTTTTTCCCCTCAGCGGGAGATTTTAGGTGGGATTTACCGGCTATGGCTTTCTATGTTCTTACGCTCTATCCGCTTTATCGGTGGCCTTATGGGTGGGGCCAGTGGGGCCTCTATGCATGGGAGAAAGCCCCCTTTTACAAGGCGCCATTTTGGGCTGAGCCTTTCGTCCAATGCCGGCTCTATGAACTTCTACAGCGCTTGGAGCTGCGGATTAGGCGGCCGCCTTTTCGGTGGGAGATTGGATGGGACATTGACCATCTTTACAAGTGGAAGGCCCGAGGGGGACTGCGCTGGTGGGTGGGTGGCCTAAGGCGGGGCGACCTTCTCCAGCGGCTTCGCGTGCGATGGGGCAATCAAAAAGACCCTTACGATACCCTTGACCAAATCACCGCAGCTTTCCCGCCGAGCAGCGCACGCTTTTTTTTCCTTCTTTCTAATCGCCATTGGCGGGATAGCTTAGTGTCCCCCTACCAGCCGGCTGTACGTCAGGCTATCCAGCGCCTCCATGCGCGTGGCTATAGCATAGGGCTCCACCCCTCCTATACCACCCGTCAGCGGCCCGAAAGGCTCCTGGCGGAGAAAGCCCTCTTAGAAAGCTACCTCGGCGCACCAGTAAAGACAAGCCGCCAGCATTACCTGCGCTTTTTCTGGCCAGACCTCTTGGAAGCGCTTGTACAGGCACGCATTGAAGTGGATTTCACCCTGGCTTTTCCGCGGCGCAGCGGGTTTTTGTTGGGCACCCTTCTGGAAGTGCCCGCTTACCGAGTAGATAAGGATAGAGGATTGCCTCTGCGTCTTTGCGGTCCAGCCCTTATGGATAAAGTCTATCTTCAACAAAACGACGATGGCACAGCCCTCCGAGCCGAGGTACGCCGACTTTTCCGTTTAGGGGCACAGTTAGGTGGGCGACTACACTTTATTTGGCATAACTCTACTTGGGAATTCCTCCCAGCCGAATTTTTAGAAGCTCAGCCTTAGGCTTCCCGCGTAAGCTGATGAAAAACCTCCTGAAGCGGCAGGGTCCGCCGTTCTAAGCGCAAAAGGGGTATGCGCTGGGCCACCGACGCCGCATAAATCTCTTTCTGAAGCTCTTTGCTTATCTCCCCGCGGATAACCCAGAGGGTAGGCGAGAGAGCCTCTACATGGGCCTTATCCTTTAGGAAGTCCCACTGGAAGCCGGTCTCGGCCGTTTCTACCCAGTATTCTTCGGCGTTGAGATGCTGGGGTAGGGCGTGTAAGGGAGCATCCAGCACTAACTCCCCCTTGTGAAGAATAAGTACGCGATCGGCTATCGCCTCTACTTCCGAGAGGATATGCGAGGAGAAGATCACGATGTGGGAGCGTCCCAGCTGCCGAATAAGCTGGCGAATTTCTATCGCCTGGTTAGGGTCTAAGCCGCTAGTAGGCTCGTCCAGAATAAGCAAAGGCGGATCATGGAGCAGGGCAGCGGCAAGGCCCACGCGCTGTCTATAGCCGCGTGAGAGCAGGCCGATGCGTTTATGAGCCTCTGGCGCAAGGCCAACCTTCTCTATGAGTTCGTCTATGCGTTGGGTAAGGGCTCGGCCCTTAAGATTATACAGAGCGCCGCGAAAGGCTAAATATTCCCGCACATACAGCTCTGCATAAAGGGGGTTGTGTTCAGGGAGATAGCCGATAAGCCGCTGGATAATCTTTTTGTCTTGGGGCAATTGCCAGTCATCAAGGGTTACGCGGCCTTCGGTGGGGGCAAGGTAACCCGTAAGAATTTTGAAGGTAGTGGATTTGCCGGCACCATTCGGGCCGAGGTAACCATACACGCCAGGCCCTTCTAGGGTGAAGGAGACCTCCCGTAGAGCCCACTGGCGGCCGTAGCGCTTGCTGAGCCGTTGTACGCTCAGACGCATTAGAGCTCTAGAAGAAGCCGAATAGGGTCTTCCAAAAGCTCTTTGACCCGTACTAAAAAGCTTACGGCCTCCTTCCCATCTATCACGCGATGGTCATACGAAAGAGCCACATACATCATGGGGCGCACTACAATTTGGCCATTTTGCACTACCGGGCGTTCCTGTACCTTATGCATGCCCAGAATAGCCGTCTGGGGCGGATTGAGAATCGGCGTGGAGAAGAGCGAACCGAAAACTCCACCATTTGTTATCGTGAAAGTGCCGCCTTGCATTTCTTCTATGCTGATCTTATTCTGGCGGGCGCGAGCGGCTAAATCGGCTATAGTGCGCTCAATCTCGGCTACCGAAAGGAGGTGGGCATTCCGAACTACGGGTACCACTAAGCCCCGTTCGGTGCTTACGGCAATGCTGATATCTACATACGAGAAATACACCAGCTCATCTTCGTGGAGCTGAGCATTTACCTCAGGGAACTCCAGAAGGGCACGCGCACAAGCCTTGGTAAAGAAGCCCATGAAGCCTAAGCTGACCCCGTGTTTTTCTTGGAATTTCTCCTTGTAGGTTTTGCGTAGCTCGTAGATGCGGCTCATGTCCACCTCGTTGAAGGTGGTGAGCATGGCGGTTTGGTTTTTAGCGGCTAGGAGGCGGCGGGCGATAGTTTGACGAATCGGCGTAAGCTTCTTCCGGGTTTCGGTGCGTTCAGGTGAAGGAGAAGGGGGAGGGGTAGGGTGGGTAGGTTGGGCTAAAGGAGGGGGGGGCGGTGCTGGGGTAGGGGCGGGCGCAGCACGCAGCGCATCTTCCTTGGTAACACGCCCACCTGGTCCAGTGCCTGGTACTTGAGCTGGGGTGAGGCCTTTCTCCGCAAGGATACGCGCCGCCGCAGGCATGACTACTGGCGATTCGGTAGGAGGTTTTTCGACCCCTGGACGCTGTCCATCTTGAGTCACCTTTGCGGGGGCCTCCGCCGCTGGGCGCGTCGCCGAAGGATCAATACGCCCAATAACCGTACCCACTGGCACCTGAGTGCCAGCCGCTACTAAAATCTCCAGCACACCAGCGGCTTCGGCATATACCTCCAGTGCAGCTTTATCCGATTGAATCTCCGCTAGTAGCTCATCTTTTTCTACCCAGCTGCCTGAAGGCTTGTACCATTTATCCAAAAGGACTTCGGTAACGGACTCCCCTGGACTGGGAACGCGAATCTCTATCATACCTTTTCGGCTACGAGGTCTAAGGCTCTACGCAGGATATAGTTCTGCTGGCGCAGGTGGTGGCTATAGGAGCCGGTAGCGGGGCTGGCCGACTCCCGCCGAGCTATCGGTTTAGGTATAGGCAGGCCATGTTCCATAAACTTGCGCAGGATGAAGCTCCAGTAGCCCATGTTGATAGGCTCTTCTTGAACCCAGTAAAGTTCCTCTACTTGGCTATACTCCGCTAAAAGCTGGCGCAGCTCTTCTTCGGGGAAGGGATAGAGCTGCTCTATGCGGAGGATAGCGGTATCCTTTTTAGCGTGCTCACGACGCACCTGGAGGAGGTCATAGAAGATTTTTCCGGTACAGAGGAGCAATCGGCGCGCCTGGTCAGGCCCTACCTCAGGGTCTGTAAGTACAGCCTGAAATTGCCCGTTTGTCAGATCCTCTAGGCGGCATACGCATTCTGGATGGCGTAGCAGGCTCTTGGGCGTGAAAAGAATAAGGGGACGACGCGTAGAACTGCGCATCTGCCGGCGTAGCGCATGGAAGAGATTGGCCGGCGTGGTAAAGTAGCACACATACATGTTATTCTGAGCGGCTAAGGTTAGAAAGCGCTCTGGCCTTGCGCTGGAATGCTCAGGTCCTTGCCCCTCATAGCCATGCGGCAAAAAGAGCGTTAGGCCGTTTAGCCTATGCCATTTGGTTTTGCCAGCGGTGATGTATTGATCTATAATAATCTGCGCGCCATTAGCAAAATCCCCAAACTGGGCTTCCCAAATCACAAGCGTATGCGGCGAAGCCAAAGCGTAGCCGTACTCAAATCCAAGCACCGCGTACTCGGAAAGAGGCGAATTATACACATAAAAGGGGGCTTGACGATGAGACAGATGATTGAGCGGAATATGGCGAGACTCGGTATTCATGTCTAGTACTACGGCGTGCCTTTGAGAGAAGGTGCCGCGTTCCACATCTTGGCCCGAAAGCCGAACCGGGTTATTTTCTAGAAGTAGGGTACCGAAGGCCAGCATCTCCGCCGTGGCCCAGTCTATGCCTTCGCCGCGTTTTACGGCCTCATAGCGGGCCTCGTATATCTTCTTGACGGTGGGATGAGGGGTGAAGCCTTCAGGAAATTTAGCGGCCTGCTGAGCAATAAACTCTAGTACTTCTCGTCGCACTCTGGTTTCTGGCTGCGGTTCCAGTATATTATCATCATATAAGTGTATCCCCTGCCAGGTGCGCCTTGGAATCGCATCAATCTCAGGCTCTTCAGAGCGGGCGCGCTCTAGCTGACGATCGTAGAATTGATTGCGGGCCTGCTCCATGGCTTTGACCTCAGCTGGCGTTATAATATTTTCTTCTATAAGCCGATTCGCATACACCTCAAAAGGGGAAGGACGCTGGCTGATCTGCTGGTACATTTTAGGCTGGGTAAAGCGGGGCTCGTCGCCTTCATTATGACCGTGGCGGCGGTAGCCAATTACGTCTATAAACACATCCCGATTGAAGGCTTGGCGGAAGGCAATGGCCAGCTTGACCGCATGGACTACAGCCTCTGGGTCCTCCCCATTTACATGAAAGACGGGTGAGAGGGTGACCTTAGCTATATCGGTGGCGTAATGGCTGGAGCGAGCCTGCTCAGGCCCTGTGGTAAAGCCTATCTGATTATTGAGCACGATATGCACCGTCCCCCCCACCTCGTAACCCGGCAGCAGCGACATTTGGAGGGTTTCATACACTACCCCCTGGCCTGCAATAGCCGCATCGCCATGGATCAGAATAAGTACGATTTTATCGTGTGTGCCTCCATACAGATGATCCATCTTAGCGCGCGTGGCGCCAGTAGCTACGGGGTCTACGGCCTCTAAATGGGAGGGATTAGGCAGCATGGAAAGGTGCACACGCCGCCCCGCAATAAAAGGATCGCTAGAGTAGCCTAAGTGATATTTTACATCGCCGTCAAAGGTATCCGTAGCTATGCCCTTGCCTTCAAATTCGCTAAATATAGCATGAAAGGATTTCTGCATAATGTTAGCCAGTACGTTCAGACGGCCGCGATGCGCCATCCCAAATACGAATTCTTCTATGCCCAGTTCGGCTCCCAGCTCTACCAGCTCATAGAGGGCGGGAATGATAGCTTCATTGCCTTCCAGGGAAAAGCGTTTCTGGCCCACAAACTTTCTATGCAGAAAGCGTTCAAAAGTAGTAGCGTTACAGAGCCATTGGAGGATAGTTTTCTTCTCCTCTGGGGAGAAGCGCGGCGCATTTTCTGGGCTCTCAAGATGTTTCTCAAACCACTCAAGAATTTCGGGGATTCGGATATAACGGTATTCTATAGCCATGGTGGAGCAATAGACGCGCCGCAGATGGGCAATAATGTCGCGCAGCGTAGCAGGGCCTAAGCCTACATGTTTTCCTGCTTGAAATGTAGTATCTAGATCCGCTTCGGAGAGATGGAATTTTTGGAGAGCGAAGGCCTTATCTAGAACTTTTTCCCATTCTGAATAGTCGGCCAAGGGGTTAACGCGCGCATATAGGTGGCCTTGATTGCGGTAGGCGGCAATAAGGGCGAGCACGCCGAACTCCTTGTCTAAAGGAGAGGGAACAGCGGGCAAGGGGACTGAAGGGCCAGCCTCTAAGGCGGTGAAGTAGCCTTCAAAAAACCGCTGCCAATCCAGCGGGAGCGATTTCGGGTCAGCCAGATAAGTCTCTAAGAGATTACTAAGGTAAGCCGAATCTACCCGAAAAAGGTAAGAAGTATCGGTTGGCATACGCCAGGCTATTCAAGAGAAATAGCATAATAGGCTTTTTCACCCTTGCGGTAAAGCCCTTCTATCAAGACGCCGCCGCGGATGGATTGAAGGATTCGGAGGGCCTCTTCAGGGGTGGACACGGGCTGGCGGTCTATGGCAGTTATTACAAATCCTGGCCGAACCCCTACTTCTTTGAGAGGGCCCGGCAGGATTTCCACCAGCCGCAAGCCGTGCTTGATTCCTAAAGACTTCTTTTCTTCCTCAGTGATTGAACGCAGGCGCGCGCCTAGGGAGGGGATATAGGTTAGGCCACTTTCTCGGACAGTCTCTTCGTCGGAGCTGCGTCCGCGCAGGCGGGCTACGGTTTCTCTTCGCTCAGACCCTCGGTAGTAGGTAATTCGCACGGATTCGCCTGGTCGATGTAAGGCGATCAGCTCGGCCACATCCGCGCTTTGGCGCACAGGCCGCCCATCAATCTCCACAATCACATCGCCACTGCGCAGGCCCGCTTCTTCCGCTGCACTGCCACTATAAACCTCGCGCACATACGCCCCTTGCGACACCGGTACGCCACTTTCCTTTTGTAGGGTAGTATTCAGAGGTTCAAATAAAATCCCTAAAACAGCGCGCTGCACTCTCCCATAGCGGCGCAGATCCTCTACTACTTTCTTGACGATGTTTGAAGGCACCGCAAAGGAATAGCCGGTGAACGTACCGGTTAAGGATGCAATAGCGGTATTGATGCCTACCAGTTTTCCATTGATGTTGACTAGAGCTCCGCCGCTATTGCCGGGATTGACGGCGGCATCGGTCTGGATGAAGGCCTCTACCCGAAACTTCTCCTTAAGCAGGCCGAGCGTGCGGCCTTTAGCGCTCACTATGCCAGCCGTTACGGTAGAGGTAAGGTTGAAAGGGTTGCCTACCGCTAGCACCCACTCGCCCACGCGCAGCTCGTCCGAATCACCGAATTCTAGGTAAGGAAGGCCTTCCGCATCAATCTTGATAAGCGCAATATCGGTAGAAGGATCAGCCCCTACTACGCTTGCGCGAAAGGTGCGGTTATCGTAGAGCGTAACTTCAATTCGGCTAGCTTTCTCTATTACATGATTGCAGGTAACGATATAGCCGTCGGGGCTGAGGATCACGCCCGAGCCTGTGCCCGGAATGCTTCCCTGAGGAAGCTCTTCCTCATTTGGGAAGAGGTGATGGAAAGGAGAGAGTTCCACTTGGGTTTGGGTGCGTATATGAACGACGGTGGGCATCGCCCGCTCGGCAGCCGTAGTAAAATCCACAGGTGGATGGATTTCCCATCGTACAGGCTGGACAGGGGGATTATTAGGGACAGGGGGGCAAGAAGGCAGGGCGCGACGCGCAATCCACCACGTAACACCACTTGCTACAAGGGACGATAAAAGGGCTACGCCTACGGAGCGCATATGGAATGGCCTAATCTTCTCTTCAAAGGTACAAAACATTTTGGACAAGTTCTACCTTCAGGTCTATGGATTGGGTTCGGGTAATTTGGGGGGTAGGGTGGGCTAGTGTGGCGGTAGGTCTGCCTACCTCGCATAGCCTTATTAGCCTCGGAGTGGGGATAATAGGGCTTTTGGGTTTAGCCTACCCTTATTTCCGCCAGCAGCTTTGCAGTACTTTGAAGGAGTGGCTCCCCTTAGCCAGTCCTTTTTGGTTGCTGTACCTACTTCATGGGTTGAGTTGGATTTACACCGAAGATAAAGCTCAGTGGCTCGTGGAGATGCGGATTAAGCTGCCAATGCTTTTTCTACTGCCGTGGGCTCATGTAGGCTGGCGATTACTCTCGGCACGCGAGCGGGCAGCTATTCAGGGGCTATTTCAGCTGAGTGTAGGCGCCGTAGGACTTATAGCCGTAGGGAAGGTGCTCCAAAACCCTACTTGGGCCTTACACGAGCTGCGGGAAGGTCGGGCTATCCCCCTAAGCACGGGTATTTCTCACATTTACTACGGCGGCCTTGTAGGCATGGCTCTGCTCTGGTTATGGTTTTGGCCCGAGATAGGCCCGCGCTGGCTGAAGGTAGGCTGGACCATTTTACACCTAGTCATACTCCATACGCTGGCTTTACGTACGGCACTTTTAGGGATTTATGGCGCGGCAGGCGTGCTTTGGCTCTACTGGCTTCTGGGGCGGAAGCGGCAGTGGGGTTGGGCTATAGGGGGGCTAGTCACTGGTATAAGCGCCGGCGTGCTATTAGTGCGTTTTTTCCCGCCGCTTCACCAGCGCTGGCAGCACTTCCGAGAGGATATAGCCCGTTATGCCCCTGGCGCTAATGTTACCCATACTTCTGTAACGCGCCGCCTTATAGCCCTTGAGGCAAGTTGGCAGGTCTTCCGCAAAGCTCCCTGGTGGGGAGTAGGCATGGCCGACAATTCAAAGGAAGTATTTGAAGCCACGGCCACCTTGCCCTACTTCTGGGAATTTCCGAACTACGTACTGCCTCATAATCAATTTGTGGAGTATGCAGTGGGGCTGGGGCTCATAGGGCTGAGCGTTTTTCTAAGCTTTTGGGTGTTAGCGGCGCGGCAGGGGCTTACGTGGCAGGGTCTCGGATGGCTCGTATACTGGTTCCTTCTTATGCAGGTGGAGGCCTTTTTAGAGCGGCAGGTGGGTATCACCGCTTTTTTGTGGGGCACGGGTATGGTATGGAGTAGGAGGAGCGCGCATATGTCGTAGCTTTGGGCTATGGGATGGGTTTCGCTGGCGCCTGAGGCTACCTTATGGTTAACTGAATGGCTGCCGCGCAGGCGCCTTATAGGGCGAAGCCATCGCTGTACTGAGCCACCTTTTGTCCAGCGCCTGCCCGTCTGCACGCGGGCCAATGCCCCTCGCACTGGCTGGGAACGCTACCTGGGCCCCTATGCGCCTGACTTTGCCATCCTCTCTTCTCTTAAGCCAGAGGGCATCCTCCTGTTAGGAGAGTCGCTACCGCCCGACCTTTCCGAAGAGGAGCTGGTGAGCCAATTTCAGAAGACCATAGGCTATCCGGCGCGTATCTTTTTTCTGCGCGCCCAAGCATGGCCTGCCTATGAATCCGAGACACAACAGCTGGCCGCAGAGCTGGGCGTTCCTGAGCGCGGCGCACGTTGGCTTCAGGCTCAAAAGCGAGCCCAGGCGCGCCTGGCGCAGAAAGTCCAGCATCTCAATGCCCGACCTACCGTGCTCGTCGTCACAAGCGGCTATCCCGTGCCCCTCGTCGGCGGATGGGCCCTCCAGCTGGTAAGCTGGGCCGGGGGCCAACCCCTTCACCCGCGCCCTTTTCTTGATTGGACCGAACTGCTGGCTGAGGATCCCGACGTCATAATTTTCTCTCTAATGGGAGCTTCCTTGCGTCAGGTGGGGGAGGCCCTCGGCCAATGGTCGCGCCAATCGCCCATCCAGTCCCTGAGCGCCTTTCGCCAAAAGCGCCTGTACGCCTTTCATGGGGTAGCGGGCCTGTTTTTTTCCAGTCCCCTCCTTATGGCAGCGGCGGAGGCCTTATATGAGCTCCTTCACACGCCAAACTACCGCTATAATCAACACCTAGGTAGGCTCTGGGCTCCTTTGCTCTGAGGGTATGCGCTATATCTTCATTACAGGCGGAGTAGTTTCTTCCTTAGGCAAAGGCATCGTAGCGGCCTCCTTAGGAAAGCTCCTCCAAGCCCGCGGCTATAAGGTTACGCTCCAAAAGTTTGACCCCTACCTCAATGTCGACCCCGGCACCCTCAACCCCTACGAACATGGCGAAGTCTTTGTTACCGAAGATGGCACGGAAACGGATTTAGACCTAGGCCATTATGAGCGCTTCTTAGGGATATCTACCACGCGCGATCATAGCGTTACTACAGGCCGAATCTACCAAACTATCTTAGAGCGGGAGCGACGCGGCGAATACTTAGGTAAGACCGTGCAGGTCATTCCCCATGTAACCGATGAAATCAAGCGCCGCTTTACGCTACTGGCCCAGCGGGAGCATTATGACATCGTCCTGACCGAACTGGGAGGTACAGTGGGGGATATTGAGTCGCTGCCTTACATAGAAGCGGCGCGCCAGCTTCATTATGAACTCGGACCTACCCGAGTGCTTTTTGTGCACCTTACGCTGATAGTATATTTAGCCGCTACGCAGGAGCTTAAGACTAAGCCCACCCAGCATTCCGTACGGGAGCTTCAGCGCACGGGCGTACAGCCCGATGTATTGATTTGTCGCACGCCACGTCCGCTTTCCCGCGAGCTCCGCCACAAAATAGCCCTCCTTACGAATGTACCGCGCAATGCGGTTATTCCCGTAGTAGATGTGCCCAATATTTACCTAGTGCCCTTTCAGCTGCGTAAGGAAAAGCTGGACGAAGTTATTCTTCGGCGTTTTCGGCTGCCTGTGCGCGGGGAGCCCGACCTCTCTCGGTGGAATGCTTTTATTGAAGGGCTTCAACGTCCTACTCGCACGGTTCGGATAGCTTTAGTAGGCAAATACGTAGAACTCCACGATGCCTACCGTTCTATACAGGAGGCGCTTACGCATGCCAGTGGCTGGAAGGCTATTCGGTTAGAAATTGCTTGGATTCACTCGGAGGAGGTTACGATGGAAAATGTAGGGCGTTTGCTGCGTGGCGTGCAGGGCGTTCTAGTGGCGCCGGGCTTTGGCCCACGCGGGATACCTGGCAAACTGGCCGCCATCTTCTACGCCCGTACGCGCCAGATACCCTTCTTGGGGATTTGTCTGGGTATGCAGATGGCGGTGGTAGAATTTGCCCAAAACGTCTTAGGCTGGGAGGGGGCGCATTCCACTGAAGTAGACCCTCATACCTCCTACCCTGTAATTGACCTTCTACCGGAGCAGCGGCAAATAGTGCGTAAAGGCGGTACCATGCGCTTAGGTCTCTATCCTTGTGAGATTCGCCCTGGCAGTTTAGCCTGGCGGGTCTATCAAGCCGATCGAATCTATGAGCGTCATCGGCACCGCTATGAGCTCAATAACGCCTTTCGGCCTGCGCTGGAAGAAGCGGGGCTGCACGTAAGCGGCAATTACCCCGAGAAAAATCTAGCTGAGATCATTGAGCTTTCTGGCCACCCCTTTTTCATAGGGGTGCAGTTTCATCCAGAGTTCCAGAGTCGGGTAGAAGCGCCGCATCCGCTCTTTAGCGCTTTCATGGAAGCAGCGGCTCAGCACGGAAGCTGCTGAAAGAAAAGCACCGCGGGCGGGAGGTGGTACGAGGGATCCCAGAATTTTTGGGCAAAGTTTTGGACGCGGTCATTTTCTATGAGTACTCCCTCGGCTTGCAGGCGCTCGGCCATAAGGGTGGGCGGCGAAAAGCCGAATTTGCCTGTAAGAAGGCCATGCCGATTGACTACGCGGTGGGCTGGTACGGGGGGATGAGCGTTTAGGCTGGCGCGCAGGGCATATCCTACTAGACGGGCGGCGCGCGCAGCGCTTAGATACTGTGCAATTGCCCCATAGGTCGTAACTCGCCCAGGGGGCACGGCGCGCACTACCGCCCATACCTGCGCAAAGAAATCCAAGTCAGTCTTCCTAGGCATACCGCTGGCGCAGGCTACAGAAAACCTTCCGTGATACAGGCTGATACAGCTCTTTGCCGCCTAGCACCACTGTACTTTCGTCTGGAGAAGCGTGACGCAGTGAGTAGTGGGCCAGTCCCCCTGTATATACGCATACTGCATGCAGCTTACTCACAAATTCCGCCACCGCCATAAGGTAAGGCATAGGCCCGAAAGGCCGACCCCGATAGTCCATATCTAAGCCGGCGACGATGACCCGCTTGCCTTCGTCAGCCAACCGATTGGCCACCTCTACGATGCCCATATCCAGGAACTGCGCCTCATCAATCCCCACCACATCCGCCTCCGCACTCAGAAGGTAGATGGCATCGGAATTCGGCACGGGTTGGGCCTCCAGAGCAGTGTTGTTGTGGGAAACTACTGCCGTAGGGTGGTAGCGCTGATCTATGTCGGGTTTGAAGAGGCGAATTCTTTGGCCCGCAATCTGGGCGCGGCGAATGCGGCGGAGAAGCTCTTCGGTTTTGCCCGAAAACATCCCGCCGCAAATCACCTCTATCCAGCCTGTGCCGGGAGGTAGAATGGGCTCCACGCTACAAAAGTAGGCGCGCGCATCTTTGGCTGCAACGCCGCTGCGCTACCCAGTCATAAACCCCATCCCGCCAGGATAGGGGTATAATCCGCAGAAGCCAAGCCAAGAGCCAATGCCCACTATCCAATAAGGCCTGCCGAAGGGCTTCCGTACGCACCCAGAAGCGCTGTTGACGTTCATATATAATGCTCTGGATAGGTAGGGGTGGGGTCGGCGCACCCCCATCATAAAGGACCGGCACCCATTCTATCTGAGGTAATAGCTTCTGCCCCCATTGGGCCAGCCAACGACATAGCCTACACCCGCCGTCATAGTACATGCGGCCTACCACAGGCCTAATTAACGCTTTATTTTTGCATGCCTACAGAGGCGCGATTGGCCCGCATGGAGTGGGTGCTAGACCATCGCCAGCCTGATCTCACGCTGCTTTTAGACAGGGTCCACAAGCCGCATAACCTCTCGGCTATCCTACGTACCTGCGATGCGGTGGGTGTAGGGGAGGTGCATGCGGTTTTCCCGGGCGGTCAAATACCCACTCATAACGAGGTAAGCGCCGGTAGCCACAAGTGGGTACAGGTGCAAACCTACAACACTATCCAGGAGGCTTGCCTGGCGCTAAAGCAAAAGGGCTTGCGGCTATACTTAGCTAAGCCGCATTCTCAGGCTCAGGATTTTCGGCTGCCAGATTATACCCAACCGACTGCCTTCATTTTGGGCGCCGAGTACTTTGGCGTGTCGGAGGAAGCAGCTACTTGGGCCGACGAGTATATAACGATCCCGATGTATGGTATGGTTCAGAGTCTCAATGTATCGGTAGCGGCCGCGGTTTTGCTCTATGAAGCCCAGCGACAGCGCGCCGCCGCCGGGCTATACGCTAAAAGGCGCCTATCCCCAGCCGAAAAGGCGCGCCTCCTAGAAGAGTGGCGGTACCGATAAAATCCAAACCCCCCTTCTCTTTTCTGAGATATTGAAGCCTGCTTACCTTTGCACCCAAATGGAACGGATTCAACGGGTAGCTGTAGTTGGCTTGGGGAAGCTGGGCGCTTCTATGGCCGCCGCAATCGCTGCACGTGGGGTAGAAGTAATAGGGGTAGATGTGGATCCCCGAAAGGTAGACGCTGTAAACCAGAAAGTTCCGCCGGTTTATGAACCTGGCCTGGCTGACATGATGAAGAAAGCAGGCGACCGCCTATCGGCTACAACGGACCTCTATGAGGCCGTACGGCGCAGCGATGCTACATTTATCGTTGTAGCTACCCCAAGCCAAGCGGATGGTCACTTTTCCTTGGAGTATGTGCTTTCAGCGGCTCAAACTATCGGCCAAGCCCTAAAGGCTAAAAATGAATGGCATATCGTAGTGATTACCAGCACGGTTTCACCTCTTTCTATGGATGAACGCATTCGGCCCTATTTAGAGGCGGTAAGCCAAAAGCAAGCGGGCAAGGATTTTGGACTTGCCTATAACCCCGAATTCATCGCGCTGGGTAGTGTGCTGCGCGATTTTCTAAACCCTGACCTAGTTCTTATTGGTGAGTCCGATAAGCGTACGGGGGATTTATTGGAAGATTTCTATAGAAGAGTTGTAGAAAACAACCCAGCCTTTGCTCGGATGAACTTTATAAATGCCGAGCTCACCAAGCTATCTATAAATACCTTTGTTACCACCAAGATTACTTTTGCCAATATGCTGGCGCGCCTGTGTGAGCGGCTGCCAGGTGCCGATGTGGACGTGGTGACGGCGGCTTTAGGGCGTGATAGTCGGATTGGCGGTCGCTATCTCAAGGGCGCCATAAGCTATGGCGGCCCCTGCTTTCCACGCGATAACTTGGCCCTTATCGCTGTGGCGCGTCAGGTAGGCACGGCGGCGGAAGTAGCGGAGAGCACCGACCACCTCAATCGAGAGCTGAATCGCTGGCTAGCCACTTTGGTGGCCTATCATCGGCCGCCTAACGGTCAGATAGGCATACTAGGCCTAGCCTATAAGCCAGGATCGGATGTGGTGGAGGAGTCGCCAGGCCTTCACTTGGCCCAATATTTGGCTGAGCAGGGCCTGCCTGTAATAGCCTATGACCCAGCAGCCCAGGCTAATGCCCAACGCCTACTTGGTAGGCGCGTGGAATGGGCCCCTTCCGCCTTAGCCTGCGTAGAAAGGGCCGACATTATCGTAGTAACTACCCCCTGGCCCGAGTTTCGAGAGATTCCGGCTGAAATTTGGCAACGCCCCTCTTCTCCCCGCAAGATTATAGACTGCTGGCGTTTCCTCCCTGAACTGGCTACCCTTGCTTATGTAACCTATATTCCTCTGGGCAAGGGGGGTATTCCTGTGCCTCAGCCGCTTTCCATGCCCTCCTGAATCGGCTACCGCTGGCCTAGCCCGGAGAGCCCTAAACCTCTGCCATGCCTAAATCCAACTGAAGGTTAGGTTTTGTCAAGCTAACGGAAGTCTCTGGAAGTGAGGGGCTTTCCGAGATCCTCTCAAAGGGCTTGAGGTGAAAAATTCCGAGAGATTTATATACCTTTGCTTTTGCCATGCGTAAGCCTAGCTTAATCCTATTAGGGCTTTTAGGCCTAGTGTGGGCGCAGCGTTCCCAACTTCCGCCCCTGCGCGTGTATCGGCTTAGGGACCTGCCCCCTGCCATTCAGGAAAAGCTTCACAATCGTGAGATTAAGCGACCCTTTTTCTACCTGGCGCCTGAGTTGGGGGGAGGAATGCCTATGGCGCGTACAGCGAGTGGAGCAGAGTTTTTCCCCCGCATTCCTGGCCACTTAGATGCCGATACGCTCCGACCCGGCCGTCGTGCCACCGAACAGAATATTCCCGATCCGCAATCAGGCGATACGGTCCTAGCTGTTGTACATTCTTCCCAAACCGATACGACCATCCCGCCGGATGTGAAATACAAGCCATATTTTGACTCGCTCAATATTCGGGGTTCCTATGGATTTGGCTTTAACCTCCTGGAAAAAGGGGAGGAGTATGATACGGATGGGGATGGTCAAAATGACTTAGCGGACTATAGTGGGAATGCTTGGGCGAATCGCTTTGATATTCCCGACTCAGCCCTTCCCTTTTATGTGGTAGGGCTGGCTTTTCACCTCTACAATAACTTTGGGCTTGTAGATGGGGGGATTTTAGACTGCGATCTTAGCACTACGCCGGAGGGCTCGCCAGGCTACTCGAACAATAACCGGCTATATGAGATTTTTGCCCAGTTGCGTACGGCCCGCCGAGATACAGCCCCGCGTCCAGATACCCTTGTGCGGCTGATTGGAGGGCGTCAGGACACTACCTTAGTTCCTCGCATCTATACTTACCCCGACTCCATTCTATACCAGATAGGCTGGCCGGCCCGGCAGTTGCGCGTAGGCTGGCGGGGTAGCACGCGCGATCAGTGCTGGGGCTCGGATATGGGTACTATAGATTGGCGCAAGAATATGGCGGTGGCTTACTTTGATTTGCCCTACCGCATCAACCCTGGCGACACGTTTTACGCAGTAGTAGCCTCGGAGCTTTATAACCCTGATGTGGATATTATACGAGATACGCTTTACCTGCGGCTAGGGCCGGCTTATCGTTGGGATAGTCCTAATATTCCGAAATGGGCGCGCTTCTGGGGAGCGGGTGTCAAGCGCGACACCCTGCGCGCCCTGGCGCCAAAACCTGAAGGCGTAAGCATGTGGAACTACCTATGGCGCCTCATAGAGAATGGTGAAGAAAAGGAATTCATAGCTGAAGGATGGGTAAGTGTGTCCTGGACAATATTTAGCCAGCGCAACGATACCTTTGTTATCTTGCGTTCTTATCACATAGGTATCTATCCTGTGATAGCCTTCTCCTCCAACTATCAGCCGCCGCTCCAGCCAGATTACACGCCGCCAGCGGGGGGTGGGCCATCGGGTATCGCCATACGCTGGGGCGATCAAGGCTTTGGTATGCCCTATCCAAACCCTGCTACGGATTGCGTACATCTCCTCTTAGACACGCCTACGCCAACCACAGCCTCCTTTGTGCTTATGAAGCCTACGGGTGAAATCGTCTACGAATGGGCGCGCAGCGTAAGCGCGGGTCAGCAGCAGGTAACCTTAGACGTGGGCCATATAGCCGCCGGGCTTTACCTACTTCACGCTAGTACGCCCTACGGTAGCACAGCCTTCCAACTGTACATCCTACACTAAAGCCGGCTAAAAGGTAGGCGCTGGGGGGCAAGTCTTAGGCGACTTGCCCCCATAATTTATTTTGGCTATACTTGTCCTTTCCCAAAATCCAACTGAAATGCGACTCATCCACCTTCTTTTCGGTTTTCCCTTCCTCGCCTCAGCCCAAGGGCAATTTTATTTAGGTAGTGATCTGATGGTTTTCACCTATCGGCGGTTTTACCTCCCCCCTTTTACGGCGTCAGGTATTTTGCTGGGTAACAGCTGGCCCGTGCTGGTTTCCGGTGAGGCCTATCGCCTCCTCCTGTGGAGCGAAATTCATCTAGGCTATTTGATAGGTAGGCTGGGAGGTCTCCCCATAGTGCCGGGGATAACGGGTGGCGTAGCTTGGCGCATAGATTTACCCTTGGCTTCTAAGTCCTATCTGCAGCCAGCTTTTGGGCTAGATGCGTACTATCTATCCTTTCGGGATCAGGGGGGAAGCAGTTGGCAGGATGGGCAGATTCGCCCAATTGTGTCAATGGAATTGGGAAGCTCTGCCGCCCTGGAAAGCCTCTTTGTGCGGTATAGCTTCTATCCGCTGCCAGGTACAGCCACCAAGTATGCCTTTTCAATAGGCTTTATTCTAGCCGACTAAAATTTTTCTCGTATTCCAAAAAAATTCGTTTCTTTGGGGTAGTGCGGCGTTGGCTAGGTCCGGGGGTACTGGTAGCGGTTGGCTATATGGATCCGGGCAATTGGGCTACGGGCATTGAAGCGGGTAGCGCTTATGGGTACAAGCTGGGTTGGGTGATTCTCCTTTCCAGTGGGGCTGCCATCTTGCTCCAAATCGCTGCGGCGCGTTTAGGGCTGGCCACTCAGACAGATCTGGTAGGGTTAGGATACAAATTTTTCGGTGCGCGCGTAGGGCATTTTTTGGCCTTTACGGCCTTTGTAGCCGTAGTGGCTACGGATTTGGCGGAGGTTTTAGGCTTTGCTTTGGCCCTTCACCTGCTGGTGGGTTTGCCTTTGGGAGTAGGCGCCGTATTGGCGTTAGTGGAGACCGTACTAGTACTTTACTGGGCGCAACGTCGGCCTATCCTGCTGGAAGCTCTTATTGGCACTCTTACGCTGACTATACTTGGCATTTTTGTGTATGAGTTTTGGCTGCTTCGGCCACCTATGAAGGCGATCCTCTATGGCTTTCTTCCCTCGGATCTGGTGTGGCGGGATGTAGAGGCCCTCTACCTAGCCCTTGGACTTGTGGGTGCTACCATAATGCCTCATAACCTTTACCTTCATAGTGGGTGGGTGCGTGGGCGCTTTCCCGGTCCCCTTGCTTCCCAGTTTCAGCATACGACCTGCGACACGATTCGCAGTCTCCTTATGGCGTTTTTTGTAAATGCCAGTCTTCTTATCACGGCGGCTACGCTGAGCCGCGCCTCGGAAGGGTTAGGGGTACGCTGGGGTATTCAGGAGGCTTACCGCCTTTTAGTGCCAGCGGTAGGTTCGGCTGCTAGCATAGCGTTCGGCATAGCGCTGCTTCTCTCTGGGCACAATGCTACCCTCACGACTACTCTTACAGGTCAGATTGTACTAGAGTACCTTTTGCCGCGCACATTCTCCCCGCACGCACGCAGCTTCCTTCTGCGAATTAGCAGCCTTTTGCCGGCTCTAATAGCCATCCTCGTGTGGGGCGAAACCCATCTCAGTGATATTCTAGTTTTCTCGCAGGTCCTTCTCTCCCTCCAATTGCCCTTTGTGCTTCTGCCGATGCTTTACTTTCTTCATAAAATTCCTCAAGCGCAGTGGTCTGGAGGGTTATCTCTGTTGACCTATGTTATAAGCTTCTCTATCGTGGGGCTCAATCTTTATCTACTTTTGCGTCTCTAAAATTCTAAAAGGAGCGTAACTGGGCCGTAGTTGAGCAGGTGGAGGCGCATAAAAGCGCCAAATATGCCGGTAGCTATTCGGATATCGGGGGCGGTCTGGCGTAGAAGGACCAGGAAGTGCTCGTAGTGCTTCTGGGCTTCGGCGGCGGGTGCAGCCTCGGTAAAGGAGGGACGAAAGCCCTTCTCCAGCCGGCCATACAGGGTAAATTGCGATACAATAAGTAGCTCGCCCCCCACCTCGCGCAGGCTACGATTTAGGCGACCTGCTTCATCTTCAAAGAGCCGCAGATTTACCAGCTTGTGCGCTGCGCGCGCCAGCGTGGCCTCGGTATCCTCCCGGCGAAAGCCCACAAGTACTAGCAAGCCCCGACCGATACGACCTACTTCTTGGCTCTCCACCTCTACCCCAGCCCATTCCACTCGCTGAATCAGTAGGCGCATCAGTAGGGTAGGGTTCGGCTGTCTTCTAAGAGCGCCAGGTAGCTGCGGTAGCGCGAAGGAGCTATCTCACCCCGCTCTACGGCTGCACGCACAGCACAGTCTGGCTCATCCGTATGAAGGCAATTATTGAAACGGCAGTGCGAAAGGTAAGGCCGCATCTCGGGAAAATAATGGCATAACTCCTGCGGCGCAAATTCCACAGGTTTGAATTCGCCAAAGCCCGGTGAATCAATTACCTCCCCACCTTCGGGCAAGTGGTACAGGGCTGAATAGGTAGTGGTGTGACGCCCACGCTGGGTCTGCTTTACTAGCGGCTGGGTAGCTAAATTGAGCCCAGGCATAAGCGCATTTAGAAGGGAGCTTTTGCCCACCCCGCTTAGCCCTGTAAGAAAGGTACGTTTGCTCCGAAGATACTCCCTAAGGGTTCTCAGTGTATCAGGCTGATAGATGGATAGAGAAAATACCTTGTAGCCTATACTTTGATAGAGCTGCATAAGCTGGCCCCGCCTTTGCGCTGATTTTTTGCTGAGGATTAGGTCAGCCTTCGTAAAGCCCAAGCCTACCGGAACCCCATACATCTCAGCCATGACTAAGAACCCATCTACATAGCGGAGCGGTGTAAAAGGCTGCTCCACCGTGACTAAAAGTAAGGCCTGGTCAATATTGCAGGCTAGAATTTGACGGCGATAGGGGTGCTGGGGATCGGCGCGCAGGAGCCAGTTGCGTCGGGGATAAATGTGCTCTATCACAGCTATATTCTCTTCTAATCGTACCTCTACTGCGTCGCCTACCGCTACGCGATGTGTGAAAGGGGTCTCCTCTAGGCGAAATTTACCACGCAGAGCAGCAGGCCAGCGTTCTCCTGAGGACAGTTCTACCTGAACATGTTCCCCTGCCGTACGCACGACCACTGCCTGCATTCGTTTATCTTTGGCTTCGGCAAATATGCGTATTCTTCTCACAGGGGCAGCGGGCTTTATCGGCTCGTATGTAGCTCGGGCTCTTCTTGAAAAAGGCTATGAGGTCATAGGTTTAGATAACCTAAATGCCTACTACGATGTGCGCCTCAAATTCTATCGGCTAAATACCCTACTTACCCAGAAGGGTTTTCATTTTTTCCCAATAGATATTTCGGACTGGGTTAGCTTAGCGGCGCTTTTCAAGCGTATAGGGCCTCTGGATGCGGTTATCAATCTGGCTGCGCGCGCAGGGGTTCGGGCCAGTTTAGAAGAGCCTCTCCTCTACCACCACACGAACGCTACGGGCAGTTTGCACCTTTTGGAACTTATGCGTCACTATCAGGTGCCGCGCTACGTTTTGGCCTCCACCTCGTCGCTTTATGCAGGTACGCCCTTGCCTTTTACCGAAGAGCAGCCGGTTAATACCCCCATCTCCCCGTATGCGGCTTCTAAGAAAGCCGCTGAAGTAATGGCCTACACCTACCATAAGCATTACGGTATCCATGTGAGCGTTTTACGCTACTTCACGGTATATGGACCAGCGGGGCGGCCAGATATGAGCATATTTCGGTTTATAGAGTGGGTCTATCGGGGGCAGGCGGTGGAGATTTATGGCGATGGCAGGCAATCGCGCGACTTCACCTTCGTGGAGGATGTGGCCCAGGCTACGGTAGCGGCTTTACGGCTGGAGGGCTATGCTATCCTAAATATTGGAGGTGGCCGCGCGCCTACTTCGCTCCTTGAGGTGGTGGAATTTATTGAACGCTTTCTCAATAAAAAGGCCAAACTCCATTTTCTGCCGCCGCAGGGGGCAGACTTAGTTCATACTCAGGCTGATATCAGCCGGGCTCAGACCCTTTTGGGCTGGCATCCCCAGGTGGATTTCTACGATGGCTTAGCCCGCACCCTAAATTGGCACCTAAGTAACCGAGCCCTCTTAGACAATCTTACCCTATGAAGTATTTGTTGGTAGAGTTGTGTATGGCGGCGCAGGTAGGTACAGGGACAGACATTTATGGGGATACGGCCTATACGCAGGCGCAGAGGCTTTATTTCGCTGCCGTACAGGCGGAAACCTATGTGGATAAGGCGGTGGCGGCCTTTCAGACCCTCAAGCGCCGGTATGGGGAAGTCCCAGTTATCCAGGCCTACCTGTATGGACTTCTCGCTCTGCAGGCGCGCTACGCCTTCAATCCCTTCAAGAAAGCTGCCTACTTTCAACAAGCCGTAGCTGGCTTAGATAGCCTGGTAAATCGCTATCCAAGCGACCCAGAAGTTCGCTTTCTACGTGGTACCTTTTATTTTTACCTACCCAGCTTTTTGGGCAAGCGTGCAGAGGCCCAAAAGGATATATCTGAACTGACCGACTTATTGCTCCGATACTCCCCTGCCTATAGAGCAAAATACCACCCTGAGATACTCAAGGCTATCATAGATTTCTTAGCTGGTACAGGATGGGTGGCCAAGGAAAAAATAGCCGCCTTACGAAAACTTTATGGAGGATAGCCCGCTCATACGAGATTGGATCAATGGGCATAAGGGAGAGATCTTAGGCGCTCTTGTGGAATTTTTACGCTTTCCTACTATAAGTGCCCAGCACAAGTATTGGGGGGCGTTGGAGGAGGCGGCTCAGTGGCTCAAAGGCCAATTAGAAGGCTTGGGTTTTTCCGTACGCCTTTTGGGGGAGCCGCCAGTCGTATATGGGTATTATGCCAAGGCCCCTAACAAACCTACCCTTCTTCTCTACGGCCATTACGATGTACAGCCGCCTGAGCCGCTGGAACTCTGGGAATCCCCTCCCTTCGCTCCGCGCCTTACTACCGAGGCTATCTATGCGCGCGGCGCTTCCGACGATAAAGGCCAAGTGTATGCGCACCTGGCAGCCTGGCGCTACTTTATAGAAACCTACGGGGAATTGCCTGTTAATCTCCATGTAGTTTTAGAAGGGCAGGAAGAAACGGGAAGTGAATCCTTATATGTGGTCTTAGAGAAACATGCGCCAGAATGGCGCTGCGATGCCGTAATTGTCTCGGACACAGCCTTCTTTGCGGAGAATATACCTACCCTGACAGTGGGATTGCGCGGGCTGGTATATGGGGAGCTTAGCGTAGAGGGGCCTGCGCGCGACCTCCACTCAGGAACCTTCGGGGGGGTTGTAGAAAATCCGATTTGGGCTTTGTGCGTGATACTAGCCGCTTTGAAAGGCCCTGATGGGCGCGTGCATCTGCCCGATTTCTACGCAGCCGTACGACCGGTAGCAAAGGACGAGCGCCGCCTATGGCGCCAATTGCCTGCAAACGCCGCGCACTATGAAGCCCTTACAGGTGCGCCTCTAAGCGGCGAGGTAGGCTTTACGCCCTTAGAACGCATCGGTATCCGTCCTACCATAGAGATTCACGGTATATGGGGCGGCTATACGGGCGAAGGTTCCAAGACTATTATTCCCACTTCCGCTCATGCCAAACTATCCCTTCGGCTTGTGCCACACCAAGACCCCGCAGAGGTATGGCAACGGTTGGAGGAATTTATTCATCGCATGGCTCCTCCTGGCGTCAAAGTAACCTTACGGCGTTTGCACACAGGTGCGCCAGCCTTTGAGACGCCTACGGATTCCCCTTACTACCAAGTAGCGGCAGAGGCGGTGGCTAAAGCGTTTGGACGCTGGCCCGTGCCCCTGCGCGAAGGCGGCTCTATCCCCGTCCTGACTGCCCTCCATAAAGCCCTAGGCGGAGTACCCATAGTGCTAATAGGCTTTGGCCTACCTACCGACGCCGTACATAGCCCCAATGAACACTTCAAACTCACCCAGCTCTGGCAGGGCATAGAAGCCCTGATATACGCCTATCAGGGATTCGGCAAATTATAAAGCCTATTCTTTACTTTGGCGGCATGAGTGAAGATATACTCTTAGGAGGACCGGTAAGCTTTTTGCGCACTGAATTGGGATTTTCTGTGCCGGAGCGCCTTCTGGCTTACCAGGCTTGGTGGGAGGCCGAAGGTTTTAGCCTCTCCTTAGCCATAGATAGAGGGGGTACGCCCCACCTTCAGCAGTACGATGCTCAAGGACAGCGTATTGATAAGGTGTTATATCCCCCTAGCTACGAGTACCTTCTCAATGAGGGCTACAGGGCTGGCGTAGTGTATGAAGTGGCGGAACGCCACAACTGGCTTTTCAGCATGCTACTGGGCTTCATTACTAGCTACTATGACCCTGGCCTAGCGTGTCCTTACACGGTTTCCTTAGCGACGTGGATACCGACTTATAAATATTATCATGGGCCGCGGCGTGAAGAATTCCTGACCGTTTTGGCTCGGCGTGACCCGCCTTTTGGGCAAGGGGCTACTTGGATGACGGAGATAGGGGGCGGCTCGGATTTAGGTACGCATGTGCATACGCTTGCCTACCGTTGTAATGGAAAGGAATGGCGGCTGGAAGGTGAGAAGTACTTCGCCAGCAATGTCGGCGCTGATTTGGCCGTAGTAGCGGCGCGTCCCCAAGGCGCACCGCCAGGCCCCCGAGGTTTAGCTCTTTTTCTCGTCCCGCGCCTGAGCCACGGCAACCCCCCTCAACTCAATTACTTCGTACGTCGCCTCAAGCCTAAAATCGGTACCCGCAGTGTGCCCACGGGTGAAATAGAATTGCGCCATGCCGAAGCCTATCTCATAGGGGAGGCCGAACAAGGAATTTACTATCTCATGGAGCTTCTTAATTTCTCTCGCGTAGCTAATGCGCTGGGCGTAGTAGCCCATGGCCTGCATGCCTTGGCGCAGGCCTATCGGTTTGCGCAGGGGCGACGCTTATTTGGGCGTAGTTTAGCGGAGCAGCCGCTTTTTCGTCATGAGCTGGCTCAGCATTATCAGCGCCTGCGGTGGGCGGCTGGCTTGGCATGGCTTAGCGCGCGAGGGTTTGAGGGGGTTTGGCTGGAAAGGGCACCTTATTCGGCGGACTACGCTCTTTTTCGCCTCATTACGCACTTGGCTAAGTTCTGGACAGCTAAGGTAGCGCTGGCCGCTGCCCAATGGTCTGTGGAAATTTGGGGCGGTCTTGGGGTGCTGAGTGAATTCCCCATTGAGCGCTTTGTGCGCGAGCTTATGGTAACCGATATCTGGGAAGGCACGCGCCATCGCCACCTTCTGGATGGTTGGGAAGTGCTTCAGCGCTACCCGCTGATAGAAAAGCTAGAAAGTCTATGGGATTTGTCGGCAGTGGATGCCTCACTCCTGCCTGACCTAAAACATGCCCTGCGGCAGCCTGAAGAGGTAGTACTACCCCACTTAGAATCGTTACTCACGCGTCTGGCTCAGGCTATCGGTCAGAGTGCGGCTAGGCCGCCAGCCTTGGGTATGTGGGCTCACGGCTCGTCTTCCTCTTCATCCTCTACGAGCGGTGGGTCAAACTCCTGACCGGGCGGCTCTTCGGATTCCTCCCCTATTTCACCACTTTCTACTTCACGCAGGAGGAACTCGGGATCTATGCCGAGGCTCTCTTCTTGCTCTGACGCTTCGGCTTCTGGGAGTTCCCATTCTTCGCCAAAGAGGTAATCCAGCCGCATGAGCGTAAGCTTCTCGGGGGGTACTTCTAAGACAAATTCCACCCGCCGGTTGCGGGCGCGGTTTTCGGGGGTCGTATTAGGTACCAAGGGGCGATCAGCCCCATACCCGCGCGCTAAAATCTGGTCAGGCGGCAAACCCGTAACCTGGAGCAGATAGCGTCGGATATTTTCGGCGCGCTGCTCGGATAACTTACGGTTATAGGCTGGGTCTCCAACGCCATCCGTGTGCCCTTCTACATACAGCTTGACAAAGGGATACTTTAGGAGAAACCCCGCTATATAGTCCAGCCGCAAATAGGCTTCGGGCGTGATTTCCGCACTATTGGTGGGAAACTCTAAGTTTTCTAGGATGAATGGCCGCTTGAGTTCGGCGCTATTGAGAAGCAGGGAGTAGGCGCGGTCCTCAAAAAGTATGACCGTATCAGGTATGCGTACGAGGTGCGTATCCAGAATCATAAGGCGATATTGGCGGTTTCGGACCAAGTGAAATTCAAAGTAGCCGTAGCGATTGGCGAAAACGGGGGTTATTTCCGTGCCTTCCGTAAGATCTATGGCGATAACGATTCCCGTAAGGGGCTGGCCTGTAAGCGAATCAATAAGATAGCCCGTTAGCTTGATAACCGCATCTGGGCGAGCCTCCATAGGCAGCTCAAACGAGTAGAGATCAAAGTTGCGCGGGTCCTTTCGGGTAGCGCGGGCGTAGTAGATTTTGTTCCCGCGCGCATCTATGGTAAAGTAGTATTCATCCCCGTCGGTATTGACAAGGGGACCGAGATTGCGCGGTTCAGACCAGAAGTTTCCATGCCAACGGCTCTTGTAAATATCATAGCCGCCATAGCTGAAGGGCTGGCCTGTAGAGCTGAAGTAGAGGGTTTGAAAAGGGGCATAAAAATAGGGGGTAACCTCATCGCCGGCGGTGTTGATTAGTGGGCCGAGGTTCTGGGGAGGTCCCCACTGGCCATCTGGACCAAGCACACTCAGGTAGATATCGGAGAGACCGAATCCGCCTTTACGATTAGAAGCAAAAAATAGGAGGGTATCCCCTACTATGAACGGATGCGAGTCCCATGCAGGGGAGTTGATAGTAGGACCTAGATTGCGTGGCGGTTGCCAGCGGCCATTCTCGTAACGGGACTCATACAGATCACAAGAGCCATAGCCATCGGGGGCATCGCAGCGGGCAAAGATCAACAGCGTTCCATCGCTATTTAGGCAGGCTGAACCTTCGTTGTAGGGGCTATTGATAACATCGCGAAACTTTTCGGCGGGGCGGAAACCGCCGCGCACAAAGTCTCTCTGGCTGTAGTAGAGATCCTCATTGCGTTGCTGGTCTGGATCGGGGCCCACAAATAGCTCGTCCCGTCTGGAAGTGAAGATCAGCACTTGACCCGAAGGGTGCATATAGGGGGCGTAATCGGGATAAGGGGAGTTGATGTGGGGCCCTAGCGTTAGGAGTACGCCTTTGGGGGGGGCGAGGGTATCTATCTTTTGACGCAACCGCACGATTTTCCTGTAGTACTCTAAAGGCACCCACTCGCTGCGCCATCGCTCTTGAAGGCGGCGATAGGCCAGTCGTATTTGGGAGGGGGCTAAGTGCATGTTGCGCAGGCATAACCCGTAGAGGTATACGCTCAGCGCTGAGTCCCCCAGATACTCCCGAATTTGAGCCCAGCGCCATAGAAGCTGCAGGGAAAGCGTATCCTGAAAGTTATAGACGTTGTAGTGGGTAATGTACTCGCGCAGAAGGCTGTCTATTAAGAATAGATCTTCGGCTTCTTCAGCCTTTTTTATTTGGCGTAGTTTGCGCCGGGCGTAGTAAGGTTTTTGGCCCTGGAAGAGGTAGGGAAAATGGAAGGACGGGGCGCTTTGGGTATCTCCTTCACTAAGCCGTATGTAGCTACCTGGCAGAGGTAAAAGTCGCGGCTGGGCCCACACCACGACGCAAAAGACCCCAATTAGGCCCAAAATTTGTAGTAAGAAAGGCATACGAAAGTAAGTAAAAATAACTTATGGCCGCGGCCTAAGTCTAAGTTCAGGCGGTATTGCAGGAAAGGTAAGCGGGACAAGCTCGCGATGCAGGGAGGCTGCATCTAGTCCATAGGCCGCCTCCACCGAAAGGGAAAGTAGGTCAATAAGCTGGTAGAGCTGAAGGGCCAGGCGTTCAGCGGGTGAGAAGCGTCCATCAAAGTTTATAACGCGGCGTACAAATAAGAAGCGGAAGTCTCCCGTTATGCCTTGGGCGCGCAGGCGCGGATACGGGCTAAGGAGGTCTATTTCGCCGCGCTGCACCAGATCGCTTACTACCTGGCGGAAAAGTAGCCCTACGCGAGGCTGAAGTTTGAAGCCTAAGTAGAAATCTATGCGGTAGAGCTTGCCTGGCAGATAGGTATGCAGTTTGTAAGTGGCTTCGTAGGGGGACTCACTGACCGCTATATGGACGAACCAGTAAGTACGGGCACGTTTAGGCTGGCGTTGGAGAAGGGCATGGAGGAGGCGCATTTCTATCTTTTCAGGGTCAGGGCTGCCCGTCAAAAGAATAAGCTGAGTAGTGAAGTAAGGTAACTGGGTCTCTTCGGAAAGGGCTTTGAGCTTAGGTACGTAGGGCTGGAAGTCCACTTGGTCGCTGAAGTGCGCCTTTACCCGCTCCCCCCATAGCCATATACTCATAATGCTGGCTACACCCCCACCTAAGGCCAGCGCTATCCAGCCGCCTTCAGGTACCTTACGGAGGTTTGCCAGAAGAAAGGTAAGCTCTATGGGCAAGAAGAGGAGTAGCACCATAGGGCTTAGAAAGCGCCAATTGGGTAGACGCCACCAGAAAAAGGCCGCCAGCAAAACGCTGGTGATGAGAAGGGAAATATTGATGGAAAGGCCGTAAGCGGCTTCCATGGCGCTGGACCGCTGCATGGTAAGCACAATTACCAGCACAAGAGTGAGAAGGGTCCAGTTGATGAAGGGGACGTACATCTGGGCGCGGGTGGTAGCGGGGTAGAGTACGCGCAGGCGCGGCCAAAACCCCACACGACTCGCCTCACTAAATATGGTATAGGCGCCAGTGATAAGGGCCTGACTAGCGATAATCGTAGCCAAAGTGGCGATCCCCACCCCGATGAAGAGCCATCCTTCTGGTAACATGGCGAAAAAGGGCTTTTCATTCTCGCCTAGGCGCAGGCCGTGGCGGTGCGTTAGCATCCAGGCCCCCTGGCCAAAATAGGAGAGAAGCAGGGCCGGCTTGACCAGTAGCCAGGCGTAGCGGATAGAACGGCGGCCTACATGGCCCATATCAGCGTACAAGGCTTCCACACCCGTAACCGTGAGAAAAACCGCTCCCAGTAGGAGAAAAGCCCGCGGCTCTTCTAAGAGCAGATTTGCGGCATAAACGGGATTTACGGCTTTCAAGACAAAAGGTGCTTCCTGGAGCCGCCAGGCCCCCACCCCGCCAATAAAGCTAAACCATACAAGCATCACCGGCCCAAAGAGCCCCCCTACCCATTCTGTGCCGAACTGCTGAATGAAAAAAAGGGTCCCTATAATAACCACCACAATCGGTACCGTCTTGAGCTCAGGGAGATGGAGTTGAAGGCCTTCAATTGCTGAAGAGACAGAAATGGCCGGGGTAAATATGGAGTCTGAAAAAGCCATGGCCGCATCTACTATCACCAGCGGCACTACCCAGCCTGCATACCGGCGCAAGAGAGAATACATGGCGAAAATCCCCCCCTCGCCTTGATTATCGGCGCGCATTACGAGGAGGATATACTTGAAGGATACAATCAGCGTAAGCGCCCAGAAAATAAGGGAAAGACCTCCTAAGACTACTTTTTCCTCTATAGCGCGTCCCCGCACTAAGGCATCTAGGGCATAGAGAGGCGAGGTGCCGATGTCCCCAAAAACTATCCCCAACGCCAGTAGAGCGCCTTTCCAAGGGGGGGAGGATTTCATGGAGAGAAAGAGTTTAGAAGCTTGGCATTTTCGGTCCAAAAGGCCTGCCAGTAGCCTATGCCTCCGCCTCTCTTATCGGCCTTGGCTATAAGAAAGAGGAAACGACGCGCCCGCGTAGTGGCGACATAGTGGAGATTGATATTCTCTACTACGCGTTCGGTAAAGAACTCCTCGTATAGGAAGGGGCCTAAGTTACAGGTGGCTTCGTCGGTCTGGCTACTAGCCTTTACGGGTAGTTCTATGGTACCCTCGTGGCCAATTGACTTTTGCCAAGGCGCTGAGATTTGGCTGCGAAGCAGTTCTTGCCAAGGCATTAGGATTTGACGGAGGGAATCGGGCAGGTAGGCTAAGGGTACGCGTCGCCATAGAGGCCTATCCCATCGAGCGCTGAAAAGGGGCCATTCGGCAAAAGGTAAAATAACCGCTTCCCACTCAAGCCCTTTAGCCCTATGAATGGTGAGCACAGGATAAGCATCAGGCGCTGGTGGTAGCTCAAGGATTAGATGGCGCATTCGCATTTCCCACCACAGGCATACGGCTTCTAACCCCTCGTAGGGCTGCTGCTGCCAAAAAAGGTAAAGCTCGGAAAGGAAGCGGCTCCAAAAAAGCCTATCCGCCGTGTGACCGGCCTCCTGCCATAAACGAAAGAGCTCATAAAATCCCCACCACTTTTCCAAGGGAGGACGACTTGGCTCTAACCCGCTTGTACGCAGGTATTCCAGCTGGCGATGTATCTGAGGGGTAGCGGTGGTATTCAGATAGTGTTCTTCCACGGGGCCTTTTTCTCCTTGAAGAACCCTAAAGCTGACGGCTAGCGAAGGGCACTGGCCTAAGCTTTGAGCTGCCACCTGAAGGGGATAGCCCTTGAGAAGGTCTAAAATTTCCTCTATCTGCGCATTAGTACGCACTAGGAAGGCGGTCTGGTCCGGCGGGACCTTCTCCTGGCGCAGGAAGTCAAGAATGTTCAGAAGGATTTGCTGGCGTGCCTGCCGCTCCTGCGCCTTAGAGGAGATACCCTCTAACACGTGCAGTCTTACTTGAGCCGATTTTTGGGCTTCGCGACAGGGTTTTTGCTTTACCCTTTCCGGGGCGTAGAGGGTTTCCACCGCTTCTAAAGCGGCCTGATAATAGGGCCGGCGTGACTTATTAGCCTGAATTCCTTGTTTCAGAAGTTTCGGGAGTTCGGTATATAGGTGGTTATTGAAGGCTACAAGAGTTGGATGGCTGCGCCAGTTCGCCTCAAGGGTGCGATAGTGGGCATTGCGCCAGAAATCGCCAAACCCTAAAAGATAGCGGTAATCTGCCTCCCGCCAGCCATAAATGCTCTGCTTAGGGTCACCAATAAGCGTAAGGCTGGTATCCTCACGGCTGGTCAGCTCCCTAAGAATAGGCCAGAGAATTTCCCACTGATGCAGCGCGGTATCCTGCGCTTCATCAATGAAGAGGTGATTATAAAAGCGCGTATGCTCACTCAGCAGCTCTTCATGCGTGCGGGCAATAAGCAGTACAATGCTCTGAAGGTCTTGAAGAAAGAGTTTTCGGCGGGTTTTGCGATAGGTATTGAGGAGCAGGCGAAGAAAATCAAACAAGGCCTCATCGGTCTCAAGGGGCACAAAAAGTTTCTTATAGGCTGCTTCACTAGAAGGGGCCTGGCGGTGCCACTGACTGAGACAGGCCTGCAGAAAAAGTCGTATGGGATTCACCTGCAGAATTTGAAGCACTTGCCGTTGAAGGAAGCGCTCCAGCGAAAGGCGGCGACTGGTATAAGTTATGGCCTCCTCAAACTGGCGCTGAACCGCCGCAAAAAGTTGTGGCTTGTGCAGCTGAGCCAGAAGCTCGCGACTAAGGAGGCGAGCTACTTCTAACTCTTCCGCCTCCTCCACAATAAGGTCGCTGTAAGCGACTATTCCAAGAAAAGGCGCAACAAATAGGTATAAGTGCCGAATAAAGGCGTCGATTGTGCTGGTGTAGAGGGGTAGCTGGCCTAAAAGGAGCTGTCGTGCTAGATGGACCTGATTTGTTTGCAGAAGGTGGCTTAGGATGCGGCTGCGCAGCTCTGCAGCCGCATTGCGCGTAAAAGTGATCGCAAGGACACCTACCTGAGGATTTTGCGCTAAACAGGTGCTTACAGCCTTGGCTAGCTCCTGCGTCTTGCCTGCACCCGCAGAAGCAAGGAGCACCTGTTGCACGCTACCCATATTATAGGGGGATAGTCTGGCGAAGGCTTTTCAGAATTACCTCAGTAGGGTGCGGTTGATAGCCAAGCGCTTGGGCTTTCTCTATGGAAAGGGGGCTGTAGAGGGGGCGGGGCGCCGGAAGCTGAAGCTTCTCCTGGGTGACGGGTTCTATTAGGCTGGCCGGCAAGCCCCATATCTCGGCGACTTGGCAGCTGAATTGATAGGGTGTCAAAATATCCTGTCCGGCTAGATGATAGATACCTTGGGCGCGCCGACGCGCCAGTAAGAGAAGCCCTTCCGCTAGATCCCCAGCCCACGTGGGGCGCCGAGTCTGATCGCTGTGCATTTGAATAGGTTGCTGATTCTTTAGCTTTGAAAGGACACGCAGAAGGATATTGTCCCGCCGCAGAGAGGGCGTCCATCCATATACCTGCGTTGTTCGGACGATGGTCCAGAGGCCTGGATACAGCTTGACCCAGGCCTCGGCGGCTAGCTTACTGGCCCCATAAACGGAGAGCGGCGCCTCATAGTCCCCCTCTATATAAGGCCGCTGCACAATCGGAAAGCCATCATATACAAAGTCGGTGGAGATAAAAATAAAATGTGCTTTGGGGAAAAGCTCCGCTAAGGCCTGGAGGAGTAGGCGGGTAGCGAGCACATTATTTTGCCAGCAGATTAGCGGCTGAGCCTGGCAGGCATCTACCTGAGTCATAGCGGCGCTATGGATCACGGCGTCGGGCTGGGCTTGCCGAATCAGCTCATAAACCGCAGTGGCTTCGGTCAGGTCGGCGTTGAAGTAAGGATATTGGGGGATTGGATTAGGGCCGCGCCCGCTAAGGATAGGAAGAAACCCGTGGCGCTCGGCCAGCTGGGCCACATGATACCCGACCAGCCCGCGCGCCCCTGTAATAAGCAGACGCACTCAGCAAACTTAAGCACTTTTGCACCGTGCCTCGGGTACATATCATAGGCATTGGGGGAGCGATAATGCATTCTTTAGCTCTGCATCTAAAGCAGCAGGGGTATGAGGTGACGGGGTCGGATGACCGTTTAGCGGAGCCAGCCCGTAGCCGTTTAGCCGCGGCGGGACTTTTACCGCCTCAAGAGGGATGGTTTCCCGAGAAAATCACCCCCGAGCTGGGGCTTGTCGTGGTAGGGATGCATGCGCGCCGAGATAACCCTGAGCTCCAGCGGGCCCAGCAGCTTCGGCTACCCATACAGGATATGCCGACCTTCGTGGCACGCGCAACGCACCATAAACATCGGATTATTGTAGCCGGTAGCCACGGTAAGACTACCACTACCGCTCTTTTGCTATACGCCTTTGAGCGTCTGGGTATGCCTACGGACTGGCTGATAGGGGCGCAGACTACCCATGATACCCGCCTTCTTCGCCTAAGTGCGGCGCCTACCTTCATAGCCGAGGGAGACGAATACCCAGCCTCCCCCCTTAATCTCCAACCTAAGGCCGCCGTCTATCGGCCCCACTGGCTCATCCTCACGGGCATAGCTTGGGACCATGTGAATGTGTATCCTACGCCTGAGGATTACCAGCGGGCCTTTCAGTATATTCTTCAGCAACTGCCTAAAGCCGGCGTGTGTTTTTATAACGAGACGGACCCTACCGTACGGCGCTTGGTAGAAGCGGAGCTCAAGCCGGGTTGGCATAGACTGATACCCTATAGGCCCCTGCCGGCGTTTCGTCGCCAGGCTACCTGGTTTGTGCGGGTAGGGCGGCGGGTAGCGCCCGTACGCTTCTGGGGACGACATAATATCCTGAATGCCTCCGCCGTATGGAGCCTCCTCCAAGAGATGTATGTGGAGGATCGCGAGTTTGCGGAGATACTTTCCTCTTTCCGTCTGCCCGCCTATCGTCAGGAAGTATGGCTGGAGGGACCACCTAGCTGGATTGTTCGGGACTTTGCCCACGCCCCCAGTAAAGTAGAAGCCACTCTTAAAGCCCTACGCGAGACTTTTCCAACCCTTCCCGTGCGGGTAATATTGGAGCTACATACCTACAGTAGCCTCCAGCCCACCTATGCCGCAGCCTACAAAAAACCCTTACGTTTGGCCAAAGAGCGCTGGATTTACCTAGATGAACGGAATGTACAGGCGAAAGGGGCTGACCCAACGGCTTTGCAGCAAGCGCTGGGAAAGGAGATAGGGTGGATTTATTCTAAAACGGCGCTGATAGAGACCATTCATTCAACCCTTAGCCAAGGACCCCAAGTACTCGCCCTACTTTCTTCGGGCACTTTCTCAGACTTGGAACCGGCTGAATTAGGCCTTGCCCTAAAATCCTCTGAATGACCGATCTGAGGAAAGGGTAAGTAGGTTTGCCAAGCCCATCCTAAGTGGGCGCGTCTGGTCAAAGGCCGGCTTTATGCGGCCTAATTCGGTCAGGCGGCTATTCCTCCGAAGGTAGAGTCACCTTGGGAAAACCGAAGGTTTTTTAGTTAGGAAGGGCGAGGCGCTCGGCGTAAATTCTTTCCACTACAGCGGGGTCGGTGAGGGTAGAGGTATCGCCGAAGTCCGTTTGGCCAACGGCGATCTTGCGTAAAATGCGGCGCATGATTTTACCTGAACGGGTCTTAGGCAGGTCAGGCACAAACTGGATCAGGTCAGGCCGGGCGATAGGTCCAATCGCCTGACGCACGCTTTCCTTTAGTTCAGTGGTTAGCGCTTCTGAGGGCGCGGGGGCACCAGCCCGCAGCACTACAAACGCATAGATGCCCTCGCCCTTGATAGGATGCGGAAAGCCTACTACGGCGGCCTCCGCTACGGCCGGATGGGCTACTAAAGCACTTTCTATCTCAGCTGTACCTAAGCGATGCCCTGCTACATTTAGCACATCATCTACCCGACCCAAAATCCAGTAGTAGCCGTCGGCATCCCGCCGAGCCCCGTCGCCCGTATAGTAATAGCCGGGAAACGGCGCAAAGTAGGTTTCTATGAACTTCTGGTGGTCCCCCCAGAGGGTTCGGGCTTGACCTGGCCAGCTGCGTCGTAGGGCGAGGAGACCTTCGCCGGGGCCTTCTATTTCCTTACCTTCGGGCGTAAGAAGGGCCGCCTCTATGTGCGGCAGGGGATGGGTAGCGGAGCCGGGTTTAAGAGGTGTTTTCCCTGCAATTGGACTAATGAGTATGCCCCCTGTTTCGGTCTGCCACCAGGTATCTACGATAGGGCAGCGGCTTTCCCCTACTACTTCGTAATACCACCGCCATGCCTCGGGATTGATAGGCTCGCCGACGCTGCCTAATACTCGCAGGGTACGCCGGCTTGTGCGCCGCACCCAATCCGCCCCCTCCCGCATAAGCATACGAATCGCCGTAGGAGCCGTGTAAAAGAGGGTTACCCCATACTTATCTACTATCTCCCAGAAGCGCGCAGGAGTGGGGTAGGTAGGCGTACCTTCAAAGAGTACTATAGTAGCGCCATTGGCTAAGGGCCCATAGACAATGTAGCTATGCCCCGTAATCCAGCCCACATCGGCGGTGCAGAAGTGAATATCGTCAGATTTATAGTCAAAAACCAGCGCGAAAGTATAGGCGGCGTAGGTAAGGTAGCCGCCCGTAGTATGGAGGAGGCCTTTTGGCTTACCCGTAGAGCCAGAGGTATAAAGGATAAAGAGGGGATGTTCGGCTTCCCAGGCCGGTGCTTCGGCGTAGGGCGTGGCACTTGGGTAAAGCTCATCATAGAAGAGGTCGCGCGTGGCACGCATAGGGACGGCAGCCCCCGTGCGCCGGATGACCAGTACCTTCTCTACCGAAGGCGCCTGTTCTAAAGCCTGGTCAGCCTGCAACTTGAGGGGAATTCGTTTCCCGCCCCGAAGGCCTTCATCCGCTGTGATGAGGAGCTTAGCTTGAGCATCGCGCAGGCGACCGGCTAAAGACTCCGCCGAAAAACCCCCAAATACCACCGTATGAATAGCCCCTAAACGGGCACAGGCGAGCATGGCTATCACCGCTTCGGGAATCATAGGAAGGTAAATCCCTACCCGATCCCCCGCCTGAATGCCTAAATCGCGTAGTATCCCCGCAAATTGTTGGACGGCTTCCTGTAGCTCTGCGTAGGTCAGCTGCCGCCCGGCTGTAGTAGGTTCATCCGGTTCCCAGTACAAGGCTACCTTGTCGGGGGTACGCTGGGCATGCCGATCCACGCAATTGTAGGCCGCATTCAGCTGGCCATCGGCAAACCATCGGATAAATACATTAGGCGGCGTAAATGAATAGGAGCCCTCCTGCTGAGGAAACCTAGCCCAATCCAAACGGCGGGCCTGAGCAAGCCAATACCCCTCCATACGACGAAAATAGGATAGACTTAGTATTTTTGAATATGCGCCAGTGCCTAGTAGCTCTAGTTCTTGGGGGTGTTGTGTGGGCGCGCCACGGCGGCACTTTTGTGGAAAATAAAGGACAGATTTACGCCGAAGTACGGTTTGAGGCGGTATTTCGGGGTCAGCACATTTACCTAACCGACGAAGGGATAGCCCTTCTGCTGGTGGATACTAAGTTTTTAGAGACCGCGCATTGGCAGCGGTGGGGCGGGCCGATACCTGTCCAAGCCCACTTTGTGCGTATTCGTTGGGTAGGCGCCGCCCCCGTAGTCCCTATTGGCGAAGAGCCTGAGCCTACCTTATATAACTTCTTCCAAGGCCCATGGCGCGCCACTGGCGCACGTGGCTTTAGGCGCGTGGTATATCCAAACCTTTATCCAGGTGTAACCCTGGCCTTTACCCTCACGCCGCAAGGGCTTAAGTGGGATTGGATTGGGCAGTCGGCGGAAGCCCTGCGCGCTATCCGCCTGCGCTACGAAGGCGTAGGATTCTACCTAGCGGATAGTACCCAACTCATCTTAGAAACCTGCTTGGGCCCACTGCCCGAGCAGCTGCCTAAGGCCTACAATCTGCCTGCCAAAGCTAATGTGCCCATACGCTATAAAATAGATGGCGCCCTCATACGCTACGAAGTGCTCTCTGAAGTAAGCGGAAGCGTAGTGATTGACCCTGTGATTGTATTTTCCACCTACTCAGGCTCCTACTCGGATAATTGGGGTTTTACCGCCACTTACGACTTGCAAGGGAATGCCTTTGCAGGGGGTATTGTAAATGATGTCTTCTGGAATGATGTGGGAAACGGAATTCGCTTCCCTGTAACGCCAGGCGTAATCCAGAGCACCTATGGCGGGGGAGTGGATTACAATCAAAATCAGCCCCTCTTTTGGCAGTGTGATATGGCCCTCTGGAAGACTAATCCTACAGGAACCGTACGCCTTTGGGCTACCTATCTGGGGGGTAGCGATAATGAGCAGCCCCACAGCATTGCTACCGATCCTCAGGGCAATCTCTACATCATGGGCGCTAGCCGCTCGCCTAACTTCCCAACTACCTCAAATGCCTACCAAACCACGCGACGGGGAGATATAGACATAGTGGTAAGCTGCATAAGCGCCGATGGAGGCACCCTACTAGGCAGTACTTACATAGGCGGGACGGGAGAGGATGGCCTTAACAGCCGAGTCTATAACCTCTATTACTTCTATGCCGACGACGGGCGCGGCGAGATTGTAGTGGGAGATACGGCCTGTTATATTATCTCTTCCACGCGTTCCTCGGACTTCCCTACCTCGTCTAATGCCTACCAGACCAGCCTGCGGGGCGGTATGGATGCGGTAATTTGCAAGTTCTCCTTAGACCTGCGCTTCCTTTATGCCAGTACCTACTTAGGGGGAAGTGGGGCGGATGCGGGCTACTCTATTCGCCTCGGCCGCAATGGCGAAGTATATGTGGCAGGCGGTACAAATAGCAGCGACTTTCCTACTACGAATAATGCCTATCAGTCCACCTATCAGGGGGGCCGAGCCGATGGCTGGCTAGCCAGCCTCAGTAGTAACTTAGAGGCACTCCAGAGCGCTACCTACTGGGGGACGCGCAGCTACGACCAAGTATTCATGATAGACCTGGATCGGCAAGGGAATGTCTGGGGAGCAGGGCATACGGAAGGCAATCTTAGCTCTACTCCCGGCGCTTACAGTAATCCAGGTGGCAAGCAGTTCGTTTTTACCCTAAACCCTAATCTGACCCAGCTTACGCGCCTTTCCGTATGGGGCTCAGGACGATCCCGTCCGGACATCACTATAAGCGCGTTTGCAGCCGACCGCTGCGGTTACGTCTATGTGGCCGGCTGGGGTGGGCTTGAGATTTCAAATGGCGTTCGGTACGGTTCCACCCTAGGCCTTCCTACTACCGCTAACGCCAACCAGCGCACTACCGACGGCGCAGACTTCTATGTTGTAGCGTTCCAGCCGGGGCTGACTGGCCTTGCCTACGCTTCCTTTTGGGGCGGAAACCTTTCCGAAGAACATGTAGATGGCGGCACCAGCCGGTTTGATAACCGCGGCATCATCTACCAGTCCGTCTGTGCCGGCTGTGGCGGCAACCTCAACGACTTCCCCACCACCCCCGGCACCATCTCCAATACCAATAATAGCCCCAACTGCAATAATGCCCTCTTCAAAATAGACTTTCAACTGGGCGACCCTGTAGTAGCCGCTATGGCCCTTACCCCTTCTGGCGGCTGTGCGCCCTTGCGTGCTACCATCCAAAACCTTAGCCAGCAAGGTACGACCTATGAATGGGACTTTGGGAATGGTCAAACTTTCACGGGCGCTAATCCGCCACCTGTTACCTACACGCAGCCTGGCACCTATACTATTACCCTAATAGCCATAAATCCCTTCACTTGCAATCAGCGGGATACCTTGCGCCGGATTGTTAACGTATATCCCCGGCCGAACGCCAATTTTAGCTTTCAGACAAACTGCCGTCTCGGCGCGACTTTTAGCCCGGTGGCTACGGAGCCCGGACTCAGTTATGAGTGGGACTTCGGCGATGGACGCACTTCCCGCGACCCTCGACCTACTCATACCTACACAGCCGCAGGCACGTATACCGTCCAGCTTATCGTGCGCAATTCGCAGAATTGTGCTGATACGGTACGCCAGCCAGTCTCGGTAAGGTTAAGCAATGTGCGGGCGGACTTTACGTGGGAGGGAGACATCTGCCGCGGGGTCTATCGCTTTGTCAACCGCTCCGAAAATGCCCAAAGCTACACCTGGATCATAGCGGGCCGCGATACCCTCCGCACGCCTAATCCCACTTACACTTTTTCCCAATCGGGCACCTACGAAGTGGTACTTATTGCCTATGATGCCCAAGGCTGTACCGATACGCTACGCCGTGAGGTAGTGGTGAGTCGCATAGTACGGGCGGGCTTTAGCCTAAACGTAGACTATTGTGCTCTACGGGTCGCCTTTCAGAATAGCTCGGAGGGGGCTGGGACCTATGAGTGGGATTTTGGGGATGGCACGCAGAGCACCGAACCTAATCCGACCCATACCTATGCCCAGCCAGGCTCTTACACCGTACAACTTATAGCCGTCTCTGCCGATGGCCGCTGTAGGGACACTGTGCGGCAGACCATAGAAATAGACTTCCGCTCCGAGGCCCGCGCCGAAGTGCGGGTAGATACCTGCAGAGGGGTAGTAGTATTCGTTTCACGCAGCCGTTTCGCTAATTCCGTAGAGTGGCAGGTGGATAACTGGCGCGCGCGGGGCGATTCCGTGGCCTGGTCATCGCCCGCCCCAGGGACTTATACCTGGCAGCTTATCACAAACCCTGATGGCAGTCCTCTTTGCCGCGATACGTTGGTTGGGACAGTAGTGGTCCCCGAGCGCCGTAGGCTGGATAGCCTGCCTTGGCAGATGGATATTTGCGAAGGGCTTCTCTACCTGTCTTTACCCCTTCCGCCTGACCGCTTAGTCCAGCTCGCCATAAATGGAAATACCTACCCCCTCGTATCTAGCGTTTCACTACCTATTCAAAGCGGCACGACCTACACCATAACCTTAGTATATCTTGATGAAGTCGGCTGCTTAGATACGCTCCGCTACACCCTTACGGCCGACTTCCTCATAGGTCGCGCCCTGTTTGTACCGAATGTATTTACCCCAAATGGCGACGGTATTAACGATGTGTTCCGAGTTTTAGGGCATGCTGAGTGTGTGGAGGAGCTGGCGATTTACGATCGCTGGGGTCAGGAAATCTACCGTACCCGTGTTTTACCCTTTGTATGGGATGGGCGTCGAGGCGGAGAGATGGCGCCCGAAGGGGCCTACGTATATGTGATAAAGCTGCGGGGGTTTGTGCGGGCGGGCACGGTTACCCTATTGCGCTAGGTGTTTATTCTATCCTGCCGGGAGGCAAGCTAAAGCAAGGCGTGCGCGGGCTATCCGCCAGTTTAGCTGGCAGAGGCAGCTCCCTACCATGGCAGAGTAGATAAAACCAGTGGTAGGCTTCGGGGAAGGAAGCCGGGTAGTAGTCTTGGATTCGGAGCGCGTAGGCGTGTGTGGGCCGCCCAATCAGCTGGGTAAATCGCTGGCGTAGCGCAGGAGGTAGCCGACGCAGGCGTACCAAGGCTCCGACTTCGTCAAAGGGTAGATCCGCATGCCGCTGCCACACAAGCGCCACCGCCCTATACCGAGCTTCACCTGTAGTCAGATACCGTAGCTGGACCTGAAGACCGCAGAGACGGCCTACCGAAGGCCTAAGCGCTAATAGCGGTAAGGCAAATTCCTCCAGCCAGGGCCTATTAGCTTGCCAACTGCTGTCTTCAGGGGCTTGGACCCGCCAAGAAAGAGGTATAAGCAGTTCTATTTCCTTGTAAGGGATGCGGCTGGGATGCCAGGTACGCGGCCCGCAGAGAAGCGTAAAATGGCGGCGAAGCCACCGAAGGCGGGGAGGACGCGAAAGGAAAACCAGCGTCTCGCCGTTCAGAACTATTTCCCAACGCCACTGGCCGGCCTCTTGGCAGACTTGAAGTAGCCGTGCGCCCTGTTTGGCCTTGAAAAGGTCGGCCGCTGGCCTAATCCCCGTGCGAAGCTCCCGCAGCTCTATAGCGCGCGCAATTCGTCCTAAAGCCGTCAGACTTGTCGGACTAGGCATCCAAAGGGTGTCCTGCAAACGCAAGTCATACGCTAGGCCGCAAACCTGTGCCCAAAGGATAAGAAGCGGCATGGGAATAGGAGTTGGAGCTAAGCCGACGGCAAAGGTTGACCGGCGCTTCGCCCAAGGGCTGGGTCATTGGCTGGCCAAGCCAAAGCTAATAGCGCAAAAGGCCACTGTAGGTCTAAATAGCGGCGTTCTAAGAGGGCCGTGGCGGAGGGAGGAAGGAAGGGAAAAGAAGAAAGCACCGTATAAACTATGATAGGCAGCAGAGCAAAAAGCCAGAAAAGGAGGAGATGGGCTTTTTCTTGAAAGGCCCTATAGCCGCCGCCGGCTAAAGCGATCAAGAGAAGGGCGAAGAAAAACCCATAGTAAAGCTTACGGGGGAGGGAGGTAGGTCCTTGAGCGGCTGGGATGTACCAAAGGGCCCGCCATCGGCGCCACCAGGCTTGGGTATATACCCAAGCTGGGTATCGGCGCTGAAGAGCCTCCCCACATCTTTTGAGTGTTTCAAGGACGTATAGTTCCAAGCGGCAATCTTCGGGGGAGGGAGGGGGTTCCTCGGCTCGGATAGGGCGCCAGTGCATGGCATAGGAAGGAGAATGGCGCAGGGCACATATAGCGGCCCCTACGCGCCGCAGCGTCTCAGCGGTGCATTCCGGCAGCCCTCGGCTAAACGGAAAAGCCCGTTCCCAAGCCGAGAGCGTCTGTAAGGACTCTGCTTGACATAGAAGAAGCCCTTGAGGATGGCAAGGGTCATTAGCGGCTAAGGTTACATTATCACCCGTAAGCAGCAAAAAGCGGGTAAGCCCAGGGGTAAAATCATTGAACATGCCTACGGCTAGAGCGGTTTTGGTGCCGCTAAGGGGACGAAAGTCGCCGTAACGGCGGTAGTTGTGATATACCCAAGCGCTCTCGGCTAGGGCGAAAGGCAAAGAAAAAAGGAGGGCTCGCTTTAGACCCCCATGCCATAAAAGCCAAAGCCCTCCCAAAGGAAGCCATACGCCCAGTACTGGTCGCAGAAAGAAGGCCCAGGTTAGGAAAAAGCCCGCTAGCAGAGGCCTTTGCCGATAAAGGCCATATAACCCAATAAGGCCGGCAGCGGTAGCGCACGGTTCGGTTACCGTGAAGCGGATATAGTATCCTAAGGGCGAAAAAACCACTGCGGCGGCACCTACGGCGAGAAGCCCTTTAGGAAGGCCGCGGCGGGCGCCCTCGGCTAACCACAACCCCAGCCCTACGCTCCATATCGCCCACTGGAAAAGCCCTACGCCCCAGAAGGCCCACGCACGGCTCTGCGTAAGAAGATAAAAAGCCCCATAGACAAGCCCATACCCAGGAAGGCGAATATCGGGCTCGTAAAACCCCTGCTGGATGGCCGTGTATATGCTTTCAAAGTAGCTGTCGGTATCTGGGGTCCGCAAAAGGGGTAAGAAGGGGGCCGCCCAGAGGTTTGGCGCGCAGTAAGGGTCGCGCTGACACTCAGCGTAGGCGGCCGGCGTCCGGAGGTATGGCCCGCGCAGTACCAGAGTAGCCCAAAAGACTAGACTAAGCCCACCTACCCCTAAGCTCCAATATATTACCTTACGCATGGCGCTACGCCCGCTAGGCTAGGGCCGTCCTTGGGCTAAAGTAGGGTCCCAGAGGTCTTCTGGGGCCTCTACCTCCAAACAGGGCGGCGTGCTCTCCCGCCTTAGACGCCGCACAAAAGGCGCAGGAATCCAAAAACTGGCCTTGGCTTCGTTTTCTACGATAAAAAAGTCATAGGCGGGGCCAGGCTGAATAGCTCTAAGATAGCCGCGGAAGTTACCCTGGCTATCTACGACCTGAGCGCCAAGCGCCTCTATATAGTAGAAATGGTCGCCTTCTAAGGGTGGGAGGTAGCGGCGTGGGAGCCAGAGTTCGGCGCCTTGCCACCTCTCGGCTTGGGTGCGGTGGGTCTCACCGGCAAAGCGTAAGCGCCAGAGGTGGTTCGGCGATTTTGAGGTAGAGCCCCAAGCGTAAGGCCTCAGCGTAGCCACGCGATAAGGCCGTCCCTCCTCACTCCCAGGTAGGACCACCCAGAAGTACCGACGATCATACGCCGTAGGGTTTTCGGCAAAACTTTCTACCAGCAAATCGCCTTTCAAGCCATGCGGCCGGCGAACTCGCCCCCAGAGAAAAAGCTCACTAAGCGGGAGAGGCTTTAGCGAGCTGTCTTGGCTGCCTTTTGGCTCTGCCATGCCGCATAGGCCTGCGCGATCTCCTCGGGCGATTTGCCCTTGCGCATAAGGTGTAGCTTAAAAAGAACGCCGCTACGTGAAAGAAGGGAACGAACCGTCTCGGTCGGTTGCGCACCCCGCATGAGCCAGTAGAGCGCCCTCTCGTGATCCACTTGGATCAGGGCAGGGGCCTTGTTGGGATCGTAGTAGCCAATTTTTTCTATGAAGGCCCCGTCACGAGGAGCCCGACTATCGGCCGCTACAATATGGAAAAAACTGTAATGTCTTCGTCCTGCGCGCCGCAAGCGCAGCCGTACCGCCATAGCCCGCAAAGGTAGAAAATTTGCCCTATGCCCTACTGGATCGGCATTACAGGAGGGAGCGCCTCAGGCAAAACTTACCTCTTAGACCTTTTAGCCCGCGCCTTGCCCCCCTCCCAAGCTACTTTCATTTCTACGGACCATTACTATAAAGATCTCAGCCAGCAGCGGCGGGGGCCCGATGGCCAGGTCAACTTTGACCTACCCGAAGCCATAGATCACGAAAAGCTCTACCAAGACCTACTGGCCCTTCGGGCGGGTAAAACCGTACAGCAGCGGGAATACACCTTCAACCGCCCCGAGGTTCAGCCCCGCTGGCTTACCTTTCAGCCTGCCCCCATCCTTATCGCTGAGGGGCTTTTTCTTTTTTATCGGCCCGAGGTGCGTGAGCTTTTTGACCTGCGCATCTTTTTAGAGGCCGATGAGCCGTACCGCTTTATTCGGCGGCTTCAGCGCGACCAGCGCGAGCGCGGCTACCCCGCTGAAGCTATCATCCACCAGTACCTTACCCAGGTTTTGCCCGCCTACCGCCAGTTCGTAGAACCCCTCAAAAACTACGCCCATATTATCATTCAAAATCACTATGGCGACTTTACGCCGGCTTTGCGGGTGCTTTTAGATCATATTCGTCAGGTAGCCCAGCAGGCGCACTAACTTTGCGGCATGTGGGCTCTGTTAGCGGTGATAGTGGGGTGGGTGTGGGCGCAGGATTGGAGCAAACGTAAGGCGGAGCTGGCGCGCCTAGGCAGTAAAATCCGCATTACCCAGGCGGAGTTTGAATACGCCTATGCAAAGGCGCATGGCGGCTGGGAAAAAGCACGCACTCATACCCCCCAGCAGTATCGAGCCTACCTGGAGGCTTACCTAAACTTTCGTCGTAAGGTAGCCGATGCCTTAGCGCGGCGCTTGGATACGCTCCAGAGCTTTCGGCGCGAATATGAAGGGTATCTGCGCCAGTTGGCTCGGCCCTTCCTTATGGAGCGGGAGGTGCTGGATACGCTGCTGCGCAAGGTCCATGCGCGCCTGCGCGAGGAGCTGCGCGCCGCCCATATTCTTTTTACCATTTCAGAGGGGGATACGGCGAAGGCCTACCAGAAAGCCTTGGCCGTGCGCGACTCCATCGTACGCGGCCTACTTTCCTTTGAGGCGGCGGTGCGCCGCCATTCCGAGGACCCTGCTGCTAGCCATACCCAAGGGGATTTGGGCTATTTCTCCGCCTTGGATATGGTGCCTGAGTTTGAGGAGGCCGCCTATACTACGCCTGTGGGGGATATCTCCCTTCCTGTGCGTACCAGCTATGGCTATCACCTTATCCAGGTGCGGGCGCGCGAGCCCCATGCCGGCCAGCGTAAAGTCGCGCACATCCTTGTACGCTGGGGGCCAGCCTACGCGGCTAAGGATAGTGTGGCCGCCGAAGCCCGCATCCGGGAAGTATACCGGCGCCTGCAACAAGGCGCAAAATGGGAGGAACTGGCTCGCGATTTTTCCGACGATCCTTTCAGCGCTACGCAGGGCGGCGAGCTAGGCACCGCACGCCTCATACCTCAAATGGAAGAAATCAAAAGGCGCCTGCCCGTCGGCGGTTTTAGTGAGCCTTTCCGCACGCGCTTCGGCTGGCATATCCTAAAGGTTCTAGAGGTTCAGCCGATAGGGGAGTATGAGGTGATGCGCCCCACCCTAAAGGCGCGCCTTCAGCGCGATCCCCGCTACAAAGCCGCCGAAGAAGCCTATTTCGCTAAACGGCTACTGGCCTACAAGTATCAGGAAAATAGCGCCACGCGCACCGCACTAAAGCAAGCCTTAGATACCCTCTATCCGAATCTGGAGGCGGCCCAAGAGAGCTTGCCCACAGCCCTTCTTCAAGCTACGCTTTTTACCCTAAAGGGCACGCGGTATTCCGTGAAGGACTTTCTGCGCTTCTGGATCAGCCAGCGCACCGGGGAGCGCCAGTTTTCCGAAGCCCTCCTCCAAAGTATGCTGCGGCGCTTCGCTCAGGAAAAAGTGCTGGATTTAGAGCTTCAGGAACTCCCCGCACGATACCCCGAGTTTGAACTCCTACGACAGGAGTACTTCAATGGCGTGCTCTTCTTCAACATCAGCGAGCAGGAAGTATGGCGCAAGGCGGTAGAGGACACCGCGGGTCTGCAGCGCTTCTATGAGGCGCACCGTACCGAATTTCCTGCGGGCGAGCGCCTAGAGGTTATAGAGATCATAGGTACAGACTCGGCTAGCTTAGCCGAACTTAGTCGGCGCCTGCCGGAAGCCTCCCTAGGGCTTATTGACTCGGTAAATCGTCAGGGCAGCTTTCGGTGGACTATACTGCCGCGCTACATAGAGCGGGCCCAAGCCGATAACCTTTACCAGCCCTACTTTGCGGATGGTAGCCTTTCCCGCTGGCTGCCCGTGCGCGGCAGCGGCCGCGAATGGAAAACCGCCTACGTTTTGCGCAAACTTCCAGCTGGATATAAAACTTTTGAAGAGGTACGCATAGAGCTTATCCAGAAATATCAAGATTTTCTGGAAAAGGCCTGGCTGGAAAGGCTTCAGAAAGCCTACCCCGCCCGCATAAATGAAAAAGTATTTGCTCGCCTTTTTCGGTAGTTTAGCGCTTGGGTGTAAGCGAGCGCCCTCGGAGCCGGTGGTAGCGCGCTATAAGGACCGTTACCTTACGCAGGCGGAGGCCTTGAGTCGCTTAGCCGTGCCAGCGGAGGCCGATACGGCGGCTCTCCTTCGGGCCTATGGGGCGGAATGGCTGCGGCAGCAGGCCCTCGCCGACACCGCCTACGCCCTTCTGCCCGAGCTGCGCCGCCAAATAGAAGCCCAAGTGCAAGAATACCGCACCCACCTGCTTATTGCCTATCTCTCCCGGCTTTTTGCCGAAAAGGTAATGCGCCACGAGGCGCCCTCCGATTCCGTGCTCCTGCGCCAGTATGAAAAGCAGCCCGAAGCCTTTCGGGCTATCACGCCGTTTTACCGCTATCGGTGGGTGAAATTACCGAATACCTGGCTTGCGCAGCGTGAGCTAGCCCAGCACCTGCGCGCGCCCGACTCGGTATGGCAAGCGTGGCTAAAAGAAAAAAATTACCCCGGCCAAGTAATGGCCCAGTGGCAACCCCAAGCTGGACTAGATAGCCTTCAGGCCTTTTTTCCCGTAGCCCTTACGACGCTGCTGCCGGGTGGTGTGGCCCAAACACGCCGAATAGAAGCCGACGGCACCTACCTCCTTGTCTTCCAGCTTACGGGCCTCATCCTACCCGGCCAAATCCTGCCCTTTGACCTAGTGCGCGACCAGCTTAGAAATCTTTACCTTCAACAGCGGCTTCATGCCTGGCTTTCGGCTTTTGAAGACAGCGTGTATCAGCGGGCGCTGGCTCGCCCTGATGTGGATTTGTACTAGTGCGGCCCAGTCGCGCTTAGAGGGCATCGCCGCCCTCGTCGGCGATGAGCTCATCCTCCAGTCGCAGGTGCAGCAGCAGTACGCCTATCTCAAACAAATTGGCACACCCGATGACGGCGGCCTCTACTGCGAGGTTTTAGAGCGCATGATTATCCAGAAACTCCTCCTCGTGCGGGCCCGCCTGGACAGCCTCAAAGTCAACGACGAGCAGGTAGAACGCGAGCTGGACCGCCGCATTCAGATTCTCACGGCTCAGCTGGGCTCGCCCGAAGCTATCGCCGAAATCTACGGCAAGCCCCTACCTATCCTCAAACAGGACCTGCGCGGCGAGATTCGGGAGCAGCTCCTCGCCGAAGAGATGCGCCAGAAAATTCTTAGCGACATCCGTATCACCCCCCAGGAAGTGCGCGACTTTTTTCGGTCCATTCCGCCCGATAGCTTACCTCTCCTACCGGCGGAGGTGGAGCTGAGCCAGATTGTATTTTGGGCCAAGCCCTCCCCAGCGGAGCGGGAAGCGACGCGTCAGCGCTTAGAAGCGATTCGTCAGGAGATTCGGGCTGGTAAAATGGAATTTGCTGCGGCGGCGCGTGCCTTCTCGCAGGATGTAGCCTCGGCGCGGCAGGGCGGGCTGCTCCCCGAGTTTACGCGCGGCCAGATGGTCCCCGAATTTGAACGCATGGCCTTTAGCCAGCCTATCGGCGAAGTGTCGCCCGTCTTTGAATCGCCCTACGGCTTCCATATCCTTCTGGTAGAAAAGCGTGTGGGCAACCGGGCCCAAGTCCGACACATCCTTCTCCAGCCCACTATCACCGAGGCAGATGTTGAAAAGGCTCGTCAGGCCTTAGCTACCCTGCGCCAGCAAATTCTGCGCGACTCTATCAGCTTCATCCGCGCGGCTATTGAGTACTCGGAGGACCCCGTAAGCAAGGCCATGGGCGGGCGCCTCAGCGATGAAGAAAGTCGCAGCTTCCGCCTGCCCTTAGACCGACTAGAGCCCGACCTCTATTTCCTCGTGGATCGGCTGCGCCCAGGCGAAATCTCCGAACCCACCGTCTTTACGACGCGGGAAGGCCGTAAAGGCGCCCGAATCGTCTGGCTCCAAAAACTCTACCCACCCCACCGGGCCAACCTAGAGCTGGACTACGAGCGCTTCGCCGAAGCCGCCTTAGAGGTCAAAAAGCGCCAAGCCATAGAAAAATGGCTCCGAAAAGCCCGCAAAAACGTCCCCATAGAAGTGCGGGAGGCCCGCTGCCAAGAAGCCTTAGCCGAGTGGGAAAAAGCCAGCGAGCCCTAGCGGCTTTTCCTTCTATCGGAAAACCCCTATCTTTGCGCCATGGCGGCACCCACGACACCCGTAGCGGCTAAAAAGTTTCTCAGCGAACCTACTACTTTCCGCGACCGTTTTTTCAAAGGGCTTATTCGCTGGGCGGAAAAGCTGAATGTGCGCTTCTCCGTCCATGGCAATCCCCCCATCTATGATAAAAGGCTTTTTCCTTGGGCGCTGGAGCTTGAGAAAAACTGGCAGCCTATCCGGGCCGAGCTGCTGCGCGTGCTTAGCCGCAAAGAGGAGCTGCCAGCTTTCCATGAAATCACGCCCGAGGTAAGCGGGATTACGCAGGATAAGAACTGGAAGACCTTCATGTTTTGCGGCTATGGCCGCTGGAGCGAGCGCAATGCCCGCCTGTGCCCGGAGACCGCGCGCCTCCTGCGCCGCATCCCAGGCCTCAAAACGGCTTTCTTCTCCATTTTAGAGCCTGGGAAGTACATTCCCCCACACCGCGGCCCCTATAATGGCGTCCTTCGTCTCCATTTAGGCCTTATTGTGCCTAAGGAGCGGGAGCGCTGCTGGATCCGCGTCCATGATCAGCGGCTCTACTGGGAGGAAGGTAAGGTGCTCATCTTTGACGACTGCTTTGACCACGAAGTGCATAATGACACCAATGAGCTGCGGGCGGTGCTCTTCGTGGATTTCGTCCGTCCGCTCTACTTCCCGGCTAACCTCATAAACTGGCTCCTCCTCAATATCGCCTACTTCAGCCCCTATATCACCGAGGCGGCGGAGCGTCAGCAGGCCTGGGAGCAGCTTTTCTATCAGAAAGCTTAGCCTCCTCTGCGCTTCCCCTCAGGGGAGAAGTACTACAATGGAGGATTTTTCGTATATTTGCCCGATGTACCGACTTGGCTTACTGGGCTTGCTGGTGGGCTGGGTACTTGCCCAGAAGGATGCCTCTATTCCACGGGAAAAACTGGTAGCCTATGACGCCGTAGTCCTTTTGCGTGATTATAAACCCGGCGCCGACCCATACCCCTACGCCGAGGCCCTGCGGCAGCGTATCCTACAGAAGGTAGGCTTTCATCACGTGGAATTCAAAGAAGGGGTAGGCCAGCGCTTGGCGCTGCGTCTCTATACCATCCCAGAGATGCCTTTGAGCGATATTTATGAGGTGCTTCGGGCCAGCGGCGCCGAGGTGCACACCCTGACTCCCCACAAACCCGAAACCTCCCCTCAAACCCGCTAAACCCATGTACCGCATAGGCCTTTCTCTCCTCCTCGGCCTGGGCTGGGCACAGACTATCCTGGTAGATGGTACAAGTAATGCCGGCTCCTTTGAGTCAGCCAATGTGTGTAATACCGGCACTTTCACCGCCGATGGCTGGACCGTCGTCAATGGCAGTCAAACTAACTACTGGGTCGTCCATACTGGAGCAGGAGCGCACCATGGCTCCCGAGCGATTTATATTTCCACTACCTGTAGTGGCACACCATCCCACAATTACAACGTTAGCGCTACCTCCGTCGTGCACTTCTACCGCGACGTGACGCTGCCAGCGGG
>JANXCX010000024.1 GCA_025059535.1 Bacteroidia bacterium
TAGACTATTAGCCTCTGTATTTCTGGACGGTGTATATGTACAGAATGCGCCCGAGTTCATGCCAAAGGGATTTGATAGCAAGAAGCACGGAACGGTCATGGGTGGGATTATACGACCTCTGGAACACTTACTTCCGGATACCCTCCGCTGGTATCAAGAGATTTTGACCTAAGGTTGAGTTTGAGTTCAGTTTCCCTGAGTATCTCTGCCAGGGGTAGGAAGGTAGCATGTAGAGCATTCGGGTTCCCCTGAGCCGCCATCGCAAGGTTCCTATTCTTCTTCTATAAGCCCCCAGAAGAAGCTAAATTTCGTATATTGCTTGGCAGCGCTCATGATTTCCGATTCTCTTCACCCTTACTTAGATAAGGTCATTTGTGCGGATGCGCGGACGATACTCCCCCAGCTGCCTGAAAGCGCCATAGACTTAGTTCTAACTGATCCCCCCTACTTTCTGGATAAGCTGGATGAGACTTGGACGCCCGAACGCGCGGCTCCTAAATCTTATAAGCGCCAGCAAGTGCATCACCTTCCCCCAGGCATGAAGTTTGACCCCAGCCAAGGGAAAAGGCTCTATGAGTGGTATTTCCCCATCGCTCAGCAAATCTTCCGAGTGCTCAAACCAGGCGGCTTCTTCTTCACTTTTGCCAGCCCACGGCTCTTTCACCGAGTAGCCTGTGCCGTAGAAGATGCAGGGTTCTATTTGCGCGACACCTTTTTGTGGGTTTATACCCAAAGCCAGCCCAAAGCCATGAGCCTTCATCACTTCATCCGGCGATTACCGCTTCCGGAAGCCGTCAAAGAAAAACTCCACCAGAAGCTCCACGGCTGGAAAACCCCTCAGGTTAAATCGGTATATGAACCCATTATTGTAGCGCAGAAGCCGTATGAGGGCACACTCTTGGAAAACTTCCTCCAGCATCAGGTAGGTCTCTTTCAAACTGAAATTCCCGTCGGTAAAGGCATGTTCCCCGCTAACTTGCTTCTTTTAGATGAGACTGAGACACTTCTAGACAAGTATTTTCTTCTACCGAAGGCGGCCGAAGACCTTCCCCATCCCACGGCCAAGCCTGTAGCCCTGTGCGAATACCTCATAGAACTAAGCACAATTCCAGGGGCTGTGGTGCTAGATCCATTCTTAGGGAGCGGAAGTACAGCCGTGGCGGCAGTGCGGCGAAAGCGGCATTTTATAGGCATAGAGATTCATTCGGCCTACGCCGAGCTAGCGGCAAAAAGGGTCCAAGAAGCCCTACCAGCTTTGCTCTGAACTAGGCTGAGCCCAGACTCTTAGCCGCCTATATTGCCCTTGCCGCATCGGTAGACGACCTCTTCTTTCTTCTACGTTATCTCAGTTTGCCGACCTAAGGGGAGGAGCGGCCTGCCTTCCCCCAGCTACAAACTTCACGCTCAGTTAAAGAGAAAGACTTTACGCGTAGTTTTGTGCTCTTATTCAGCGAATACTCTGCATTTTCAAGCTAGAAAGAGCCAAGGCGATAGAATTTAGGCGTATTCTTTAGCCAGTTTTTCGGCTTGCTCAAGTAGCTTCTTAAGTTCATCTTCGGGCAGGTTAGGGCTGGCTAGCTGCTCCAAGGCTTGTTCTAAAATACCTTTGACCGACTTGCGCAAGTCTGGTTTTTGAAGAGCGGCCTTAATGAGCTCCTCCAAACTAGCCATACAAGGGCGAAGATAGGGGTTTTTTAGGAGTCATAGGAGGCTACCACGGTTTCCTTCCCGGGTTAGTAATCCTGATAGGGTCAAAAGTTTTTTAGGAGTCGTAGGAGGCTACCACGGCCTCAGGCAAGGTGCGGCGTACAAGCCCCGCTAATACATTACCTGGGCCTAATTCGTAAAACGTACGCAGGCCGTCGGCCCACATGTTTTGCAGGGTTTGGGTCCAGCGTACGGGAGCGGTGAGCTGTTCTATAAGAAGGGCTTGGAGACGTTTGGGGTCGCGCTCGGCTTGGCCGGTTACGTTGGGGTATACGGCTACCTTAGGGGCTTGGAAGGAAGTAGCCTCAATGGCGGCCGCTAGCCGGGCGCGCGCCGAAGCCATCAGCGGGGAGTGAAAAGCCCCATTTACGGCGAGCTTTTTGGCGAGCTTAGCCCCAGCGGCGCGCGCTTTTGCTAAGACCGCTTCCACTGCAGCTACTTCGCCAGAAACCACTACCTGACCGGGTGAGTTGTAGTTGGCTGGTACTACAAGGCCTTCGGTAACTTCCTTACAGAGCGCCTCCACTTGGGCCTCGGAAAGGCCTATGATGGCCGCCATAGTGCTGGGCTTTTCATCACAGGCGGCCTGCATGCCTTCCGCCCGAATCCGCACCAGCTCCAGACCTTCCTCAAAGGTTATAACCCCCGCTACGGCTAAGGCCGTGAATTCGCCTAAGGAGTGACCGGCTACCGCCTGAGGCATAAAGCCGCGCGCATAGGCCACGGCATACCCATGCAGGTAAAGAGCTGGCTGCGTTACTGAGGTGCGCTGGAGAGCTTCGGCTGGTCCCTCAAACATAAGCCGCCGAAGCGGAAGACCCGTTATCCGCTCTGCCGTTTCAAAAAAGGGACGCACTCCTGGAACGGCCTCGTAGAGCGCCTTCCCCATGCCTACCTGCTGAGACCCTTGGCCGGGGAAAAGCAGCGCTAAACTCATGCAGCCGGCTGTACCTGCGCCACGATAGCCGAAAAGGCCTCGGGCTGCGTTACAGCTAGATCCGCCAGCATTTTCCGATTGAGTGCGATCCCGGCCTGTTTGAGCTTGTGAATGAACTGGCTATAGCTCAGCCCGTGCACACGTACAGCGGCATTGAGGCGAGTAATCCAGAGGCGGCGGAAGTCCCGCTTTTTCCGTCGGCGATGCGCATAGGCATAGGTAAGCCCCTTTTGGAGCTGATTATGGGCATGGCGGAAGACGTTCTTTTTGCGGCCCCAGTAGCCTTTCGTCTGGCGAAGGATGCGCCGCCGCCGCTCCCGCGAAGCTACCCTATTCCTTGCCCGCATAGCCTAAGACAGATGAACCGTAAGAAGCCGCACCCGCGCCATATCCGCCGTCTTTACGAGCCGATCCTTCCGAAGCTGGCGCTTACGCCGGTGCGATTTGCTGGAAAAGTTATGACGCCGGCCCGTAGCCTTATGCAGCACCTTGCCCGTAGCAGTGATCTTGAAGCGCTTTTGGCTGCCCGAATGCCCCTTCATAAGTGGCAAAAGTACTCAAAACCGCAGAATGGCATTCATCGACCGCACGGCCTCGGCCGAGATATGGAGAAGGCGCTTTTCCTCCTCCGTCAGGGCCAGCTGAATAATCTCCTCTACCCCATTGCGCCCTATCTTGGCTGGCACGCCGATGTAGATATCATGCAGATCATACGGCCCATTGAGATAAACGCTGCAAGGTAGAATGCGCTTTTGGTCTAAAATTATTGAGGCCACCATTTGAGCGATGGCGGCGCCCGGCGCATACCAAGCCGAAGTCCCTAAGAGTTTCGTGAGCTCCCCCCCGCCATACTTTGTACGTTCAATTATAGCCTGAAGCCGGTCAGACGGAATAAGATGCTCTACAGGAATGCCCGCCACCGTCGTATAGCGCGGTAGGGGGACCATGGTATCCCCATGCCCCCCTAGCAGCATGGCCTCTATCTCCTGGACAGAAGCATTGAGCTCTTGGGCTAAGAAATAGCGGTAGCGTGCCGTATCCAGCACGCCAGCCATCCCAAAAATCCGCTGAGAGGGCAGTTTGGAAAGCTTATAGGCATAATAGGTCATAGTATCCAGCGGGTTTGTTACCATGAGGAATATGGCATTCGGCGCATAGAAAACGGCCGGCTCTATTACGGACTTGATGATTTCGGCATTTACATGGACGAGATCGTCGCGGCTCATCCCTGGGCCCCTTGGCTTACCCGAGGTAATGACCACTACGTCGGAGTCGGCAATGGCTTTGTAATCATTCGTAACGCCTCGCACCTTGGTATCAAAGCCGAAAAGTGGCGCCGTCTGGCCGATATCTAAGGCTTTTCCTTCAGCGAGACCCGGCTTGATGTCCAAAAGCACAATTTCCCGGCAGTACCCTGCGCGGGCAATTACATCGGCTGCTGTGGCCCCTACGTTCCCAGCTCCAATAATGGAAACCTTAGCCATGGCGCAAAAGTACAACTGACCTTCAAAACTCCTTGAGAAAGGCCGGATCGGTGGGACGGAGATGGATTTCGGTGCGGTAGCTTAGGCGCTCAGGATCATAGGTTAGCCAGGCGGTTTGCGGAAAGCCGGCCCGACTATAGCCAATCTCTAAAATACGACCAGAGGGTAAATCTTCCCAGAAATCCGCTGAGATTTGCGTAGTGGGCTGACCTTCTATGGTGAGGAGGAGATCGCCTACCTCTATTCCGGCGCTTTCGGCCAGGCTGCCCGGAAGGACGTCGACTACCTTTAGGCCTTCGGCGTCAGGCTCGGTACGAGTAATCCCTATACTACCCCAGCTGGGAAGGCGCTGGCGCCGCTCCTGAACCGTAAGCGGAAGGCCTGCTAAGAGCTCAGAGTAAGCCGGCCGCTCCCGTCCCCATACGAAGCGCTGGAAAAATTCCGCTAAAGCGCTTCCGCCCAGGCGTACCGCCGCGCGCGCCACGGCCTCTTCCGGCATGCCTTTGCCTCGCTCGTAGTACTGGGCATACAGATAGCGCAGAAGGGAGTCCAGCGTAACCTTCCCCTTTGTTTCGCGCCGCAGCAGCATATCTAGGAGAAAGCCTACCCGTTTCCCCGCGGCATAAAAAGAGCCTTGCAGATGGGGAGGGCGATAAGTAGAAGTAGCCAGCCAGCTGTCCAAACTAAGCTCCGCTGGCGAGAAGAGCTGATAGACTGGGGCATTTTCTACCTGCGAGAGGTCGGCGCTAAGCTGCCGCCAATACTCCTCTATCTCCATGAGCCCCGCCCGCAGCAGCGTAAGGCCCGCATAGTAGTCCGTAACCCCTTCGGTAAACCAATGCAGGCTTGTATAAACCTCTCGGTCGTACCGATAGGGCCAGAGGGCCGCTGGGCGCAGGCGCTTGACGTTCCAGAGGTGGAAAAATTCATGAGCGGAAATGCCTAAAAAGCTGCGCAGGGCTTCTTCGGAGACTGCCCCCTCCTCGGGCAGCACAAACATGGCGCAGTTTTCATGCTCTACCGCATGGCGAAGGCGAAAGGGTACCAGCAGGTAGATAAAATGATATTCACTTACGGGCAGCTTCCCCCCCCATATCCGCTTTTGCGTCTGAATGATTCGGCAAATATTTTGGAGAAAGGGCGAAAGATTCTGCGCGCCTACCTTACCATAAAAATGCACATAAAAAGTAAGGCCCTCGCAGGCCATCTTTTCTGTGCGCAGGGTAGGTGCAGCTAAGAAAGGGCTATCGGCCAAGTGATGGTAGCTGCGGGCGCAGAAGGTTTGCGGGGCGCAGCGGGGTAAGGCCGTAGCTACAGCCCAATCGGGCGGCAGCGAAGGTATCTCCAGCTCACAAGGCTCTTCCAGCCGCCGGGGAATGTACATAAAGAGATTGACGGGATTGAAGTAGACAAGGCCTTCGGCGAGGTAGCTAGAGCCGGCATCCAGCTGGCGGGCATAGAAATGGTAGCTTACTCGTATAGGGCCGCGCGCGGGATTTTGGACCTCCCAGGTGTCTTTGGTAGTCTTGCGCCAGGGCAGAGGGCGGCCCGCCTCGTCGTAAGCGGCGAAATGGGATACAGCCCCAGCGTAGTTCTGCAGGATGTAGCGGCCCGGCCGCCAGGCCGGTAGGCAAAACAGGGTACGCCGCCCCGGCGAAGGCGAAGCCACAATCTCCACTATATAGGTGTAGCGCGGGGGCGTTTCCCAGCGCAGCCGGTAGCGCATCGGCATCCCAAGGCTCATACTACCTAGCCAAAGCAGCCACCGCATCGGCAAACTGGTCAATCTCCTCAGGTAGGTTATAGAGCGGCACGGGCGCTGCACGAATAATATCCGGCTCCCGCCAATCTACAAAGAAGCCCTCTGTCAGGAGCTGTTTGAAAGCCTGGTGAGGTTCGGCTAAGCGCAGACGGAAGGAAAGCTGGGCGCCGTGCGCCTCTTCGGGGGTGATGAGCTCTACATGAGGCAACCCCGCCAGCGCCGCACGCAACCGGCGGTGCATCGCCTGAATACTCTGGTAGTAAGCCGGCAGGTCCAATAGGGCAAAGATATCCAGGCTTGCCTCTAAGGCACCGAGAAGGAGGGGGGAGGGGTTACTATGCATCCAGGCGCGGCTGTCTGGCGCTGGATCAAAGGTCGTACGCATAAGGAAGCGGGTCTCCAGCCGGTTGCCCCACCAGCCTGCTAGAAGGGGTACCTGCCCATGGTGGCGCGGGTGCACGTAGAGGCCGCCCACTGCCCCTGGCCCGGCATTAAGATACTTATAGCTGCACCAGACGGCGAAGTCCACCTCCCAGGCCTGGAGCGCCAGCGGGATATTCCCTACCGCATGGGCAAGGTCCCACCCCGCCCAAGCCCCCACCTCATGCGCCGCCGCCGTAATCGCCGCTATATCCATTCGCTGCCCTGTAAGATAGTGCACCCCACTCAGCCAAACCCCTGCCAGCCGCTCCCCTAAGCGGCGTATAGTGGCTATCACTTCTTCGGTAGAAGGAATAAGGCGCTCAAGCTCGTATATGGCTTGCGGATAGTTCCAGCGGGCCGCCCAACTCTGAAGCGCATAAGCATCCGTAGGAAAAAGAGCCGCTTCGGTAAGAATCATAAAACGCTCGGGCGTGGGCCGATAGAAGCTGGCTAGCAAAAGGTGGAGATTAGTGGTAAGCGTATGGGCAATTGCAATCGCACTGGGGTCAGCGCCTACCAGCGGGGCGAGCTTGGCCCGAAGCCGGTCTGCATAATCCACCCAGTGAGCCCGCTCGGAGAAGTAGGCCCCTACCCCTTCCCACCGCCATTCTTCCAGTGCCCGTCGCACGTAGCTGGGTACTGCTTTCGGCTGCGCCCCTAACGAATGCCCACAAAAATACACCCACTCCCTGTCCTTGTCCCGTCGCGGGATAGAAAATAGCTCCCGATACACTACACAAAGGTAGAAAAGGCTCTATCTGAGCCGTAGGAGGTCGGGGTGCTGAAGCCTATCACCCTAAGCGCCAAAAGCTATAGTGAGCCCCCAAAACTTACCCTTAAAAGCCGTTTGGGAGTAGAGTTTTGAGAGGCTCGCTTAGCTTTTCTTAGGCGCGCAGGTGTTTATCCCGAGAAAGTAGTACAGTCCGCACCGCCCTACGGCCGCCGAAAGTAGGAGCACTAGCCCTACCCCGCCTAATACCCAGGAGGAGAGATAGGCTCCCGCTCCTATCAGAGCCCCACCGACGATGAGGCGGATAATCCTATCGGTAGAGCCTACATTCTGCGCCAATTTCATAGCCTAGAAGAAACAAAAATCCAGAGCGGCTGGTTTCCCAAAGCCATGCCAGCGTTTCTTGACTGCCGTGGCAAACCTGCCAGAAAAATTTTAGAAAGCCGCCGTACCCTTCGTATATTTGTCAAATCCGTAGCCTATGCGTAAGTAGGCTTTCATTTTCCTTCTCCTAAAGATTAGTGCGCCCAGAGTGGGCGCAGGAAGCGGCAGCTTAGGCTACCCCCAGCAAAGTCGGTGGGGGGCTTTTTCATAGAACAAGGGTCATAGGAAGCGAGCAGGACGCAAAAACTTGTCCTGCCAAAATGCTCGTAGAGGCCTCACCGTGTCCTATTTCCCGAATAGCTCAGCTACTTTGAAGGATAGCGCAAGCCGAACCGAATGAACGCCAAATGCCTGTGAAGAGCAGAAGAGATCTTCAGGGAAACCGCAGCCCTGCAGCCCAATGATAGGCATCGCCCCAAACAGCTCTAAAAGTATCGCCCCGCAGGAAGGCAATGGTATCATCCCGCTAAGACACTGCCTCCCAGTACGCTCCAGGCCCAAAGTAGCTCCTGCCCCGCTTTTGCACCGAGTGGAAGGGCCTTTGCGGCGTGCGTCCGTCATTTGGCCTCATTGCTCCAAAAAGTACCAAGAGCGTCCGGTAGGTAGAGTCAAAATTAGCCCCCCTAATCTACCGTCCGCCGGTAAGCTTCCTGCCTCCAAATTACACGCCAGCTCGCCTTTCCGCCTACTCGCGCATCAGACGCACAACTTCCTGATGGCCCGACTGATAGCTAAGTCTTAGAAGATACAGGCCTGAAGCCCAACCAGTCAGGTCCAGTTCCCCCTCCTCTATCCATCTACCCCGATCAAGGAGTTGTCCCTGGGTATTATAGAGAAAGTATTCGGCTGGCTCGGGTATAAGCACCTTGAGCCTACCGGGCGTAGGATTAGGAAAGGCTAGCGCCCAGGTACTTACAAAGATTTCGTCGGAGGGATTTACCAGCGCTGACTCGTACCGCAGGCGTACTAAGATGCGACTGCGCCACGGCTGTACCCGCACCTTACCCCACACGGCCGTGCTGTCCAAGGTAAGATATATCCACCCAGGCGGTAGGGGAAATTCTGCCGTTTCATCAGAAGGATTGATAAATATTGGGTACACTTCCTCTAAAGAGGGCACCGAATTAGGCGTTATCTCTTCAAAATTCCAATATCCAAACCAGACCGAGTCGCCCCTTTCTAAAGCTATGGTAGGATTAGTCCAGAACTGCTGAAAGCGTGGCTTGTAGCGAACCTGCAGGGTTTCGGGGGTGTAGGGGCGGAAAACAGGGAGGGCAAAACGGTCGGTCGTGCTTAAGGTATCGCCCGTATTGGGGTGGCGGTAGCGCGGCCAACCGACCGTGGCATAGAAGTCTTTGGACCGATTCGCCGCCCAGTAGATAGACCAGCGGTAGAGCTGGCTGCTGTCTAAGGTAGTGGTATAGACGGCTTCGTTGAGGCGCATGCCGACGCCTGACCAAACTCCAGCCGGCGCAGTATCGGGATACCAGACCAGATAGGCTGGCCCGCCAAAGGGGGAACTCTCCACACGCCGAAGCCGGGCTTGACCAAAGGCGCTTATGGGAAGGGGCTGAGCAGGGTCTAAGGACGGATTGCTTACAAGCTGACGCCTTACTTGGGCGCTGTCCCAGGCGCGGAAACCTACCCAGTGCAGCCATTTACTCAAAGGCGAGCGCTCATAGGGCGTTTGAGCCTGCATTTGGCGCAGGCTAAGGGCCGTTACTGAGCCATTCTCCGCCCTATACACATAGGAAATGGCATAGGTAGGATGGCCATAGCGATTCTCATCTACAGTCGTAAAGCTGTCGCGCCGGTTATTTCCGCCAGCATCGTAGAAATTCACGGCCCCCCCTTCATGCATGCCTAAGAAGAAGATGTTGCCTACTACTTCGCAGCCTTCGGCCCCGCCCCATTCAGGTACGACGTCTATCCCTAGCCGCTGACAATTGTAGAAGGTATTCCGGCGCACCCTAATGCGGCGTATAGGGCCACCTCCAAAGAAGTTTCCGCAGCCTAGGCTGGCTCCAATCACTGTATTACCCTCCCAAATAATGTCGTGCGGGCTTACGTCGCTATAGAGGCCTTTAGCAAAGGGACGCACAGGCCAGGCTAAATGCGACTTGTCTCGATTAGCACCCTTTATGAGGATATTGTCCCTGACTATCCCATCCTTCATGAAGGAAATAAACTTTATGCCCCCGCAGTCGGAAAAGTCCATGCAGAAGTTAGTAATATAGTTTTTCTCCACAATGAAGGGTATCGTACCAGCGTAGGTATTATTCCAGTCGGCTTGAGTATAATAAAAGCAGTTTCCGCCTATTGCGCCTTGGCTTACGCTATCTATGCGGTTATAGCGTACAATCACGCTGTCTATGTTATAGCCCACGACGATGCTATAATCCTCCCGTACGAAGCGGGCGGAGTCTACGCGCAGAGCCTGCCAGCTCCAGCGCGGCTGAAGGCCGGTGCGCTTGATGAGGTTACGCTCCACATACACCCGACGGGTCATAGCGCGCGGGTGCCCCTGACGCCCAGGTACGGTGCGACCATAAATTATGATGCACCCATCTTCATTATCAAAGAACTCATTTTCTTGAATGTAGAGCCGATCGGCTAAAAAGTTCCAAATTGGACGATAAGAATGGGAAAAGCGGTTGCGGCGCAGGACGACGTTGGACACCCCAGCCGTACGAATGCCCTCGCCTAAGGCAAAAAAGTGCAGATTCTCTATCTGAACGGCCTGAATAGGGTCGGCGGGCAAAGTGTCATAGCTGGCGGTAAGGGTGAAGGCTTTGGGCTCTTGTACATGGCGGTCAGTTGGCCGCATACGCACTACCATAAGCTCATACTCGGTAGGATTGAAAGGCAGCTGGGGCGGAAAAAGGTAAAGCGTATCCCCTTGTTCATCGTAGGCCCATTCGCCCGGCTGGTCAATAAACTCGGGCTTTCCTTCTAAGAAGAAACGGGCGCCGCGCAGGGGAGTGAAGGGGCCCCAAGGAAGCACAATCAGCTGGTTATTCACGAGGCTTTGGGCTTTGTTACAGCCCCAGCTGTAATCCGATCCTAAGGAAGCCCATACGCGTGCGCCGGCCACAAAAGCGGCGGGGACATTTTGCAGGCCAGCGGAAACAAGGGTGTCAGGGTCTGTAGCTCGGTTGAAAAGGCTCTGCTGGATAATAAGCAGGGAGTCGTTAGGGAAGCGGGCTGGGCGCAGCGGCTGCCCCCGCCAAAAAACCCGCAAAGGCACTAAGCTGTCTTGCGTGCCAAAGGGTTTGGCTACTTTGATAAGGGGGCCAGAGGAAATTATGGCCTGGGCCGAGTCCGAAAGGCGCCAAGTTCCGGTAAAAAGCGGCAGAGGTGCAGAGGTAGGCCCATAAGCCGTGAAAACGATAGGAGGGCCAGGCTGCCGAAATACGGGGCCGTTGAGCGCAAGGCCATAACGCAGCGTACCACCTTCCACGCGCACTACCCGAAATGTATCCCCGCGCAGGAAAGCGATGGTATCGCCTCGGCTCAGGCGCTGACCCGCCACGACTTGGCCGGACAAGAGCCGCTGAAGCAGCTCAAGCGAGCGCAAAGGCCGCTGCGGCACGCGCCCATCCTGCGCATCATGGCCCTGAGAGGAGGAGAAATACCATGTGCGCTGGGCTATTACTAGGCCTACTAAGGTAGCTCCAAGCGCGAAATTTCGCATAACGGACGCTAATATAACCCATCACCTCCCTTGCTCCTGAATTCAACTTTGCCCATCAGTAAAGGACACAGCGCTGGAAAGGGGCAGAGTATTTTTGCGGGTGTGTGGCGCTGCTTGCTCACTGGCTGGATGCTGTGGGGCCAGGATACGCTTTACCTAACGCTTAAGGACGCCGAGAAGCAGCTTCTCCAAAAGAACCTTCTGCTTATAGCTCAACAGCTTCAAATAGAGTCGGATCGGGCCTTAGTTTGGCAGGCACGTTTATGGCCTAATCCCCAGCTTAGCCTGACGGAAATGGATGTTTTCACGCAAGCCGAAGCGCCGCTTCCACCTTTTCTGGCCTATCCGCGCATCAATCAGGTAGTTGCCTCCTTTTCTCAGGTTATTCTTACGGCTCGCAAGCGCCTCAAAGGAATCGCTCTGGCCGAGGCCGTGGTAGCCAGTCAAGAAGCAGCGTTTGCGGAGCTTTTGCGCCAGCTTCGCTATGCGCTCCATACGGCATTTTACGGCCTACAGCGGGACAGGATTCTACTGGATATCCTTCGCCAGCAAGCCTCTCCCTTACGCCAGCTTGCGGATCGCTACCGCACGCTGAGCGCCCAAGGCCTCGTACCCTTAGCGGAATACCTGCGTTTAGAAAATCTCTATTTCCAGATTCAAAGCGAACTCCACGCTGCGCGCCAGCGCTGGGAAGAAGGCCAGCACACCCTGCGCACGCTTTTGCGTTCTGAGCCGCTTACAGCTATTTTTTGGGTAGATACGGTGGGGTTTTTTCAGCTACCTGGGTCCCTACCGCCTAATCTGGACACGCTCCTAGTGGGGGTCCAGTGGCGCGGGGATGTGCGTTTAGCGGCGGCTGAGAGGCACCTACAAGAGGCCAATTTGGCCGTAGTGCGCGCCGCGGCTTATCCTGACCTTCTCGTAGGCGCTAACTTTGACCGGCTGGGGGGCTATCGGCTAAACCAGTGGGGTTTGGGTGTGAGTCTAACTCTACCCCTCTTCAATCGCAATCAGGGCCGCGTTCAAGCTGTTCGGTATGCCTTAGAGGCGGCTCAGGCGCGTTACGAACAGGCCTTACGCCAAGCCCAATCCGAGGTACTCCAAGCCTGGCGGCAGCTTCAAGCCCTTTATAACCAGGCGCGTGAGATGCCCCCCGACCTCCTGTCACAATATCAGCGCGCTGAAAATACCTACCGCGAAAATCTCCTAGCAGGCCGCATAGGCTTTCTCACATATGTAGATTTCTTTCAAAGCTATCGCGAATTAGCCAAAAATTTAGTGCAAACCTTCTACCTTATGCGACAAACGGAAAATGAACTTAGACATGCAGCCGGTCTGTGAAAAAATCTCTTAGCATATATGGGGGCTCTTTAGATGTTTCAAAAGCGCCCACCCGCCAGCTTAGGGGTGCCTTACATGGAGTTAGACCGTTGCTTGGAAAAAGCTCACTTAGAAGAAAATCCCCCCTAGCACACCGAATTCTATCCCCTCTACGGCGACAGGCGCGCGATATACGAATCGGCGCTTCTCCACGCCTCTCTCATACAGCCGCCGGTCAAACTCCTTCTCGCCCGAACGCACACTGGTAAAGAGCAGGGAGAATCCAGCAAAAAACCGCTCGGTAATCGCCAAATTAGCCATAAGCCCTGAAGTCAGGCCGAGCTGAAAAGCGGAAAATTTAGGTTGCACCCATATTTCATTCTGATTTTTTTCTCCTTCTAGCGTAGGTGCGGCATAGACTCCCATCGCCAGCTGAAGGGGCACATATAGGGCAATCCAATCTATTTGAAGCCCCGTGCCTATGCCGAAGCCCAGCTGAGTATGGGAAACAGTGGGGGCTTTAGCCAGCTGTACGGCATTAGGGAAGAGGCGGTCTGCCTTACTGAGGGCCGAGGCCTCCAGCGAAAAAAAGACTGCGTCACACGCAGATTTAGCCCTACATACGGCACTAAAAAAGTCTGTAGATGCAGACCTAGGCTAAACCCAGGCTGGGCATAGCCATCAGTAGGATACAAACGCCTTTTAGCCTGCGTGCTTCCTGTAGGACTAAATCCCCCAAGGCTAAGCGCTACGAAGCTTTTCGGACTGCTTAGTTGAGCCCATGCAAGAGCTCCCAAAAAAACTAGCCGCTTCACACCACAAAGCTAGCGCAATTCCTCTACCAAAATAAGAGAGGGTTCACGTCCGGGCGAAAACATGTCATTGTGGCACTCGGCGGCGAAAGGGCTGAAGCTCTCAAAAGGCAGGCATGGGAAATGGCCCAGTAGGCTCGAGTACCTGCGCTAGGCTCTGAATCGTCCGTACAAATAGACACAGGGGCAGTGCTGCATATCTGTCACTAAAAGGTAGGGAGCAAGCTTTGGCTCAGGCTGTGTAGGGAAAGAAGAGGAGGCAAATGTCAGAAACTTAGAATGGCACAGATTTTGCTGAGGAGCGATGGCAGTATGCGTACACTAGGTACCATCCGACATGTAGGTGTGGCCGCCATAGCTGCGGCTGCCCTATTCCTCGCCTGTAAGCGCGAGAAAGAGCAAGAAGGTCCAAAGATTGAAATCCCTGCCGGCCAGGGTTACCTTACAGTCGACACCACGGTAGAGCAGGGCTCCCATCAGATCAAGTTCGGTTTCCGCTTTAGTAAAGGCACTAAGAAGGATGATGCGGACTTGGAAAGCTACTCCTTCTTGAGCAATCAAGGGGCGGCGGACCAGCCTATCTTCTCAAACCGACCAGCGCGCGATAAAGCCTCCTTCCTCTGGGATACGACTATGAACATAAATGGCGTCGCTGGCGCGGTCTATACCTATACGGCCGTAGTGCGGGATAAAAATGGGAAGGAAGCTCGGCGCAGTCTCAAGATTACCTTCCGTCAGCCTACGACAAACACCCCATCTTTACCTATTACGGGCAGCGTTACTCTCATACATACCGGAAATAATCCCACTAACTTCTTAGTTCTAAGTAATCGTCAATTCTCGGCTAAGGCCCTCAATGAGCTGAATAGCGTCAATGCAGCGGATGTGATTGCTGCCTTTTTCGTTCGGAGTGCAGCCCCTAAGACTTATAGCCTCATCACGCCCGACTCGCTAGGTAAAGGCGTCTATACCGATCCAGCTATCAACTGGACCGCTGCCTCTAAGCCAACTACTATCTTCTACGACATCAACCAGCAGGAATATAATGGGGTAGCCGACTCGGCTAGTCTGCGCCAGCTCGTGCAAGGTCTTCCAGAGACCCGAAAGGTGAAGTATATAGAAAATGGCGATGGTACACGGGCTACTATTTACCTAGAGTCGGGGACGTTGCCTCAAGGCATCTCTGGACCCCATGAATACTTAGCTTTCAAGCAAAGTTTAGGAAGCTCTAATATCTGGGGTATTATTCGGCGCACGAATGCCGGGAACAGTCAAGCTACTTTGGAAGTGAAGGCTATCCGCTTCTAAGGTTTGGGGGGATGAATTTGGCGGCGGGAGGGCTACGCCCTCCCGCCGCTTTTTTTTACTTTTGGCCCATGGGACGTCCTGTCCAACTTCCCACCACCCGCCGCCTACGCCTCACCTATCCCGCCTCCAAAAAGGTGTATGTAGCCGGCCTACTTTACCCCTTCCTGCGCGTGGGAATGCGCGCAATTGAAACCTCGGATCCCGAATTCCCCCTTTACTACGCTTATGATACCAGCGGCCCCTACACCGACCAAGAGATAGATATTTACCAGGGGCTGCCGCGCCTGCGCGAGCCTTGGATTATGGCCCGCGGGGATGTGGAGCGCTTACCGCGCTTCTCTTCCGAAACGGCCCAGCGCCTCTATGAGCGGCCTTCGGAGGGCGCTTTTCCCCGCCCTCACCTTCCCCTCCGAGCCAAAGCCGGCCATGCACCCACCCAGCTTCATTACGCCCGAGCCGGCATCATCACCCCCGAAATGGAATATGTAGCTATCCGGGAAAATCAGCGTTTAGAAGCCTATCGCCAAAAGATGGGTAAGCCGCCGCGCTGGCACAGGGGCCAGAGGTGGGGCTTTCAGATACCCGATGAAATAACCCCAGAATTCGTTCGGCAAGAGATAGCCGCTGGACGAGCCATAATCCCCGCTAATATCAATCACCCTGAGGCTGAGCCCATGATCATTGGCCGCGCCTTCCGCACCAAAGTCAATGCCAACCTGGGTACTTCCATCGTTACCTCTTCCATTGCTGAGGAGGTAGAGAAGGCTATTTGGGCAGCCTACTGGGGCGCCGATACGATTATGGACCTTTCTACGGGCCGGCACATCCACGAGACGCGCGAATGGATTCTACGCAATAGCCCGCTGCCAGTGGGTACCGTTCCCATCTACCAAGCCTTAGAAAAAGTCGGCGGTAAGCCCGAAGAGCTTACTTGGGAAATCTTCAAGGAGACCCTTATAGAGCAGTGTGAGCAGGGCGTGGATTATTTTACCATTCATGCAGGGGTCCGCTTGGCTTATATCCCTAAAACGCTGGATCGCGTTACGGGCATTGTCTCACGGGGGGGCTCTATCATAGCCCACTGGTGTCTGGCGCATCATAAGGAAAATTTCCTTTTCACACACTTTGAAGAGATTTGTGCTATCCTTCGACAGTATGATGTGGCAATTTCGTTGGGGGATGGTCTGCGGCCTGGCAGCATAGCCGATGCCAGCGATGAGGCGCAGTATGCTGAGCTACGCACCCTCGGTCAGCTGGCTAAATTAGCCTACGAATATGATGTCCAAGTTATGATAGAGGGGCCGGGTCATATTCCCCTTCAGTTGGTTTGGGAAAATATGCAGAAAGAGCTGGAGGATTGTTACGAGCGGCCTTTTTATACCTTAGGTCCTTTGGTAACGGATATTGCGCCGGGGTATGATCATGTTGCCTCAGCGATTGGGGCGGCGCTGATGGGCTGGTTTGGTACGGCTCTTTTGTGCTATGTCACGCCTAAGGAGCATTTAGGCCTACCTAATCGGGAAGATGTACGGGAGGGGATTATGGCGTATCGGATTGCAGCCCATGCCGCCGATATTGCTAAAGGCCACCCTGCCGCCCAATGGCGCGATTATCTCATCAGTCGGGCGCGTTTTGCCTTTCGCTGGCGCGATCAGTTTCACCTTTCGCTAGACCCAGAGCGGGCGCAAGCCTACCATGACGCTACCTTACCGGCGGAAGGGGCTAAGCTAGCCCACTTCTGCGCCATGTGCGGCCCTAAGTTCTGCTCCATGGAGATTACCCATCAGATTCGCGCCCTTGCTCAGGAAAAAGGGCTTTCTGAAGCTGAGGTAGTAGCTCAGGGCTTAGCCGAACGGGCTGAGGCTTTCCGGCACTGGGCGCCCGGCCAGACTCCTTAGGCGGTGATGGAACTTCCCTATATTTGCCGAAGTTTAATGTAACATGAACATGAAATTCACGCTGGGATGGGTAGGGCTTCTGAGCCTTACTTTAGGCTGGGCCCAAGATGGGAAGGCCCTCTTCCAGGCTAATTGCGCTTCCTGCCATGCGATCAACCGGCGTGTCGTAGGGCCAGCGCTCAAAGGCGTTCATGAGCGCTGGGGAGGCGATGAGGCCGAAATGATAAAGTTCATACAAAACTCTCAGGCCTACATAAATGGTAACTTCAAAAATTCAGCCTACGCTAAAAACCTCTACGAGCAGTACAATAAAGCCGTAATGACGGCTTTCACTCACCTAACCGCGGAAGAGATCCGGGCGATTTTGGCCTACATCAAGTCGGAAGCGGAGGCCATGGCCGCTGCAGCTAGTTCGCCTGGGGCGGGGAAGCCTGGGGCTGGTGGCGCCGTATCTGGCACGCCTTCAGAGGTGAGTCCCCTCCTATGGGTACTGGTAATAGTACTCGGCGCTATTGCCTTGACTTTGCTTGTAACTACGCTGGCGCTGAGGCGTATGCTGCAGCCGCAGACTATCCCCCCTACGCCCACGGTATGGACGCGTATGGGTCAGGCTATGCGCTCCCGACGCTTTCTCGCTCTAGTAGCTTTAGCAGGTTTTCTCTGGCTAACGAATGCCACTATCAAGAAAGCCCGATCGGTCGGCCTCCACAAAGGGTATAAGCCTGTACAGCCTATCGCCTTTTCCCATAAAACGCATGCGGGCGAATACAAAATTGCCTGCCAGTACTGCCATGTAGGCGTGGAAAAGGGGAAGTCCGCTACGATTCCTTCCACGAATATCTGCATGAACTGCCACGCTTACATCCAAGAAGGCTCCCGCTATGGCACAAAGGAGATAGCCAAAATTTTAGAATCCTATGAGAAGGGTCGCCCTATTGAATGGGTGAAGGTGCACAATCTACCTGATTTTGTCTATTTCAGTCACGCCCAGCATGTCAAGGTAGCCGGGCTGGCCTGCCAAACCTGCCATGGCCCCGTAGAAGAAATGGAAGAGGTCTATCAGTACGCTGACCTTAGCATGGGCTGGTGCATCAATTGCCATCGGCAAACTAAAGTGGACCTCACGGCTAATCCCTATTACGCCCGCCTCCATGAGCGGCTCAAAGAGCGTGAAGTAACCGTAGAAAAGCTGGGCGGTCTAGAGTGCTCCAAATGTCATTACTAAAGCTACTATGGAAGAGTTTTCACGCGATATTCCCGTAGAAGCCCTTTTCTCAGAGGGTTTATCCACGAATCGGCGTGATTTTCTGAAGTGGTGCGGCATCACTATAAGTTCAGCGGTATTAGCTGCCTGCGACAAAACGCCAGTAAAGTATGCTCTGCCTTATGTGAAGAAGCCACCCGAGCAGCTTCCGACGATAGCGGATTACTACGCGTCTACTTTCTTTGATGGCCAGATATTCCAGTCGGTTTTAGTCAAGGTTCGGGAGGGCCGGCCTATCAAGATAGAGGGAAATCCCTCTTGTCCTCTAAATAGAGGCGGCACCCATGTGCGCGGGCAAGCTTCGGTCCTCACGCTGTATGATCACACCCGTCTTCAGAGTCCGCTCATAGAGGGTCAGCCGGGGGATTGGAGCAGTGTGGGGAAGCCGCTCATGGACCTTATTAAGGCCCAGGATGCTCAGGGGAAGGCGATTTACCTTATCACGCCGCCGATTATTAGCCCGAGTTTAGGGGCTCTCATAAACGATTGGCTGAAGACCTTTCAGCAGGCTCACCACGTAGTCTATGCGGCGGAGTCGTACGATGGGCTACTTACAGCGCATGAGGCGCTCTTTGGGCGGCGCATCGTACCTACCTACCGCTTTGATCGGGCTGAAGTTATTGTCAGTGTAGCGGCGGACTTTTTAGGTACTTGGTTGGACCCCACTACTTTCGCCCGCCAGTGGGCCGAAAACCGCCAGCTTTATGGGGAAAATAGGAGGCTGTCCTATCATATTCAGTTTGAGCCGGTACCTACGATTACGGGGCTTAGCGCCGATCGCCGTGTAGCTATAGAACCTTCTGAATTACCGCGGGTGATTCTTAGCCTTTACAATCGCCTTGCTGAACTCGCCGGGCAGCCACCTCTCAATGACGAACGCTGGGATACGCCTAGAGGCGATGTTGCGCACGCCGCCCAGCATCTATGGGCGGCCCGCGGCAAAGCCCTCGTGGTTGCGCGCGCCCACGATCCTGCGCTTCAAGCCGTAGTGGCATGGATGAATGTTCTCCTAGAGGCCTATGGGAATACTCTCTTCGTTGAGCCGGGCTGCCGCCTGCGCCAGGAGTCTGATGAAGCCTTTGAACGCTTTATCCAAGAAGCCGAAGCGAATAAAGTGGGCGCCGTCCTCTTTTACCAGGTCAATCCCCTCTACAGCTATCCCCAGCCCAATCGCCTCCAATCCGCCCTAGGCCAAATCCCTCTCACTATAGCTATTTCCCTTTATGCCCATGAAACCGCTCAGCAATGTAAATACGTCTTGGCTGAAAATCATTATTTAGAAAGCTGGGGTGATAGCCAACCTTATGAAGGCCTATACACCCTCCGCCAGCCCGCTATCTCTAAGATATTTTCCACGCGGTCTTTAGAGGAAATTTTGCTGACTTGGCTCGGGCGCACCGAAAGTCATTTAGAATATCTGCAAAACTTCTGGGCTAAAAACATTTATCCGGCCTATCAGGCCTACCGTAAAGCCCAGGAGGCGGGTAAAGCTACCCCTTTCTGGGAAGCTTCCGAGAAGCCTTTACCTCTGGAGAGCGCAGAGGTATTTTGGAATTATGCCTTAGAGCGCGGCGTAGTGGATATGATGGTCCTACCACCTGCGCAGCCTAAACCCAAAGGCAAGCCAGCCGAATGGGCCACCCGCCTACCTGTGGTGGAATCTAGCCCTTCGCTCACGGTTTATCTCTACGAAAAGGTAGGAATCGGCGATGGGACCGATGCCGGTAATCCTTGGCTTCAAGAGTTTCCTGATCCTGTCTCACGCGTGGCGTGGGATAACTATGCCGTCCTATCGCCTATACTGGCGCGCGAGCTTGGCCTGAAAACAAATGACCGAGTGCGTGTAAGCGTGGGGGGACAGGCATTAGAGCTTCCCGTATACGTACTGCCGGGCACGGCGCCCAAAACAATCGGGATTGCCGTGGGGTATGGACGAAAGGGCGGTGGCCGTGCAGCGGTAGGTGTGGGGCAAAACGCCTTTCCGCTCCTTCAGCGCTTATCGTCAGGCCGGTTTAGCGCCATAGCACCCCAAGCCACCCTGGAAAAACTGCCAGGCCAATACCTCCTGGCGCGCGTCCAGCAGTGGGAAACCTACGCCGGCCGAGAGTACATACGCGAAACTACTCTGAGTGAGTACGTGAAAAATCCTAAGTCGGGTAATCACGAAGAAGGCGAACTGATTAGCCTGTGGTGGAAGGAGCACCCCCAGCCCGGCCACCGATGGGGTATGACCATAGACCTCAACCTCTGTATAGGCTGCGGCGCCTGTGTAGTAGCCTGTGTGGCGGAAAATAATATCCCAGTGGTAGGCCGAGATGAGGTGCGGCGCGGGCGCGAAATGCACTGGATTCGCATAGACCGCTATTTCACCTCTGTGCGCGGCCATTCGGACAGGCCCGAAGAATTCCCCGCAGCGCCCCCCGAAGATTTCCCGCGCGCCTTCTTCCAGCCTATGCTCTGTCAGCACTGCGATCACGCCCCCTGTGAGACCGTCTGCCCTGTACTGGCTATAGCCCACAGCTCCGAAGGTCTCAATCAGCAGGTATATAACCGTTGCGTCGGCACACGCTACTGCGCCAATAACTGCCCCTATAAGGTGCGCCGCTTCAACTGGTTTGATTACACTAACGCCGAAAAGTGGGTCTTTAATCCCGTAGATCAGCTCGGCCGAATGGTACTCAACCCTGATGTAACCGTACGCGCGCGGGGGGTAATGGAAAAGTGCAGTTTTTGTGTCCAGCGCATTCAAGCGGCTAAGCTGGAGGCGAAAAAAGCCCGCCGTCCTTTACAGGATGGCGAAGTCAAAACCGCCTGCCAGCAGGCTTGCCCTACCGGCGCTATCGTATTTGGTGACCTCAATGATCCCAATAGCCTCGTCTCCCGTCGGGCTGCTGAGCCGCGCGGCTACTATGCGCTGGCCGAGCTAAATGTGCGGCCATCCATCCGCTACATGGTAAAAGTGCGCAATGAATCCCTGACCGAAACACAAAATACCTAAGCTATGTTTGAAAGTCCGATACGAGAGCCTCTCATACTAGGGCACAAAACCTATAGTCAGATTACAACCGACTTAGTAAGCCCTATCTTAGGGCGCACGAGCTGGAAGTGGTACGTCACGACGGCAATCACCGCGGCCGCCATGTTTGCTGGCTTTGCGGCGATTGCCTATACGATTTGGGTAGGTATCGGTACCTGGGGCCTCAATAAGACCGTTGGCTGGGCTTTTGACATCACTAACTTCGTCTTCTGGATAGGTATCGGGCACGCCGGCACCTTGATTTCCGCTATTCTTCTTCTTTTCCGTCAGCGCTGGCGCATGGCTATTAACCGCGCCGCCGAAGCTATGACCATATTTGCGGTTATCTGTGCCGGCCTTTTCCCGATTATTCACATGGGACGGCCCTGGCTGGTCTTCTGGTTCCTTCCTATTCCTAATACCCACGGCTCTCTGTGGGTAAATTTCAACTCGCCCCTCCTGTGGGACGTTTTCGCCATAAGCACCTATTTTACTATTTCGCTTCTTTTCTGGTATACGGGCCTTATTCCGGACTTAGCGATGGTTCGGGACCGGGCGCGTCCAGGCAGCTTCGCTCATATCCTTTACAGTATTCTTTCCTTTGGCTGGACCGGTAGTGCTAAGCAGTGGCAACGCTTTGAAGCCGTCTCGCTCGTCCTAGCAGGGCTCTCTACCCCCCTCGTACTCTCCGTCCACTCCATCGTAAGCTTTGACTTTGCCACCTCTATTCTCCCTGGGTGGCATACCACCATATTTCCGCCCTACTTCGTCGCTGGAGCCATATTCTCGGGCTTCGGCATGGTACTTACCCTCATGATTATTACCCGCGAAGCCCTTGACCTCAAAGACTACATTACCTTAGAACACATAGACGCCATGGCTAAGGTTACCCTGGCCACGGGCATGATGGTAGGCTTCGCCTACGCTACAGAATTCTTTATCGCTTGGTATTCGGGCTCCTACTGGGAACGCTACATTTTCCTCAATAGAGCCTTCGGCCCCTACTGGTGGGCCTACTGGATCATGGTATCGTGTAACCTCCTTATTCCTCAGGTTTTCTGGATTAAGAAACTACGCCGAAGCCCGTGGTTTGTCTTTATTATCTCCATCTTCGTCAATATCGGCATGTGGTTTGAACGATTTGTGATTATTGTGACTTCGCTCCACCGCGATTTTCTAACCTCCTCCTGGCGCATGTATAAGCCTACCTGGGTGGAAGTTACTATTCTGATAGGTAGCTTTGGGCTTTTTCTTACGCTCTACATGCTTTTTGCGCGCTTCTTCCCTGTCATAGCGGCGGCAGAGACGAAAAGTATTCTCAAAACTTCAGGGGATCAGTATGCGGGCCTTTCTTGGGAAGCTTATCAGGCGCAGAAGCGCGCAGGCGTTTTGGGCTCGGTTTTGCAACCCGCCCATCATCCCGATAACCCCTCCCAACCCTAAAAAGCCGTCTCTATGGCTAAGTACCTTATAGGCCTGTATGCCGACGAGGAGCAGCTCCTCGCTGGGGTGGAAGCGCTCCAAAAAGCCAGTATACCGATTCACGAAGTATGTACTCCTTTTCCCGTACATGGATTAGACCAGCTGCTACACCTCAAAAAGTCGCGCCTACCCGACGCCGCCTTTGTGTATGGGGCTTTGGGTACGCTCACCGCTCTGAGCATGCAGATATACATGTACACTATAGACTGGCCCATAAATATTGGCGGCAAATCCTTCTTGCCTTTCCCCAGCTTTATACCAGTTACCTTTGAGCTTACGGTACTTTTTTCAGGCGTACTGATGTTTTTATCATACCTAGCTGTAAATCGGCTCTATCCGGGCAAGCGCGCCCGCATTTACGACCCACGCCAAACGGATGACCGTATGGTAGTAGCGATTGCCGCTGAACCTTACTGGCAAAAAGCCCAAGCGGTATTCGAAAAAACGGGAGCTACCGAAATCAAAATTGTCGAGGTATAGAGACTATGCCTAGGCGAATACGCGATACCTTTCTCCTTCTGTGGCTGGCGGGCTGTGCGGCTACAGACCCACGCGACCCTGGGATAGAATACGCCTCTCAGATGTACCATTCCATTCCTTTGGAACCGTATGCCCAAGTGGATTACTTTCCTTACGCTTCGGACGGCAAGCACCTCCGAGAGCCCGTAGCTGGCACCGTACCTCGCGGAAAGGTAGATTTTATCTATCCCTTCCCCAATACCAACGAAGGTTACGAAGAAGCGGGCAAAAAACTCAAGAATCCTCTCCCACCTACGCCAGAGAATGTATCGGAAGGGAAGCGCCTTTATAGCCTCTACTGCATTCACTGCCATGGGGAGAAAGGGAATGGCCGCGGCATCCTCGTGGAGTCCGGGAAATACCCCCCCGTCCCTTCCTATTATGGACCCCAGCTTAAGGACCTACCCGAAGGCAAAATGTTCCACTCTATTACCTATGGAAAGAACCTGATGGGCTCCCATGCGGCGCAGCTCACTCCTACAGAGCGCTGGCAGGTTATTTTGTACGTACAACAGCTGCGGGCTGAGGGCTTAGCGGCTGAAGGTAATACCGCCAATCCTTCCCAAAAACGCTAAATTATGGCGCATACACACGCTATACCTTCCATTAACTGGCGGGAGCGATTTGAGCTACCCCCGTCGCTACGGCGCGGACTCCTCTATATGGTGATAGGGGGGGGCGTCCTCGTTATCCTAGGGCTTGGTTTAGCTATTTCCTCTCATCCGGCTGGGGCGGAGCCTCATCACCACACGGCCCCCTGGCTCAGCCGCCTAGCTGCCAATGCCCTAATTGCAAGTATGTACCTCACGGGAATCAGTATCCTTTCGCTCTTCTTTCTTGCCGTGGGCTATGCGGCTAACGCCAGCTGGTACATTATGCTCCAGAGACTGCCGCAGACATTTGCCCGTTTTCTGCCTTGGGCCGCTTTGCTCTTAGCCTTGGTAATTATAGGCTTTTCTGGCATATTGTATGAATGGACCCACGCCGAAGCAGTAGCTAAAGACCCTATCCTGCAACACAAGCGCTCCTACCTAAATCTTCCTTTCTTCCTGACGCGGCTGGGTATAATTTTAGGCGCCTGGTTACTTTTTTGGCGCGGCTTTGTACGGAATTGGGAGCGGCTGGACGAAACAGGCGAAATCCGAGCCTTCCATAACCTGCGTCGCCTGAGCGGAGGCTTCATCGTAGTCTTTGCCCTCACGTGGTCAGTAGCGAGTTGGGATTGGCTCATGAGCACTTCCCCTCACTGGTTCAGCACGATGTTTGCGGTGTATAACTTCGCCAACCTCTGGATTACTACCCTCTGCCTGATTACCTTTGCCGCTGCTCTACTTAAGATTCACGGCTACCTCTCTGGCGTAAATGACAGCCACCTCCACGACCTGGGTAAGTTTGTTTTTGCCTTCAGCATCTTTTGGACCTACATCTTCTATGGGCAGTTTATGCTGATTTGGTATGCTAATATTCCTGAAGAAACCTTCTGGTTCTATGAGCGCATACGGGCCCATGTGAATCCCCAATACGTGCCGATTTTCTACCTAACCCTGGTACTCAATTTTATCTTTCCTCTACTTGGCCTCATGAGTGCCAGCATCAAGCGAAATAAGCGGTGGCTCCTTTTCGTAACGGGCGTGCTTCTTTTGACCCACTGGCTGGATACTTTTATGGTTGTGATGCCTTCGGTAGCTGGTAAGCATGGGGGCTTTGGGCCGATGGAGCTGGGATTCTTCCTTCTTAGCTTAGGAGGGCTGGGCTGGTGGGCCGCGCGTCGGTTAGAACAGGCCCCCGCCCTCTTGCCACGCCATCATCCTTATCTGGAAGAAAGCGCGCTCCATAGTTACGAACCGATTTGAAAATTTATTATCTTTGCCCCGCCCTATGACGACGGAAACGGAAAAAGTGGATGCAATTGAGCTAGAAGCGCAGCTACGGTATGCCCGCCGAGTCCTCATGTTGGAGCTCAACCGCTTTAAAGTAACGGGTAAGAGCAGCCTCTCCGAAATGGAGATTCAACGCAGCTTAGACACGCTATGGTATTTGGAACGTAAGGGGCTGCGTCGACTGGACTATGCGGATTTAGCTTCGCTCCAACGCATCCTTTGCCGGCTTCCGAGCTCACAGAATTGAGCGTCTAACCCAAGCTACGCCAATCCCCTCGTGCGAGCGCATCGGCCAGCTCATTCCAATGCCAGCCGGCATGGGCTGGCACTTTTACCCACTTTATAATAATAGGTAGGCGCTGGAGGAAATTTACATACCGCTGGGTGAGAGGCGTACGGGCACGCCATCTACCTTCTGCCCAGTGCGCTAACCCCACATAGTCATAGTAAATCGTACAAGTTTCAACTTTATGCCTATAGCACCAGCGGAGGGCTTGGACGACCGCGTAAATCTCACCCCCTACTTGGCGATGGAGATGTAGCCCTGAGTCAGTTTTAGGTACAATACCGCCCTCTAAGTAGATCCCGTTCCCATCGCGCCGAATAACTAGCCCGTACCCTATTTCCCCTTCGGCCCGATACGCTCCATCCACATCTATTTCTATGCCTTCGTTGCGATACACCCTACTCACCTTTTAGGTAAGGGGGGGCGCGGCGGTTTCCTAAAAGCGGTATCCACCAATTCCTCCAGGCTCAGTAGGTCCTCATCCACCGCAGGGATATCCATAATAAGTTCGTCTAAGTTAGGCTCTTCCAGCTTGATATCCTGTTCTAAGTCTTCTTCTAAGTTGAGTTCAGCATCTAAGTCAATAGGTTCATCTTCTGCAACTACTTCCAATTGCCGCTCGGAGAGGGAGATGCCTTCTTGAAGCTCGGAGGGACCCAATACCAAAAGGTTAGTTGTATCAGGAAGGCCTGGCACAATGCAACAGGGCGATAAAATTGGGTCGTCGCTAATCTGCTCGCCTACCTCATACCCATGGGCTAATAGGACCCGAAACAAGGTATCCAGGCGGACCCTTTGGCTGTCTAACTCTATGATAATCTGATTCTGGAGGCTGTCATACTGCACGTTGAATATCCCCTGGGCAAAAAAGGCGTGGAGGATGGAGTCTATACGCTGGATAGGACAGGTGGCACATTCGCCGACGTAGTCAAGGCGCACGCGCAGGTTGGGCTCTGAGCCGCTGCCGCAGTGGGTTAGTAGGCCTCCGAGTAGGAGTAGGCTAAGGCCGGCGGCATGATTAGAGGCTTTTCGCTGGCGAAGTAGCTGGTACACACTCAATCCAGCTCGCCCTATGCCATATATCAGCATGAAAACAGGCAAGCCTTGAGCGGCCCAAGCAGGCAAATTCGCTACGGGTGAAACATAAAGATATACGCCCATTCCAATGATTATAAGCCCTGTGAAAAGGCCTACATAGGAGGTCCAGGGTACCATTTTAGTAGCTTAGAAGTTTTTCAACGGCTTGGCGCAAGCGCTGCCAAGGTAAAAAGGCGGCCTCTAAGCGCGTATTGAAAGGCACGGGTGTGTCTAGAGCGCCCAGGCGAAAGACAGGGGCATCCAGCCACTCAAAAAGGTGCTCGCTTACCCAGGCCGCTATCTCAGCGCCTACCCCACCCGTATAGGTTCCCTCGTAAAGGACAAGCACCCGATGGGTTTTTCGGACCGATTGCGCTACGGTTTCTTTATCCCAAGGCAGAAGGGTACGCAAGTCTACAACTTCAATATCCATATCCGGAAAGTTTTCGGCTAATTTGAGAGCCTCTACTACACCCATGCCGTAAGTGAGAATAGAGAGAGCCTTACCCGGACGGACTATGCGGGCTACCCCAAGAGGTAAATTGTAGTAGGGTTCAGGTACAAGGTCTTGTACGCTACGATAGAGTGCTTTGTGCTCAAAAAATAGCACAGGATTAGGATCACGGAGGGCTGTGGTAAGAAGGCCTTTAGCCTCATAGGCGGTGGAAGGATAGACTATCTTAAGGCCTGGCACATGGAGGAAAATACCTTCTAAACTTTGTGAGTGGAAGGGGCCAGCCCCTACGCCGGCCCCTGTAGGTAGACGCACCACCACTTTAGGCGGGACACCCCAGCGGTAGTAGTTTTTGGCCAGGTTATTTACTATTTGCGTGAAGCCATAGCTTACAAAATCGGCAAACTGCATCTCTACCATACTGGAAAAACCCCGCAGCCCTAGCCCCAGGCTTATACCTAAAATGGCGGACTCACACAGGGGGGTATTTCGGACGCGGACTTTCCCGAAGCGCTTGACTAGACCTTCGGTAACCTTGAATACCCCCCCATACTCAGCGATATCCTGGCCCATGAGGATGAGCTTGGGGTCATATTCCATGGCTTGGCTTAAGGCCTCCCTAATCGCATCCACAAAGCGCAGCGGACGCGCGGGCATCTCGGGCGTAGGCTCAACTAAGGGTTCCGTAAAAGGGGCATATACGGCGGCCTCTTCCCGGCGGGGGTCTGGCTCTGGATCGGGCTCGGCTAAAACCGGCCGAATCTCAGCCTCTATATGGGCTTTTAGGGTGCGGCGCAGCTCTTGCACCTCGGGCTCTGTTAAGTAGCCTGTGAGAAGCAAAAAGCGCTCGTAATTCTCCACAGGATCTCGTTGGGCCCAAGTTTCCAGAAGCTTTTTGGGCACGTACTTCGTGCCAGAGGCTTCCTCGTGGCCGCGCATGCGGAAGGTTATAGCCTCTATAAGATAAGGGCGCTGCTCTCGGCGCACCTGCTCAGCTACTTGCCGGATAGTGTGATAGACCTCTAAAACATTATTGCCTTCTATAGTTTTTCCTTCTATGCCGTAACCTATAGCCCTATCCGCCAGAGTCTTACAGGCATATTGTTCGGTGGTGGGGGTAGAAAGGCCATAACCGTTATTCTCTATGAGAAATATCACGGGCACTTGCCATACGCTGGCTACATTGAGCGCTTCGTGGAAGTCGCCTTCGCTCGTGCCACCATCCCCAATAAAGGCCAGGGCTATGTAGGGCTCTCCCTCTAGCTGAGCGGCTAAAGCGACGCCTACCGCTACGGGAAGCATGGCCCCTAAGTGCGAGATCATGCCAATCACACGGTACTCTGGCGCCCCGAAGTGGAACGAACGCTCCCGCCCCTGCGTAAAGCCGGAAGCTTTACCTTGCCACTGCGCAAAGAGCCGCCGCAAAGGCATCCCGCGCGCCGTAAAGACACCCAAGTTCCGATGAAGAGGGAAAATATAATCCTCTGGCCGAAGGGCTAAGGTAGCCCCTACGGCGATAGCCTCTTGGCCGATACCCGAGAACCATTTGCTGACTTTGCCCTGGCGCAGGAGGAGAAGCATTTTCTCCTCTATCAAACGGGCATAGAGCATCTCCGTATAAAGCCGCTTGAGCACTTCCGCTGGAAGGCCTCGCGGATCATAGGTAAAAGCAAGGTCGGATGAAAGAGTCTTCTGCATAGGCTATTTAGGTGGTTGAGGCGCAGGTGAGGACGGAGGGGGCAGATTCCCTATTACTTCAGCCGTGCGCGTCTTCAGGCCAGCGCCCTCTCGCATGGCGCTATGCACGGCATGAATAAGCAGGGTAAGCCCCACCAGGACGCCGGTAAGCGTCCAAGTGGCCTTTTCGGCGAAGTCGGCGGCATGCCGCACGCCCAAAAGCTGGGAAGCCTGCGCTACCCCCCGAATATCCGTAGCCAGTCCCCCACCCCGCCCCTGCTGTATCAGCACCAGCAAAGTCAGCAAAATCGCATCCACTACAAGAAGGAAAATAAGTAGCCCCAATAGCCAGCTCATCCCTAGCAAAGGTAAGATAAGAAAGGGATTGCCCATAAACTCCTATACTTGTACTATGGAGCGCCTTTACCCCAAACACCCCCCTGCTATTGGACCCTATAGCCCAGCGGTGAAGGTAGGCCCATGGGTATTCATTGCAGGTCAGATCGCCCTGAAGCCAGACGGCACTGTAGAAACAAGCTCCATAGAACAGGAGACCCAGAGAGTCCTAGAAAACCTCAAAGCCGTTTTAGACGCAGCAGGAGCTCAGCCTCATAACCTAGTAAAAGTTACTATTTTTCTCACCGATATGGCTTTCTTACCGAAGGTTAATGCCATATACCAGGCATTTTTTCCGGACAATGCCTATCCAGCTCGGGAAACCGTTGCGGTAGCTGCCCTACCGCGCGGCGCACGTATAGAAATATCTGGTATAGCCTACCTGGGTGAATGAGCCTAAATCGGAGCTGGCCCATCTATCTGTTTCTCTCGGGGGCCCTAGCGCAGGATAGCCTGGGCCAGTCTACCCTAAACGATAGCAGCTATCCCTTCATCAGATTGGCGGAGAATCGCCTGCTTTTTGCTCGGTACTTAGAGCGCTTATGGATAAAGCTTCATCAGCGGCAGGCGCCGGTCCGAATACTCCATATCACGGACCAGCTAGAAGCTGTAAGCCAAGTGCCCCACGCCGTGGCTCAAGCTTTAGCTCAGAAAGGTTTGCAGGGTAATGGGGGATTTATCTTTCCGTATGTGCTGTTTGGTTGGCGAAATGCTGGGAATTTTATTACGTTAGCTCGGGGTCCTTGGTTGGTAGGTAAGGTAGGTGAAAGGATGGGCTCTCCTTTACCTTGCACCGCCACGGGCATAGGCGGTGCCCCGCAAGACCCCACGGCTGACTGGGAAATACGTTGGCCACCCCATGCCGCAGCCCTTTCGGCAGGAAGCCAGCTCCAAATCTTCGTGCGGGCCTTAGAGCCCAATTTAGTGGCCCAGGTAGTTATAAATGATACCTTACGCTTACGCCAACCCCTTCCCAATGGTCTAGCGCTCCTTTCCTTCTCCTTGCCTTGTCCGCTCTACGCTATCAAGGGCAGCTTCCCTAACGCTTCCCCCGGCTCTATTGAACTTCATGGGGTTTTCTTGGAGGCCAAAAATGCTACCCTTCACTGGCACACGCTGGCCGTGGAAAACTTACGCCTGCGGGACTGGTTCAGCCTACCTCTCTGGCAGGAAAGCCTGCAGCGTTTGGCTCCTGATCTCCTCATTGTGGATTTAGGCCGCCAGGACCTCTACGAAACAGCTGACCGGTCCGACTCGCTGGAAACCCTCTTGCCGCTCTACATGGAGCGCCTTCGTGAAGCCTTACCTGGCGCAGATGTGCTTTGGGTAGTACCACAGGAATTCTATTGGCGTCTAAGGCCCGTAGCTAGCCTGGAGCGGTGGCGCCTGCAGCTTATTCGCTTTGCCTATCAGAAAGGCCAAGCCGTATGGGATAGCTATACAAGCTTAGGAAGCATGCGCAACTGGCGCCTATGGGGCCTAGCAGAGGCGGATCTTTATCGCCTATCGCCTAAGGGGCTTCGGGTTAAAGCGCAAATGCTTCTAGAAGCCCTATGGCGTAGCTATGAAGGTTTTGTGGCGGACAGCCTGCCAGAGCCGGCTAGCGATTATGCTCAATTGCGCCCGGGGGAAGTTATGTTCGCGGTCAGTCTGACGCCTTCTTTAGCCTTAGTTGCGCCTCCGGCTTCCCCTTCTCTGTCCTCGCCTTCCGCTACTACCACCGCACAGCCTTATAAGGTTCATAGGGTTCGCCCTGGGGAAACCCTTCTTCTTATTGCCCAGCGGTATGGGGTCTCTTTGCAAGTCCTCATGTCGGCGAATAATCTGGCTAATGAACGCATCTATGTTGGTCAGATGCTGCGGATTCCCTCTGTGGGGTCGGAACCTTCTCCTATGCGGAAGGCACGCTGGCATGTAGTTCAGCCGGGGGAGTCGCTCTGGCAGATCGCTCGGAGGTATGGCACGAGTGTGGGGACGCTTTGCCAGCTTAATGGCCTTTCGTCGCGCGCCTCTTTACGCCCCGGCCAAAAGCTGCGCCTACCATAGGTCCTCAAGCTGGCTCACCCCATTTGCGCAAAGGCACAAATCGGAAGTAGCCTTTGGTCTCCCGATGGATTTGGCCGTTGCGTTTGCTATACACCGTCATTTGCTGGGTGCCGTCTGGTCGGCCTATTGGTGCTACCAAGCGACCACCTTCGGCTAGTTGGTCAAATAGCCCTGGCGGCACGCTCTCGGCCGCCGCCGTAAGGAGAATGCGATCAAAGGGCGCATAGGTAGGCCAGCCCAATCGTCCATCCCCCCAACGCAAATAAACTACATATCCTAGCCCCTCCAGGAGGGCTCGCGCCCGCTCATACAGTTCCCGCTCCAATTCCACGGAATATACCTCTGCCCCCAGCTCGCACAGAATAGCCGTCTGATAACCCGAGCCGGTACCAATTTCTAGGACGCGCTGCCGAGGCGCCACCTCTAAAAGACTGGTCTGATAGGCTACCGTGAAAGGCTGGCTAATCGTCTGTCCGCAAGCGATAGGTAAGGCTTTATCCTCATAGGCATGTTCTATAAAAGTAGGCTCTACGAAGAGATGGCGCGGCACGCGACCTATCGCCGCCAGCACAGCGGGGTCTTGTATGCCTTTCTGAATTAGACTTTCTACCAGCTGGCGACGCTGCCCCTGATAGCGCGGCGGATCCCACTCAAGCGGCAATCGCTTCACAAAGCCGAAGCCGAGAAAGAAGTAGAATGCACCGGAGAAACTGATGATCCTGGGGTCGTATAACCAAAGAAATATATCCCCACCTGTAAGGGATGGACATTGGCTGGTCCGCGCCCGCCACTCCACAGCGGCGATAAATTATACGAAGCAAAAAGCCCTATACTTCTATAGCCTATGCGGGCACCTAAGCCATACTGCAAAATATCCGTATGCACCACGTCGTTGCCGTATGAAATAAAGCGGGCTAGTTCCCCATTCTGCGCGTATTTGCGTTTGTGTTTGCTCCACAGTAAAAGCTCCCCAAATCCATATAGGGCAAAGTTAAAGGCCCCTTTTAGAAGACCCAACTCCACAGGCACCCGCAGGTAACCCAGCTGCAGTTTGCTTTTAGCCATTACGGAAGAAGGCAGATTTTCTACTAAGTAGCCTAGTTTATTGTCTGGAGTACTGAAAAGTCGCACTATTTTAGCGAAGCGTACTTCACGGATGGTAAGGCCTAAACCCGCCCCCATATAAAAGGGGCCTAGGCGGAAAAAGGGGAGTGTAGCGAAGTTAACCTTGATGGAGCCTGCACCTCGTAGGGAGCCCTGTAAAGTTTCAGGAATACCTAAGAAGCGATTATACCCGATTTCAAAGTAAGTCTGCCAGCCCCAACGGGACTTTCGGACCATTTCTGGGGGCGTTTGTTGGGCCCATAACATGGCGCCTGTGAGGCCTACCAGCGCTGGGCGAAGGCTCATTTAGCAAAAGTACAACTTCAGCTAGTATGGAGAGGGGAGGCTTGACGCAAGAGGGCTATGACCTGCGCGGGGTCAGGAGCTTGGAAAATGCTGGAGCCCGCTACAAGCACATCGGCTTCCTGTAAAAGCGGGGCTATTTGGGGGCTGACACCGCCATCCACTTCTATAAGCACTGGGGCGCGCAGCTCAGCACGCAGGGCACTGAGGCGCTGGAGCTTCTGAGGGATGTGCGGTAAAAAGGCTTGCCCGCCAAAACCCGGATTTACGCTCATAACGCATACTAGATCCACGAAAGGCAAGATATCTCGGAGTACTTCTACAGGGGTGGCCGGATTAAGGGCGATGCCAGCGCGTTTGCCCAGCTGGTGGATGCGGCGTACCACCCTATCCGCATGCGGCGCAGCCTCCCAATGAAAGGTAATAATATCGGCCCCAGCCTCTGCAAAGGCCTCAATATAACGCTCAGGCTCTATAATCATAAGATGTACATCTAATGGAAGGCGGCTATAGCGGCGAATCGCCGCTACTACGGGCAAGCCAAAAGAAATATTAGGTACGAAGTGGCCGTCCATAATATCGCAATGGAGCCAATCGGCCCCAGCGGCTTCCACCGCTTGGATTTGCGCCGCCAGGTGGCCAAAGTCTGCCGCCAAAAGCGAAGGCGCTACCCGCCGCATACGGCCAAATTTCGCCTATTTGCTTGGGTATTTTGCTAATTTTGCCCTGAAATGAAAGCCCTGTTGCACCTTACAGATTTTTCCGAAACCGCAAAGGCAGCCTATGCCTATGCCGTTGAACTGGCGCGCCACCTGGGGAGTGCGCTGCATATAGCTCACGTATACGATCGCCCTTATGCCAGTATCGCTTATCAGGGTGGACTCTCCGCCATACTGGATAGCGAGCTGGATCGTAAGCTCCGGGAAGAGCTGCGCGCCTACCTGCGGGAATATGCGGCTTCCGTACCCCATGAGGGCCTGCACCTCTTCCTTCACCTCTTAGGGGATAAAACCGTATGGCGGCCGGATGAGTACTTAGAGGCAATGCCCGATGTGGGGCTTATCGTAATGGGTACTCGGGGCGCCACTAGTTTATGGCACGGCGGACTCTTTGGCACTAATACGGCCCGCCTTATCCGCCACAGCCCTATCCCCGTTCTAGCCCTCCACCGCCAAAATACCTACAAGCCCTACCAAAAAGTCCTACTCCCCCTAGATATCTTTGAAGAAGAAGCCATGCTGTGGATGGTAAAGCAAGCGGTAGAGTTTCTGCGGCCATGGCCTAACGCTCAGCTCATCCTGCTAGTGATCAATACGCCCTATGTATTCTACGACACGCCTTCCATTGACCGCTTCGTAGGGCAGATTAAGGCCGAGGTTACCTACCCTGCTTTAGAATTGCGCATTTATAACGACATTTCCGTAGAAGAAGGGCTGAATCAGGCCATGCAGCGCGAGCAGGGGGATCTCCTAGTTATGGGCACGCATGCGCGCAAGGGCTTAGCTCAGCTTCTTTTTGGCAGCATTACGGAGAATGTAGCGCAGCATTTGACCTATCCCCTTCTCGCTTTCCCTCTGCCCAAATCGGGCAAGTAAAAGCGCGGCATTTTTCTTACCTTTGGGGGCATCGGGGAGTAGCTCAGCCCGGTAGAGCACTAGTTTAGGGGACTAGGGGTCGTGGGTTCAAATCCCGCCTCCCCGACATTACGTGCACCTTTATCTACCTTTGTGGGTGCGCTATGGCCCCAGCAAAGGTGGCTTCTCCCAAGCCTATCTTTGGACGCGCGGCGACATGGGCGGAAGCTCCTCTAGTCCTTATCGCCGTACCTTGGGAAGGTGGGGTGTCCTTTCGTCGGGGCACCGCCCAAGCCCCAGAGCTTATCCGTCAAGTATCGGCCCAAATAGACTATTACCGATCTGAGTCTCCTGCCATCACTCAACTCCCCATCCACTGGGTAGAACCGCCTTGGGACTTTCCCGCTTCGGCCGAAAAGGCCTACGAAACCACCGTGCTTCCCTACGTAATGGAGCGGGTCAGGCAAGCTGTAGAGGCTGGCAAAGTGTGGGGGCTGGTAGGCGGGGATCACAGCATCGCCTTAGGCGGCCACTACGTGTTAGACCAAATAGCCCCCGGTTACGGTCTGCTTCACCTAGATGGGCATGCAGATCTACGCCCTACCTACGAAGGCAACCCCTATTCCCATGCTACGATTCTCTATCATGCGGCTCATCTCAAAGGCATTGAGAGCCTTGTGGCGGTGGGCATTCGGGATTGGGCGGCGGAAGAGGCGCAGCTAGCTCAGCAGCTAGCCCCGCGGCTCACCCTCTTTGAGATGCGGCGCCTACGCCACGCCCTCTACCACGGTCGCACTTGGGCCGAATTAGTCGGCGAAATCCTTAGCCCCCTGCCCGAAAGGGTTTATGTTAGCCTCGACGTAGATGTCCTTGAACCAGGCTACGTACCCCACACGGGCACCCCTGTACCAGGCGGCTTCCAATATGAAGAAGTGTTCTTTCTCCTAGAAGCTATTGTACGATCCGGCCGAAAAATTATAGCCTTTGACGTGTGTGAGACGGGAGGTATGGAGCTGGATGCTATTATTGCGGCCCATTTACTCTATCGTCTGTGTGCCCTCGCCATAGGTTTAGCCTAGGCTATATGGGCAAAAGGCTATTTGGGCTATGCGCTGGGCTAATGCCTCTGACAGCCTGCGCCCAAAAGGAGGTTTCAGCCATATTCCACGGCCGCCCCACCTATACGCGCGCCGATACCCTATTAGGTAGCCTTAACCCCTACCGAAGCTGCTACGATGTCGTGCATTATGACCTTAACTTACGCCTTTCGCCCGCTCGCCCTTATGTAGAAGGCGAAGTAACCTGTACTTTTCGCTGGCTAGGCGGGGCCGACACCCTCCAGATAGACCTACTGGAATCTTTCAAGGTACAGGGCGTATGGCTAGAAGGGCAATCCCTGCCTTTTCAGCGGGTACGCGGCACACGGGCGATCTGGATACCCCTTTCAAGGGTCAAGGCTCAGCTTCAAAAGGGCCAGCTGTATAGGTGGAAGGTAGCGTATGCGGGGCGGCTCCAGCTGGCGCCGCGGCCGCCCTGGGAGGGCGGCTTCGTACGCGACAAAACGCCCTCTGGGGAACCATGGCTGGGCTTTGCCTGCCAGGGCCTCGGCGCCAGCATCTGGTGGCCCCTCAAAGACCACCTCTCCGATAAACCCGATAGCGCCCAGCTCACCTTCTGCCTACCTCCGCCCTTCCGTGTCATCGCTAATGGGATCTACCAGCGCCATTTCCCCCGCAAAAAGGATACCTGCTTCACCTACCGCGTAAGCCATCCGATTAACACCTATAATATCACTTTTTATGCCGCCCCAGCCTATCTAATTCATGAGGATACCTTTCAGTCCGCTAGTGGAAGGACTTTGCCTCTGCGCTTCGCTGTACTTCCTGTTCATGCTTCTAAGATACCCTACCTGGTGCAGCATGCCCATAGGGTACTGCGCGCAATGGAGCACTTCTTCGGGCCTTTCCCCCATCAGCAAGACGGCTATGGGCTAGTGGAGGCGCCCTACTACGGCATGGAACACCAGAGCGCCATCGCCTATGGTAATCAGTTTAGGACCGACCCACAATGGGGATTTGACTACATTATTCTCCACGAGTCGGGGCATGAGTGGTGGGGCAATCATGTCAGCGCCAGCGATAACGCCGACCTGTGGATTCAAGAAGGATTCTGCACATATGCCGAAGCGCTCTACTTAGAGTATTACCAAGGTGCGCAAGCCGCTCAGCGCTACCTCAATCAGCAGCGCACCCTTATTCAAAATCGCCTGACTATCCAAGGACCACCCGGCGTAAATGCCGACCAAACGCACAATACCGATATCTACTACAAAATGGCCTGGGTGCTCCACACCCTGCGCAGCCGCCTGGCAAATGACTCGCTATGGTTTGCCTGCCTGCGCGCTATCCAGCAGCACTTCGCCTACCAGGCTATTACGGGAAGCGAGCTGATTCGGTTCATGAGTAATTTCTTAGGCGAAGATTTGGAGCCTTTCTTTAGGGCTTATCTAAATTATTTGCGTCCCCCGCTTATTTCCTTCAAGGTGGTGCGGGAGGAGGGGCAGGCTTATCTCGTGGCGCGCTGGATTACGGAGGAGCCAAATTTCGCGGGGCCCATGGAGTTCTTAGTAGATGGCCAACGGCTGCGCGTCTTTCTCACCCAGACGGCTACCAAGATACCATTGCTTGCAAAGGCGGAAGTAGTGATACCCGACCGAAATAGGTATCTGGTTATACCCGTAGCGGAGCCATGAGTGCCGTATGGGAAGCCATGGCGGTAACCCCATGGCAAGTGGAGGATTTAGATAGATGGACCCAACAGGCGGTAGCGCGTGGGGCTACGGCGGTGGTACTTCGGCTAGCGCATCCCCCTACGGGCGAGGTTTTATGGCACTGGGCGCGCCGCTGGGAGGGGCTCCCTTGGCTCGTACATGCACGTTGGGCTACTCAGCCTATGGGATGGGGCATGCATTTTCCGGCGCCGCCCCTTCCGCCAGGTCCAAAACCCCACCCTACTTACCTCTGGGGCCAATCCTGCCATAGCCCAGAAGAAGTGGGTCAGGCGGCCCCTTGGGCTTCCTACGTGTGGCTTAGCGGCTTTTTCCCCACGCCTAGTCACCCCAGCCACCCGCCCCGCTTTGAACTAAAAGACCTAGCCGAGATCTGCCAGCGCTTCGCCCCACTTCCTATCGTAGTTATAGGCGGGGTAACCACCCAAGCCCAAATTGAGCTTATACGCCAGGCCGGCGCGGCCGGTTTCGCCGCTATCCGATACTTCCTTTGAACTGCCGGCCACTCCGCTCTGCCCGCGCAATCAGAAGAAACTCCGCTATATTCTCCACCTCTACAATCCCCAAAAGGCGCCCATTTTGAACTACTAAAAGAAAGGGCTTTTGGGTCTCCTGCAGAAGCCGAAATCCCTCTTGAAGCGGGAGGGTAGGTACTACGCTTATGAGCTCCCTATCCATAACCTCATGCAGAGGTGTGGCACGCGGTTTCCCTTCCCCTAATGCCTCTATAATCTGCTCCCGTGAGAGGCTGCCTACCGGTAGACCTAAGGGATCCACAACTAAGAAAGCTTTTGCCTGAGAAGCTAAAAGGGCCTGAATCGCATCCCCCAAAGTATAGTGCACGGAAAGCGTAGGCACCTCACGCAAGAGTACATCCCTCACCGTAAAGCCTTCCATAGAACTGCGCTGCTCCACTTGGCTGCGCTCCTGCCAAGCCGCTATAAATACAAAAAATCCTACCAAGAAAAGCGAGGGTGTGCCATAAAGGCCAAGAATTACAAATAGTATGGCAAAGCCTTGGCCTATATAGGCAGCAATTTGCGTGGCTCGCACATAGGAAAGCCGCGTGGCTAATAAGGCTCGCAGCACGCGTCCCCCATCCATAGGAAAAGCGGGAATGAGATTAAAGAGGCCCAAGACTAAATTCATTACCAGAAAGGTGCGCAGAAACATAGGGAGAGAAGGTAACTCGCTAAGCGAGCGGGTAAGTTCCCCTTTCCCCAGTAGCAGCGGCGCTTCTAAGAGAACAAGGCCCAAGTAAGTCAGACCGATGAGCAGGAAATTTACTGCAGGACCGGCCAAGGCTACGAGGAGTTCATGAAAGGGCTTTTCAGGAAGGCGCACTAAAGAAGCGACGCCGCCAAAAGGGTACATGGTAATGTCGCGCGTTTGGATGCCAAAGGCCTGCGCCGCAAAGGCATGCCCCAGCTCGTGTAGGATCACGCTGGCCACCAGCCCCCCCAGAAGTATAAGCCGCGCCGCTAAAAGGGCCAGGCTAAAATAAGGCGATAAAAAGGTCTCCACCGCTATCCAAAGCAGGAGAAGCCAGAAGCTCCAGTGAAGGTAAATCGGAATACCCCTCACCACCGCCAAACGCAGGGTAAAGCGATCCATTCTGCATAAAGTTAGGCTTTTTAGGTGGCGCGAGATAAGGGCGAGCGCCTATCTTCGCCTTATGCGCCGTGTATGGGTTACAGGTGGGGCAGGTTTCATCGGGAGTCACTTGGTGCGTTGGCTTGTCCGACACTACCCGCACTGGGCGATTCACACCTTAGACGCTCTTACTTACGCGGGGCATTTAGCTAATCTGGAAGACCTTCAAGGCGCTCCCAATCATCACTTTCATCAGGTAAATATCGCTGATCGGGCGGCTCTAGAGGCGCTTTGGGAGAGTGTGCCGCCGGATTGGATCTTCCATCTGGCGGCCGAAAGTCATGTAGACCGCAGCATTCTCTCTCCCCTGGACTTCGTGCATACTAACATTGTGGGTACTGCGGTGCTTCTAGAGCTAGCGCGCCATCGCTGGACTGACAAAACCGACAAGCTCTTTTATCACGTCTCTACGGATGAGGTTTATGGCAGCCTTGGGGAGGAGGGGTATTTTACCGAAGAGACACCTTATGCACCGCGCAGCCCTTATGCCGCCTCCAAAGCGGCGGCCGACCATTTAGTGCGGGCCTACGGCCATACCTATGGCCTGCCTTATATCATCAGTAATTGCGGCAATAACTACGGCCCCTACCAATTTCCCGAAAAACTTATCCCCCTTACCATCATGAACCTGATAGAGCGTCAGCCTATCCCCGTATATGGCAAAGGCGAAAATATGCGCGACTGGATCTATGTAGAGGATCATGTGCGGGCAATTATACGGCTGGCGGAGCAGGCCCCGCGCGGCCGCACCTACCTCATCAGCGCCCAAAATGTACGCCGCAATAGAGAAGTAGTTGAGCTCCTCTGTGATCTGTATGACGCGCTTAGAGGCACTAAGGACTCCCGTCGGCTTATTCGGTTTGTGCAGGATCGGCCTGGCCATGACTACCGCTACGCCCTCCAGCCCTCCTCTACCCTACTGGACCTAGGCTGGCAACCTGAAGTAGACTTCCATGAGGGCCTGCGCCAAACCCTTGAGTGGTATCAAACGCACCAGAGCTGGCTGAATGCCGTCCGAACAAGCGCCTACCACACCTACTATCAAAAGCAATATGCCCATAGACTATCCTCTTCCTAAATTTGTATGCCTATGCCAAAAAAGCGTATCCTCTGCGTAGACGATGAAAAGGTAGTGCTGAATACCCTCATGGGTCAGCTCTATCAGGCCTTCGGAAACCGCTACCTTTACGAATCTTTCACTAGCGCCGAGGAGGCGGAGGAATTCATAGACGAGGTCTATGCCGAAGGTGAAAATGTAGACCTCATCATTTGCGATTGGCTTATGCCGCGCATCAAGGGTGATGAATTCCTTGTGCGCGTCCGCAAGCGCTTCCCCGACTTAGCTCTAATTATGCTCTCAGGACAGGCTAATCCCGAAGCCATAGAACGTGCCAAGCAAGAAGCTAAAATTCTGGCCTTTGTTCAAAAACCTTGGGACAAGGATGAGCTAATGGGGCTAATTCAGAAGGCCCTGGAAGGATGAGCCGGCCCGTCTTACTTTTTGTAGATGATGAAAAATTCGTATTAGACACACTTTTAGTGCAGGTGCGCTCGGCCTTTGGGGAGCGGTATGACTATGAAGTGGCCCAAAGCGCCGAAGAAGCCTGGGAAATTCTCCATGAGTATAAGGAAAGCCAGCGGCGCATCGTCCTCCTTATTAGCGATTGGCTCATGCCGCTTGAGAAAGGGGATAGCTTTCTCATACGCGTGGCAGAACGCTACCCGGATATCCGTCTGATTATGCTTTCGGCTTATGCGGATGAGGCAGCTATTGCGCGCGCCCAGCGCTACGCCAACCTCACCGCCTTCCTTCGTAAGCCTTGGGAGCGTCATCACCTCCTTCAAACTATCCAAGAGGCCCTGACCGATGAAAAGCCTAAAATGGATTAAGAGAGCTGCCCTCTTAGCTACTCTATTCTTCCTTATCAAGGGACTTTTTTGGCTTGCTTTAGCTGCAAGCACGCTCTATTTTTGTAGCCGGTGAAAGCCGAGGCTATCTCCTTAGCTCAGCTTACCTGGCATCCCGACGATACGCTAGCGCAGTGGAGTGGCCGATTTTTGCAACTCCTTCATAGTAGCTTACCTTTACTCTCGGCCGCCCTTTATGGGGAAGTAGCGGAGGGTACCTACGAATTCCTTGGCGGATATGCTCTCACCCAGCCATCCAAGCCGAGCTTTCAACTTTGCGAAGGCCTAATAGGAGAGGTAGCTTATACCCAAAGGCCAACCCTCCATCCCTTGGGAAATACAACGCCTATGCCTGTAGGGTTTGGCCTTCTGGCCCCTCAATTCTACTGGGCTTACCCTTGGGTGTATCAGAATCGCACCGTCGCCGTGGTAGAGGCGTCCCTCTGGCGCCCTTTCTCCGAAGCCGAAACCACCTGGCTGGAAAGTAATTACTCCCTCCTCAGCATGCTGCTAAGTAGTACCCTTCAGCAGGAACGCATCCAGCGGCTTCTGGCCGAACAACGCCGCCAGAATCAGCTTCTTCAGGAAAACCTCGCCCAGCTGGAACAAGTCAAAGCCGAACTGAGTACCCTAAACCTCTCCCTAGAGGCCCGCGTAGCCGAGCGTACGCAAGAATTGCGTAAAGCCTTAGACGACCTGCGCACAGCCCAAGAGCAGCTTATCCTCTCCGAAAAGATGGCGGCCTTAGGCCAACTTGTAGCCGGCGTAGCCCATGAGATCAATAGCCCCTTAGGGGCGATCAAAGGCTCCGCTGAAACGCTCTTAGAAGCCCTGCCGCGCCTGCTGGGGCTAATAGCCAAGCTAGGCACCGCCGACAGTGCCGCCCTCCATACGACCTTAAAGGGGCTGCAAAAGTACTTCCAGCGCGGCGACCGCCCCATCCTAACCTCCCGTGAGGAGCGCAGCTGGCGGCGCATTTATACCCAAAAGCTAGCCGAAGCGGGCCTAAATGACGCCGACGCCCTCGCCCGCCAACTTGTAGAATCAGGCCTCATTATGGAGGACCTCTCCGAACTCCTCCCCCTGCTAGCCTATCCAGAAGGCGGCGAGGTAATTTACCTTTTAGGCCAGCTCAAGCTGCAACTGGACAATATCGTCTTAGCGGCCAATCGCACCCGCAAAACCGTCTTTGCCCTCAAAAGTTACGCTCATACCTCCGACCATGCCCATCCCACACTTACCCGTCTGGACGAGTCTATCGAAACTATCCTTACCCTCTACCAAAATCAGCTCAAGCAAGGGATCACCGTGCATACCACCTACGACCCAGAGGTACCGCCTCTCTACCTCTTTGCCGATGAAGTAGGCCAAATATGGACCAATCTCTTACAGAATGCCATTCAGGCTATGCAGGGCCAGGGTAAAATTGAGATTAGGGTAAAACTTGAAAATACGCACGTGCGGATAGACTTTATGGACAACGGCCCAGGCATACCTCCAGAGATTCTACCACGCATCTTTGAGCCTTTCTTTACTACTAAACCCAAAGGAGAGGGCACTGGCCTGGGTCTGGACATTTGCCGCCGCATCGTAGAAAAGCATAGAGGGCGCCTTACCGTCCAAAGTCAGCCCGGCCAAACTACCTTTTCGGTATATTTTCCTTTGTCGCTGTCTCAGCCGAATTGGTACGCCCATGAACCTACTGCTGAAAGGGTTTGAAGATTTCGGCCAGTACCTTCTTCTCCTGCGTCGCAGCTTCACAGGACTTCTGCGGTTTCGGCTGTACTGGGAACTTTGGACCCACGAGCAAATCCACATGGGCCGCGATAGCCTTTTCCTTGTGGCCATTATTTCCCTCTTTGTTGGTGCGGTAACAACCGTTCAGACCGCCTACCAAATCGTTTCCCCCTTCATCCCTAAATCTACCATCGGCGCTATTGTATCTACCTCCGCCATCTTAGAACTGGCTCCCACGGTTACCTCGTTGGTACTAGCGGGCCGAATAGGCTCCAGCATCGCTTCGCAAATCGGCTCCATGCGCGTCAGCGAACAGATAGACGCCTTAGAGGTAATGGGGATCAATTCCGCTACTTACCTAATTCTACCGAGGCTTTTTAGCGCTATCGTAGCCTTCCCTTTATTGGTCATTTATGCGTGCTTTATTGTACATGTTGGGGGGATTATTGCGGGAGCCTTCACGGGGGCTGTAAATCCCACCCAATTCGCCATAGGGGCCCGCAGCTTCTTTGAGGGCTTCCAGATTACCTTTATGCTTATCAAGGCCGTAACCTTCGGCTTTATTATCTCTACAGTTTCCGCCTATCAGGGCTACTTTGTACGCGGTGGGGCCTTAGAGGTAGGTAAATCCAGCACGCGCGCCGTGGTAGTGAGCTGCCTTATGATACTGGTAGCCGACTACGTCTTAGCGCAGCTGCTTTTATGAGCCTTTTGCGTATAGAAGGGATTTCTAAGTGGTTTGGAGCTACCCAAGTGCTTTACGATATCTCTTTCACCTTTTACCCAGGCCAGATTAACATGATTATCGGGCCAAGCGGCTGCGGTAAAACAGTCCTGCTCAAGTGCATAGTAGGGCTTATACGCCCCGAAACGGGCAAGGTATTCTTTGGCGAGATAGATTTTCTAAAAGCCAGTTCTGAACAGAGGCGCAGCATACTGAAAAACTTGGGTATGCTTTTTCAATCCTCTGCGCTCTTTGACTCTATGACAGTAGGCGAAAATGTGGCCTTTCCGTTGAGGGTATTCACGCGCCAGCCAGAAAAAGTTATTCAGGATCGCGTAGCCTACTGCTTGGAGCGGGTAGGTCTGGCAGGCCTACAGGCGAAATACCCCGCTGAGCTCTCTGGTGGCATGAAGCGGCGCGTGGGCTTAGCCCGGGCCATCGCCCTCACTCCTAAATACCTCTTCTGTGACGAGCCGAATTCGGGCCTAGATCCCCTTACGGCCCGTCGCATAGACGAGCTCATTCAGGAAATTACCCAAGAATTCCAAACTACCACCGTCGTAGTTACCCATGACCTCAAAAGCATGTTGGATATGGGGCAGCGGATCCTCTTCTTATACCAAGGTCGGGCCGAATGGCAAGGCACTCGCACCCAACTTTTTCGGGAGCTGGAAGCACTCCCCCCAAATCTTTCCAACTTCCTCCACGCTTCCGGCCTAATTAGATAAAAGGCTGTAACTTCGCTTCTCTATGAACTACCGTTTAGAATATGACACTTTAGGCGAAGTGCAAGTACCAGCCGATAAGCTGTGGGGAGCTCAGACCCAACGGTCCTTGGAAAATTTCCGCATCGGCGGGCATAAAATGCCTAAGGAAGTGATTTATGCGCTGGCTATAGCTAAGAAGGCCGCCGCCTTAGTCAATATGGAACTCGGCGTGCTCCCCCCAGAAAAAGCTCAGATTATTGCCGAAGTCTGCGATGAAATCCTCAGTGGAGCTCTGGATGAGCACTTCCCTTTAGTCGTGTGGCAAACTGGCTCAGGCACCCAAACTAATATGAACGTAAATGAGGTAATCGCCAATCGGGCCAATCAGCGGCTCAATCAGCCCCTCGGTTCTAAAAAGCCTATCCACCCAAACGACGATGTAAATCGCTCCCAATCCTCTAACGACGTTTTTCCCACGGCTATGCATATCGCCGCCTATAAGGCGGTGGTAGAAAGGCTTCTGCCGGCTCTGCGTAAGTTACACGGCGCTTTAGAAGCGAAAGCCCAGGCTTTTGAGGATATTATCAAGGTGGGCCGCACCCACCTTATGGATGCGGTACCGATGCGGCTAGGCCAGGAATTTTCGGGCTATGCCCAGCAAGTGGCCGATAGCCTAGCGGATATAGAAAGGGTACTCCCCGAGGTAGCGCAGCTCGCCTTAGGAGGTACAGCGGTAGGAACCGGTCTAAATGCGCCCAAAGGCTTTGCGGAAAAAGTCGCGCAAAAAATAGCGGAGCTTACAGGCTATCCTTTTACCTCGGCGCCCAATAAGTTTGCGGCGCTGGCGGCGCATGACGCATTGGTGGCGCTTTCGGGGGCGCTGCGACGCACCGCTGTAGCCCTTATGAAGATTGCTAATGACATTCGCCTGCTGGGATCTGGGCCGCGGGCAGGTTTGGCTGAGCTCTTACTGCCAGAAAACGAGCCCGGCTCCTCCATCATGCCCGGCAAAGTAAATCCCACCCAAAGCGAAGCCCTTACCATGGTGTGCTGCCAGGTAATTGGTAATGACACCGCCATCACCTGTGGCGCCTTCCAAGGCCACCTAGAACTAAATGTTTTCAAACCCCTTATTATCTATAATCTCTTAGAGTCTATTCGCCTACTGGCGGATGCCGCTCACTCCTTTACGGACAATTGCGTCGTAGGGATTGAACCTAATCGCCCGGTCATCCAGCGGCACTTAGAGCGTAGCCTCATGCTGGTAACCGCTCTCAATCCAATTATTGGCTACGAAAAAGCCGCCAAAATCGCCCAAAAAGCCCATAAAGAAGACAAAACCCTCAAAGAAGCCGCCATAGAGCTGGGCTATTTATCGGCAGAGGAGTTTGACCAGTACGTAAGGCCTGAAAAAATGCTCTGAGCTATGACCCAGCTTCCCCTAAGCCTGTGGGAAGCGGAGCCCATGCTACAAAACCTCTCAGCGGTAGCAGACGAACTGGGCGTTAGGGCTTATATTGTAGGAGGCTGGGTGCGCGATTGGCTTCTCAAAGGGACCTTCCCGCTCGGCCTAGATGTAGTGGTTTTAGGCAACCCCACCCAATTCGCCGAAAAGCTGGCCCAACGCTTAGGTACTACCATAGCCGCGGAATACCAGCGCTTCTATGTGGCGCTTGTGCGACAGGGGGCCTACGAAATAGAAATAGCCGCGGCGCGCAAAGAAACTTACGTACCTGAATCCCGCAAGCCTTCGGTAGTGCCAGCTACGTTAGAGGAAGATTTCCAGCGACGGGATTTTACCATAAATGCCCTTTATGTAGGCTTACATGCGGCGGAACGCGGCGTACTAATAGACCCTTTTGGGGGCATTCGCGATCTGCATGAGTCGCTTATTCGCACGCCTACAGACCCGGTACGCACCTTTAGCGACGATCCCCTGCGTATGCTGCGGGCCGTGCGCTTCGCCGTCCGACTGGGCTTCCGGATTGAAGCCAAAACCTATGCCGCCCTCGGGACAGAAGCCCACCGGCTAAGTATTGTTTCACCCGAACGAATCACCGATGAGTTCCATAAAATTCTTCTAAGTCCAGACCCCGTGCGAGGCCTAAAGATTTTAGAAGAAACAGGGCTACTGCAGCAGTTTCTACCTGAACTTGCTGCCCTCAAAGGCACTGAAGTTCAGCAGGGCTACCAGCACAAGGACAACTTTCGGCATACCTTGAAGGTTTTAGCCCAGCTTTTAGCGCAGCGGCCAGAGGCTTCGGTGTGGCTGCGGTGGGCCGCCTTGCTGCACGATATTGGCAAAGCGCGCACTAAATCCTTTGACCCAAAGCTGGGATGGACCTTTCATCTGCATGAGGAGGTGGGAGCGGAGATGGTGGAGGCTATTTTTCGGCGATTGCGCCTTCCCTTGGACGAGCGGCTGCGCTATGTACAGCGTTTGGTTCGCCTGCATGGACGCCCCATCGCCCTCGCCCAAGAAGGTACAACCGATAGCGCTATCCGACGCCTAGCCGTTGAGGCTGGGGAGGATTTAGAAGACCTTATCCTTCTCTGCCGCAGCGATGTAACTACCCGCAACCCTATCAAACGCCGCCAGTTTCTGGAAAATTTTGATCGGATAATGGCGCGCGTGCGGGAAGTGCAAGCAAAAGATCAGCTGGCGCGTTTCCAACCGCCCATCCGTGGCGAGGATATTATGAAGGCCTATAATCTCTCCCCTGGCCCGTTGGTAGGCAAGATTAAGGAAGCCATCCGTCAAGCCATTCTGGAGGGTAGAATTCCTAATACCTTTGAGGCCGCCTGGCGGTATATGGAGCAGATCGCCCCTGCCCTAATTGCGGGTGAGCCACTCCCACAACAGCTTGAGCAGGATACCCACCACAAAAAGGCTCAGCGAAATAAAGTTAGTTCGCCGCATGAAGAGAAGATTGAACCGGCTTGAGCCTGAAAGGTGCTGTACTTGTGAGGCACGGGGGTCAAAGGCCCGCCATAGCCGCCGTAGCATAACGCTAAAATAAAACAAAACTCCCCCACCCTCGTGTGAGGGGGGAGAGGCAAGGGAGAAAATCTAGGAACTCTAGCGTGCGGTAAGCTTGTCCGATTCTATTTTGGCTGCGGCTCGGAAGGCTCGGAAGGTAACCTTATCGAAGGCTTCACGCGCCTTATCGGTCTGACCTTTCTTGCGAGCCGAAAGGCCTATCAGAAAGTAGGCTTGGGAGCGGCGCATCTCATCATTAGCCAAAGCGGGTAAAAGCTGTTCCAAGGTACTTATAGCTTCGTCGTACCGACCCATCAGATAGTAGGATTGGGCTTTGAGGAGCAGTACGTTGATGCCCGTGTTGGATTCTCTGGGGGTTCGGCGGAGGATGCTATCGGCTGTATTTATGACGCCGCTATAATCCCCGGCATTATATTGAAGGCGGATAGCTCGGTTATAGAGCGCGGTCCGACGCTTCTCATCGGACTCATTAGCTGCCGCCTCTAAAAAGCTGCGCGCCGCTTCCGCTACCCTCCCCTTTCGGAAGAGGATAGTGCCCTGAAGCATATATACCATATTGAGTCGATCCTTTGTCTTGAGAGCTTCATTTACATACTCCATTGCCTCGTCTAGAGCCCCCACACGGAAATAGGCGGAGGCAATGCTGAGGTTGCGTACGGCCCCGGATTGAGCTATGGTGCGCTGAAGTCTCTGCCTATACCGTGGATCCTGTATAAGCTTAGCATATTTTTCATATTCGGCCATGTTTCCAGCCTTATAGTGGGCTAAAGCGAGCCCAAATAGGAAACGCGCACTCTCAACCGGGGAGGTCTGCGTGATATCATAGCCGCTCTGAAACGCCGCTATAGCGCTCTGAGGATTATTGAGATTGAGGTGAAGCTGACCTTCCGCAAAAAGTACATCTAAAGATTTGGCGCTATTGGGTATGTCCCGCTTGAGGTTAGCAAGTTCGGTAAAGGCTTCTTGGCTGCGACCTTGGGTGCCCAACAGGCGAATTGCATTCAACTTATACCGGATGCGCCGATCGGTATCGGTGTCACGCTGATAGCCTTGATTGTAAGCTTCTACAGCGGCGGCGTAGTTTTTCTGCTGGATGTGAATAGAAGCCATACGCGCATATACGCCTGGTAGGGAAGGATTGAGCTCGGCCGCTTTCTTGTAGGCTTCAAGCGCCTGATCATACCGCTTGAGAGCCGCCAGCACTTCGCCTTTGCGCATGTGCAATGGGGCCTTGGTCATGTCTAATTTTATCGCTTCCTCGTACTTTTGCAGGGCCTCTTCATACCGCCGCTCCTTTCGGAGCCTATCCCCCTCCTGAACCAGCGCTCTTATCCCGCCCTGCGCATACATCAGAGAACCCACGAAGCCCAGCGAGAGAAGCAAGGAGTGTAAGGTCTTCATAATCTCGGTTTTTTCATATTTTCTACGGCAGAGAGATAGAAGTAGGTTGCACTCGTGCATCTTGGCAAAGGTACGTAGGAGCAGGCATATCGCGCAAGTGCTGAAGGTTATGGGTAGCTAAAAGCACAGCGGTGCCCCAGCGGGCAATTTGGTGGAAAAGGGCTAGAATTTGCTGGCCTACCTCTGGGTCAAGGTTACCCGTAGGTTCGTCCGCCAGGAGCACGATAGGTGCGCCTACCAAGGCGCGCGCAATACAAGTGCGCTGCTGCTCCCCGGCTGAAATCTGATGAGGGTAAGCATCCTTACGGGCTAAAAGCCCCACCTTGCCCAGAACCTCCAAGACAGCTTCCTTGATCTTCCTCTTATCCCGCCAGCCGCGCACCTCCAGGGTAAGCGCGACATTCTGCCAAACCGTCCGGTAGGGAAGAAGCTGAAAATCCTGAAAGACAATTCCCAATCGGCGACGCAGGTAAGGCAGTTCAGCGGGCCTGAGGGTATCTACGCGCATATCCCCCACCCATATTTCGCCGCGTAGGGGACGCAGATCGCCGTAGATGGCGCGCAGAAGGGTAGTTTTGCCTGCGCCCGTTCGGCCCGTAAGGTAAGCAAAATCACCCTTCTGAAGAACAAAGGTAACGCCTTCAAGCACAACTCTACTCCCGTACCCCAGGGTGACATTCCGCAGGGTTAGGGCTGCTGACATAGATTAAGGCATTGGGTTTCGGTGCACCACTCTACCGCCTGTACCTGCCCGTAAGGCAGCTGGGGAAGTAGAAGGCTGAGCTGCTCCAGGAAGCCGGCAGGTAGGCTGGTTTTTTTCTCTAAGCGGTCGCATCTAAGATAGCCTACGAGCGAAAACCGCTCATCCCGAATTTGAACATAGTCGGGAATTTTGGCTGTACCTTTGACCTTGAGTAAATAGTACCTCACCCCGCTACCCATCGCAGATGGGTGTAAATCCTTGCCATACCCGTGAAGGGGTCCGAGAGGCTAGAGTCAAGCCGGGCCGCCAGCCCGTAGTTTTTGAGCCCTTCTGCGCTCCGCCCAAGCGCGGCTGGCCGATGGCCTTTGCGCAGGTAAAGAATCGGCCCAAATGGATATAACCTTAGAGCATTTCCAAAGCCCAGAAAGAAGAAAAAGAAATAAACCGTCCCTATGAGGCCCACTTCTTTGCCCTTGTATTTTTTGGGCGAAGGAGCCGAAGCCTCCCTGCGCATCCTGAGCAAAAATACATACTAATCAGGCCTCGTAGGCGCGGTTGAGGCCAAAAAAGCGGGTCTTAGCAAATAAGGTTTTTTACTCCCTTTAGGCAGGAGAAAAAGTCCGCTTATAGCGCTGATTGGTCTCTGACTTGCTAAAGGCGCCGCTTTAAGAGCGGAATTTTTCCTATTCGGCCTTATTACCCCAGGAGCCATCGCAGAAGGCGCTGTTTGAGGCTCGTGTAAGGCGGATAGCGCAGGGGTAAGTCTAGCCAAGTAGGGGTTTTCACTACGGCGCGGGCATGGGAGAAGGTTTCAAAGGAATACCATCCGTGGTAGCGTCCAATACCGCTCTGGCGCACGCCCCCAAAGGGCAAACGCGGGGAAGCGATGTGGATGAGGGTATCATTTATGCAGGCCCCACCCGAGGGTAGCCGGTCTAGGTAATAGGCCTGCCACTCGGGCGATTCCGAAAACACATAGACGGCGAGGGGTGGAGGAAGCCGACGCACAAACGCCACGGCATCTTCGGGCTTGCTGTAGGGAATCACTGGCAGGAGTGGCCCAAAAATCTCCTCCTCTAGAAGCTCCCCGCGCGGTGAAAGTAAAACCGTGGGGCTTATGTAAAGGGCTTCGGCATCCACATGGCCCCCAAATACCACTTCGCCTTCTTGGAGGAGGCGCACCAGCCGATTATAGTGGTTAGCATGGATAATTCGGGCGTAATCGGCGGGGGGCCGCGTAAGGTCTGAGCCGTAGAATTGGTGGGTAGCCTCCTTTAGGGCCTGTAGGAAAGGCTCTAAGCGGCTTTCCTGCACTAGGACGTAATCGGGGGCAATGCAGGTTTGGCCGGCATTTAGCCATTTGCCCCAAGCGATTCGGCGTGCCGCTAAGGCTATAGCCGCGTCGGCCTCCACAATCGCCGGCGATTTCCCCCCTAGTTCTAGCGTATAGGGAATAAGGCGCTTAGCGGCAACTTCGGCTATTAGGCGTCCTATCCGCGTACTACCCGTAAAGAAAATATAATCCCACTCCTCCTCTACCAGCGCCGCCGCCACTTTAGCGTCACCCTGTACTACGCGGACGTATTCTGGAGGAAACACCTCGTTTATAAGCGCCTCCACGACCTTAGCCGTGGCAGGGGCAAATTCAGAAGGCTTGAGTACAACGACATTACCGGCGGCAATCGCCCCCACAAGCGGAGAAAGAAGCAGTTGAAAGGGATAGTTCCAGGGGCTGAGTATGAGTACCACGCCGCGCGGTTCGTAGCGCAGTTCGGTCTGCCCAGGCAGCTGGGCCAGGCTCGGCCAGAGGCGACGCGGCCGTACCCAGCTGGGCAAGTTCCGCCGAATATAACTCAGCTCATCCAATACAAATCCTACCTCCGTTGCATACGCTTCAAACTGACTTTTGCCCAAGTCCTGCCTGAGTGCCTCAATAATCAGGGATTCCTTAGCTTGGATAGCCTTCTCTAAGGCTTCTAAGTACTGGAGCCGAACCTTGAGCGGGCGCGTACCCCCTTCATTGAAAAAAGTGCGCAGTGGAGTTATATCTAAGCTGGGTATAGGCGTTACGACCTGAGTCATGGCACAAGTATAGCAAAAATTCAGGCTTTTAGCCTAACTTTGCTGCATGCGTTGGCACACGGTTTTTATTTTAGCTACGACCAGCTTTCTAAGCTGGGCTTGTCGGGGCAAAGAAGGTCCAGCAGGTCCCCCTGGACGGGATTTGAGCCGTCCTCAGCAAGGCTTTGTGGAAGGTACAGCCCGCGGCAAAGATGAAGCCGGCAACCCGTTTGATATTCGTTTCCGTTATACCTACTATCCGCAAAACTCTGGCACTTGGCGGGTAGTGAGCGGCTCGGTGCGCGAGCTTACCTTCACCCGCCAAGATAGTCTGGGCATAGGGTCTATTACCTTTACCCTGCGCTACGACGCCTCTAACAATCAGGTAACTGTTACCGGTCTGAGCGGCGTAGCGGCCGATATTAGCCAAAAGCCCGTGCCCACCCACAGCTTCCAAATAATTCCCCGCCTAGACACTACGATTTTCGGCTTTCCTATACGCGTACCAGGTACGACTCAGGAGGTATCCGATTTTACCTTTTCAGGGGACAATATTCAGGGGAAGTTTCGCTTCATACGTCCGCAATATGAGCGGCCCTCTGGCCTTCCGCCTCAGGCAGCTAACCTCCTCCCCCCTAATAACCAGCACCCCGATACCATAGTCGGTTCATTTTCTATCTCGCTTACTGAGGTCCGACCTTTCAACCGCACAACGCCATAAAAACCCTAAATAAAATACCTATGGCTAGGTGGAAGAGCTTTTGGGTTTGGCTTGCTTTAGTGGCTTCCTTAGGCCTAGGGTGGGCGCAGCGCCTGCGCGCCGTTTTTGGCCTCTTTGAGGGAAATGCCAGCGGTAGCGGCACCATATCCCCTCATTTCTACGAGCTTAGAATAGAGCCGGGAGGTAGCCGCGGACAGCTCTTATTCGGGCTTTCCAGCAACCAGGGGGATGTAGAGCCCTACGGCACCGATTTAGCTTACGACACCCGCACTAAGTTTCTCTTCCTGATTGGCGGGGGCCCCACCCCAACTACCTGGTATGGCTCAGTCTATGGCCTAGATGTATGGCGCTCTCTCGTGTCTATATCCCTTCTACCCCGCATAGGGGCACGGCGCCTAGCGGTATGGGATAGCTTTCTCCTCGTTACACGCACGCGCGAGCCCTACCTAACCGCTTATAAGATTACCTACCAAGAGGCCACGCAGTCCGTTCGCTTAGACTCCGCGTGGTCGGTTACTCATCCGCTCCTGCGCGGGATTCCTGAAGGAATTGTGCTGATTCGGGACACGGCCTACCTCAGTATCTCGGCCCGTCCTAGCGATAACCAGGCCGATAGCCTTGTGGTAGCTATTAACCTGCGCAGCCGAAGCGTCCTGCGCGCCTGGGAAGTTTATCGTAGGCCCGAGGAAATTTTCCGCATAGGGAATTTTCTGTATGTTTCCTGCCCCAGCGATCCCCCGGACAACTGGCGAATTGTGCGCATCGATCCCCAGACTATCACGGTGCAACGTATCAATACGGGTTATCGCCGAGAATGTGCGCCTACAGGAATTGCCACAGATGTAGTACGCCAGCGAGACAGCCTGATCTTCTGGGACCAGTTTGACAGCGTACGTGTGATGAATACAAGCACTATGCAGGTGGCTCCAGCCGCTTTCCGAGGGTTTGGTTTTAGAGCACCTGGCCTGAACGGCTATAGCCTTTTCTGGGCTGGGGATATGATCTTCTTTGGGCTGACCAATCGGCGTGATACGAGCCTCCTGATTATCTATGACCCCCCTTATATCCCTACACCGCCGCATTTGGACACTGCTTTCATCCGTAATGGAGAGGGAGGCGGGATTGATGTCCCCTCGTTGCGTCGGCTTATCTATGTAGAGGATGATACCACGCGGCAGGGACCTTCGCAAAGCCTAGCGGTAGCAAGCCAGGACAGCCGCCTGCGTGCGTGGGTAGCTCCAGGTACGGAGTGGCTTTCTTGGGAAAGCCCAGTAGCGCTTACCGAATTGCGCCTATACGACCTTCAGGGACGCCTACTGCGCCAATGGGGAGGTGGACCTTTGGCGTGTTATGTAGGGGATTTGTCCAGTGGATGCTACCTTCTGTGGGGGCGTAGCATTAGGGGGGAAATCCTCACGACGCGCTTCTGGAAGGAATAACGCTGGGTGGAAGACACTATTGCCGCTGTGGCTACGGCTTGGGCCCCGGCCGCTATCGGGGTACTTCGGCTCAGCGGCCCCCAAGCCTTGCCTATCGCCCTGCAGCTGGCCCGTCGCACAAAACCGCTCCGCCCCCGCTACGCTACCCTCGCCACCCTCTACGAGGAGGATGGCCAGCCCTTAGACCAGGCTATTCTCCTCTACTTCCCCGCTCCCCGCTCCTATACGGGTGAGGACTTAGTGGAAATCTCCTGTCATGGCAGCCTTTACATCCTGCGGCGGCTGACGGAACTCTGCCTGAGCTATGGGGCTCGCTTAGCTCGGCCTGGTGAATTTACCCTGCGCGCCTATCTGCATCGCAAGCTTTCTTTAGAGCAGGCGGAGGCCGTAGCAGACCTCATCCAAGCTCGCAGTGCGGCGGCCCATCGCTTAGCGATGAGCCAATTCAAAGGCGCTTATACTGAAAAGGTGCGCGCCTTCCGCCAGCAGCTCATAGAATTTCTGGCCCTTTTAGAGCTAGAGCTAGATTTTGCGGAAGAGGATGTGGAATTTGCCTCGCGCGCGCAGCTACACCAGCTCTTGGAAGCCCTGAAGGTTGAAATCGCGCGCCTTTTAGCCTCCTATCGGGCCGGGCGTGCCATACGCGAGGGGATTCCCATCGCCATCATCGGCCGCCCAAACGCCGGCAAATCCACTCTGCTCAATGCGCTTCTTGCCGAAGAACGCGCCATCGTATCCGAAATCCCTGGCACTACGCGCGACACTATAGAGGAGCGGCTTATTTTAGGCGGCTACGAGCTGCGGCTGATAGATACCGCGGGCCTGCGCGCTACCCCAGCCGATCCCGTGGAAGCGGAAGGCATTCGGCGCGCACGCCAAAAGCTCCAAGAAGCCTTTCTCCTACTCTATGTTTTTGACGCTAGTCAGGAATCCCTTTCCGAAGCCCAGAAAGCCGCTGGGCAGCTTGTAGGCGATACGCCACCGGCCCCTATTCTATGGGTAGCCAATAAAATAGACCTTCTGGATAAACCCCCTTTAGCCGAAGGGGCTATCCCCATATCGGCGCAGCACCGAATAGGCTTAGACCGCCTGGAGGAAGCCATCCTAGCCGAGCTAAACCGCCAAGGTCTAGGCGAGGAGGTACTTTTGTCCCATCTACGTCACCAGGAGAGCTTCCTTCGAGCCCGAGAAGCTATTGAGAATGCCCTCCGCCTTTTGGAAGAGGGTAGCGGTACTGAGCTAATCGCCGAGGAGCTGCGCGCCGCCCAAGCGGCTATCGGCGAGATAACGGGCGAAATCACCCCCGATGAGATTCTCGGGCACATCTTTGCATATTTTTGCATTGGCAAATGAAGGCGGCTCTTCTCCTACAGGTTTTAGGCTGGGTGTGGGGACAAAGCGTTTCAGGCTACCTTCTACGCGGGGCTAGGCCACTCGCTGGGGCTAAGGTTTGGTGGAGCGGTACCGACATAAGCACCCGCACCGGTACCACAGGCTTTTTCAGCCTACCTCTACCGCCTACTTGGCCCGCCTTTTTGCGTACCGATCAAAGCCCCGATAGCCTCTGGGTGCAGGACTCTACCGCCATGGTGCGCTGGGAACTGCCTCAGGAAGCGGTTTTAGACACTCAATTCATTACAGCGGCTGCCTCCTCGCCCCATCAATCGCCCGCGGCTACCCTAGTGTGGGACCGTGCGCGCCTAACGGCCGTCCCCTGCTGCAATCTCTCCGAAGCCTTTGAGGGCACGGCTTTAGTAGATGCCACTATCTCGGACGGTGCCCTAGGCCTGAGGCAACTGCGCCTTTTGGGCTTTGAGCCCGCCCATAGCCCCCTTTGGTATGAGAGTAAGCCTCTTAGCTTGGGTTTATACCGCCCTTGGGCCGCTCATTTCCTCCCCGCCCTATGGGTGCAAAGCCTAAAAATTACTAAGGGAATCGGCAGCGTCTTATACGGGTTTGATGGGCCGGCGGGACAGATTCAAGTGGAGTACCTTCCCGCCGAGCCACCAATCCAACCTAGAGCGGTAGAGCTGACCCTGCGCAGTATGGGAGAGGCTGTTCTGGCAGGGCGTTGGCTTCACTACCCTACACCTACTCGGGGCCTTCTTCTCCTGGGGAGTGCGGGCTGGACGCCCTTCCAGTCTGCCTTCCTTCAAGACCATAATCATGACGGCTTTTTAGATATACCTCTTTACCAGCAGGGGCAAGGCCTAGTAAAGCGCTTCTGGCGCGACACGCTGGGAAATATGGGCGAGGTAGAGGGGCAATTTTTGTGGGATCGCCGTTGGGGCGGGGAGGTGGCCTTTCAACAGCCCGATCAAATTGCCCGACTGGAAGCCTGGGGCTTTTATCAAGAGGCCAGCTTAGGGCAGTTAGCCTGGCGGCGCGGCTGGACGCTTGGCCAGGGGCGCGGCCTTAGCCTTTTGGGCCAGCTGCGCAGCTGGCACCATAGGCTTCAGGCTGGCTTTAATGCCTACCGAGCCTTCCAACCTACGGGCTGGTTGCAGCTCGTGTATCGGCAGCCGCTAGGGGATACGCGCTGGCTCTGGCAGGGCGGCTTCTCCCTGCAAGCCGCTTACCTGGCGGAATCGCTGGTTACCTGGCATGGGTACGAGCGGCGCTGGCAACGGCCCGAAGCTATTCCCGGCCTTTTTTCGGAGCTTACTCTCACCCCTTCGCCAAAACTCAGCCTAGTAATTGGGGCTCGGGCAGACTGGCACTCTTACTGGGGATGGCAGCTTATTCCGCGCTTTCACCTACGGTGGATGTATGGCCAAGGCGGCCTCTTTCGCCTTTCGGGCGGGCGCGCCTGGCGCCTCCCCGACCCTCTAGCCGAAGCGCTTCCCTTCCTTTTCAGTAGCCGCCAGTGGGTCATAGACTTTGCCCTATGGCCCCCAATAGAGCACGCTTGGAGCTACGGGGTCTTCTGGCAGCAGAGTTTTCTCCTTGGCCCAGGCCTCTTACAGGCTGAAGTCAATGGCGTCCAGGCCCTTTTCCGAAGGCCCTTCCTCTGGGAGGTAGAGAAGCCCTGGGAGGTGCGGCTTTTTGCTGGCGCTCAGCCAGCCCGCTACACTACCCTTTATGCGGAGTTGTGCTACGAGGTACCCCAGCTCCTGCGCCTGCAAGCCAGCTACAAGTATCAGGCGATTTGGCAGCCGCTCGCCCTGGGCTATCAGCTACGGGTACTTCTGCCCCAGCATCGGGCCGCCCTATGGGCTAGCTGGCTGACACCTTCCGACCGCTGGCAAGCCGATGCAATCCTTAGCTGGACCGGACCACAGCGCCTTCCTTCCACCGAAGGCAAGCCTTTTCCCTACCAACGCCCTAGCCGAACGCCGCCCTATCTCCTCCTTACGCTCCAGCTGACCTATCGGCAAAAGGGCTGGGAGCTCCAGCTGGCCGGTGAAAATCTCACAAACTTTCGGCAGCCTTTTCCCGTACTTATGGCCGAGGCGCCTTTTTCGCCTTACTTTGATGCGGCACTGGTCTGGGGACCTATTATGGGCCGCTGGTTTAGTCTCACCTGGCGCTATAAGTGGTAAAGGTTACCGAGCGGAGGGCGGCAGCTCTCGCACCAGCTGCGCTCCCCAAGGACAATACACCCGTACGCTACGCAGCCATTCCGCCAGGTTAGCCTCCACATAGGAGGGGCGCGCATCACACACCTCCATGGCAATCTCAGCAAATATTACGCTATCGGGATGAAAGTGCCAGCTCCACCGGTGTTCGCCGCAGCGATTAAACCCCCCATCACCCTCATATAGGGGCCCTAAGGGAATAGTCCGACCTTCCTGCTGGGCTAGGATTCGGCGGGCCTCAGCAATCCGCACCGAATCGCGCAGCCGCAGAATAAAGCACTCCTCGCCCACGCGCACCTCAAAATCCACCGGCTCAGGTTTCGGCGGCGGTCCATTCGGCCTTTCTTCAGCCTCTCGCCGACACCCCAGAACTAAAAAGGCTAAGAAAAATACCCCCCTACTCCCTAATCCAGTTATCATAACGGTAAATATACGCGCAAAGGACCGTGAATGCACAGAAGGAAGCTCAAAAATAAGTTCTACTGCGCACGGTGCAGGGAGACTATCTAACGCCTCTCACAGCCGAGGAGATCACACCCTTTCGATAGAGGGTGTGAGAAAGCCGTAGTTCTACCTTGTGCTGCCTATCTACAAGGAGCCACCTCACTAACCTAACGACTAAATAGAGGGAGTAGCCTTTCCTGAATGGCATACGACACTTTATCTTTGGTAAGGCCTTACCCTAATGCCAGGAAAAACCCATCCCCTTTGACTAAATCGGAGAGAATAGCTATTTTTACCTTATGAAGAACGAATCGCCCCGCAAGCTGGGGCGCCGCATAGAGCGTTTTCTGCGCAGTGCCCGGCTGAAGTATATGGTAGACCAAGACGGCGACTATCATGTGGCCCTTCGCCTAGATGAGGATAACCTGCGGATGCATATCATCTTCATGTGTGAGGGCCTGCGCGGAGAGATTCTTTCCATTCTTATTCGCTTTGAGGGTAAAATCCCCCAACTTTCACCCGAAGAGGCTCTTCAAAAGGCGAATGAATGGAATCTCACGCGCCGCTGGCCGCGCATTTACTGGAAAGAGGGCTATTTCTACGGAGACTTTCACTTAGATACCGAGCTGAATATTTCGTACAAGGCACTGGCGCAGAATATTCTTCATGTTATCGTAGCCAGTGCGCAGTTCCTCATGTACATAACGGGTCGGGAAATAGGCCTGATTGAGGAGATTAAGCGACATATGGTAGCGATTCTGCGGCTGAATTAGAATTCGGACACCCACTCCAGTCGTACGAGGCTGCGGCGCCAGTCCCAGGGCGTACCTTGGCGACGGCCCGTCGCAAGGGTAAGGCGCAGAATGCCTGCGGCAAGCTGGGTTTGCAGCGCAAGGCCAAGAGTATAGTTGGGCAGACGGATGGAGGGAAGAAGGAAAAGTTGTCCGCCCTCGGCGAAAACACTAAAATAGCCAGCCTCCTCGGTATGGAGACGCAGCTCGGTATAGCCTTGAAGCGCCGCTTGGGCTGGAAAGGTATTTTCGGGAAAGCCTCGCAGACCTACCTCCCCCCCTAAGCGGGGCAATTCATTTTCGTAGGAAGAGGTGCTAGTGTAGCGATAGAGGACCCCTCCCAGGCGTAGCGTAAGAAGCCGCCCTAAAGGAAGGAAGGCTTCACCCTGCCCATGAAACTCTTGAAAGGAAGCAGTACGCAGCGGAAGGTCTAAAGGCGGGAAGGGGAGGTAGGTAAGGCGCCCCTGCGTCCCAACTAAAAATAGGAAATACCCCCGATGGGGGGAGAGGCGCTGATCTAGCCGCTCATATTCCCAGCCGATTTTTGCCCCTATGCGTTGAAAGCCGCGCAGCGGGCGCAGCGAAGAGAACGCCGAGCCTATGGGACGAGAAGCGCCGTGCCGCAGACCAAGAATACTACGCAGGGAAGGCGTAAGGCGCAAGCGGGTTTCGGCCTCCACCTCACGCTGGAGAAAGGCTGTATCCTGCCGCCAGAGGAGAAAGCGCCCGCGCAGCTCAAGAAAACCTTTCCACACATAGGGAAGGCCCAAAAAGAGCTGGAGGCGCTGGGCGTTATTGGGTAGCTGGGCATAGCGGGCTTCCAAACGCTCTCCGAGGCGGAAAGGGCTGAGGAGACTTACCTCTAGGCTGCCTATAACCTGCGCACGCTGGCTTGAAGTGGGCACAAGGGCCAGGGCGCCATCCACGCGATTGCCCTGCTTAGGCTGTAGGGCAACCTCTACCCATGCAAGGTTAGGAAAAAGCCAGAGCTGTGGGGTATCCGTAGGGGAAGCATAGGGATTCTGACGGAGCTTGCGCGGGAGGGCCTCCCAATTCGGCAAGCGTAGAGGTTGCCCAGGTTGTAAGCCAGTGATTTGGTAGAAGGCGCGCCGGGGCGCTGGCCAACGCCCCCGTATCAAAATCGTATCTAGCCGCACAAGTGGCCCTGGGGTTACTTCTAATACGCCTCCGCAGTGTCCTCCCGTGCATCCAAAGCGCCGCCAAACCACCGCCGCATATAAATACCCTTCCTCTAAAAACAGCCGCTGTAGGCCAAGCGGAATTGCCCTGAGATTATCGGGCGTTACCTCTTTATTCTTCCAGCGCTGGAGGTAGGCTGCGCTTCGCTGGGCCAACTTACCCTCAGCGCCTACGCAGCGAAGCTCCTGAAAGGTAAGCCTCTCCGTCTTAGGCAGGTCGGAGCTGGTCAGTTGAAGCCATACCCAGAGGAGGTACATCGGTACGGGCCTTATCGGCAGAAGCCATATAGCTTACCCGTTACAGGAGCATGATCGGAGAGGGGGAAAGTCTCCATGCCACCTTTGGTACTATCCTGATGCACAAGGCCATCCGTCCAATACGCATTGGTAAAAAGGTAATCTAAGCGGCGATTCCACCAGCCCCGGCTATTCACGGTGTGGGAGTAGTAGGCGGCCTCGTTAGCCTGATACTTCTCTAAGGGTATAACCTCCCGATAGGCCGCATAGAAGGGCCGCAGCCAATCCACCTCCCGCGTATAGTCATCAGCTACAAAGGTGGGATCTACTTCTTTGCATTTATTGTCGTCAAAGTCTTTGAGTTTTCGGGTGCCCGGTGGTACAGTGTTCAAGTCGCCCCCAGCCACCCATACCGCACCGCTTCGGGTAAGGCTGTCTAAAAAGCGTTTGAAAATTTGAAGCTGGAAATAGCGGGTACTATCGGGCTCTGGCACATAGGCTTCCAGGTGGGTATTGATTACCCAGAAGTTTGGCTGGCAGGGCAGGGGTATCCGCGCCGCTAGGATATTGCGACGCAGATAGAAGAAGCGATACCACCAAGGGTAAGCCGCTACTAAAGGCAAGGGTAGGCGAAAAGCTGTATCTATAGGCCAGCGGGAGAAAATCGCATTGCCTGAATTAATCGGCCCAAGCCCCCGACTGGGTAAGTAACGCACATGCCATTGACTCGCATAGGCCGCGTAGGGCAGCCCAGTACTATCAGCTAAATACTTGAACATGTCAATTCCCGCCGAGCGGCGCGAGCCAATATCTAGCTCCTGCACCAGAAGAATATCGGGCTGCACCTGACGGATTTTTCGCAGAAGGCCAGCCAAATTGTGGAGCACCTCCTCCTGCGTCATGAGAACCCTATCGCCATAGCAGTCAAAAAAGAAATCTATGCGCGCACCACCAAACTTGATGTTCCAGGTCATGACTACTAGGGTATCGCGGAAAGGCGCCGGCGAGGCGCCAGGGGCTGTATAGCGCTGGGCTGGAGTAGGACGTTTATACTGCACGACCCACAGATCCGTGCCCAAAATAAGCGATACGCCTATAAGTAGAAGCCCCACCACGCCGGCTACGACTCGCATGGCTCAAACTTACGGGATATATAGCTAACCGCTTGATTCCTGGGGCTTTGTCGGGCAGAGAATAAGCGCTAGTAAGCAGGAGCTCTGGCCAGATAGCGTCCGTTAGGCCTACTAAGGCATCGCCCTAAGGAATTGAATAGGCGCCCCAAGCCATTTGAGCCTAAGAGGGGGGTGGCGCGGGAAAGCTTTTAGCTGCTCTTACGCAAGCTGGCGGACCAAACTTTCCATTTAGCCTACTCTCAGGACGAATCCTTTTAGGTATTCGCCCTGAGGGTGGAAAAAATCTATGGGGTGGTCGGGTGGTGCATGGAGGAAGTGTAAGATTTGGATGGGACGGTCAACGGCCATCGCCGCTTGGAAAATCGCATCCCGAAAAAGCTGCGGCGTGATATGAGCCGAACAGGAGAAAGTAAAAAGGAGCCCGCCCGCTGGCAGGAGGCTTAGGGCTCTGCGGTGAATTTCGCGGTAGCCGCGCAGGGCTTGGGGTACCGCATCCTGATGGTGGGTGAAGGCAGGCGGGTCCAAAACGATAATATCCCATTTCCCTGCTTCCAACCGCTCCAGCGCCGCAAAGGCATCCTGACACCACACCTCATGAGGTACTTCGCCTAGCCCATTGAGCTGAAGGTTTTCCGGAATAAGCTGGGCCGGTTCGGGCATTATTTCCACGGCAAGTAGGCGGGTGGCTCCTCCCGCCGCCGCATACACCGTAAAGCCTCCCGTATAGGCGAAAAAATCCGCTACGGCTTTGCCTTTGGCGTAGTGGCGCAGAAGCTGCCGGTTGTGGCGCTGATCTAGAAAAAAGCCGGTTTTCTGCCCTGTGGCTATAGAGACTTTGAAGTGAAGGCCATGCTCTTGGATGATTACCATCGGCTGGGGCTGACCCCAAAGCCACTCGGAGGTAGCGGTACTTTCGCGCCGCAGATAGATCGCCTGAACCTGAAGGACTTCAGTGAGGAAACGCACAAGGGCCGGCTGCAGTTTCTCAGCGCCGGGTGTGCGCAGTTGAAGTACCGCCACCCTGTCATAGATATCCGCAATTACGCCTGGTAGGCCATCGCCCTCGCTATTGAAGAGGCGGTAGGCGTTCGTATGGCTGAGTTCGGGGAGAGTTTGGCGCAGCTGGAGGGCTGCTTGGAAGCGCGCTTGCCAGAAGGACGAGGTAGGCTGGAGCTTCTTCCCCCCCCAGGCAAATACCCGACAGCGAATGGGATGCTGCGGATCCCAGAAGCCATAGCCGAGCGGGTTGCCGTATTCATCGCAGACGCAGACGGTTTGGCCCGCCTCAGCGAGGGCTTCGGGTGAAAAGGCCCCCGAGAAAAGCCAGGGATGGCGCTGCGACCGAATTTTAGCGGCTTTACCGGGGCGCAAGCGCACACGTGGGATAGGGTTCATTTGGCCCGCGCTTGGAGACGCTGCTGAAGGGAAGTAGAGCTTACGAAAGGCGGCTTTACCACCGTGAGGGGCCAGCGCTGGCCCCGCAGCTCAAAATATACAGTGTCGCCCAGCCGTACTTCGGCGGGCACGTAGCCCAGCGCAATCCCACACTGCAGCACAGGGCTAATAGAGCCAGAGGTAATGCGCCCAATAGGCTGACCTTCCGAATTTAGGAGGGGCATGCCATTTCGCGGCAGGGCCCGTGCCGACTCGCTACGCAGACCCACGAGGCGACGCGGGAGGCTATGCGCTTTCTGGCGCAAGAGAGCCGCCTTGCCGATGAATTCCTCCTTATGCAGCTTTACCGCCCACTCTACCCCCGCTTCTAGGGGCGTCGTACTTTCATCTATATCCGTGCCATAGAGAAGGTACCCCATCTCTAGGCGCAGTGTATTACGGGCAGCTAAGCCCGCTGGGGGCACCCCCTGTGCCTGAAAAGCCTCCCACAAGGCGGCCCCATACTTGGCCCGAACAAAGAGTTCATAGGTCCATTCCCCCGTGTAGCCTGTAGTAGCGATAAGCACTTGGGGAATTCCCGCCACCTCAGCCTTGCGCACGGCATAATAGGGCATATCGGCTATCGGGGTCGGGGTAAGCCGCTCCAAAATCGCCGTACTCTCTGGCCCAGAAAGGGCCAGAAGTACTGTGTCTTCCGAAATATCCTCTAAGGTTACCCCCGACGCAGGTAGGTGCGCCTCCAGCCACGCCCGATCCTTAGCGGTAGTAGCTGCATTCACTACGAGTAAGTAAAGCTCCTCCTCCAGGCAGTATAAAATCAGGTCATCCAGAATACCGCCATCAGGGTTTAGGAGAAAGGTATATTGGGCGCGTCCAGGAGGAAGTTTGGCTGCGTCGTTGGAAAGCATTTTTTGAAGGAAGGCCTTAGCCTGAGGGCCGCGCACGAGAAATTCGCCCATATGAGAGAGGTCAAAGAGGGCAACCCGCGTGCGTACGGCCTGATGCTCGGCGAGTTCGCTGCGGTAGCGCAGGGGCATTTCCCATCCCGCAAAGGGAACTAAGGTCGCCCCAAGCTGCACATGTATGGTCTTGAGAGGTGTAGCCTTCAACATTACCCAAAGGTACAATTGCCTTATATTTGTACAAAGTGTGGCCCATGCTTGAATTGGGCGTCTTGTTGATAGGTTTTCTCTCTGCGTGGGCATGGAATGAGATTTTCTTACGCTTTGCGAAGCGACTGGGTGCTCTGAGCCAGGGCCTTCCCCACCAGCGCCGATGGGATAGCAAGCGTAAGCCGATTATCGGGGGTATAGCCTTTTTTGTAATTGTTTTAGGGCTTGGGGCCTGGCAGCCCAATGGCGTGCCCCTCAGTCGGGCCTTCCTAGCTGGAGGCACTATCGCTTTCCTGACAGGCCTGGCGGATGACGCCTTTGTTTCCCTCCCCTACATGAAGCTACTAGGCCAAGTAGGGGCGGCCCTGGCCACGCTTATACTTGGAGGGGCTAAACTGGAAATAGGCCATCCCTTCCTCTCCTTAGTGCTAACCCTTTTCTGGTACGTGGCGGTCATGAATGCCCTGAACCTCATGGACAATATGGATGGGGTTGCGGGAAGCCTCACGCTTGTTCTGCTGACGGGATCTTTCTTGCTTCTGGGTAAGAGCGATTATTCGCTCCTTTATGCGGCCCTGATAGGAGCGATAGCGGCTTTTCTACTGCGCAACTGGTACCCTTCTCATTTGTATATGGGCGACAATGGAAGCCATTTTTTAGGGTATGCATTGGCCTATCTGGGTATCCAGCTATGGCATAGTCCACTCCTTAGCCCATGGGTCCCCTGGGAAAAGCTCCTATGGCTTGTCGGTATATTTGCGCTCTTAGCGGCGGATACATTTTGGGTGATTATAAGCCGCCTTGTGGAGCAGCGCAGCCCTTTCAGCGGCGGTACGGACCACCTTACTCATCGGTTAGCCCAGCTTGGCCTCTCTGTACCCCAAATCGCCCTAAGCCTAGCAGGATGCCAAGGGGTTATTATTCTTTTTAGCTTTGCTGGGCTTCGGTGGGGTGAGTGGGTCTGGCCCGCTTTGGCTATCATAGGCGTCTGCGGTATAAGTGTAGGAGGGGTACATATCTATCTCCTCCGCTCCCTCCGGGCTAAGCCAATAGAGCGCCGAGCCCCTTCCCCCCCTTGAGGCTACTGTACTGGCAGTACTTTTTTACCCCGCCAGGCGGCTGGGGTAATCGTCGTAGTTATGACTTTCTACGGCTGTGGCGCCAAAGGCATGAAGTATGGATCTTAGCTGGCGGTACTTACTTCCCCCCAAACCGCTACAAGCGCCGTGCCTTCCGCTCTCCTGAGGGAATTCCGATTGTATGGCTACCGGCCCCCTACCACCAACGGCTTGGCCTACTGAGCCGCCTAATAGGCTTTCTGCGATTTACCTTCTGGGGTCTTTACATTTTGTGGCGCCTTCGCCACCGAGGCCTTGGTATCATTGCTACCACGCCGCCGCCTACCCTTCCCCTGGCGGCTTGGGTATGGAAAATAGCCACGGGCCGACCCTATGCGGTCGAGCTATATGACGCCTGGCCTGAAATTCCCATCAAATTGGGAAAAATACCTCCGCCTTTTAGCTGGATCTTGCGCTGGGTAAGTATAAAGTCCTATCGTGAGGCAGCGCTCTGCATAGCTCTCTCCCCCAGCATAGTTCAGCTTTTCTCCAAAGTACCCATGCACCTCAGTTATAATGGTACCCGCCCAGAGCTTTTTCGCCCGCGCGCTATACCCCCCTTTCTACCTTTCCGAGTCGTATATGCCGGTACTCTCGGCTGGGTAAACGGCGTAGGCTTTCTTTTAGAAGTCGCCCGCTTTTTGCAAAGTAGCCCGGGTATTGAATTTTGGATTATTGGGGATGGGAAGGAAAAGCCCGCCTTAGCGGCAGCAAGCCAACAGCTGCCCAACGTCAAACTCTTTGCCCCTGTCCCTGTAGAAGAGCTCCCCTACTGGCTGTCTCAGACCCATATCGGCGTTTCTTTGGTCCGGCCCATTCAGATACTTGCCAGCAATAGCGCCAATAAATTTTACGATTACTTAGCGAATGGACTGGTAGTGGGCCTCAACTATGGCGGCTGGCAGGCTGAAGTTTTGCAGAAAAATGGGTGTGGGTTCAGCGCTACAACACCACAGGACTTTGCAGAGAGGATCTGGTACTACTACTACCAGCGGAGGGAGTGGGCCTATGCGGCTGCACGGGGTCGCCAGCTAGCCGAGCGCTTCTACGACCGTACGCAGCTGGCCCGCGAAGTGGAAGAGGCCCTGCTCAAAGCCTTTACCGCCTCTCAAGGCAAAAGGTAAAACAGCCGGCCCGTATGACCACCCACCTGCCAATGATAGACGCCCTCAGCCAATCCACTAGGTAGCTCATAAACCGCCCCTGCGGCGCGCAGCTCGGTCTCCCATACAAGGCGCCCCTGCACATCACGCAGTCGCAGGCGCCGATCCCCCAGGTTTTGGCTATATACTACGGTGAAGCGACCAGAAGTAGGATTGGGATAGATAGAAACGCTGGCCGATCCCGCCAGAAGCAAGGCTGCGGAGCCTTCTACCCGCACCGTCCATTCCTGCGTATGGCTGCAGCCCGTGTTAGGATCACGCCGATGGAGGCGCACCCTATAAGACCCCGCCTGCTCAAAGGTGTGCTGAAATGTAGTCCCATTATATGAGACCCAACCATTGGAAGTTTCCACTTCCCAAGACATGACATAGGGCGCGCCGCTAGTCTCTTGCCCTGTAAGGGTCTGTCCTACTTGCAGATTAAGACCAGGTAGGAATTCAACTACAGCAGGGGCTAGCTCGCGCAGCGTAATTTCTACTTCATCGTAGCCCCAGCAGCCAGCTTCGTTGCGCGCTAATAGCCAGTAGCGGCCACTTTGCTCGGGATAAAGCACAGCCCCCGTGGTACCCGTTGACCAAATAAGCTCCACAGCCCCTGGGACTTCGGCTCGTAGGCTATCCCCCCGACACAGAGCCCGATCGGGGCCTAAATCTACCCGCGGCGCGCTTAGCTGACGCCAGCAGAGATACCACTGACGCGCCGCCTGCGCATTTTCCACTAGTTCGCTCAGACTTTGGCCCGCTACCAAAGCTAAGGCTATCGTATCTGTGGCCCCTGGGGCCATATTTATTCCCTGTACTCCAATCACCTCAAATACATCCCCTACAGTCAGGCTTCTATGACCAGCTTGCCGCAAAACCGCCAGATAGGCTGACGCCGTGCCTCGGAAGGTATCCGTCAGGCCTATATGGAAATAGGGCGTATGGGCCGAAAGCAGCACCGCCCCTACAAACCGATTTGAGGCCGAATTGTAGGTGTAAATGAGGGGGAGGGAGGGCTCTACCCTGCCCCGGTCCTGCGTAGGGTTATCGCCTACATCAAAGTCTAGCCACCAACCCAAAGACAGGTCCGTATAACCCGTGGAAGTGGGATTATGCACCCGATACACTATAGCTACGAAGGAATGCGGCAAAATCCGACGAGGGGCATAGGCCTGGGCTTGAATCCGAAGGCCTTTAGCCCCATGAGTACCGCCCGTATCGGTAAGTTCTACTCGGCCTATCTCGTAGGCCCCTTCCACCTCATGTGCCGCCGGCCCAGTGGGACGAAAGTGCGCATAAACGCGTCCCGAAGGCCCACGCGTACAGAGATGAGCACTGGTATCATTAGCTAGGTATAGGCCACCTTCTGCTAGCCAGGAGGTAGGCGCTTCGCCCCACCGAACACCCCGCCCAATCCGATAGAAGGGCGGATCATAATACCCTATGCGGCCATTCCCACCCAGCGTAGTGCGCAGGTAGGCCGAATCCAAATGCACATAGCCCGGATTTAGCCCTTCCACTTCTATAATCTGATAGTCTCGGTACTGCTGCGCCGAACTCTCAAACTGGACCAGTAGGGGAAGGCGCGCATCTACAGGGCAAGAAGGCTGCACCTCAAGGGAAAAAGGCGCCGCTTGCGTATGGGTTTGAAGGGTGCCTAAGGCATCTATAGTATAGCTTCCGTTTCGCACGGTTAGGTGAGGCGTAAGGGAGTGCAGAGTGATTTGCAGATTTGTGGCCGGGGAGAGGTAGTTTTTGTAGGTAGGGCGGAGACTGAAGGTCTCCCCAGCGTGGGGCAGGGAATCAGGCGGGCCGAAGAGCGTCCAACTCTCCACTCGGCAGGCTGGCAGATTAAACGTACGCACGGCTCTTTCTAAGTTAGGTCGGCGACCTAACCGGTAATGCAGCTGGGAAGGATTATAAGGCTCTAAGGAGTCAGCCGTAACCCGAAGGAGTTCCACTACCTGACGCGCAGAGAGATCCGAGCGCCAGGCCCGCAGAAGGGCTAACGCCCCAGCCACCTGTGGCGCAGAAAACGAAGTGGGATGACCACCCAAAGTAGGATAGCTATTTCCATGGCCGATGGTCTTGCCTATACCCGAGCCGGCAAAGTCTATATGGTACCCTATCTGCTGTCCAGCCCACTGATCGGCTAAGGTTACAGAAGTAACCGCGCATACGCCTGGATAAGCGGCTGGGTAAAAAACAGCCGGCGTATCTGGCGGTACATTCCCCGCTGCGGCCACAATCACCGACCCATAATGCTGCTGGATAGCTGAGATAAATTCCTCAGCGGCTCGGCTATAAAAGGTAGAGCCCCAGGAGCAGTTAATGACGCTAGCCCCTTTCCGCGCCGCATAGAGGATCCCATCATAAGCTCCATAGAGTATCCAGCTATTATCTGGCGCAACCTTTACAGGCAGCACGCGACAGTTAAAGGCTGGTGCGGCTATCCCGCGCCCATTATTTGTGGTAGCGCCGGCATACCCTGCTACCCACGTGCCGTGGCCAGCTGTAGGGGCGCGTGGATCATTGTCAGGCGTGAAAGGGCCGCTCCCACTATACGAAGCTCCCACCACATCCCAACCCCGAAAATTATCCGTGTAGCCATCCCCATCGTTATCTTGGCCGTCAATAGGATCGGCCCAATTATAGGCTACATTCTCCACAAGGTCTTCATGGTCAAATTGCACATCTGTATCCACTATGGCCACTACGACGTTTGTGTCGCCTTGAGTACTGTCCCAGGCGCCCAGAAGTCGGAAGTGGTTTATGGAGTAATTTTCTGGCTGGACATCGTTGGGGATGAAAGTCAGGCGCTCGGGTTCTAGGAGGGGCCGGGGCAGGGGCTCAGGTTCGGCATAGGCCACGGCTGGATGATGGCCCCATAACTTAGCTACATAGGCCGGCGGAAGGTCGGCCTCGTACTCCAAAAGGTATATGGGATTCTTAAGGGGAAGCTCGGGGAAGCGCAGACGGACCTGACCGCGCAGCCATTGGCGAAGGGCCTCCAGATCAGCCGGCAGGTGCGCCTTTTCGCCCTCTTCTTGCCACCGAAATAAAATACGTTTAGGCCAAAACTCAGGCTGTCCCCACAGAAGTCCGAGAAGTAAGGCATACAAGGCAGTCACGCATTTCGTCATGGCTCAAATATAAGCTCTAGGTCACTGCGCGTGAGCTCGGATAGACTATACATGCTCTCCGAGAATTCTTTACCTTCTCGGCTCATGCGTACAATGATAGTGTCGGCATGCTGGATAGCCATAGCGAAATTACCCTTGTCATCCGTGCGGGTCTCACCCAGAACGCGGCCAGAAGCTCTGTCCACGAACCATATACGCACGCTTTTCTGAGCTTCCCCTTTAGCACTTACCACTTTACCGCTTATCGTCTCCATGATCACTACTTCCTCTTGTTCAGGTGCTTGGGTGGCTGGACGGATGGGTGTGCGGCGTACCGGCACATTCGTATGGCTCCTTCCCTCCTCTTGCGCCCATAAAAGGGGTAGCGCTACGAAAGCCCACATGAGCCGTTTCATACAGGGGAGAAGGTAACAAAAATCTTGCCACAAGCGGCTCAGCTTAGCCTTTCTACTTTTGCCCTATTTTTGCTTCAAGTGGATACACTCGTGGCCTTGTCTCTTAGCTTAGTGGCTGTTACGGTGCATCGGGAAGGAGCTATTTATCGCTATACAGGCCTACTGCCTGTCCGAAAGGGCTATACGGAAGCGGTATGGTGGGAGCTTCCCCCCACGACCGATCCTGCCACGATTCGCATAAGTCTACTAGGCTCATCCTCGGCAACGATTACACAAACGCGTGTGGAGAAGCTCTCGCCGATTCAGCGGCCTGATCCACCCGAAGTAAAAGTCCTACGCCAGCGCATAGATTCGCTGGAAGGCCTTCTGACACGCCTAAATAACCGCCTGGCCCTACTTCAGCTTCAAGAAAGTACTCTCTCCCAGAATATGCGCCTAGGCGGGGAAGAGAGCCCTACACACCCCGAAGAGGTGGAAAAATATTTGCTCCTATTAGAGCGCCACCTACCCCGTCTGCAGGAAGAACAGGCCCTAGTCCGAAAACGGCTAACAGCCCTCCAAGAGACCCTTAAGCACTGGCAGACGCTGTACCAAAACTACCAATCCGCCCGCCTGCAGCAGCGGGCTGTTTTATGGATAACCTGTTGGAGCAGCCGACCGGAAAATGTTTTACTGCGCGTGGAGCTAAGTGGGCCAAAGGCTGGCTGGGAGCTGCGCTACCGCCTGCGCGCCGTGCCCACCGAAGGCTGGTTGTACCTCCAGCGCTGGGCCAGCGTAACCAACGCCAGTGGGGAAGATTGGAAAAATGTCCAGCTAACTCTTTCAACGGGCCAGCCGCAAATCAGCGGTGAACTGCCCCCTTTCCGACCCTGGTATGTGGATCTCCAGCCACCCATCCCTTGGAGCGAAGAAAGCCTTAGAGCTAAGGCCCTCCTGCACGTTGAGTCCGCCGAAGAAAAGAGGGGAGCCCCTGAAGAAGGGCCCTCTTCCCCTCCACCCCCTCCCCTCCCCAAAGCCCAGGACCAGATTCTTTCTCGCACCTATGAGCTAGGCACCCAGACCCTTCCAGCGGCTTCCACACCCGTCCAATTTTTTCTAAGCACGGATACGCTTCCAGCTCTATTCCGATTTTTTATAAATGCCGCCGCCAGTGATAAGGCGTATTTGCGCGCGGCTATTCCCTTAGAGGCTTTAAGGCTGTGGGAAAAAGCCCAAGCCGTCTTAGAAGTAGAGGGCCAAGAGGTAGGTCAGATCCCCTGGCCCCCTTACATAGAAGAAGACACCACATGGATAAGTTTAGGCTTGACTGAGCGCGTGAGCCTACAACGGCTATGCGTGCAGGACCACCGAGAAAGTAAGGCTATCTCTAATAAGACCGTACATCGGATGCGCTATCGGCTTCAGCTTGTTTCCAGCTACCCTCAGCCCATTTCGGTCACGCTATGGGATCGCATACCCGTAAGCCGCACCTCAGAAATCCAAGTGGAATTAGAAGAGGACGGCGGTGCTAGGCTAGAGGCGGATTCAGGTCGGCTGCGCTGGGATATTACCCTTCGGCCTAATGAGACCTGGCAGCGCCATTACACCTTTACCTTGAAGTATCCTAAAGGAAAGCGCGTTTGGGGTCTGTGAGGCGGGTGGCTTTATTGGGCGTGGGACGCTGGGGCGAAAAGCTCCTGCGCCTTTTGGAAGCCAAGGGGGCTTTGGCCAAAGTCTGGACCCGCACCCCCGCTAATTACCCTGGCTTAATGGCCTCCTATGCCCATGTCCCATGGACAGCTAATTTGGAAGAGGTATGGAATGATCCCAGCCTTACGGCGGTCTGTATAGCCACACCGGCTGCTACCCACCCTCAGCTTATCCGCCAAGCTTTAGAAGCAGGAAAAGATGTGTTTTGTGAAAAGCCGCTGGCCTTCTCCGCCAGTGAGCTAAAAGCGCTTATAGCCCTTGCGGAAAAGCGGGGCCTAATCCTCATGGGCGGACATGTGCTGCATTACCATCCCGCCGTGCTTCTCATCCAAAGCTGGATAAAGGCCGGAAAACTGGGGCGCCTTTTAGGCCTATGGTCAGAGCGGGCTAGTTTCGGTCGCTTTCCCCTCCAAGAAGATGCCCTGTGGGGGCTAGCCATCCATGATCTAGGCCTATTTTATTTTCTTCTGGAAAGCGAGCCCGTTAGCAGTGAGATTCGGGCGGAGCGCCACTGGGGCCAAGCCTGGGAGAGCGTGCGGATTGCGTTGCGGTTTAGTTGGGGCGCAGAAGGGCATATTTTCGCCAGCTGGATAGCGCCCGAACGGCGCCGCCGGCTTAGTGTGATAGGAAGCGAAGGCATGCTCACCTTTAGCGAGGAGGGCGAGAAGCCCACGCTCGTCTATTATCCCATTCGTACCGTATGGCAGAAGGGCTGGGTAGCTACACCTGCGTTAGAGGGTCAGGAAGTGCTACCCCTGCCAGCCGTAGAGCCGCTCGCAGCGGAGATAGAAGACTTTCTGCAGGCCTTAGACACGCGCCAGCCGCCCCGCACCGAGGCTAAAGCCCTCCTACCCGCCGTAGCTTTAGCCGAGCACTTGGCTCGCCAGCTGCAGCCCTCCCCCCTAAATTACTTCGTACACCCCACAGCCCTTATTGATGAGGAGGTAGAAATCGGAGAAGGCACAAAAATCTGGCACTTCAGCCACGTCCTGCGCGGCAGCCGAATCGGCAAAAACTGCGTCTTAGGCCAAAATGTGGTAGTCGGCCCCTATGTGCGCGTAGGCGATAACTGCAAAATTCAGAATAACGTCTCCCTCTACTATGGGGTAGAGCTGGAGGATGGCGTGCTGTGCGGCCCTTCCTGCGTATTCACTAACGACAAGTATCCGAGGGCTTTTATAGAACGACGAAATGAGTTTCTCCCCACGCGCGTGCGCCAAGGGGCTACTATCGGCGCGAACGCGACCATTATGTGCGGCGTTACTATAGGGCGCTTTGCCATGGTAGGGGCAGGGTCCGTAGTAGTGCATGATGTACCAGATTTTGCGCTGGTATTAGGTAATCCTGCGCGCCTAGTGGGCTGGGTATGCCGCTGTGGGGAAACTCTCCAAGAATGCGAAGCCGACACCCTATATTACTGTAGCCGCTGCAACCTGCACTACCGCCGCACGCTCAAAGGCCTAGAAGAAGTTCCCCTTCAGAAGGGGTAGCCCACGGCAAATACATACTGGGCATGGGCCCCCCCAATCGGAAAAGCCTGACCCACCCAACCCATAGAGGGATTGTAGATTTGCTGCGCTAGGTCTAAGCGTATCACCAGCACGGAGAAGTCCCAGCGAAGTCCAATCCCTGCCCCTATACCTGGGTAAGGATTCTTTCGGAAAATCCCCCGCGCATCCTCAAAAAGTGTAGAGACGATGAACCATACATTGCCTACATCTACAAATGGCGCAACCTGAAGGCCTTTGTAGAGGAATTGGCGCAATTCGGCATTCGCTTCAAACAGTAGCGTACCGCCTGGGATGAGGAAGAGGTTTTGAGGGAAGGCATAGCGGCCAGGACCTAATGACCCAAACTGCCAGGCCCGCATGCTATTAGGTCCGCCTACAAAGAAGCGATTTTCAAAGGGCAAGTCCTGCGTGTAGTAAAGGGCCTGACCTATACCCAAGCGGCCGCGCAGATAAAGCTGCTGGGCTGGCGAAAGAAGCGCCTGCCGCCAGCGCCCCTCTAAGAGGAAACGCACAAAAACGCCATAGCGGAAACGATTAAGGAGCCGATTATCCCGATAGGTGCTATCCAAGGAAGGCCAGCCCAGTACCAACACATGCTCCAAAAAGAAAGGCACTACCCCCCCCAATTCTACTAGCAAAGCCGAGTAATCCCCCTTGCCCTTTTCTTGAGAGACGAAGTAGTTGCGATGAGAGGCTACCTGCCAGGCCGTAATCTGGGTAAGTCGCGGCAAATAGTCCAAAAGAATAAGGCTGCGCACCAGAGGAGAAAGGAGTTCTATCTGAGCCTCAAAACCCCTTGAGAATCGGCTGTCTATGAAGGTCAGGCTAAAGGGCGTCCATACCTGCTCTTCTTGGCGTTTATCTTGGAGGAGGTAGCGGGTGGTATGGCTCCAAGAGAAAGTAGCATAGCGCCGCAAGAAATCTACCTGCTCAATATCCTGGTAAGCCAGAAGGAAGGTTGTATGGAACTGGCTAACCGTACCTGTGAGGGGGTGGGGCGCAGCCTGCCGGGGGCGAAAGGTGGCTTGCGGTAAGGTAAGAGCCACCTCACCAGCGAGGTTATACAAAGGGAGAGGCGGCTCATCGGCGCGTCGGCGAAAATAGCTCAGGGCCGCTTGAGCCCGCAGGCGTAAAGGCCAGCCCCGCCGAAAAAGCGAAAGATGGGTGAAACGTAAATTCGCACTTGCGCCGGGAAGAGGTAAGCTCCCCACAAGCGGTTGAGTAGATTGAAAGCCCTCTAGACCTACCATCACATCCAGTGGAGGACGAAGAAGGATATCGTAATTTACATGGATACGATTCAGGGAATCCTCTTGAAAGACAGGATTGACCCATTGGACTACCTCCAGGCCTTGCATAGCGCGCTGAGAAGTCTGAATGGCACGCAGGTCATACCGCCCACTTTGGGGATAGTAAAGGCGATTTACAAATACGCGACTGTCAATTATGCGGTCGGCGCGCGGTTCAGTATAGAGAGGAATAGTCGCCTGGTGCCGCCAAAGGACAGGAGTACGCTCAGACGTACGTACACTAATACTGGGGATGCCCATAGCATAGCGCGGATAGCCGCTGGGGAGTTGCAGGACAACCTTACAGGTAGGTTTGGCTTCGGCCTCAAACCAGCGCTCCCAGAAAAAACGGGGCTGGCGCCCTTGCTCCGGCGTATTTGTCGTATCCACCTCCCAAATAAGCTGGCTTAGAGGCAAGCCATAATACCCTTCACTAAGCAGCATAGTGTAGGTAGCTTCCCGTAGCGCATCAAGCTGCGCTAGCTGATAGGGAGCCCCTATGGGTAGTTTTTGACGCGCCCAGAAACTATCTACTAAGGCTACCATTTCGCTATCGGGGCCAATCACATCTAGCGCACGTATGTACCAGCGGCGCCCAGGGCGGATACGGTAGGTTACCTGCACTTCCCGCTCGGTAAGGGGAAGGATGTGGGGCTGAATAACGGTTTCAAAATATCCTTCTTGCAGGTAAGCGTCTTCAAGGAGGCGCAGGTCGCGCTCTATGTTTCGGTTGGAGAGGAGGGCTGGGGGCTCGCCTATTTGGTCGCGCAGAGCCCGGCCAAGGGCATGAGTATAGTAGCGCAGCTTAGGGAAGCGGCGCAGATAGCGCCAAGGCACCCCTTGACTTTCCAAGAGCACGCGTCCGGCCCAGTGGAGCTGGAGTCGGACACGCAGCCCAAAAAAACGCATGTTGCTGTGGGTATAAAGAGGAGGCGTCTCTTCAAGTACGTGGCCACGCAAAATTGGCCCACGAAAAACGAGGCGCTCTCCGGGTGCAAGAAAGTAGGCAGGGGCGCATCCACTAGCGCCCAGCAGGCTAAGCAAACACCACCGGCTGGCCCGCTGGGCTACCACAGAAGTACCCGCGCCAAAAGCTGAGCTCGCCATTCACCCAAACGGCTTGCACTTCTCCCGCTAAGGTACGGCCTTCAAGGGGCGACCATGCGCAGCGGGTATAGTGGTAAGGGCTGCCCGCCGGTGGCACCTGCGTTTGGCCCATCGGATTGAATAGGACGGCATCCGCCCAATACCCCTCCTGAATAGGCCCGCGCGCCTGAAGGCGCCACAGACGAGCCGGCGCATATACCATTTTCTCCACCCAGAAGTTTAAGCCCACCCCCCAGGCACCTCCGATTGTCCATAGCCAGGGCAGAAGGTAGCCGTGGGCAGGCACACCCGCCGGGGCAGCTTCATAAGGCTGGTGCTTTTCCGCCCACGTGTGGGGCGCATGGTCGGTACCTACCACTTCTAATACGCCTTCCCGCAAACCTTCCCAGAGCGCGCGGCGATCCCCCTCCGACTTCAGAGCAGGATTACACTTGAGAAGGTTGCGGTAATGCGGAAAATCCCCCGCACTCCAAGTAAGATACACGGGGCAGGTCTCAGCCGAAACGTTAGGAGGCCGCTGCCGTAGAAGCTCTACCTCACCAGCGGTAGTGATATGAAGGAGGTGGAAGGGCACGGCGCTTTGGGTAGCTAGCCCTAGAAGCCAGCGCGTACTGGCTATGCAGGCCTCTGGCGGCCGCCGGCGTAAATGAAGGTCTGGTACCTCTTCCCAATCCTTGCCCCTCCACTGCGCTGCGGCAGCTTCTATAATCGCCTGCCGCTCACTGTGAAATACCAACCGCACGGGGCTAACCCGTGCTAGATGCTCTATCACGGCCTCAGAATCCACCAGTAAATCGCCTGTAGAGGATGCTAAAAAAACCTTTACCCCAGGGACCTGTTTGGGGTCAAGGCGCGCAATCTCCGCAGCATTATCCAAAGTAGCACCAAAGTAGAGGGCAAAATTGACCCAACTTCGGCCAAGGATTTGCTGTTTTTTTGCCTCCCAGCGCGCAAGGGTGGTAGTAGGAGGGAGGGTATTGGGCATATCAAAAACTGTGGTAACCCCCCCTGCCAGCGCAGCCCGGCTTTCGGTGTAAAAATTGCCCTTATGGGTAAGGCCTGGCTCGCGAAAATGCACGTGGGTATCTATAAGGCCGGGCAAAAGATAGGCTCCTTTACCCTCTAAGTTGAGGCCACGCGCCCTATCGGGTACGCGGCCGATAGCGGCCCAACGCCCCTTATCAATCCATGCATCGCCTTCCTGCTCACCTTCCGCTAGCAGGAGGCGCACATTCCGAAGAATCCAGCTTACACCCGCCATAGCAGCGAAGTATCCCCATAGCTTAGAAACCGAAAGCCGGCCTTGAGGGCGTAGGTATAGACGGCTTCTATAGCCGCCCGCCCGATAAAAGCCTCTACCAGGGCCAGTAGCGTGCTGCCAGGCTGATGAAAGTTAGTGATGAGGCCGTGAGCTATCTGAAAGGGATAGCCTGGGAGAATGTAGAGGGCCGTATGCCCGCTGAGCGGCGGCCGAAGAGCCTCTAAAGCTACGCGGGGGGCAGGTAAGGGCCCTGGGTCCTCCCATACAAATTGAGGCAGCACGGCCGGCCTCGTCCCGCGCAAAGCCAGCATCCCCAGCCAATATAGGCTCTCTACTACACGCAAGGTAGTGGTGCCCACGCATACTACAGGGCCTTGGGTAGTTCGGAGCGCCTCTAAGGTTTCGGCTGAGACGGAGAACCACTCGGCATGCATGGTATGAGCCTCAGGCCGCTCCGGCTCCCGCAAAGGGAGAAAAGTCCCTGGGCCTACATGCAGCGTGATGGGATAGCGACGTATGCCTTTTTGCGCAAGGCTGGCCCATACCGCTTCGGTGAAGTGCAGCCCAGCGGTCGGCGCCGCAATGGAGCCCGGCACGACCCCATGAAGGGTTTGATAGCGCTCCTTATCCAACGCCTCTGCGGGCCGCTTGAGGTAAGGGGGAATAGGCATTTCACCCACTTTCTCCAGAACCTGTATGGCCGTAAGCTCGGCGGGCTGCCATTCGGCTTGGAAGAAACCCTGACCTTCTGGGGCAGGGCCCTCCCAGCTGAGGGTGAGGGTTAGGCTGCCCTCGGCTGTCCATTGGAGGTATCCGCCCCGACGCCAGAAGCGAGCCGGCCGAAAAAGGCCGCGCCACCGCTGAGGCCCGCCTTTCTCCCAGCCACCCTCCACTATCTCGGTAATTAGTACTTCGCTTTTCCCTTGGCGCAGGCGAGCCGGAATCACGCGGCTGTCATTGTAAAGCACCAGGGTATCTGAGGGTAGAAACTCGGCAAGCTGCCTGAAGCGGCCCTCGGTAATCCTACCCTGGGCATAAACCAGGAGGCGCGCGGCATCCCGCTGCGCCAGGGGATATAGCGCTATGCGGTCGGCAGGCAGCTCATAGGACCAGAGCACCGGTCAAAATTAGCCAAGTTTAGGCACCTATCTTTGCGCAATGGCCTTCTGGCATGCCCTACTGGCTAATTGGCAAAGCGCCTGGAAAGCGCGCGGCCTAGAGCCGCTTCCGCGCGTAAGCCTAACACCCCCAGACCAAAAAGGTAACCTCACCCTAAATATTTTTCCCCTTCTAAAGGCCTTCCAAAACAACCCGCAAAAAGCCGCCCAAGCCGTACTTGAGCCTATACCCCATATAGCCCAAGTAGAGGTTGTGCGCGGCTTCATAAACCTCACTTTTACGCCCGCTTTTTGGCAGGAATTCTTGGCCGAAGCTCTGCAGGCCCCCCATAGGGGTTACACCCGCCTCAGCCTAGCCGAAGGGCAAAAAATCATGGTAGAATTCCTTTCCCCCAATACGAATAAGCCGCTCCATTTGGGGCACTTGCGTAACCTTTTCTTGGGCGAATCGGTTTGCCGGCTTTGGGAAAGGTTAGGCGCTCAGGTCATCCGGGCTAATCTTCTCAATGATAGGGGCATCCACATCTGCAAGTCCATGGTAGGCTGGAAGCGTTTCTTTGCTCCTCGGAAGCCGGCCGAAGTGGGTAAAAAGGGGGATCACTTTGTAGGCGATTGTTATGTGGCCTTTGAAAAAGCCTATAAGGCCCAGGTGGACCAGCTTAAGAGCCAAGGTGTGCCCGAAGAAGAGGCCCTTGTCCAGGCGCCTTTGTTTCAGGAAGCTCAGGCGCTGTTGCGCGCCTGGGAGGCACATGAGCCAGAGGCGCGCCAGCTCTGGCAGGAAATGAATAGTTGGGTGTATGAGGGCTTTGAGGCTACGCTGAGACGATTAGGGGTGCGGTTTGACCGCCTGTACTATGAGTCCGAAACCTACACCCTGGGTAAAGCCCTCGTAGAAAAGGGCCTTTCCAAAGGTATCTTTTTTCAAGCCGAGGACGGTTCGGTATGGGCTGATCTAAGTACAGTAGGCCTTGGCCGAAAACTCCTCCTGCGGCGCGATGGAACCTCCGTATACATTACCCAAGACCTTGGCACGGCCCACCGGAAATTCAGCGAATACCCGGACCTTACCCGGTCCATTTATGTGATTGGCGATGAGCAGGATCACCATATGCGCGTGCTAAAAGCCCTCCTGGCCCAGCTGGACCTGCCCTATGCGGAAAAAATCTACCACCTCTCCTATGCGATGGTAGAACTCCCTACGGGCCGCATGAAAACGCGCGAGGGTACCGTAGTGGATGCGGACGATTTACTGGATGAGATGCATGCGCAGGCCTATGCGCTTACAGAAAGTAGCCTACCTGAGAATGAACGCCATACTATCGCCGAAATGGTAGCACAAGCCGCTATCCGCTTTTACCTTTTGCGCAGCGACCCCAAGAAACCTATTCTTTTTGATCCAGCAGAATCTATAGACCTAAAAGGGTTTACAGGGCCTTTCTTGCAATATGGCTATGTGCGGGCCAAAAGGCTGCTTGAAAAAGCGGCAGAGCAGGGAATAGAATATAGCCCCAATATGGCGCTTCCGCCCCTTCAGCCAGCTGAGGAAGCGCTTCTTCAGCAGCTTTATGGGCTGCCAAGCTTCTTAGAGGGGGCGGCGCGCGGGTTAGATCCTTCTATCTTAGCCCATTATGGGTATGAGCTGACGCGCCGGTACAATGAGCTCTATCAGACGCTGCCGGTGCTGATGGCGCCTGAGCCTGAGCGGAATCTGCGATTAGGCCTTACGCTAGTTTTTTTAGAGGCGCTGGGTGCGGTATTGGAGACGCTGGGAATAGGGGTACCGGCGCGGATGTGAGGGGAGGTTTTTAAAGTTTTGGGCGGCGCAGCCCACAGGGGCTGCGCCGCCCCCGAAAATCCCTCCCTCACGGAAGCACCAGCAGCCGCTGCTGCCCAGCCCCAACCTGCAAGAGATAAACCCCCGCCACCGACGGCAGCGTAACCCAGCCCCCGCCCGCCGGCAGCTCGCCCTGTAGCACTACCTGCCCACTCACGGTCAGCACGCGATAAGCCTGCGCCCTCTCCACCGCTACAAACACTCGCTCTCCACCCCGCACCGGCGAAGGCACAAACCACGCCCTAGATACCCCTTCCTGGCCCGCACCCTCCAGCGAACCCGGCGCCGAACCACGGCGGTACACATAACGCTCACGGAGCTCTGGACGAGGCGTGCAGCTGCTCGCCATACATGTATCCTGCTGCGCTACCGCCACATTACCACTATTGGAGTCATACGTATAGCGCCGCACCGTAACCGAGACCTCCGAGGGCTGATTATTCTCATCATACTCGCGCACCTCAAGGCTATCCTTGAAAGGAAGGGTAGCATTCCCACTGTACAGGTAAAATTTTGTACCTCCCTCGTAGAAACTACCAAGGAATGTAGTTGCTTCTGTCGTATCCTGCCGACGCACCAACCGATTGCTGGCATCGTAGAAGTATTTCTGACTTTTCCCGAGAATTACAAGGAAAAGATAATTCACGTAAAGATATATGGAATCCAAACGCCCATTACGATGGTAACACTCTACGGTTAACACCCTTTCCCAACGGGGCGGCTCAGCATCGGCATTCCAAATATATGCTTTCAAGCTATCAAAAAGAATGCATAGAGGTTCAAAATTTTCCGCATGAGGCTGTTGCAGTACCCAAGGATTTTCTACGCCAAGGAAACGATTACGCGTGGTCCAACCTTCAATACGTGCGACATCACCCTCGAGGACAGCCCAGTTATTTCCCCGTCTAACGCTATCATACACCTCTACCTTGATGCGTCCACCACCTAAATCTTGATAGGTATAGGTCTGCTTACCTGAAGGCTGATCTTGGGATGGCGCATAGCCTAGCCGCACAGAATCTAAATCACGCCACTGGCCTGTACGGTAGTAGAAATTCTGAAAGGAAGTATCCAGCTCCCACGCTGAGCCCGCCCTTACGAAGAGGCTCTCGGACTGGGGAAGATTATTAGGATAATACCGAAAGATGGTCAGCTCAACTGGGTCCCAACTGCCTCCGCTGGCATCAAGCGTATCTTTAAAAGGCTATCTACGAGCCATACATTCGCTACGCGCGCCTGAGATGGTACTACCTTGCCCAGCGTGCGGGAAAGGTACTTACTCAAACTTTGGATAAAGGTTTGGACCTCTCTGGAGCGTACTTGCGCAAAGCCTGCCCCTGCAAACAGCAGGCTCAGTCCAATCCACCGCAGTATCATGCCGCAAAGGTGCAAAATTTGGTCAATCTGCAAGGGAAGCTAACCTGAAAATCTATTTGCGTTTTTACCCCTGAGGAGTGGAGGGCTGACACAGGGCCTTCCATAGCTCCGCTTGATAGTAGCTCCAGTACAGCTGAGGAGAGTGGTGGCGCTGATAGCGTGCCCAGAAGGCGTCCCAAATAAGGCTCTGCTTTTTAGGATAAACTATGGGCAGATTCAAGGCCGCGGCCTCATAAAACTTCCCGAAAAGGCGTCCTACTAAATGGGGAAGCGGGGTATAAGGCGCATACAGGTAGCTAGCATAGCGCTGAAGATTTTGAATAACCGGGTACGGCACAAATCGGCTGCGCACCCAGAGCCAGCGGGGATGGGCCTGAAGGGCCTCTGCAATGAACTGGGCTATAGCCTGAGACTTGAGGCTACCAGCCAGCACAAAAGGCTCATGCGGCCTAGCCAGCGCTTCCTGAAGGACTTCTCGGAGGCCCCAAGCCGGGGCGATATTCCCCGTGTAAAGGGCGTAGGCCCCTCGCAAACTAGGTAGGAGAGGCGGTAAATCTTCCACGGGCACAAAGGCATTAGGTAGGAAAAAGCTGCGTTCAGGTGGAGTAAGGCCAGCGTAGGCATATTCCGCTAGGGTAAAAGCGCGTGGCCAGCGGCGTAGGGGGGCCAAGCCAGCCCAGAGCAGGCGGCGCACCCATCGCTGAAAGGGGGTGTAGATAGGGTCCCAGGTGTAATTTGCCGCATAGGGCTCCCACACGTCCCACAGATGCGGCCGCACACCCAGCAGCGCCGCATAGGCCAGACCCAGTGGATCACACACAATCAGTCTCCCTTGCGGCCGAGGGGGCAAAAAATGGAGGTAATGTACGGTTATGTTAGGCGTTTTAGGTACTTCACAAAGGGCCTGCCAAATAGAAGGCTCTACCTCCGAACGCAAAGGGCCTTCTAGCGCTGAGGGCGGCATGGGACGACCCCATACTTCTACCTCGTAGCGTTGGGCCAGGGTGCGGGCTAAACGATAGTACCCACGGGGATGGTAGGCCACATCCCGCATCAGCCATATCACAAACCGCATGACTAAATCCACGTAGTTTTGAAGGGCATGGGGAAGGTAGAGGTTGTGCGCGGCGATATTACGCAAATGGCCGTAGAGGCGATTGTAAATGCGGCTAATGAGCAGCTCCTGCCGGGTGGCGGCGTGTCGGGGGCGATCCATAGAGCGGCTGGGCCTGAATTAGCCGAAGCTTGCCGAAAGGTAGCCCCTTGCCCCACAGGCGAAGCACGGATTACGCCCGGCTTCGCCCTGCCAGCCAAGTATGTAATTCATGCCGTAGGCCCTGTCTGGCGCGGCGGAGAAGCAAACGAGCCAGCCCTTTTGGAAAAAACCTACCGCAGCGCGCTAGCCTTAGCCCGAGCCCATCAAATTCGCACGGTGGCCTTTCCTTCTATCAGTACGGGAATCTATGGCTTCCCTCTGGAAAAAGCTGCCCCTATAGCCCTGCGCGTGCTTCTCCAAGAAGCGCCGCACTTTGAAGCGCTCTTTCTCGTAGCCTTTGACGAAAAAACCTACGAAGCCTATACCCAAGCCCTACGGCAGCTTGCCCCTTAGCTCTAATAGGTTTAGCGTATCTTTAAGGCGCCTGTATGACCCTTCATCTCTCCCCTACCCTTCACACGCCAGAAGTCATAGCCACTTTAACGCCCCTGCGAATCGTCCTTAGAGGCATATGCTTCCCAAATGATAGCTCAAGTTTTTTTGAAAATATTCAAAAATTCATTGAAGATTCTGCGCCTACCTTGAAAGGAAGTACTTTAGAAATTCACTTAGAGCTTGAATACATAAATTCATCCAGCCAGCGTGAGCTTTTCAATCTCATCCGCGGCCTCGTGAATCATAAGATAAATGTGCGCCTTATATGCTACGAAGGACAAGAGGAAGAATTTGATGATCTTAGGCATTTACTCATGGCGCTTGAGGGTTTATCGGGCGTAGAAATAGAGAGGCGGGCGGGGTACTATCAGGCCGATTCATCGGCTTAGGAAGCGCCGCCAGGTAAAAGCCAGCGAAGGCCGCCCCTTATAGAGCCACCCTATTCCTTGGCCTTCCCAGGTGACCCAAGCTACTTCGGCGGCGAGGGGAAAGGTCTGGCCGCGCAGATAGGCGGGAAAAGTTTCGGGCGTGAGGGAAATTTGAGGAAAATGGGTATAGGCAACCCCACTGAGGAGGGCAGCGGCGTGGGCAGGCCGATGGTAACGCCAAAGAGGGAAAGCCTCCCAAGTTTCTTTTTCCCAGCCAGGTAGGACAAGCTGCGCGGCCGCCTCGGTCAGGGCATAAAGCGTATCTCCTCGTGCTACCGCTCGGAGAGGTAAGGGCACCCAATTGGGCAGCCTTTGCCAAGGAAGCGCGCCATACCGAAGCTTAGGGGTGCCCTCCCGCTGCCAGACTGAAAGGAAAAAGCCCTCTCCTGGCCCCCGATGGGGAAAGAAGTAATAGCCCTTGCCACCAGCCCCATAGGAGACTTCCTGAACAGCCTTTGGGGGGTTGGACCACCCTACTGGGATCCAGCCTTTCGCTTGAGCGAATACGGCCGTGAGATTCTCTTCGTTTTCCTCTGGGGCGAAAGTACAGGTGGCGTAGATAAGCCGGCCGCCTGGCGCTACAAGGGCCTGCGCCGCATAAAGCAAGTTACGCTGGAGGCGACATAACTGGCGTATTTGGCTAGGATGCCACTGGGTTATAGCCGCAGGGTGGCGGCGCCAGAGTCCTTCGCCCGAACAGGGCGCATCCAGTACCACTACATCAAAACTTTCGGGATAGCGCTGGGCCCAATACTGCGGGTGCCGGCCGGTTACAAAGTAGGCGGGAATCCCCCAGCGGGCTAAATTTTCCGCAAGGGCCAAGCGGCGTGCGGGATGGGGGTCGTTAGCTATGAGGAGGCCGCCCTGAAAGCCGAGTTCGCCCAGGAGAAGGGTAGCCTTACCCCCAGGGGCCGCACTAAGGTCTATAACCCGAAGGGGGCGCCGTTCTGGCAGAAATACGGCTAGGCTCATGCCAGAGGCTTCCTGCACATAATAGGCCCCTGCATGCCAAAAGGGCTCGTTAGCAAAGTTTAGGCGACTGGGTAAAATGCGACCGAGCGGGTGCCAGGGCACCCGCGGAGCATCTGGGTAAAGGTCAGCCCCTTTTTGAGGGTGGAGGCGGATAACCGTCTGGGGCGGCTGACCTAAAGCGGCTACAAAAGCCTCCCACTCGGGGCCTAGCCGCCGCCGCATCCGCTCTACAAAAGCCTCTGGCAAGCTTAGCGCCATGAAAAACTTTGATACACGCGCCGCCCCTCGGCATCTATGCCCTCTATCTGAAGCCGCCCCCTTATTCCCAAGAGGATCTCCTCCAGTTCCTGGGGTGATTTGGGGGTGTAGCCGTTTATGCTGAGAAGGATAAATCCTTCGCTAAGACCTAATCGGCTCAGGAGACCGCCGCCGCGCAGATTTTGCAGGCGGAAGCCGCCCTTTACGCCCAGCTCTTCCTGCTCCCGCTGGCCTAAAGGCACGATATCTGCCCCAAGCTTTTCCGAGTGATATAGGCGCTTTCGCAGCAATACAGGCTCCCCTTCTTCGTTATTGAGGGTGGCTACCGTTTCGTAGAGGCGCCCGCCACGCTTATAGAGGATCTTAACCTTATCCCCAGGGCGATGCTGAGCGAGCCGCTCTAGGAGCTCGGCTTGGGTCTGCACGATCTGGCCTTCTACTGCGATGATGCGGTCTCCTACCCGCAAGCCGGCTTTAGCGCCAGCGCCTCCGGGTCGTACCCGCCCTACATACACCCCTTCCAAATCCGCCTGGGCGCCTTCGCGCTCCTCCGCTAAATCAGCTACCTCTACATCTAAAAAGGCCCGCTGCACTAAACCATACTGACGCAGGTCCTCCACTACCTTGCGTACGATATTCACTGGAATAGCAAATCCATACCCTACATAGGAACCTGTGCGCGAGGCGATGGCGGTATTGATGCCTACTAACCGTCCCTTTAAGTCCACTAAGGCCCCGCCGCTGTTGCCCGGATTGATAGCCGCGTCGGTCTGAAGGAAAGATTCTATCTGATAGGGCCCTTGGAGGAGGTTGAGGTTACGGCCACGTGCGCTGATGATGCCCGCCGTAACCGTATAGGTGAGATTATAAGGGTTACCAATGGCTAATACCCATTCTCCAATCTGAACCGAATCCGAATTAGCCAAAGGAAGGGGGGTAAGGTTAGAGGCGGGCACCTTCAAAAGGGCAATATCTACCCCTACATCGGCTCCGATCACTTCGGCTCGGAGGGTGCGTTTATCCGAAAAGGTGACCCGAATCTCTGACGCATCCCGAATAACGTGGAAGTTGGTAACGATATACCCATCGGCGCTCCATACTACGCCCGAGCCGGCGCTGAAAACGCGTTCAGTGCGGGGTAGCCACCAGCCCCACGTCCAGAAATCATCTTCTACGGTCCTTTCGCCGTACCCTCGGATAAAAACGACTGAGGGCAGAGCTTTGCGCGCCGCTTCCACAAAGCCCGCACCGCCCTTAGTATCTTCCCATCGCACCGAACGCAAAGGAATAAATACGGGTTGGGCAGGTGAAGCAGCCCGCTTTTGCAAAAGCCAATAGGCCAGTCCCCCTCCTACGCCCCCTGCCACGAGGGCCACAAGTAGGAGAGGTACATACCGACGCATCTAGCAAATTTACGGCCTTATTCCTCTTGTACGGGGAGCTCACGCGCGGCTTTACGCCGGGTAGGTGTAGCGGGGGAGGGGCTAGGAGGGGTAGCGCGTGAAGCTAAGCGGCCCCGAAAACGTGGCTGTTGTGTCGTGCCGCCGACATAAATGGCCAATCGCAAACGATCCCCTTCGGTTTCCTCTACAAGGTCTTTTACCCGCGCCATGCTTTTATCTAAGAGTACGCGCGGCACTTCTACAAGCAAGTCGTAGGCGATTTCACCACGCAGCGTATGGGCACCTGCTATGCGCATGCGCCAGCGATTAGCCTGAAGCCAAGTGGTATCCAGCCGCACCACCCCCTCCGCCAGAGACAGGCGCGCCGTAACATCACCAACCACGATTCGGCGAAAGTCGGTCAGGGGCACTAAAGCGAAAAGTTCGTAGGTATAAGGGCTTTCTACGACCACAAAGTTTTCCAGCCTGAGGGCCAGCTGGGCGCGGGCGCTGCTCCAGCGCGGCGCACCTCGGTGTAAGGGGATGAAGGCCTCCAATTCACCCGAAACACGCCCTTGTAGATGGGGCAAAAGCGGAAAGAGGGTATCCAGCTCCGGTAGCTCGGCGTGAAGCGCTTCAAGCTGAAGGCCTTGAAAAAGGCCGGCAATTTCCCAGCTTTCTGGGTGATAGGCCCCTCGGCCTTGGAGACTACCCCGCCCCAGCCCTTGAAGGCTAAACCGGGGAAAGCGCCAGCCCAAAGAGTCCTTCTCCGCTACAATCTCCGCTGGACCATAAAAGTTTTGGCGCCAACGCAAGGTATCCACGGTAAGGTGGAGACGCCCCTGTAAAGGAGGCAAAGGTGCAGGGCTCTCTGAAGTCGGCGCCGGCGCTAAAAAGGCCTCCAACGGCAAAAAAGGGCAGTGAATCCGCCCCTCTACTTCTACCGGCCCTCGGTAAGTAGAGTCTTGAAAGGCTAGGTAAGGGCACAGGGACAGATGGGCTACATTTAGGGTAAGGTCGGCATAGCGTATCGTCGCCTCCCGCACGAAAAGGCACTCAGGCGATAGGCTGAAGTAGCCTTTGGCTACATAGAGCCGAGGAAGATAAGCGTCGGTAAGGATACCCTGACCCTGAACTTGCCACCTACCCTCAGTATAGGTACAGTGGAGCGTGGCCTGAAGCCGCCCTGCTATACTGTCCGCATAGGGTACCGACCAGACACGCAGGGCTTCTAGGCGCACACTTCCTTGGAGGGTAGCTTGGCCTTGGGTTTTGGCAAAGGTATAGACCCCCTGAGCCCTCAGCGTATCCCCGATCCCACCAATGAGCCAAAGGCTATCTATCTCCAACCTACTGAAGGCTGGATAGTCAAAGTCCCACTTTATTCCCCCGCTTACATAAAGCTGCTCAATGTTATAGCCCCTTGTAGAGAAGCTTTTTGTAAGTAAGGCATTGCCTTTGAGCTTAAGGCGGGGCAGTCTGCCGCGTCCGGCCAAACCCACAATCTCGCCCGCTACAGTTAGCTTGAGCGGCATATCTTGAAGTTCAGGTGGCTGCTGGGGCCACCAGGTGCGCATTTCGTCCCAGTCCAGCGCTACCTCTCGTAAGCGCAGCGAAACGCGCGGTGGATCGGCTTCTATCTGAATGCCGCCTTCTAAGTCGGCTTTTAGGCCCCCTACTCGGCCTTCAAGCCTTTGGGTGAGTAGCCATCCCCCCTCATATACTAAGGGTCCGCGTAGGGTGAAGGGCTTTTGAGTTAGCCAAAGAGTACCTCTGTAGGAAAAGCTTTGGACTTCACCTACCACCTGCCCTATAACTTCCCACTGGCCAGCCCGATAGGCCCAGTGAGCTTCCATCGCCTTTACCCGGAGTTGCGCTTGGACGCGCAGGGCTTTGTCCTCATAAATAAGCCGCCCCCCCCTTACCTCAAGCCGCTCCAGCACCCACGAGGTCTCAGCCGAATCCTTAGTGGAATTAAACAGCCTACTCCAGGGGGTACGGCCATACCTATCGTACCGAATCCATAGGGTAGGCGCTTCCAAACGAAGGGCCCAAATGCGATATTTTTCTTCAATCAGGGCTTCCCAAAAGTTTAGGTAGAGAAAGGCGCGCGCCGCAACAAAAAGGCTCTCGCCTCGGGCGGTGCATAGAGAAAGGTCAATGACCTCTAAGGCCAAATAGGGCAAGGTACGCAGCCCACTAAGGCGAATCTCCTGAAAGGTTAGCTCTGCGGAAAACTGGCGCCGGAGCTCAGCTTTAGCCCATTCAAGGAGCCGCGCGCGATTGAAGTAAATAAACCCTACCAATATGGCTATGCCTCCTAAAATTCCTAAAGCCAATCCGCTTAGAATTTGGAGAAACTTTTTGATCATTTAGGTAGGGTATGGCGCGCGTTCCAGGCCTCCCCTGTAAGGCAGACGCCCTGAGGCGTTAGGGTCTCCACAGAGTCGCGCGGGAGGTAGTGCTGAGCCACTAAGTAGTAAGCTATGGTGCGAAAATGCCCCGCCAAGGAAGGGAGCGCACACCCCGTAGTTTTATCTATAAAGTTCTGATAAGCATTGGGCATTGGCAGGATAAGCCCCAAAAAGATAGCCTCAGGCATCGTGAGATCACTAGGCGATTTATTGAAGTAAAACTGCGCCGCTTCGGTAAGGCCATAGATGTTGGGCCCCCATTCTACCATATTGAAGTAAAGCTCAGCGATTCGTTCCTTGGAGAGTAGACGAAAGCGCTCAATAATGGCCGTAAGGAGAATTTCTTCCAATTTCCGTGCAAGGGTCTTTTCTCGGCTAAGCAGAAGGTTGCGCACAAGTTGCATGGTGAGAGTGCCTGCGCCGCGGCGAAAGCACCGGCAGCGCCAATTCTCCACTAAAGCCTGTAAGAACCGTTCTTTCTGAAAGCCTTTGTGATAGAAAAAGAGTCCGTCTTCGCTGTGGAGAACGGCCTGAAGCGCATAGGGCGTAATCTCATGAAGGAGAAGGTATTTTGGATTTTCAGGGCCCAGCCATATCTGACGAAAGGAGCGCGGCGGCTCATATAGGAAGGATTCCCGCAGCGTAAGGGGATGGCGCCCCTGCCAGCTAAGGATAGCGAAATTTTTAGGCTGCCAATCTATCTGAAGGTCTAAAGTATCCGAACGGGTGGGATCATAATGCGCCTGTAGGGTAAAAGCCGAAGTGCCACCGAAGCGCGCTTGGCTAAGGCACGTAAAAAACCCTGTGGGAAAAAAGCGTACGAAACTATCATGCGGCTGTTCGGGTACTTGGAGGGTAAGATAGACGGCGGGGGTATCTGTGCGCCAGCGCAGGTGCAAGCCGAAATCCAAGGCCATATGACGCGGAGTCAGAGAAAGAGCGTTAGGTTCCAGTGTGAGAAAGAAGCCTGCGCGGTTGTAGTTTAGCGGCCGGCCCGCTAGGCGGAAATAATATCCCCTTAGGTTATGCCCTCCGGCTTGTAAAGTCAGAAGCTCCGCAGTGTGCCAGTAGGCCTGGAGCCACAGCGTATCCCAAGCCAAAAAGGCCGAATTAGGCCCAACTATCTTAGCGCTGCTCACCTGAAGCTCTAAGGAGTCGTTGTTTAGCCTGAAAGTGCCTTGGAGCCGCCCATGGGAGGACTCTACGAGGAAGTGTCCCCGGTGGCCCTGCTTAGAAAGCGTCAAGCAAGCTACATAGGGCTCTTCAATAGCCCCTTCAGCCTCTAATCCCTCTAGGCGACTGAAAAGACGCCACAGAGGATAAATCCGGCGAAGGGGCAGAGGAGGAAGCCGCACCAGAAAGCCTTCCGAAGGAGGCGTTTCAAAAGAAAAGTCTGATTTTGGAGGGGCTTTCCAGCGGAAGTCGCTTATCTGCACGTTGAGAGCGGGAGAGAATTGGAGGGTTAGCGCCTGTGCGACCAACCTACCCCAAGCGGTCAGAATTTCTACGCTTTCCAGTTCTATGCGGCCCAGTTCTTCCCAACGGGCGGCGCCATACCGCAGATAGCCGATGCCCAACTGTCTCATGCCCCATTGAAGGAGGAGAGGCAACCAGAAGAGCCGCAAGGCCCATACAATCAACCCCAGAACCCCCAGACCAGCTAGCATCAGGCTCAGAAAGGCTAGGCGTCTCACTTTTCCAGCACGCCAAAGGGCCCTACTACCCAGGCTTTTCGCCAGGAAAGCGCCGAGACCCTACGCCAAGCCGCGTACATGTCGCGACTCCAAAAAATATCATCCGCTATGAGGAGCCCCCCTTCGGCTAAGGAAGGGTATAAGGCTTTTATGTACCCTACGAAAGCAGCTCCGCCATGGTTCCCATCCAGGAAAACGACATCCCATACTGGTTGAGGCTGGCTTAAGAAGGCTTCAAACGTTTGGCAGTGGAGGGTAGGATGCAGGCCTAGGATTTGGAAGTGCTTTTTGGCGTAACTGGCTAAGGTAGGGGAGGCTTCAACCGTATGGATTTCAGCCTTGGGGGCGCTGCAGGCCAGGTAAAGCGTGCCTAGACCTAAATGCGTGCCAAGCTCTAGAATGCGTTGAGGCCGGCGCGGGGCTACTAAGCGGTAGAGTAAGCGGCCCTTGGCCGGCGTACAACTGGCCTGACGCGTAAGGGCGGCCAGCGACAGCCACCGAATCTGACCCCACTGCGCCGCCGGATAGCGAGCCCCATAGACCTCAACGCCCAAGATTAGGCCTTTGGCCCGCCTGAGGGTTTTGTACAGCTGCGTCACCATCGCCAAAGCTGGCGGGTACCCCCCACCCACGCTCAACCAGAGCCACCGCCCAAAAGCCTCTATTAGCGCAGCTCCCATAGCCGATACTGCCCATATAGGCTCACCCAAATATGCCGAGCCAAGGTGCGTGAGGCCTGAAAAAGCACCTTATCCCAAGCTGGACTAATATCGCCACTAAGCTGGAGGCCTAAAACCAGGCGCTGGCTTATATACTTCTCCAAGCCTAAATGCAGATGCAACTGCGAGCGATTGAAATAATCCGCAAATCGATAAACTCCTCCTACTTTAGGCTGGCTTTGGGCACGCAGAAGAAGGGAAGCGCTGAATCCTCCCCAGAACCACCCAGGCCGGGATGTTGTATCTAGCCGAAAGCCCCACCGCAAGGGCAGATTAGCCCAGAGGTGGGTTTCGCGCAGCCCCTCCGACTGAAGTATAAAGAATCGCCCGCCTGGCACTACCTCAATAAAGCGCCTGGGCTTGTAAAAGTAACGCAGAGAGAGCCCTGCAAAGCCTTGAAAGCCTGGTGGGCGCGGGGCACTGGGCTTACGCTGGAAAATCTCCCCCAAAGGTAGGCCTCGACGCGCCACGGCGATGCGCTGGATAACGCCTACACTCCCCTCTATCCCCAAGTTCAGCTGCAGCCATACCAGGAGACAAACGCCCATCTTCCAAAAGTACAAAAGCGCAGCTTTTCCATAGTTTTGCAGAGTGCGGAGGGTTTTATTTGGACTTGTGGGGTATCTATGGTGGGGGTGCCAGCCAGTGCCGCAAAGAGAGCTGGAAATCGCCGAAATGACCGTGCGTCGCGTAGCGCCCAGCTTTAGCGCCGCTGTGTTAGATACGCTGCCAGCTGGCCTGCAAGTAGCCGAGATGCGCAGCGTAGATACCTGGATAGAGGTCTGCTACAGAGGGATAAAAGGATGGATTCCAGCGGACTTTTTGCCCGGCGAGCCTTTACCTGGAAGCCTTATAGCCGAGGCGCCCGACGATAGCGTAGCCATAGCCCTTCGCTCCTCTCCTACCCCCTCCTCCGATACCACCCCCACTGAGGAGGCCACCTATGTGCGCCTCCGGGAGCTTCTGCCTTGGCACGTGCCCGACTCGTTTCTCTATGCCGGCTTCTATGAAGGGCTGCCCGGCGAGGAAATAGGCCTTATCGTCGTCAATCTCATGCCCCGCCTTAGCCTTACTATTAAGTACCTTCAAATAGAGGAGGAAAACCTTCAGGAGGTAGAGCTTCCCCTGACGGGCGAAGTTGCCCTCACAGGGAATCTCATACAAGTTACCCATGACGAAGCCCCCTTTCAAAGGGCTGAGTTTGTACGAATGGGGCGACGGCGCGGGCTCTTACTCAAAAGGAAGGAGGGTGAATACAGCCTACTCTGGCGGCATAGCTCTTAGCCCATGCGCCGCGCTGCCTTGGTGGGCCGTCCCAACGTAGGTAAATCCAGCCTATTCAACCGTCTCCTTCGCAAGCGCCTTGCTATCGTTGAAGACACCCCAGGCGTAACGCGCGACCGGCATTATGGGGTTCTGCACTTAGAGGATAAAACCCTCCTGCTCATAGATACAGGTGGATTTTTAGGTAAAGGAGAAGGGCTGGAAGCCCAAGTAGCCCAACAGGCCCAATTTGCCCTAGAAGAAGCGGACCTGATTTTGTGGGTAGTGGATGCCCAGGAAGGACTGACGGCTGCGGATGAAGAATTTGGCGCATGGCTGCGGCGCTACTGCCCGCCCGAAAAGCCTATCTGGCTTCTCGCCAATAAAGTTGATACCCCAGCGGACTCGGGTAAGGTTTGGGAGTTTTACCGGTTGGGTATAGAGCCGGTGTATGGGGTCTCAGCCACCACTGGCCAAGGGGTGGCAGCCCTACGCGCCGCTTTAGCCGCCTATGCAGAGGTAAGTCCTTTACCAGAGGGGCCCTACTTCGCCCTTATTGGCCGACCCAATGTGGGTAAATCCAGTTTGCTGAATGCCCTCCTGCAGGCGCCGCGGGCGATTGTAAGCCCTACGCCCGGCACTACGCGCGATCCACTTTATGTGGAGGCTCAGTGGCGCGGTAAGCCTTTCTACTGGATAGATACCGCTGGGCTACGCCGCAAGGCCCGCATTCCGGACCACTCTATAGAAAGGTATGCCGCCCTTCGCACCTTGCAGGCCCTGCTCACGGCGCACGTAGTGCTACTTGTGGTAGAAGCCACCGAACCCTGTACGGCCCAAGATATGGCTTTACTGCGTCAGGCCGAAAAGCAGGGTAAAGGGATCGTTTGCCTCATCAATAAGGCTGACCTTCTGCCGCCCGCCCAGCAGCGAGCCGTAAAGGCCTATGTGCAACGCAAGCTCCTTCCCCTGGAACCTGTGCCTATTTTAGCCGTATCCGCCCTCACGGGCCAAGGGCTGGACGAGGTTTCTAAAACCGCCTTTGCCACTTACGAAGCGGGCGGTAGGACCATTTCTACCCGCCAGCTCAACGATACCCTCCTCCCCATCCTGCGCGCTCATCCCCATCCCCTTGTAAGTAACTGCCAGCCTTCTATTAGGCTCATTCAGCAAATAGGCACCTATCCCCCTACCTTCTTGCTCTTAGCCCGACACGCCGACAAGCTGCGCGAAACTTACCTGCAATTTGTACGGCGGCAAATTCAGCGGTCTTTCCCTTTTCCCGGCTGGTGGCTGCGCTTACAGGTACGTTCCGAGTAGCTTAGAGCTTATATTTGTAAAGTGCGAACGCCCGCCGAGGAAAATTACCTCAAAGCGCTGTGGCATTTAGGCGGTTCGCAGGCTGAAGTACCGATTCAGGCCTTAGTCCAGCGTATGGGCGCCTCCTCGGGGGCCATTACGGACATGCTCAAGCGTCTGGCTGAGAAGGGGTATATTATTTATCGGCCTTATCACGGGGTAAAGCTCACGGAAAGGGGCCGTACCGTTGCGCTGGAAATGGTGCGGCGCCACCGCATCTGGGAAACCTTCGTTTACGAAAAATTAGGTTACACGGGCCAGCGCATCCACGAGCTGGCTGAAGAGCTGGAACATGCCTGCGATGAGGAATTTATTGAACGATTGTACGGTTTTTTGGGCCAGCCTAAGCTGGATCCTCATGGCGATGAGATCCCCGCTTTAGACAAGGGGCCTCGGCCCCTCAGCCGCCTCAATAAAGGTCAGAAAGGGGTCATACGCTGCTGGTCTTCTAACCCTTCGGTAAACGCCGGCGTAGCGCTTCTGGGTTTCATGCCAGGTGAGATAGTAAAGGTTTTGGACCACTTCCCTTGCGACCAGGCGCTGTGGGTAGAGTATCAGGGACGCTTATGGGTAGTACCGCCAACAATTGCAGAAAACCTTTGGGTAGATATTGTTTAGTGGAGCGTGCGCCTGATAGGCGACTGGGATTTGCCGGGGCATGCGGGGCCCGTATATGCGCTGACCTGTGATTATGCGAGCAAGAATCTCTATTCAGGTGGCGCCGATGGGCTAGTGGCCGAGTGGGACTCCCTTAAAGGGCATCCTGCGCGGGCCATAGCGCGCGTGCCTGCAGCGATTTACGCCCTGCACCGGCTACCAAACTCGACCCAGCTCTATGTGGGTGAAAGCAGCGGGCGGGTTTACGTGTTAGACCTTGCCCGGAAGGTGCTTGTGCGCCTCCTTCAGGCGCATCAGGGGGCGGTGTTTGGCCTATTTTCTCATCCTACAGAGTCCGAGGGTTGGAGCTCTGGACGCGACGGCCACTTTGTCTTTTGGGACACTCAAGGGAACGAACCCTATGCCCGCCTGCTGATTTCCGAGGCGGGGCTGCGCGGTTTTGCCCTGCACCCGAAAGGCCAGCGCTTCCTCTGTGCGGCACGCGACGGCTGCTTGTACGAAATAGACCGTGCCACGCGCCAAGTCCAGCGCCAGATACCGGCCGACCCTGAGCTAGTTTTTACAGTCCAGTACTGCCCTACCTCGCCCTTGGCCGCCTCGGGAGGTAAGTCGGGTATCCTACGGCTCTGGAACGCCGATTTCCAGTGCGTATGGGAAGTAAGCGCCCATACTTATGCCCTCAATACCCTGGCCTGGCATCCCAGCGGCAAATGGCTAGCTACGGGCGGGCGCGACCGCCTCATTCATATCTGGGATGTTACCCAGAAGGTAAAGCGCTTGACCCTTACAGGCCATCAGCGCAGCGTAAATGCCCTCTTATGGCTAGGACCAGATACCTTAGTCTCTGCGGGAGACGATGGCCTCGTCAAGATATGGCATCTGGAGGAAGCTGACGAATAAGGAAACCGCCCGGCCTCTGACAAATCCACCCCGCTACTTCCATTTCCACCAGCGTAGCCAAAAGTTTAGGTATTGGACAGGCTAAATGAGCGCTTACCTCATCTATGTGCTTGGGCCCTTCTTGCAAGATATCATAAATGCGCCTTTGCAGGGGATCGCTGGGCTGAGGTGGCGGCGAATTGAATAGGGGTAGTTTTGCGCCTTGACTCTGGAGCTCCTTGAGGATCACGGCGGGATCATAGGCTATCTGGGCCACCTGCTCAGCAATCAGCCCATGCGTACCACGTGTGGTCGGTGCAAATATGTCCCCCGGCACCGCATATACCAAGCGATTCGCTTCAAAGGCCATGCGCGCCGTAAAAAGTGCCCCTCCCTTTTCACGCGATTCTATTACAAGCGTAGCTTGGGCTAAAGCGGCCATGATGCGATTGCGAAAGGGAAAGTGTAGTGGATGAGGCTTGACGCCTGGCGGATATTCGCTCAGCCATGCGCCCTGCTGGAGAATAGCTTCGGCTAATTTCCGATGCGCCGGCGGGTAAACGTAATCCATCCCATGCGCCAGCACCGCAAGGGTAACGCCTTTATGCGCTAAGGCGCTGCGGTGGGCCTGCGCATCAATCCCATAGGCCAGTCCGCTTACGATTCCTATCCCTGCCCCTACCAGCGCCTCTACAAAGTATTCGGTAGCCTTCAGACCGTAGACGGAGGGTTTGCGCGTGCCGACCACCGCCACAAACAACCGATCCGTCAGACTCGCCGTACCTTTATAGTACAATATAGCGGGGGGCTGCACAGCCGTGTGCAGAAGAGGCGGAAATTCCGCCGCCCAAAAGGGTAAAATCCGAATGCCTAACGTTTGGCAGTGCTGAAGGATTTGCTCGGACGTTTCGCGTAAGGCTTTTAGTTCGGTGGCATACTTTTGGAGACGCAGCGGCCAGGCGTTAGGGGGCTTCCGCCAGAGCTCGGCTAAGCTGCCCCACACTTGACGCAGCTTACGCGCATGGGCTGGGCCAAAGCCCTCTAGCCGTAAAAGCGTCAGCAACGCCAGTAGCTCTTCCTCCATGCTCTATTTCCCTCTAAAAGGCCGCAGACGCAGAGAAATAGCCTGAGCCGCCATCCGTTGGAAAAATAGAATGTAGGCGTAATCTAAGCGCCATTTTTCTCCGCCTACCCCTAGACCGAAGCTCATACCCCCTAGCGAAGGGCTGCCCGGCGGATTGAGCTCGCGCCGTCGCTGGACATGATAGGCTATACGCAGGGTAATTGGCTTATCTGGCAAAACCTCCACCCCCACCACTACATGCCGGAGAAGATGTTCGGTCCAGGGCGGAGGCGGAGGCGGTACAGGATTGCCGAAAATATCGTAGCGAGTAGGCTGGAGGGGGTCATTGTAGGCCATTTTCCAGCGCTCTAAATGCACCAGCCCAAGGTGAAGCCGAAAAGGCGCATGGGGTACGCGATAGCTTAGGGTAGCCTGCAGTGAGGTAGGGAAGGGCTGGGCAAAAGGCCGCCCGCGCGGCCGATAAAGCTCTGTACCTATATTCCGCAGCACTAGCCCACAGGCCCATCCCCGCACCGTATCGTTGTAAAGAAGGCCTATATCCGCCGCTAAGCCAGCACGCCGATATTGCTGGATGGTAATGACCGAGAAGGGCACTTTGAGGTTCATTCCCGCATGCCAGCGCCCGAAATGCCGCACCGCCCCCAGTAAAAAGGCCCCCTCGTAGGCCCAAAAACTACCTAAAGTGTTACCTACCTCGTCTGTCCATTTAAACTCCCCATAATTCACATACTGCAAGCCGCCCCAGAAAGTGCCTACACTAGGCCAGTGGTGCGCATACGCAAAGTAGCCAGCAAAAATATCGCCTAAATAGGGCTGGAGCAGAAGGTGGAAATGGCCGTGGGCCCGAGCGGAAAGGAGGGCTGGATTATGGGCGGCGGCGGTCACCTCGGTCTCCCCCGGAAACCCTAAGCCGCCCAGCCCAGCCGCGCGCCCAGAAGGAAAAAGCTTAAGGAAATCATAACTCCATCCGCCCGCTATCTGCCCCCACAGTAGGCCTACGAACCCACTAAGCCCCCACACGGGCGTAATAAGCCTCAATGTAGGCCTTTACTTTCTCCATAAGCCACTGGGGGGTAGAAGTAGCGCCCGCAATTCCAATCCGTTGAGCGCCTTCCAGCCATTCCCACTGAACCTCCTCGGGCGCGGATATATAGTAGCTGCGCGGGTTAGCCGCTACACACACGGAGAAAAGGGACTTGCCATTAGAGCTCTTCTTACCTGCTACAAAGAGGACTACATCCTGACTTTTGGCAAATTCTATGAGATGCGGCTCGCGATTAGACACCTGGCGACAGAGTGTATCGGCGATAATCGCATGAGGTATGCGCGCTAAAAGGCGCTGGACCACCTCCGCAAAAAGCGCAGGGGCTTTCGTGGTCTGACTGAAAAGGTAAGTAGGCCGGCTGGAATCCAGCGGCAGTTTATCTACCTCTTGGGGCATTCCTACCACAAAGAGAGTAGCCTGCTGAATCTGCCCCACAAGGCCTAGCACTTCGGGATGGCCAAGCTGGCCGAGAAGGACTATTTGAACCTCCGGCCGATCAATTTCACGCAGGCGATTTTGCAGCTTGAGCACGACGGGGCAGGAGGCATCCAGCAGATGCACGCCATTAGCCCGGGCCTGTTGATAGGTTTCAGGCGGTTCCCCATGCGCCCGAATAAGCACGGTCTCGCCGCGCAGCTGGGGCAAGTCCTCATGCCGAATAATCCGCAGCCCTTTCGCTTCTAAGCGGCGCACCTCCTCATCGTTATGGACAATATCGCCCAGCGCATACAGATGCGGATGAGTTTCTAAATAGGCCTCAGCCATCGCTACCGCATACACCACGCCGAAGCAGAAGCCAGACCGCTCGCTAATCGTGATTATGGGCTTCATGGGCTATACGGAAAGGAAATAGCGGGAACGGTTATAAGGGGTTTGACCCAGCTTAACACTCTCTCTATCTGCTGGGGTATGGTGAGGCAGGTAGTATCTAAGAGGCGGGCGTCTGGAGCAGGCCGCAGGGGACTTATGGGGCGCGTTTCGTCGCGGTAGTCCCGCTCTAAAAGCGCCTGCCGGATAGCCTCTCTATCTGCGGGCAGACCCTTTTGGCGCAATTCTTGGTAGCGGCGCTCTACGCGTACCTCCAGCGAAGCGATGAAGAAGACTTTGAGCGGCGCTTCGGGAAATACTACGGTGCCAATATCCCGCCCTACTACAACCATACCGCCTTTCTGGCCCAAACGCTGCTGCTCCTGCACCATATAAGCCCGCACCCAAGGTAAGGTGCTAATAACGCTAGCAAGACGCGCTATCTCGGGCAGGCGCAGCTCCTCACTTAGCCGCCGCTCGCCTACCCAAGCCACCAGCTCACAGCCTTCCGGCTCCATATGTAGGGCAAACTTCTCCAGCACATCAGGCTTTAGCCGCTCTATTTCCGCTTCGGTAAAGCTTTGCTGGTGCAGATACCACGCTAAGGCCCGGTACATAGCCCCTGTATCCAAATACAAATACCCCAGAGTTTCCGCTACGCCGCGTGCTGTGGTAGTTTTACCTGTGGCCGCATACCCATCTACCGCAACAATAATTTTGCGCACCTTGCGCCCAAAGATACAAAACTCACCAGTAGGGAATAGGAGTAGCTTTGCGCCATGCGGATACTTGTGACAGGGGGGGCGGGCTTCATCGGTTCCCATTTAGCCGAGGCGCTCCATACACACCACGAGGTGCACGTTTTAGATAACCTTTCTACGGGCCAGCGCGAAAACCTTCCCCCTGATATCCCGCTATACGAGATAGACTTGCTGGAAGCCGAAGCCCTTGAAGCCCATTTTGCCAAGCACACCTATGAGGTCATTTGCCATCTAGCCGCTCAGGTAGATGTGCGAAGCTCTATAGAGGCCCCGCACCAAGATGCCCAGGTAAATATTCTGGGTACGCTCCGCCTTCTGCAGGCCGTGCGAAGTTTTCGGCCTTGGGTGATTTTTGCCTCTACGGGTGGAGCAATATATGGGGAAAAGGCGCGCCTGCCCATCCCCGAGAGCGAGCCCCCTAATCCAGAATCCCCCTACGGAATCAGCAAGTTAGCCGGTGAGCTGTACCTCCAGTACTTTGGGCGCGTCTATGGCTTCCCTTACACTATCCTCCGCCTGGCTAATGTATATGGACCCCGCCAAAGCCCGCACGGAGAAGCCGGTGTGGTAGCTATTTTCAGCTATCGTCTCCTTACAGGCCAGCCTACGTGGATATATGGGGATGGCCACCAAACGCGCGACTTTATCTTCGTGGCGGATGTGGTAGAGGCCTTTATGAGCGTGCTACGGCACCCCACAACCACCCAAAATCAGATTTTCAACGTAGGCACGGCTCAGGCTACAACAGTTATCGCTTTGCACCAGCGTGTGGCGGCTCAGGTAGGCAGTGGTCAATGCCCCCAATTCCTTCCCCCTAAGGCTGGAGAGGTACGCCATAACAGCCTAGACGCCCGCAAGCTTTATCAGGCTACGGGCTGGCAGCCGCGTACGACCTTAGAAGAAGGCCTAGCCGCCACCTTAGCCGCCTTTCAAAAAACCCTCACAACCACCAGATTCCAAAATAAGGGTTAGATTTCTCTCAATCAGTCCTCTACCTTTGTTTTGTTACTTTGCCAACATGTGGCGGTGGATAGGGCTAATGGGGCTAGGTCTTATGTGGGGACAAAAATGTGTGATGGCTACGTTGAGTGAAGTGGACTTCAACTACTTCCGGTTAGAGGTAGCGGCGCAAAGCCTAGAATCTAACCGGATAGCCCTCCTACGCACTCTACTGAGCGAACACTGCATATCAGCCGCCCAGCTGCGTGAGCTCCTATGGCTGCTGGAATACGAAAATAGCCGTCTAGAAATGCTTAGCTTTGCGGCGGAGCGCATTTATAACCCGCATCAGCTCCGCTCTGAGTTAGAGCCTCTTTTTTCTACCCCAAGCGCCCGCCGAGAATTTGAGAAATGGTGGGAGAAGTGGGAAAAAGCTCATCCGCGCCCTTCACCGAAGAAGCACTAGCTTTTCCTGCGCTGATACTTTTTCACCAGTAGCCAGGTTGCGTACTTCAAGGCGATAGATATATACGCCACGCGCCAACCGATCCCCATAGCTATCCAGTCCATCCCAGAAGAGTTCTTGGCAGAAGGTGCTACGGCTGTTTATGAGGGTAGAGAGCGTCTGCACCAGCCGGCCCGAGAGCGTGTAAATCCACACGCGCGCTTCTAAGGGCTCGCCGGGCTGATTGTGCTCAAAGCAGAAGCGCGTAGCTGTAGTGAAGGGGTTAGGGTAGTTGAAGACGCGCCCAAGGCGGAGGCGACGGCGCTCTACCACCGTAAAGTAGGTTTCTGCCGTGCCCTCCTGACCAGCCAAATTATAGACCCGGAGCCGTAAGCGGTACTCCCCTTCGGGAAGATTCGTAAAACGGTATTCTAAGCGGCCTTCATTGGGCCGGTCGCGCCGAGCCTGATAATAGGCGCCTAAGAAATACTCCTGCTGATTGAGAAAGGCCTTGATTTCCTTGCCCACGGCTAAAGGAGAGAGGTTGATGCCTAGACTATCGGTGATATAGGCCAGAAGCAAGGGATTAGGGTCGGTCCAGCCGCCCGCCACCCAAGTAGTATCCCCTATGTAGAGCCGAATCTGGGGCGGGGAAGAAGCCTGAAGGGTTGTGTCGGGGCAGCAGAGGATAAAGCGCGTTTCTGCTCCGGCTGCGGCATTGCCCTGCTCATCTTGGGCCCAAGCCGAAATGCGGCCATGCCCCACCTGGGGCAAAATTTCCAGCGGTAAGCGCACCGTAAGGCTAAAGCGCCCTGCCCGGACTGAAGCCTCCCCATTGAAAAGAAGTATTTCCTGAGCCGTATAGCTCGTACGGCTGATAAGGGTCTGACGCGTTACGGCCTTATCCCATAGGCGCATGTAAAGCGTACCCGTGAAGTTAGGCAGGGGCGAGCCATCTGGCCGCTGCACCTCACCCTCCAAGTGTACAGGACGCAGGGGCCGCAGCGTATCGGGATCAGTCGCCGAAGGGGCTCTTGCGCCTACACGTGTAAGTACGACTTTGTAGCGAGGTAGGCCAAGCGGGAGGAGTGGATCCCCTAAAAAGGCAAACGAACGCGTATTGATAGCCATAGCGCCGCCCCAGCTGCGATTCTTAGTCTGCTGCATGAGCCGCCCCAGCAAAATAGCCCCACCCGCCTTAGCCTCCTCTGCCATTACCGCATAGAAATTCTTGCTCAGGGCGAAATTCAGTGAGGCAAATACCTTCCGCGTGGAGGTGAGAAGCCCTATAGCGCCGCGTTTAGGCAGAAAAAGCACCTCTACCCCCCCGCTGCGAATCTCGGGTACATCCCATTTCCCCCAGTCACAGGTCGCTGTAACGAAAAACACATAGCGCCCTACATTCTGCAATTGCCGAACTACGGAAAGGGGGAAAAATTCAAAGCTCTGCAGGGTGTATTCATTTCCATGGCCCACATAATGCGCAATCAATGCCCCTTGATTGAGCTGGGAGAGAAGGGCCTGCTGGGCTTGAGGAAAAACAAGCCCCGAAGCTCGCGGCACGGCTGGATAGCGATCCAAGTAGATTTTGGCCTGGTCTAAGTAGGGCAAAGAATCCCCTAACTCGGTCGCTAGCTCCTCCGCCTGCTGGGTATGAAGGCCATTATCCTTATAATCGGAAAAGAATATCACCTTTTGCAGCCAACTGCCGCGCGCCGAAGGATTCGTAAGGTACTCACGCAGCTTTTCTAAATAGTGGCTTAGATCTTCTAAGCTATAGGTGGGTAGCCGGCAGATACCTATATCCAGAAGGTGTCTCTGAAGGATCTGATCGCGCGGATCATAATAGGAAGCCATGAACCCTTCACCCCAGAAGCCCTCGGCCTCGTCCAGAAAGCCGAAGAAATCATCGCTTCCATAAGTACCGGGCGGGTAAAAGCTCTCACGACTTTGATAGGTGGGAAAGAGCGTAGGACCACGAGCCCGAAAGTCGTAGCTGGCAGCCCCAACAATAAGCAGAAAGGCTGGACGTTCAGAAGGGTCTGTAGCTCGCTTATAGAGCATGCGCAGGAAATTGCGCAACGCGCAAATGTCTGGGCGACCGCCTGAGAATTCGTTGTAGAGCTGGTCTAAGGTTACTACGGCGCATGGGCCGCTTTCAGGATGGAGTTGGCAGAACTGCTGCGCAAGGGCCGCTTGGGCTTCGGTAGTGGCTATCACCCACCGAATGCGGTGGAGGGCATGTAGGTCTTGATTGCGCACCTGCCCTATGGGTGTGGGATCGTAGACGGCATTCAGGCTAAACACCTGATAGCGCCGCAGCGTGTCCCCACGAGCCCCAAAAGTGAAGAGCCCACCCCCAAAGGTGCCCGAAACTTGCTGAGGCGCTAGATCATCGGTGACATCCCACACTATGGGGGCTTCGGGAGCCTGCAGGCGGACCTCCCAGTTAGCGCCTGCCGGCAGGTAAAAGGTAGTCTGCCCACCGGACCACGCCAGCGGAAACCACCCCACCACCTCCACAAAATCTAGATAGGCGGCTTCACTGCCGATATAGCGGAAACTCAGCGTAGGATTAGCGCGCGTAGCGGAAAGGCTGTGAGCGGTAGTAACCCATACCGCCTGCCTGTCATCAAAAATACCTGAGAGTGCAGGCACCGAGAGCGTAGCTAATGAGGTACCGTCCCAGCTCAGCGCAATCTGAGCGGGGCGCAACGAGGTGCCCGCCAGCTGTACATACAACTTTAGGCTATCACAAGCCGGCAGAGGCAGTTGTAAAGCCAAGCTGGGGGAAAATTGAGTCATTTTCTCGCCTAGCCACACGCGGCCAGATTTTAGAATATTAGTTTGCTCTTGCTCATGGAAAAAGAGTAAAAGTCCCTGACTGCGAGGTACAAGAGGGGTTGGTGGAGGGGAAGTAGAGGCTATACGCTGCCCCATGCCCCTTCCCCAGGTGATAAAGTAGGCACAGCTATCCGTGTAGGGGTTTTTGAGGTGAAAGTAGGGCCGCGTACTTTGCGCAAGGGGGTACCAAGCATCTGGGCTGGCTGCCCAGAAATAGGCCGCATCCTCTGGATCCCAGCGGCCATCCGAAGCCCCTGGAAAATATAGAGGAATTTCTACCAGGTCATCGGGCGGGAGGGCCTCATTTTCTTGGGGTAAAGGTCCCCCGCGCTGGCCATATACCTGAAAGGTACGGGGGTCTATGGTGGCCGGATTGAGACCCAGGGCCTGAAGGGTTTGGTAGGTAATCCGATAAATTCCTGGTCGACCCGTGGCGATTTTGTACCACTGGCCCTGGGCAAGTACTGAATGGGAGGCGAACTGGAACCGGCCCTGCCGGCGCGGGGGTACTGAGCTGGGCCTTAGCCGATAAGGCGGTAGGCCCTTCCAGCGCCGCAGCCGGCTTCCTGAACGGTGCAGCTGCCAACTGTGGAGATAAAGCTGCTGCACTGGCCGACCCTCCAAATAAAGCGGCTCAGAAAGCTCCACGCAGCTAGCTGGATACCACTCTTGCCCCTCTGCCCAAGGAATGCGCTGTACCCAAGCCTGAAAGTCTCCTACCGAGTCTTCATAAATGCCACCCGCCTCAACCTCCAAAGCAAAATGCCCCTCTAATTGAATAAGCCGGGCTGGCGGAAGGCCAGGACCGGACGCCACAGACGACCAGACCTGAGCCCACACTACCAGCGGCACCAGCCCCAGCCCAGTCATAAACTACCCAACTGTCCAACGTGTCCCCAGCAGGATTCGAACCTGCGACCCGCGGATTAAGAATCCGCTGCTCTACCGCTGAGCTATGGGGACACTGCGAAGTAAAGCATTTTTGGGCTATGTTTGCAGGGTGCTAAGCTGGATTCCTATAGGCTTAGGGGGCATGCTGGCCCTGGCTGGCGCGGCCCTTGCCATAGCCCTGCGCGACCCGATTTACGCGGTACTGGCCCTAGTAAAAAGCATGCTGGGCCTTGCGCTTGTATATTTCGGCTTAGGCGCCGACTACTTTGGCGCTATCCAGATAATCGTCTATGCCGGGGCGATTCTCGTGTTGTTCCTTTTTGTGGTCATGCTTGTGAATCTTACCCCTTCAGATATTCCGCCGCTTCCCCGTGGCTTACCGCTCTATGGCGCTATATTTCTGGCGCTTTTGTGGATGGGACTCCTAAGTTGGGGCCTTCGCGCCTTTGGGAGAGCCCTGCCTCCCAGAGCAGCCGAAGCCGTCGGTGTACCCTACCTCTACCAGAACCTCAAGGCCATAGGTAAGGTCCTCCTTACCGCCTATGCCCTGCCTTTTGAGGTGCTCTCGCTTACTCTGCTCGTGGGCCTCATTGGAGCTACCCTCCTGACGCAAAAGCGCCCTAAATCATGAAACCAGAGCTTCTCTACCCCTGCCTGCTTCTAGCCAATGGGCTTTTCACCTTGGGTCTATTAGGCCTTTTGCTGCGGCGCAACATCCTCTTGACTTTTCTTGCCATAGAGCTGATGCTCAATGCGGCTAACCTCAACTTCCTCACCTTTTCCCGCTACCATGAAGAGCCCACCGGGGCCATATACGTGCTTTTTGGCATTTGTTTGGCAGCCGTAGAGGCAGTGATTGGCCTCGGCCTCGTTATCCGCCTCTTTCGCCAGCATCAGAACCTAGGCTTTGCCAAATTAGCTGAGCTCAAATGGTAGAGCAGCTCCTACCCTTAGCTTTGGCTTTGCCTGCTTTAGGCGCGCTCTCTATCGGAATAGGCGGATTGTGGTTTCCAGTCCTGCGGCGCTATAAAATATTTTTAGGTAGCCTCGCCACAGCACTTGTAGGCGCTGCCTTCGCCATTTTCTTCAGCGCTTTCCTCACCTACACAAAGCCCCTCTATATAGGATGGCCGTGGGACTGGATAGGCATAGAGGAACTGCGCATTCCCTTGCGCTATCAGATAGACACGCTTAGCCTATGGATGGCGCTTATCGTTACCGGCGTAGGCGCCCTGATACACCTCTACTCAATAGGCTATATGAAAGAAGAGCCGGGGTTCTGGCGCTACTTCGCCCTGCTTAATCTCTTCATTTTCGCCATGCTGGTGCTAGTTCTCGGCGACTCCCTACCCCTGCTCTTTTTGGGCTGGGAAGGCGTAGGCGCCTGCTCGTATTTCCTCATAGGCTTTTGGCATCAAGAAGAAGCTAATGCCCGGGCTGCCCAGAAAGCCTTCATTATGAACCGCATTGGCGATCTGGGCCTACTGGCAGGGATGATCTGGCTCTACGCCGAGACCAGAACCCTAGATCTAGACCGCCTCAAGGAATTCACCTATCCAGCCGACGTGGCGATAGGCGTAGGGATACTTTTCTTCTTGGCTGCTACGGGTAAATCCGCCCAAATACCCCTTTACACCTGGTTGCCCGATGCTATGGCTGGCCCTACGCCAGTTTCCGCCCTCATCCATGCCGCTACTATGGTCACAGCTGGGGTCTATCTGATAGCCCGGATGGATTTTCTCTACAATAGCGCCCCAGAAGTTCTCTTACTGGTCAGCGGTATAGGCACGGCTACGGCGCTTATCGGCGCGCTACTAGCTTTGGGCACTTACGATATCAAGCGGATTTTGGCCTACTCTACGGTATCTCAGTTAGGGTTTATGTTTGCCGCAGCCGGGGCAGGCGCCTACCGCGCAGCCATTTTCCATGTTTTCACCCACGCCTTCTTCAAAGCCCTGCTTTTTCTGGGAAGCGGCAGCGTGATTCATAGCGTAGGTACGCAGGATATTCGGGTTATGGGGGGGCTGCGACGCTACCTACCTTGGACAGGGAATACCTTCTGGGTGGGTGTATTAGCGATTGCGGGATTGCCGCCTTTAGCCGGCTTCTTTTCTAAGGATGAAATCCTCGCCGCTTTGTATGCCCGAGGGGCAGAGGGAGAGACGATTTATTGGATTTACTGGGGTACGTTGTTACTTGTGGCCTTTCTCACGGCTTTTTATATGGGTAGGGCCGCTTGGCTTACCTTTGAGGGGGAATACCGCGGCACGGCTACGCCCCATGAAAGCCCGGCCGTTATGACTATGCCTTTAGGGCTCCTTGCGATAGGAGCGGCAACTGCCGGCTTGGTGAACCTCCCCCACTTTCTCGGATCCCCCGGGCTTCATAGCCGCTGGCTGGCTTCTACCCTTCAAGAGCCGGCTTCTTTCCACCTCGCTCACACCACCGAATACTTTCTCCTGGCTCTCTCGGCCCTAATAGCGCTGGTTGGACTAATTACCGCCTGGCTCCTCTACCGCACAGGCCTTAAAGGTGAGGCCCACCTGCAGCAAATCCTTGGCAAGCTCCACCTAGCCCTCCAAAAGCAGCTATATATAGACACCCTTTACGAAAAGAGTTTCGTACAGCTTTACTACATTTTTGCCGATTTAGCTAAGGATGTGGTAGGGCCTTGGATAGGGCGCACGCTTCCTAGAGCTTTAGGTGAGGCCTTAGGTCGCCTAGGCGCTCTTCTTACCCGCCTTCAAAGGGGCTACCTACCCCTCTACCTGGCCTACTTCATAACTCTAGCCCTCCTCTTTCTGCTGTGGACATTTAGCTCGTAATATGGATACTGGCATTCTCCATACGCACCATTTGCTTGGGGTGCTTCTGCTACTGCTGGTGGGAACCCCCGTAGTATTCCCAAAATGGAGCCAGAAGGTGCGATGGGCCCACGCCCTTTTAGATTCTCTGCTTTTGCTTACGGGGCTTTACCTACTAGCCCGCGCGCCCCAGGCTTTTGCGCCGACATACTTGGCGAAATACGCTCTGGTAATCTTAGCTATCGGGCTGGCGCTTCTTGGGCAGCGTCGGGCCAATAAACGCCTCTCGATAGCCGCCTTTTTCGTGCTCCTCTATGCGTACGGTTTATCGCTTCAGAGGGACTGGCTTCTACGATCAGAAGCGGATCGAGTAGCGACCTGGCAGGGGGCCGAACCTTCTGAGGCGTTAGGGCAAGCGCTCTATGCCCAGCTGTGCCAGCGCTGCCATGGGGCCGATGGTAGGGCCTACTACCGGAAATCCCCCAGCCTCCACCCTATCCAGAATCCTGACACGGCCTACTGGATAGCCGTCATCCGAGCGGGTAAAGGCGTCATGCCCGCTCACCCCTACCTCAGTGATATCCAGCTACAGAGCCTCGTCCTTTTTCTGCGTAGTTGGCAGAAGTAGTGGGAATCTCTTATCTTCGCCCCGATGCGTGCATTTATATTCGCCACCTTAGGTTTAGGATGGGTATGGGCTCAAAAGATTCTCCTGAAAGGCAGGGTAGTAGATGAAACCACCCGAGAGCCTCTCATTGGGGCCAAGGTAGTGATTGAGGGCGGGCAAACGGGCGCCCTCACCGACTTGGAAGGTCGCTTTCAAGTGGAGATAGGTTATGCGCCCACGCTGCGCCTTCAAGTAACCTACGAAGGTTATGAGGACAAAGCCTACCTCCTACGCGTACCAAGCGACCGCTCGGAGATGGAGGTTGAGATTGCCCTCACGCCCCGAAACACCGTGCTTCAAGAGGTGGTAGTCTCGGCCGCTCGGCACGAGCAGCGCATTGAACAAGTCTCCGTATCCATGGATTTTGTGCGCCCGCGCCAGGTAGAGAATCTAGCCTCTATAGACCCTATAAAGGCGTTAGAACAGACCCCTGGCATCTCTACGAATAAGGATCAGCCCAGCATACGGGGTAGCAGCGGTTACACCTATGGCGCCGGCTCACGCGTGCTGCTTCTGCTGGATGGCCTACCGATGATGAGTCCAGACCGACTCAGTACCCAGTTCGACCTAATTCCCGTAGATAACATCAAGCAAATAGAGATCGTAAAAGGAGCTTCTTCCGTACTCTATGGAACGGGGGCCTTAGGCGGCATCATAAATGTAGTTTCGGAGGATGTAAAGTTTCAGCCGCGTACGGTGGTACGGCTGCAACATCAGATTTACGACTCCCCGCGGCCTCCAGTAGGGGATTGGGACGGTCGTAGTTCCGCCACCGTCAGTGCAGCGCACATTCTTCATGCCCAACGCGTAGGGAATTGGGAAGTGAGCGCGCTTTTAGACCTTATCCGGGATACAGGCTTTCGGAAAGAAGGCTTCTCGAATAGGGGTCGGACGTGGATTTCTATTAAGCATAATGCGCCTTTCTTAGAGGGGCTTCAGTACGGCGTTACCCTACAGGCTAATATTGACTCCAGTGCGACTTACATCGCTTGGGACAGCTTCCCCACGCGGGCCAATTTCCCCGGCGAGGGATTTTTGACCTATCAGCTTCTCCAGCGGTATATGGTGGATCCTTTCATCTCGTATCTCACGCCTGGGGGTAATCGCCACTATCTGCGCGGGCGGCACTTTCGTACGGTAAATGACCTTAGCACCCCACAATCTGGCGGGGCTACCTTGCACTACTACGATTATCAGTACATCCAGAATCTGGAGAAGTGGGGCAAGATCATCGTAGGGGCCAACTATACCGAAAACCGGGTATATGCGCGAGAGGTCTTTGGCCGGGCACGCGGCCGGCAAGCCGCCGCTTTCGCCCAAGCGGAAATAGATGTTTGGCGCTTCCATATAAGTGCGGGTATACGCTATCAGTACGAGGATATTCAGGGCGATACTTCTTTTCGGATCAGGCCAGATGGGCGTGTCGTGAAGGATGAAGGGAAGCCCCTCATGCGTTTAGTCACGATACGCGAGCCTATTATACGCGGGGGTATTACTTTCACCCCTTTTACTGGTACTATCCTACGTGCTTCGTGGGGACAAGGCCTACGCAGCCCCTCTGTAGCTGAACGCTTTACCGCTACAGGCGCTGGCGGCATCTTAGTCTTCCCTAATCCCTACGTGAAGGTAGAGCGCGGCTATAGCGCCGAAATCGGCCTCCGCCAATACCTAAAAATTGGCGAGGCCCTCAAGGGCTTTCTGGATATCTCCGCTTTCCGCATGGAATTCCGCGATATGGTGGAATTCCAGGTAAATACCGAAGTTTTCTTGCGCCTAAGCGGCCAATTGCCCTTCTCTGCTATCAACCTCTCGCGCGCGCGCATAGACGGTATAGAACCGCTATGGGGCTTACGGTATGAAAAAGGAAAGTTTTTCCTAAGTCTCAATGGAGGTGCTACTCTAATAAATCCCATCAATCCAGATGGCAGCAAAGAACTTGATACACTAAATAATAACGAAGGGGCCTTCAGAGTGCTTCAAGCGGCCTTGAACCCCAATGTTCAGCCCGGCACGCCTGAGTATAACATCGCCCGCGATATTCCCTATACCCTCAAATACCGCAATAAGCAAATCGTACGCGGCATTTTTGAGATTGGCTACGGAAGCGTCTCTCTCACCACTAATTTCCGCTACAGTAGCGGCATTACAAATGTGGATAAGCTCTTTTTCCTTCTGGGCGTAGTTTCCTCGGGCGATCCTAATGCTACGGCACGGCAGCTAGCGGGCTTAGAAGAGTTTTACCGCGATTATGCCGCTAAGCCTTATACCGTTTGGGACTTTATCCTAGCCTACGATACCAAGCGGGTGCGATGGTCCTTCCACATATTCAATGCCTTCAATCGGATTTACACTACTTTGCCGGGGACATTGAATGAGCAGCGGTCATTTGCAATTCAATGCATAATTCGCGTTCAGTAGAATTTACCTACCTTTGCTGGCAGTATGCGTAGTATGCGAGTCGTGCTTGTCAGTGTGGCCCTGCTAAGTGGGGGCCTACTCCATGCCCAAGAAGGCGTGAAATTCGGGTTGCGATTGTCGCCGGGGATTGGCTTTTTCGGCGTTGACTCAAGCGGCCGTACCTCCATCAAGAACCTCACCTCTAGTGGTGCCTTCAACATCGCTGGAGGGTTAATGCTTAGCTTCGGATTTTCGGATAATGTGGCCCTAATCTTAGGGCTCGGCATGGCCCGCGGCAGCGGCAAGATTACCCTAAAGCCCGACTATGGCATAGTCGGCCGCGTGGGAACTAACGCTGACACCCTTTACCTCCGAGAAACCGGCCTTACAGGCGAGTCGCCGATTTCCTACCGCCTTACTAGCCTCAATGTACCTGTATTCATCAAGCTGCGCACAAACCCTATAGCTGAAACGCCTATCCGCGCAAAGGCCCTTTTAGGTGGTCAGGTAGACTTACGTATAGGCTCCTCCACTAAGTCCGAGCGCCGCTTGGTAGCGGAGTCTTTTATTGATGAGGGTGTCGTACGTACCAGCGACCATTTTGGTAGCTTCTTTGCACAGCTCTCCGCCGGGGCGGGCGTAGATGTAGTTCTGGAAGGCATTGGTACGATTGACTTTACAATCCTTTACAATCATGGCTTGACTAATTTCCTAAATAAAGACTTCAAATTTGAGGCTACGGTGAATAATACCACCTATACTGACCTGAAGCCGTACGAAAAGCTGCGCGGCATTCTTAGTACCTTGCAGTTCCAGCTCATCTTCTGGTTCGGCGAATAAGCCTTTTAGCTGGCTTGCTTCGGGCACCCTCTTATAGAGGGTGCCCAGTTTTTTTATTTTAGCGCAGAAATAGAACCACGCCGATTACCATCAGTACCGTTGCGAATAGGCGGGCTAAATGGACCCCAGCCACCCGCTGAGCCAGGCGCGAGCTTAATGCGCTACCTAAAAATATGCCCACCCCTAAGGCTAAACTGACGCCCACGGCTACATTCCCACTGCGCCAATAAGGAATAACGGCCATAAAGCTTACGGGCAGTGTCATAGTAAGGAGGCTTGTGCCTTGAGCCGTATGCTGGTCTAGGCCCGCTAACGCCACGAGTAAGGGCACAATAATCACTCCCCCTCCTAATCCTGTAAGACCTTTTAGGGCACCGGCCAATAGCCCTACAAACACCCCTAATAGTAGGCGTTGCCAGATAGAACGTACAACTGGATGGGCTTTTTGTATCCGCCGCCCCGCCTGCCAAAACTGCCACATACTTACAGCAATCAGAAAAAAGGCAAATACCCGCCTCAACAGCACGGTAGACCAGCTTTGTATCCACGCCGCTACGAAGAAGCTGGCTATCCCTAAGCCGGTGGCTATTCCTAAAGCCAAGCGCCATTCTACACGGCCGTACCGATAGTAATTCCACGCCGCCCAGCCAAATACAGGGAAGGCAAAAGCTAAAAGGGCCGTACCCTGCGCTAAATGCTGCGAATACCCCAAAAGAAGTACAAGGAGGGGAATGATAATCGTTCCACCTCCTATGCCTATCATCCCGCTCAGAAGGCCCGCAAGCATTCCAAGCCCTATACCTACAAGCAGCTCGTGCATAGTTATTTTTGGTTATTTTTGCAACATAATAACAAAAAAGGGCAGGGTTATACCCTGCCCCTTTGGTAGGAGGCGTAAGGCCTCTGTTTAGTAAAGTACGAGACGCAGGCCTTTGGTATAGCCCCGGTAGGTAACGCTTAAGAGGTAAGTACCGGGCGCAAGACCGCTGGGTAGGGCGAGGTTATGCGTACCCGAAGGCAGATCGGGCGAAGCCTCCCACAGAAGGCGGCCTGTCATATCCATAAGACGCAGAACTACGTTGTCACCTTCTGTCAGCTCAATGCGTACCTGGGCAGATTCCTTGGCTGGGTTAGGCCAGAGAAAGGCATTCCAGTAAGGTGGAAGAGGCGGGAGGGAAAAACCAAGCGCAGGATTAAGGGCACTAGCCACCAGGCCTATGGCATAGTCTACAGTTTCTATTTCACGCGAAGGCGCCCACACACCCGCCACTCCTTCCAACGCTCGCCGAGAACTTAAGCTACCCTCTTGAGATACTATGCGATTAACGAAATTTTGTGGCAGTGGGCCAGAGGGCAGCAGGGTAAGGAAACCCACCGCTAAGCCCTGACCCCCCTCTAAGCGTATGGGGTTTGTAAGGCGCACCGTATAGCGCCGAAGGAAAAGAAGCGTCTCCACCGGCGCGGCTCTATCTATAGTGAGTGTATCTAAAACTTCCCCATTCTCAAAATCTTGCACGCGCAGACCTACCGAATCCAAGCGCTGACCTATGGCGTCATTGCGCGGATCGTAAGCAAATACCCACAGGGCTACAGGGAAATCGCCATCACCGCGCGGCTGATGCTGATAGAGCATATCCAGCGAGAGGGCTTCTATGCGCAGGCTATCTGGCGCCACAAAGGTCATCCCACTCGGGAAGCCTAAGCCCCCTGCGCCATCTTCAGCCGGCTCAAATTCGCCATCATCAAAGCGTAGGAGGTATTTGCCCCTGTTTGGACCGCTTTGCAGAGGAGCACATAGTACGGCACGCGCACGTAGGCGATTATTCGCGGGCAGCGCATCGCCTCCACTCAACAGGTTGACTTGATACTCAGCTATAAGCGGCTTAGTGCTCAGAGAGGTAGTGGGTGATTGATCTACAGGAAGGCGCCGTGTAAAAAGTACTGTATCCCGCGCATCCACATCCAAGCCCGAAGTATGAAGTACGGTATCCCGATGGATAGCTTGGGGGTTGCCTTCCTCAAAAAGCGAGAGAATACACCGAATGTTACCCGTAGTAGGCTGATTTCCCGTGTTGAATACCACCGCTGGGACGGAGGGGGAAGCGCCATTTTGAAGGAGAAAAACACCTTGACTGTATTCATTGAAGAGCCAATCCGCCTGAATATCCCGTATAGTGCAGTCAAAGCTGGAGGGGCGCCATATCTTTATAGCTTTTTTAGCGAAAGGCGGTTCCCAACGCTGGGCTATATTTAACCCACTTTGGCCGGTCGCATTCTCCATACCCACCACATTATAGTTTCCGCTACCATAGCCTGGGTAGTAGCCCGGGCTAATCGTATCATACTGAAGGAGTATGGAATTGTCGCGTGGGTCTAAAATGATTTGGAAGACGCATTTACCAGTCCATCCCTCGGGCTGCTGGCCATTCCAGTAGGCCACACTGTCCCAGGTTATCACAAAGCGTCCGGCACCATCAGTGCCATAGGCCAAGCGCGCGCCAGGGATAGGGGTTCCATCCTCCTTGACAAAAGTAAGGTCGGCCAAATAGGCCGCTATCCACTGATTCGGAAAAGCGGAATTGGGAAAGGTAGGGAAAACTGCGGAGCCTGCCGAAGCCACATTCGCCCGCCGACCAAAAGTTATGTAGCCATTATAACCTATGTAGATTTCATCGTACTTATTCCAGTAAAAAGTGAATTCAAACGGCAGGCGGATCGGCCCGACTACCCCATCATCCCCGAGAAGCTGGATGAAGCTAGGGTTACCATTATTGAGCTGGCTTGTAGGCACCCACTGGAAAGTCGGTATGGAGTCGGGGTTTCCGACGGCACTTTCGGTATACCACCGATAGCCGCACAGGTCGCTACCAGTAGGTGCAGGTTGGGCCTTCAGGCTAAGTAGGAGGCCGAGTAAAGTAAGCCAACGCATAAGGCAAAGTTAGAGATAAATCCAAAAGTAAAGGCAAATCCCACCTAAAGGTTGGCATTTCGGATTCAGCTAAATTTTGCCCGATGCGGCGCGTCGGCATAGTGGGCGGCGGACAGCTTGGCCGTATGCTTATTCAGGCAGGGATAGATTTGGATTTGCGGCTGCGCGTACTAGATGGCGCAGCTGACTCGCCCTGCTCGGGTATCGCGCACGAATTTGTGCTAGGGTCGGTGCGCAGCGCTACCGACCTCTATGAGTTTGGAAAAGACTTGGAGATAGTAACCATAGAGCTTGAGGAAGTTTCCGTAGAAGGTCTGCGCCTACTTCAAGGGCGGGGGATTCATGTAGCCCCAGCGCCAGCTATCGTAGAGCTTATTCAGGATAAGGGAACGCAACGGCAGTGGTATGCCCAGCACGGCTTTCCTTGCCCCCGTTTCCAGCTGTGGACGCCAGGTATGCCCATAGAGCTCTCCTTTCCGTTAGTGCAAAAGGCGCGCCGTGGGGGGTATGATGGGCGCGGCGTCCAGATAGCCCACACGCCCAGCGATCTTTGGCCCGTGCCCAGCGTGCTGGAAGAGTATTTGCCTATTCTCAAAGAAGTAAGCGTGATCGCTGCGCGCAACCGCGCCGGCGAAGTGCGCACTTTCCCGCCCGTAGAGTCGGTTTTTCACCCTCAGGCCCATATAGTAACGCACCTGAAAATTCCCGCTGACCTTCCACCTGACTTGGCGCAAGAGGCCCAGCAGTTAGCTGCTCATTTAGCCGAAACTTTACGCATAGAAGGCCTTTTGGCCGTAGAGCTTTTCCTTACCACTGACAGCCAATGGTATCTCAACGAAGCGGCTCCTAGGCCACATAATACGGGCCACATCACCGTCAAAGCTTGCTGGACCAGCCAATTTGAGCAGCACTGGCGCGCCATTCTAAATTTGCCTTTAGGGGAGACCCGCCTGCACACCCCTGGCGCGCTCGTAAATATCCTCGGGCCCGCTGGCGCCAATGGAACGCCGCGCTTTCCCTTCTTAGAAGCCATCCTGCGTCTGCCAGGCGTCTCCGTCCACCTTTATGGCAAGCGTAAGAGCACGCCTTTCCGCAAGCTGGGGCATGTCCTCCTCCTTGCCCCAGACCCTCCTACGCTCCAAAAGCACCTAGCCCAGGTCCAAAGCCTCCTGCAGGTGGAGGTAGAAGAAGAAACTACACAGGGCTGAATTTAGTTAAGGACTTGCATTATGCGCTGGATATGGGCTTTGCCTGTAGCGCTTTTATTTCTTGGATGCCAGCAAGGTCCTCAGCCGCCAGCTGCCTCTATTGAAGCGGCTCAGCCTACTTCCGCTGGTGAAGGTAAATCCATCCAACTCACTCCCGCCACTAGTCAGATTATCGCGATTGGCCGAAAGCTCACTGGCAAACACGAAATCCGCTTCCCTCTCAAGAGCGGCCAGCTTACCCTTGCTCCAGATAACTGCATAGCGGGAGGAAAAATCGTCTTAGACATCAGTAAGCTGGAAGTGCTAGACCTCAAGGGCGAGTGGAAAGGTAAGCTGGAAGAGCATCTGCGCAGCGAAGATTTCTTCCTCACAACCACTTACCCCGAAGCCATATTTGAAATTACCGGCTGCGAAAAAAGTGCCAGCGATACGGTATATCTTGCGGGAAATCTCACCCTACGGGGCGTTACGAAAAACATTCGGTTTCCCGCTGTGGTTCGGCTGACGCAAGATACCCTATATGCCACGGCTAACTTCACTATCAATCGGCAGGAGTGGGGTATAGCCTATAAGGGAAAAGCCGACGATCTGATTCAGGATGAGGTAGCTATTCAGCTAAACCTTCGGGCACCTTGAAACTAAACCTGCCACAAGAAAAAGAATAAGGGTCGGTGTACAAATGGCCAGGTGGCGTAGCTCCAGTATGCGTAGAGCTATGTGCGTAAAGGGTAAGCAGAGCGCATAGCCACCCAGTAGCCAAAACGCCGGATTAGCAGTGCGCCAGCCTTTCAGGCCCACTAAAGCTAAGCTTCCTATGAAGCCAGTGAGGAAAAAAAATGAGCTCGCTATATAGAAGGGGTGTTTGTAAAAAGTTTTTCCCCAGCCGAGCGGGGATAGCGTTTGATTTTCATAGATTAGGTAGCCTACGAGCGCATGGGTAAGCTGGAAAAGGGTGGATTGCCAGCGGGTAAGGGTGAGGCCTAATCGCTGCGCTTGGGGGCGCAAGCTATCGTAGCGAAAACAACTATCAGGCTGACCTCTAGTGGCATGTATCTCCGCTAGCAGCCAGACGAGTTCGTTCTTTTCGGAAGGGGGTAAGTAGCGTGCAGCGGTAAGGTGGAGAAGCGCCTCAGGTAGAGGGGCTTCATAGCCCATTAGCATGAAGTAAAATCGGCTATCGGATGAAATCCCCAGTCGCTCCGTAAGCGGCCGCATAAACTCCCACGGCGGTTCGTGGTAAGCATCTTTGTAGAGCGACCTATTTCCATGAAGGGGACGGAAATCCCCATGTACTTGAAAGTTTCGCCCAATCCATAGGCCCTCGGCCAGCAGAAAAGGAAAAAGAAAGGCTAGGACTTGGCGGAGAATGGCCTTTCGCGGGCTCTCCTGCACATACTGGAGGGTAAAGTACGCTAAGATGGGCAAAAGGAGCACAAGACTAGCAGGCCGCAGAAAGAAAAGGAGGGTAAATAACACCCCGGCCCATCCGTGATATCCCTGCAGAAGGAGTAGGGGGGTAACGACCATAAGGGCGCTAGCAGGGGCGTCTGTAAGAAGGTCGGTCCAGCGCTGGGCTCCATACAGCCCACCTAGCGTCCAGGCTAAACCCATGAAATGGCGCCCCAGCGGAGGCACCCCCTGTAATTTCAGCCAGTATAGGGAATAGTAAACAGTACCTAAGACTAGCCCTAGCTGCAGGATGATAAGGAGCCATTCGGCGCTGCGCTCCTGCCGCAATAGGGCATACCCTAAGCCGTAGAGCAGCCCATACCCTGGCAGGCGGTCGTCTGGCCAGTAGAGGCCCTGCTTAAAGTAGTAAAGGATGGGCTCTAGGTAGCCTGCGCTATCTGGCGCACGAAAAGGCCAATCTCCTTCCCCCCGCCCCCGCCGGTAGAGAGCGTAGATTAGGGAAAGCACAAAGGCCAAGACTGTCCATAGCGTGGCTACCCCCCCTCTCACGCTTAGGCGGGCAGAAGGTGCGACACGGGTAGCTCTAAAGCTTCCTGGTAGAGGGCCTCGTACTGGGGGACTATGCGTTCTACAGCATAGAGGCTAGCGCGCCGCAGTGCCCCAGCGCGGTAAAGCGTATGCTGCCGATATACCTCTAAAATCGCTTCACGGGCGGCGCGCCAATCGTTGGCCGGATAAAGCCTACCCGCATTTTCCTGAATAAGTTCAGGCAAACCGCCTACGGCGGGTGCCACTACGGGCACCCCGCAGGCCATGGCTTCTAAAGCCGCTAGTCCAAAGCTTTCATAGGCTGAGGTAAATACGAATATATCCCCTATAGCTAAAAGGGGCGCTATGGACTGGAGGGTTCCCGTGAAATGTACTCTACCGTAAAGTCCTAATTCGTAAGCCTTTTTCTCGCAGGCGGCCCGCTCTGGCCCATCCCCAATCAAAAGCAGACGAGCAGAAAGACCTATTTCCAAAAGCTCACGCAGAATTTCCAGAAGCTGAGGGGTCTGCTTCACTGGACGGAAGTTAGAGGCATGGACAAGGAGAAGCTCCTCCGGCTGCGCATAGGCAGCTCGAAGGCGGCCATTATAGGCGCTAGGAGAGAAGCTTTGAAGATCCACAAAATTCGGTATGACCTTAGGGAGGCTGGAAAGGCCGAAATTGACCTGACTTTCGCGCGCAAGAGCCTCGGAGACAGCCGTAACTGCGGCGCTACCCTGCAGGGCAAATCGCACCACTTCCCACAAATCAGGATCCTGGCTCACTAAGGTCGTATCTGTCCCATGAAGCGTAGTAAGGAAGGGAAGGTATATTCCCGCCTGCTGTAAAATAGCCTGCGCTAAGAAGGCACTTATAGCATGAGGAATGGCATAATGCGCATGAACAAGGTCCAAGCCTTGCTTGGCCAGACGGACTAAACGGCCAGCTAAAGCACTCTCATAGGGTCGGAAACGAAAAACCGAATAATCTGACGGCACTACTTGATGAAAGTAAAGATTAGGCAGGCAGTTATCCAACCTAAGCGGCGCTTCGGCTGAGAGCAGATACACTGTATGGCCTCGACAGGCTAAGGCTCGCGCAAGTTCGGTAGCTACTACCCCACTTCCGCCCGGCGTAGAATGGCAGATAATACCAATTCGCACAAAAGAAGTTAACAAAAAAACCTTTTGGCTTCTAAACAGGCCGGCTTTTGGCTGGCTCACTTAGGCCAGCTGTACAGGTTATTAGATATTTTCAAATAGTGGGGCTAAGTCATATAGGCTTTCTATTCAAAATCGTATATACCCCTAAGTCCTATGGGTTTTTGCTGGCGGGGTGGGGCGCCAAAGGCGAATCCAATTTTGCTATATCCGCTTCAAGCTCAGCAATCGCTTGGCATTAGGCCCAAAATTATCCAGAGCCTAAGGGGGTTGAACCTTCTCTTTTGAAACAACAGGCTGCGCTTAGTTTAGTATGAGGTTCTTAGGGCCCCAGTTTGTCCTAAGCCCCCTACCGCCATTTAGCTAAAAATGCCTACCTTTGTAAAGCATGCATGTCTTGAAGGAGCTTGAGAAGCGGATAGCCCTTTGGACGGAGAGCCAGCTTGCGGAGGCTTTCCCACAAGCCTTTTTGGTGGAAGCGCGCCTGCGGGTGCGTGGTCCACAGCCAGAGATTCACCTGCGCATAGATACCGACAAGGGAATTACGCTGGAAGAATGCCTGCGTATTCATTTTTTCTTACACGATAAGCTTCAATCGGTGGATTGGCTGCCCGAGAATTGTAGCCTGAGTGTGGGGACGCCGGCTTTAGGTAGCCCTTTGCGGGTGCGGCGGCAGTATATGGCGCGCATTGGGCGCCGCCTACGCATACACACCCGAAATGGCCAGCGGTGGCGCGGCATCCTACGTGCCGTTTCCGAAAAAGGGCTGCGGCTGCAGACCTCTCGCCGCCTCATATTTCTGCCTTGGGAACGCATCGCTTCGGCTTGGCCTGAGTTTGCCCGACCTAAATCCGCTTTCCGTTCCTAATTCGCTATGCCGCGCGCTTCTGCCACCCGCTCCGCCGAGAAAGAACGCCAAGAGCGCCAGAAGCTCTATGGCTTCATGCAGGAATTTATCCAACTCCATCGGATTGATAAGGAACGCTTCACTGAGGTAATGAAAGAAGCCTTCTTAGACGTACTCTCTCCGCGGGAAGCCGACCGAAAAGAGGCTGAGCGCCGCGGCATTTATTCGGTAATCGTCAATCCCGATACCGCCGATATCCAAATTCTACGCCGGCGGCAGGTCGTCGCCGATGATGAAGTGGAAGACGAAAGTCGCCAAATTCCCCTAAGTGAAGCCCTCACCCATGATCCGCACCTACGGGTAGGGGAATACTTTTTAGAAAATATCCCCTTCTCGGAGCTAAACAGGCATCAGATAGAGATGCTGCGGCTTCGGCTACGGCAGCGGCTCTTGGATTTAGGCCGTCGCGCTATCTACCAGCGCTATAGCCAGATGATTGGGACTATAATTACGGGTGATGTCCTCAAGATCACGCGTGAGGAACTTATCATTAAGCATGAAGGCATAGAGCTTTCGCTTCCTAAAGAGGAGCTTATTCCGAATGAGGAGAGCCTTTATGTGCCTAAGGATAGTGCGCCGGGGCGGCGCGGCCGAAATACCCAGAGCGTTGTGAAAGCCGTAGTCAAAGAGGTACTGGATCCGCAGCGGACCTCCCCCTACCGCCCCATTGTAATTCTCTCCCGTGCCTCGCCCCTCTTCCTAGAAACCCTTCTCAAACAAGAAGTGCCCGAAATCAACGATGGGATTATTAGCATCAAGAAGGTAGTCCGTGCCCCAGGCAAGCGGGCTAAAGTGCTGGTAGAAAGCTATGACGATCGCATAGACCCCGTAGGCGCTTGTATAGGCGTGAAAGGCACCCGCATCCGCCCAATTGTAGAAGAACTACGCGGAGAGTATGTGGATATTATTCCTCACAATCCGAACATAAAGCTTATGATTCTGCGGGCCTTGGCCCCCGCCGATGTGAAATATGTAGATGTTTATCCTAATCGCCGCTACGCTAAGGTCTTTGTGGAGCCAGACGACTATGCGCGCGCCGTGGGCGAAAAAGGTATTAATGTGCGTCTTGCCGAAGAACTTCTGGGATATAAGCTGGACATACGAGAAGTAGCCGAATACGGCGAAGAGGAGGATATTGAGCTGTCGGAATTTCGCGACGCTATAGAAGAGCCTATTCTAGCGGCGCTGCAAAAAGAGGGCTTCTACACGGCGCGCTCCGTGCTACAATACCCTATTGATGAGCTTCAAAAACGCACGCAGATAGATTTAGGAACGCTGCGGCGCGTGTACGAAATCCTACAAGCTGAGTTTGAAGATGAGTGATCGGATGTGGAAACTGGGAGAACTTGCAAATGAACTTCAGCTTTCTACGACTACTTTAGCTAAGATTTTGGATGAATTAGGTCTTAAGATAAAAGATGCGCCGATGGAGCGCATTCCAGAGGAGTATTATCAGCGCCTCATGCAGCACTTGGGACGGGGGAAAAAAGAAAGTGCAAGTGAGCGGACTAGAGATTTGCCTGAAAGTCTGGGGGGTATGGAGGAAGGCCGTTCTTCCACAGCCCCTTTGGGTAAAATTAGGCTGGGCCCGCGCAAGCGCATAGTCCCCTCCCCTGTTTTCACCCCTCTGTCAGAGATGACGCCTTCGCCACCTCCTCCCCCTCCTGTTGAGGAGACGCCCACGACTCCCCCTTCTCCCTCTACGGAGACGCCTTCGGTAGAGTTACCCTTCATCGTAGGTAAGATAGAGCTACCCAGTTCGCCTCCGCCACGCAAGAAGCCGATTACCCTTACGCCTTCCCCTCTTTTCCATTCGCCGCTTGCCTCTCAGCCTTCCTCTCCTTCTCCGTCAGAGGAGGCGGAGGCGCGCGCCGAAGCGCCGGTTTTAGAATCTCCTTCGGAGGGGGAGAAGTCGGCTACGGGACGCCGCCGCAAGCGCGTCCGCAAAAAGCGCAAGGAGCTAAGAGCTACCCTCCAGCCTATTGCTAAAACGAAAGCCTCGTCCCCTCATCCGCGACGCCCGGTGAAATCCCAGCTCAAAGCTTCAGGGGATGTGGCTACCCGCCGCCGCTTCCGTCAAGAAAAATACCGCCAGCGCGAGAAAAAACGCGAGCTGGAAAGACTGGAAGCGGAAGCCGCCGCCTCTACGATTGAGATCGCTGAATATGTAACCGCCGCTGAGCTGGCTAAAGCGCTAAACGTCCCCGTGAATCAGGTTATCGCCAAATGCTTAGAGCTTGGCTACCCTACCTCCATCAACCAGCGTTTAGAGCGCGACCTCGCCGCTATAATAGCAGAGGAATTCGGCTATAAGGTAAAATTCATCAGCCTAGACGATACCCTGGAGCAGCTTACGGCCGTACCTGAATCGCCAGCGGACCTCCAGCCACGCCCACCTATTGTTACGGTTATGGGCCATGTGGACCACGGCAAAACAACCCTTCTAGACTACATACGAAATACCAACGTAGTAGCGGGCGAAGCCGGGGGTATCACGCAGCACATTGGGGCATATGAAGTAACTCTGCCCTCAGGGCAAAAAATTACCTTTTTAGATACCCCAGGCCACGAGGCTTTCACGGCCATGCGCGCCCGCGGCGCTCAAGTTACCGATATTGCCATCATCGTAGTAGCCGCAGACGATCAGGTGCGTCCCCAAACCCTAGAGGCCCTCAACCACGCCCAAGCCGCTGGTGTGCCTATCATCTTCGCCATAAATAAAATTGACAAGGATACAGCTAATCCTGACCGAATTCGGCAGCAGTTGGCGGAGGCTGGCTTCCTCGTGGAAGAATGGGGCGGTCCTTATCCAGCTCAGCTTATCTCGGCTAAAAAAGGTACTGGTGTACAAGAACTTCTGGAAAAAACCCTTATTCTAGCGGAGCTTTTAGACCTTAAAGCTAATCCCCATCGCCCCGCCAAGGGTACGGTTATTGAAGCGCAGCTGGATAAAGCGCGCGGCCCAACGGCTACTGTGCTTGTGCAAACAGGCACGCTGCGGGTAGGGGATATTATTCTGGTAGGGCAGTTCTTTGGTCGTGTCCGAGCCCTTCTAGACGAACGCGGACGACGGCTAGAGCAAGCCGGCCCTTCCCAACCGGTTCAAGTGCTAGGGCTGAGCGGCGTGCCCGAAGTGGGTGATAAACTATATGTCTTAGAAGAAGAGAGTGTGGCGCGCGAAATGGCCCATCGGCGCGCCGAGCTGATGCGGGAAAAAGAGCGCCGCAAAGTTTCAGGCAGCCTCCTGGAAGGCGTAGCCAGCGGACAAACCAAACAGCTCAACCTGATTGTCAAGGCCGACGTAAGCGGCTCGGTAGAAGCGCTTACCGACTCCTTAGTCAAGCTCTCCACCCCCGAAGTTCAGGTAAATGTAATCCACCGCGGCGTAGGCCAAATTACCGACAGCGATGTACTCCTCGCCAAAGCCTCCAATGCCCTAATTGTGGGCTTTCAAGTACGCCCAAGTCCTACTGCTCGCCAGCTAGCTCGCCAAAACAACGTGGAAGTTCGCCTCTACAATGTCATCTACGACATTATTGATGAAGTCAAAAGTGCGCTTTCTGGCATGCTTACCCCCATCATCCAGCAGGAAACCATAGGCAGTGCCGAAGTGCGGCAAATCTTCAAAATTCCTAAGGTCGGTACCGTAGCGGGATGCAAGGTCATAGAAGGTAAAATCGTACGCGGGGCCAAAGCGCATCTCATTCGGGAGGGCGTGGTAATTTACACTAGCAGCATCGCCAGCCTCAAGCGCTCTAAGGATGATGTCAAGGAAGTGGCCGAGGGATTAGAGTGTGGGCTTTCCATAGAAGGCTTCCAAGACATCAAGGTAGGGGATATAATTGAGTGCTTTACAGAGGTACAGGTGAAACGCACGCTCTAATGCCCCACTATAGGGTTCTTCTTACCGTGTTACCCCGGCCAGAGCTTTTGGATCCCGAGGGGGAGACGATTGGGCAGGCAATCCGTAAGCTAGGGGTGCCAGCGGTATATGCGGTTCGGGCGGGACGCGCCTTTGAGCTTCGCTTAGAGGCCCCCTCCGTGGAGGTAGCCCAGCAAACCGCCAAAATGCTTGCCGAAAGGCTCCTGCATAACCCTATTGTGGAAATCTACCAGCTCCAAGCGCTGGAGGAGATTATGCCGTCAGTACATTAAACCATCCGCCTAAAGCCATTCCGATTAGCCCCACAAGACCTACACCAAAACTCACCAGAATTAGAGGAGCCTGTAAGGCATAGGTGTGCCACCCCTTCTCCCATCGCAAAAGGGGACGCAAGGGAAGGGACTGATTATACACCTGGGGGGTGAGCACGGCTAAACCTGCAGGAAAGAATTGCGGTGGGGCTTGCCCTACTAATACCCCATACAGCTGGATACCGCGCTGGCGCAGAAGCTCTCCAAGTGCCCTAAGGGAGGGGGAATCGGGCAGGTTATTTGCCCCGTCGCTAAGAAGGATTGCCTGATGGCCCGCTTTAGCCACCCCTAAAAGCGCCTGAAGGGCTGACCCAATGTTAGTACCTTCCCCCAAGTCCCACACGGTGGCATTCTTTAGCATAAAGCGCAAGGCAGCCCTATCGGTGGTGAGCGGAAGAACCGCATAAGCCTGAGCCGCAAATACAATAAGACCAACTTGGCCTGGTACTTGCGCCCTTTCTAAGGAGTCTATCCAACGGGCTAAAAGCGCTTCCGCCAGTCCGCGCCGATCGGGCGCCACATCGCGCGCGCGCATACTACGTGAGACATCTAGCACTACCCAGGTAGGGGGCAGGAAGTATCGCATCTGGTGCAGCTGTATCTTAGGCTTAGTTAGGGCTAAGGTGGCTAGAATTAGAGACCCAAGCAAGGTAAGCGTAGGAAAATAGGCTCGCAGAAAGAGGCCGGCTTTTTTAGGCCCGGTAGGACGATAGCCTAAATGTAGGCGCACACGTAAGGCCGCCGCTCCAAAGACCGCCCAAAGCCCTAAAAGAAATAGCCACAGGGGCTCCTCAAGCTCTATTTTCATACCGCATAAGAATTAGCCGATGAGGCCGAAGACGCCTACCACATATCCATAAAGCCTGCCACATAGCGTGCCATAAAGCTATTTTCTCTTCCACCGTAAGGGGCTGACCTAAGAAAATCTCGCTATACTCCCCGCTTAGGAGAAGATGGAGTCGGTCTCTGAGAAGGGGCTCTCCTTCTACCTGCTTTACCTCCATGGGAAGCAGACTGCCTGGATGGAAAGTAGCGTGGGGCCGCAAGAGGGCCTTTACCATGCGTACGAATTCCAGAAAGCGATCGGGTAGGGGCTTGCGCCACTGCCACAGCCAGAGGTACCACCGAGCTATTAGGTAAAGTGCCCGGCCCCATCGCTCCAAAATCGGAAAAAGAAAAGGCCCCCCTAAAAGCCCTATAAGGATTAGGGCTATTGGGCCTACTACCCACATCCAAGGCAAAGAGGGTAAGGCTTCGGAGGTTTGCTCGAGGCCAGGCATGAAAACAGTGGAGTCCAGCAAAGGCATAAGGGAATCGGGAGGTAGAGGCCCGAGGGAGGTACGTAGCCGAAAGGTGTCTCGATCCCACACCAGCGCTACCTGCCCTGGCCCCTCCCAGGCGCGCAGGCGCACATACAGGGTTTCTCCCCTTAGCTGGAGGTCCAGCCGCTCTATACCCTGAGGTAGGCCCTTGGCCCCGACTTTCCCTATCCTGAAAGGCCGGCCTATTATGAGGCTCTCAGGCAAGCCCAATATCTGACCCAACAACCCTACAACCCCTAAGAGAGCCCTCCTACTCACGCGCCTCGTGAACTATACGCAGAAGGTATTGGCCATAGGGCGTTTTGGCTATGGGAGCCGCCAAGCGCTCAAGCTGCTCTAGACTGATATAGCCTTTACGGAAGGCTACCTCCTCAATACACCCAATTTTGAGTCCCTGACGCTCTTCTATCACCTGTACAAACAGGCTAGCCTCTAAAAGGCTGCGGGGGGTGCCCGTATCCAGCCAGGCAAAGCCCCGGGGCATGATACGGACCTGAAGGGTGCCGCGCGCTAAATAAAGCCGATTGAGATCGGTAATTTCCAGTTCGCCGCGAGCCGAGGGGCGGAGCTGGGCCGCCAGCGCTGGCGCCTCGCCATCATAGAAGTATAGTCCCGGCACCGCATAGGAAGAGCGCGGCTGTGCCGGCTTTTCCTCCAAACTCACTACGCGCCCCTGTTTGTCAAATTCCACCACGCCATACCGCTGCGGATCGTGTACGGGATAAGCAAATATGAGGGCACCCCGCTCCACTTTACAGCTTTCCAAGAAAGCCTGCATCCCACTACCATACAGGAGATTATCGCCTAAAATCAGCGCACACGAATCGCCCCGCAGGTAGGGCTCGGCTAAAATCAAGGCCTGAGCTATCCCTTCGGGACGCACTTGCACCTGATAGCTGAGGGAAATGCCCAGCGCGGAACCATCCCCGAAAAGACGCTCAAAGTAGCCTATATCACGCGGCGTACTAATAATCAAGATATCCCGAATCCCCGCCAGCATAAGCGTACTCAAAGGATAATAGACCATCGGCTTATCGTATATGGGAAGTAGGTGCTTCGTGATAATTTCAGTCATCGGATACAGGCGCGTGCCAGCACCTCCAGCCAAGAGAATGCCTTTCATAGGCTGCGAAAGGGATTTTCCGCTTCGCTAAAATAGGGTAAGTTCGCATCCTTAGGAGAAAGGCGCGGGGAGCCCTCCAGCTTCCAGCTAATCCCAAAGGTGGGATCATCCCAGCGATAGCCTCCATCTGCCTCTGGCACATAGTAAGCCGAGCAGCGATAAAGGACCCATGCCGCCTCCGAAAGCACTAAAAACCCATGGGCAAAACCTATGGGCACATATAGCCAAGTGAAATACTCCCTATCACTACTCAGCTCTATGGCGTGCCACCTTTTATAGGTAGGAGAGGAAGGACGCAGGTCCACAAGTACATCTTGAATATGGCCTTGAATTACGGAGACAAGCTTAGCCTGAGCATGGGGTGGGCGCTGGAAGTGGAGACCACGCAGCACCCCTCGGAGGGAATAGGAAAGATTGTCCTGAACGAAAGTGGGTAAGCCGAGGCGCTCGTATAAAAGAGCCCGCCCCACCTCTACAAAATATCCTCGCTCATCCGTATAGCGCGGCAAATGCAGGAGCAGCGCATCCGCCAGGGGAAGCGCTTCCACGTGCGGCACTTTCATGAAGGTACTGAAGAGAGCTTCTCCTTGAAGTAGGCAATACTGCGTTGGAGCCCTTCGCGCCGAGACACCTGCGGATACCACCCCAGCAGCTTATGAGCCAGCCGAATATCTGGCCTCCGCACCTTTGGATCATCTTCTGGAAGCGGACGAAACTCTATCGTGCTGCGGGAAGTAGGAATCAGCTCAAGCACCTCTCGGGCAAATTGTAGAATAGACACCTCCTCTGGATTACCCAAATTCACGGGATAAGGGTAATCGGTATGAAGAAGGAGGCGAAAAATACCCTCTACTAAGTCGTCTACATAACAGAAGCTGCGGGTTTGACTGCCATCGCCGTATACCGTGAGCGGTTCGTTGCGCAGGGCCTGACCAATAAAGTTAGGTAGGACACGCCCATCATCTAGGCGCATGCGAGGGCCGTAGGTATTGAAAATGCGGGCAATCCGTATGGAGACGCCATGCGTGCGGTGGTAAGCCATCGCCATAGCCTCCATGAAGCGTTTCGCCTCATCATAGACACCACGCAGGCCGATAGGATTTACATTGCCCCAGTAGGATTCAGGCTGGGGATGCACTAGCGGATCGCCGTAGACCTCTGACGTAGAGGCTAGCAGAATCGTGGCTCCCTTAGCCCGCGCTAGCCCTAAGCACTTATGGGTACCTAGAGCCCCTACCTTGAGAGTTTGAATAGGGATGCGCAGATAGTCTGCCGGACTGGCCGGCGAGGCAAAGTGTAAAATATAATCCAAAGGACCGGGCACATGGATGAAGTTTGTTACATCGTATTGTAGGAAAGTAAAGCGCGGTCTTCCAAAAAGGTGGGCTATATTATCAGGGCTTCCTGTGGAAAAGTTATCCAGCCCAATTACTTCAAAACCTTCTTCCCAGAAGCGATCGCAGAGGTGGGAGCCGAGGAAACCGGCTGCACCCGTAATAAGGATGCGTTTAGGCATTGGGACAAAAGTAGTAAAGGCCTACCTTTGCAGCATGCCGAAGCGTACCTACCAGCCTAGCCGCACTAAGCGCGCGCGCACCCATGGTTTTCGGGCGCGTATGCGTACGCGCTGGGGGCGGGCAGTGCTAGCCCGTCGGCGCCGAAAAGGTCGTTATCGCCTCACTGTGAGCGATACACTGGGGGGGAAGCCATATTAGCCGCGCTACCCTTCAGAAGGCCGAGCGCCTGCGCGGGCGGCGCACCTTCCAGCTTTTACGCCAGCTGGGCTTCACCCACCAAGAAGGGCCACTCAGGGTACGCGCGTTATTCTTCCATGTACGCGTGGAGCCCTATCCTATTCGCGTGGCCTTCTCAGTAGCTCGGCGGGCTTACCGCAAGGCCCATGACCGAAATCGCTTGCGCCGACTCTTGCGTGAAGCCTACCGCCGCCAGAAAAATGAATTTTGGGCCGCACTTCCTAAGGGTGAGCTCTGGTTATGGTGGCAGGGGGAAGCCAGCGCTACCCCCCCTTCCCTCCCAAGACTGCAAGAACTGATGAAACGGCTTTTCTGGCAAGTGCTACACCGATGCGCTACCTTTTGATAGGGGCTATCTGGGCATATCAGCGTTTCTTTTCACCGCTCTTTCCCCCTTCCTGCCGCTATGTGCCCACCTGCTCCGAGTATGCCAAGGAGGCTTTGCGCCGTTATGGATTATGGAAAGGATTGAGGCTAGCGCTGCGTCGGCTTAGCCGCTGCCACCCATGGGGCGGCAGCGGCTACGACCCCGTACCCTAAGGCTGCAGAAATACCCGACGCACTTCTACCCCCACCTGCAAGAGATATACTCCGCTCGGCACCTCGGCAGGTAGCTGGAAGAAAGGCTGCTCACCCCGCACACGGCCTTGCCATACTAAGCGCCCCATCCCCTCATACAGGCGCACCGGCAGCTCTTTCCCAGCCTCTAAGCAGGGCAACCTACCCCAGCGCCCCTCACTGGAAAACTCCAAACAACCTACTGACGCGGGCTGTATAAGCGCCGACGTTTGGCTATACACCAGTACCACCCGCACCTCCGTCGTGTCTACAGGCTCATTTCCAGGCCCTCCAATCAGCCCATTATTTCGTCTAAGCTCAATCCGCCTAATCTCCTCTAAGCGCCCATTCGCTCCATAGAGGTAGTTCAGAACTGTGCGTGCATGAGAAACTATCTGATTGGGCTGATTTGGAGCGTAGCTATAGCTATCGGTGGAGTCCTTGAGTACTACCCGTGTCCCGCCCACGGAGCCATAGGTCATCACACGATAGCTACTTGAAGCGCCTCCGCCCATCGCTGGAGGGGAGGTATCACGCGCCTGAGTCAAGTACCCGGAGGCGTCCGTACAGAAGAGCATGCTACCTTCCCCAGAGATAATAGTATCACACCGACTAGCGCCCCCAGCACGGCGACGATATACAAATGCCTCTTGCCATGTGCCTCCATCCCGCACATACACCCGAAGGCTATCGCCTACATGCTCACGGCGATAGAGGACAGGTGTCTCTAAACCTAAGCCTTCCCCTCCAATGGCAAAAAAGGCAAGAGACGAGCGAAGAAGTTCCTCGGCCTGCTGAGCCGTAGAGAAAAATTCCGCACGCAACAGCATATCTCCTCGTTCATCCCGCCCATACGCCTCTACTCGATCCGCAAAATAGGCATAGAGAGTTTGCACACGCAGGGTCTCTAGCTGACCACCACCGGCCCTATCGATTTGCGTTCGGCCTAGCTTGGTCAGACGCCCTTGAGCACTAAGTACGAGCGTATCAACCCGCCGAAGCCGCCAGCCTCCTCCTTGCCCTTCGCGGTCGTAATTTTCCCTAATCAAGGCAGACCCCTGCCGAAGGTGACGAATTAGCTGAAAGGTATCGGACCCTTGCGGAGCGTAGCGGATATACCACACCGTATCCGCAAACCAGAGAGGCTGAGCAGTCAGCCCGCCCAGTAAAAGTAGGGCTAGGATAGGTTTGGGACGCATGAGGACTAGCGTAAGCAAAAACCGTACCACAAGCCCATCTAGTAGCCTACGCTCGTTTGCCTGCGCCGCCTGTAACTCTCTACCATCCATGCCTTCGGGCATAACCTAGAAGCTATTTTATCGGCGTGAGGTTTTTTGAACCGTTTTTTCATCCAGTACCTTTCCTGACGCTTTCTCCATAGAGGGCTGCTTAGGTTATTAGGGGTTGAGTAGGGTGGGAGTTGGGGTCGGCTAGCTGGCAAGTCCTGCAGCCTGGATAAGCTCTAGAAGCTGGGCATGCGCCCACGTATTCCCTGCTAGAATGCTTCGGCTCCAGAGATAGTCGGCGCTGCCGTGAAAGTCCGTAACACAGCCACCTGCTTCCTGAACCAGCAGGCTACCCGCGGCTACGTCCCAGGGGTGCAAATCCATTTCAAAGAATACATCCAGGCGGCCTGCCGCTACGTAGGCTAAGTCCAAGGCCGCTGATCCGAGCCGACGCAGCCCGCCAAACCGCCGCAAGACCTCATTTAGTACCTGAAAATAGCGCTCAGCCCGCTCTGGCGAATTGTACATAAAGCCCGTAACGGCCAAAATCTTATCGGGATCGCCGGTATGGCTTACATGAATAGGTTCGTGATCCTTATAGGCGCCTCCGCCGGCCACCGCCCAGAAGGCCTCATCTTGTTCTACGGCATACACTACCCCCACTACTGGCCGCCGATAGTGCAGAAGCGCTACGCTGATACCAAAGAGCGGAATCCCATGCACGAAATTTTTGGTACCGTCCAGGGGGTCTATTACCCAGAGGAGTTCTTTGTCGCTAGTAATCTCGCCGCTTTCCTCTAAAATAAAGCCAGCTTCAGGGATAAGGCGGGCGCAGGCCTCTTTAAGGCGCATTTCGGCTTCTCTATCCACATACGAAACGGGGTCACGCGCGGTTTTGTACTCCGCCTGCTCGCGTGAAAACTGGCGAAACTCGGTGCGCAGGTAAGCCCCTACCGAGCGGACGATTTGGAGGAGCGCAGCCAGGGGAAAAGCGAGCGCAGCCATACGCTCAGCGCAAAAGTAACTAAGAGCCCCCACCCAGTTTCGCCCAAGTGGGCGTAACCTCTTAAAGGCTTCTGAGGCCGGAGGAGGCCCCTCAAGCAGCCGGCCTCCCCATACGGAAGGGCGGCCTGCACCCTACCCCCCTCGGCAATCAAGGCCGAGATACCGGTATTCGCACTACGCACGGCGGGCAAACCCAGAACCTGCGCGCTCAGCCGCCCATAACTAAAATGCTGATAATATCCAGAGCTTCTCTTCCACCAGCCATCATTAGTTAGAAAGGCTAAAAGGGTCAAGCCTTCCCTCAAACGCTGGCGCAAATCCTGAAGAAAAATGCTTTCGTAGCATATCCCTACCACGAGGGGCATCTCGTCTGGAAAAAGCCAGAGGGGGCTGACCGCTTGAGGCTTTCCAAAATTCCCGAAGCTCCCGCCTAAATCAATATACCAGCGCCGCAGAAAGCTAAAAATCTCTAAGTAAGGTACGCGCTCTACGAAGGGGACGAGCCGCGCCTTGATATGAACGAAGTAAGTATCGGGGCGCAAGAGCAGAGCGGCGTTGTAGGTTTCGTAGGCCCCACCTTCAGGAAGGGGGTGAGCGGATACAGGAAACGGGCCCCTTGGGGGAAAAAAACGATAGCCAACTATGCCTAAAAGTACATTTACCTGATGGCGGCGGGCGTATTCGGTGAAAGGGAGGAGATAAGGATGGCTTTTCCACCCATCTAAGGGCACGGCTACGGGTATAGCGGTTTCAGGGAAGACAATCAAAGCGCCTGGCTCTGGCTGTGCCGGCAAAAGGCGTATAAGGTATTGGACCTGACTGTCAGGGGGAAAGTCGGCAAACTTGGTATAGGGGTCTATGTTGGGTTGTATGGCGTACACAGAGCGTGCCTGGCCTGCTTGGGAAGCGGGTGGAAAAATTAGCGCCCCAAGGGGTAAGCCGGCCCCCCAAACGGCGAAGCCAGCCCACTTAAGCCAGCCCTTTTGCTGATAGAGCCAGGCGGCGCCTATGAGCATCCAGACCGAAATCCCAAGGGGGCCGATCCACTGCCCCAAGGCACGGAGAGGGGGCCATTCACTCCAGGCGAAACCCAACGTAAGCCAGCTCCAAGAAAGCTCCCACCGAAAATGAAGGTATTCAAACAGTCCCCAAGCCCCTATGAAAAGCCAGGGGGAGAAAGGCTGGCCCAGGAGGCCGCTAAGCCGGCGCGTAAGCCAGAAAGGAAGGAGCATAAGAAGCGGATTGGCTACGATAGCGGCGGCCCCGGCCGCCAGGCTAAGGAGAGCTTCCTGCCAATCGGGAGCGCTAAGGGCCGTCAGCATAAGCCAGTAGCACCCGATAAGATTCCATAAAAGAAGGCCGCTGTACAGCACGCGCAGAGGCCTGGCCGCTTCGGCTAGTCGCCAGAGAAGAGAGAAAGCTAACCATCCTAGAAAGGCTAAGGAGAAGGGGGGAAATGCCAACCCTAGTAGAAAACCTGCAAGAAGGGCGGCGCTATAAGGCCTCTTGGTAGGAAGCGCCCGCCACCACGAGTACCACCTCACCCAGAGGGGGACGCGCGCCGTAATAGGCATGAAGTTCGGCTAAGGTAGCGCGCCGAATTTCTTCGTGGCGCTTGGTAAGCTCGCGGGCAATACAGCCCCAGCGCTTATCCCCTAAGTAGCGACACAGAAGCTCTAACGTGCGCACTAGCCGACGCGGCGACTCATACCAGACCACCGTACGCTCTTCCTTCAGAAAACTTTCCACATAAGCGGCCTGACCTTTGCGCGGGAAAAAACCCTCAAAAATGAATCTATCGCAAGGTAGGCCACTGGCCACTAAGGCCGTTAGCGCCGCATTAGGGCCTGGGAGCACATACACAGGGATTTGCCGGCGATGAGCCTCTCGGATAGCTAGGAAGCCGGGATCCGCCAAAGCGGGCATGCCACTGTCTGTAGCTAGGCCTACTTTCCAATTGTGCGCTATGGCCTCCGCAAAAAGATGGGGCAGACGCGCGTGTTCATTGGCTACATGGAGAGCACGCAGAGGGGGTGTACGGATACCATAATGGCTAAGCACCTTACGCACCTGGCGCGTGTCCTCGCACCATAGCACATCTAAATCGGGCAGCAGGTCTAAAACCCGCAGGGTAATATCCCTCAAGTTCCCTATAGGGGTGGGGAGCACCCACAACCCCTGCATAGGGAACTACTTTTTGCTCCCGCCCTTAGGGCGTTCGGCAGGGGCCTTACCCTTGGTAGCTTTAGCGCGCCCAGAAGCTGATCCACTGCTAGGCGCGTCCACCGCCGGAATAGGCACGCCGCGCCGCACTGGCTCATCCAGCACGACTTGCGTCTCTATCCGCTCCGCCTTGAGCTCATGCACCAGAAACTGCATGAACGCCTGCAGCTCCGCTATCCCCCGCAGATACACATGCGCCATCAGATTCATCTCACCCGTAAGTACATAAACCATACTCACCTCTGGACGCGCCTCCAGCACGCGCACCGCTTTCGGAATATCTACCACCTGCAGACGCAGAAGAATAGAAAGGGAATACCCCAACCTCTTAGGATCTAAAATAAGCTGGGTCCCTTTGATTACCCCCCACTCTCGCAGGCGCTGCGTGCGCAAATACACCGTCCCAATAGAAACGTTCAGCCTATCCTTAATCTTAGAATACGATTCGGTTGGATTTTCGGCAAGCACGGTCAAAAGCCGATAATCCATCTCATCCATGACTTCTCTGCGACGCTTCATACGCTTCGGCATTTTCGGCATAAAACAAAATCCCACGGCAAAGATATAAATTTTCGGTCGTTTGCAATACCTACCAACCACCCTACCTAAAATGGGAAACTCTCTCCATTTCCATACCCCTCTGATAACCCCCCCTACCATGCACAAATCTTATGGCGAGCCTCCATTTTTCAAAAAGCCCTTACCCTTTTCCCTCTCGGCCATTGCAGTAAGAATGCCTGCCCTTATCTTCTGCCTAGCAGAGCATTTGCAAGGATATTCTTTGGCTCGGTGGAAAATTCTACTTATCCAACTCTATTGAACGCCCTTACGCACCTTATAGCTTACGGCCCATCAGGCGTATTAGCCTCCTTGCCTACTCTTATCCTCTTCCACCCCCCCCCCATAAACTTTTGGTGAGGGAAACGCAAGCGGCTCAAACCTACCTTATCGGCCTTAGCCCAGCCAGTGAGAGGGACCAGTCAATAAAATCTACTTCAGCAGCCGCCCGATTCCCTCCCCAACCACTCATAGTCCGATTCTGACGCTTAGAATTTAGGGGAGATAGCGGTGCCGCCCGTGGCCTAAGTAGTGTTTATTTTTGCCTACCAAATACTATGCGCATCGGTGCCGTCTCCTTGCGCACTACGCCTTTGGATTTTACGGGTAATCGGCTGCGGGTAATAGCCGCCCTCCAAAAAGCCAAGGAGTTGTCAGTAGAACTTGTAGTATTTCCTGAGCTCTGCCTTTCGGGCTATGAGTGTGGGGATTTTTTCTGGAGCAGCTGGGTAGCCGATGCCGCTTGGGAAAGTCTGGAAGGTATTCGGCCTTATACGGAGGGGCTTGTGGCGATTCTGGGCCTACCGCTGGAGATAGGCGGCCGGCTATATAATGCCGCTGCCGTCGTAGCGGAAGGGGATATATATGGGTTTGCGCTCAAGCGGCGCCTGCCTTACGATGGGGTATTTTACGAGCCACGCTGGTTTACTTCTGCGCCAGAGGGGCGGCTGCGGGAGCCGCGCAGCGGTACCTATGCGGGATATGCCTTACCTTTTGTATGGGAGGGCTTCTACCTTTCGGTGGAAATATGCGAGGATGCCTGGCAGCCAGGGCGGCCCCTAGAACGGCATCTAACTCACTTAGGGGTATGCCTCAATGCTTCGCCCTTTGAGATGCGCAAGGCAGCCCGACGGCGGCGCCTAGTGACGGAGAGTAGCTACCGATACCGCTGCTTCTACGCTTATGCTAATCTGGCGGGTAATGAGGCGGGGGAGCTCCTCTACGAGGGCGAAAGCCTACTTGCCTGGCAGGGCCAAATAGTAGGGGCTACGAGCCGCTTCTTTTATGAGGACTACCAGCTGGCCTGGGCCGAAGTAGATGAGGAGCGCCTGCGCCGAACGGCGCGCCAAAATTCCCTCCCGCTTCCAGAAAATCCTATAGAACTTCCACCCCGCCAGCGTGCTGGGACGCCTGGGGTGGCTTCTAAACCGCGCACCTTGCCAGAAGTTTCTCCCTGGGAGGAGCTCACCGAGGCCATCGCGATGGGATTATGGGATTACCTTTGGAAAAGCCGGGCTCGGGGCTATGTCATTTCCCTCTCAGGCGGTTTGGATTCAGCCGCTTGCGCCGTTTTATCCCATTTGGCTTTTCAACGCGCCCGTAGCGAGCTTCCCCCCGATGTGTATCGGCAGCGGCTCTCGTACATGGAAGGTACCCCTCAAGTTTATACCTTCTACCAGGCGACGGCCCAAAGCTCGGACACTACCTACCGGCGCGCCCTTGGCCTAGCCCAAGAGCTGGGTATACCCTTCCACCGCTGGGAGATTGATGAAATTGTGCGTTTGTATGAACAGCGCGTGGAAGCGTGGCTAGGCCGCCCGCTCTCCTGGGAAATGGACGATATTGCTCGGCAAAACCTTCAGGCCCGTGTACGGGTGCCTGGGATCTGGATGGTAGCTAATATTCTGGGAGCGATACTTCTTACCACTAGCAATCGGAGTGAGCTTTCGGTAGGCTATTCTACGATGGATGGCGACTCTTCTGGCGGCTTAGCGCCTATTGGGGGCGTAGCTAAGGCGGATCTTCGGGAGTGGGGTCTATGGGCCGCCGAGAAATGGGGCCTTGAGAGCCTACGCGAAATCGCCTTAGCCACCCCCACCGCTGAACTAAGGCCCGGCGGACAAGCCGACGAAGAGGACCTCATGCCCTACCCCCTCCTCAACGCACTCGAAAAGCAGCTCATTCAAGAAGGTCTTTCGCCCCAAACCCTTCGCCACTATGTGCAAGCCGAAGGCGCGCCGATTGAATGGGCGGATAAATTTCTCCGCCTCTTTCGTATCAGCCAGTGGAAGCGGGAGCGGGCGGCGCCAGCCTTCCACGTGGATGCCTATGACATGGACCCACGCAGCGCCGCACGCTTCCCCATCCTTCACAGCCTAAAATAAGCCTACCTTTGCAGTATGTGGAAATTCCTCAGACTCCTCCTGGCTTTTCTGATAGCGTTTTTCCTGGCTATGATTTTGGGAGGGGTTTTACTAGTAGGGACCTTCACCTCGGCCGCCATTATGCTCTCCCAAAAGGATAAATCCGTCTCCACTTCCCTTGCGCAAGGAGGGTGGCTCTACCTACCCCTTTCTGGTAAGCTGAGAGAATACGAGAAAAGTCCTATACCCTCTCTCTCTATCACCATAAACCTCTTCGGTGGGCCGAAAGAGAAGGTACCTACGTTGGATGAGATTCGCCAGGCTCTGGAAAAGGCCGCCCAAGAGGAGAAAATCCAGGGGATAGTGCTGCGGATGGGCGATCTTTCGGCCTCGCCGGCTCAGGTACAGCAGATTGGGCGCTGGCTGCGGCAGTTCAAGGCCCGCTCTAAGAAGCCTATCTATGCCTATGGCGATTATTTCACCGAGCTTACCTACTACCTTGCGGCTTATGCCGATACTATAGCTATGTATCCACGCTCTGGCACCCTTCTGGAATGGAATGGCCTAGTGTCAGAACAAATTTTTTTCAAACGCCTTCTGGATAAATGGGGCATAAAGCCGCGCCTATTTCGGACAGGCGGTTATAAGTCCGCCGCAGAAAATATCACCGAGGAGCGCTTCTCCCAAACTAATAAAGAGCAGCTTACGGAGCTGCTGGGGGACATTTGGAATGAGTGGGTAGATACGATTGCCGCCCTGCGAAAAATCCCCCCTGAGAGCCTACGCAGTTGGACGGATACTTACATATTCTTCTCACCGCAAGAAGCGCTTCAGCATAGGCTGGTAGATACGCTGGTTGCTTGGGATGATTTGGAACGGAAGCACTTCACGCCGTCGGGCAAAAAAGACCCCGCATGGGTTTCCTATAAAGCCCTCCTAGCCGAAAAAGATAAAGCCGAGGAGTATATCGCCTTGGCCTATATGGAGGGAGCCGTCGGCCCCGAAGAAGAGGTTTCAGCGGAAGAATGGCTGCCCCTCCTCAAAAAAATAGAGGAGGATGAGAAGGTCAAGGCGGTAGTTTTACGCATAAATAGCCCGGGTGGGGCGGTACTGGAGTCGGACAAAATAGCTCGGGCTATCCAACGCCTGCGCCAACGCAAGCCAGTAGTGGTATCTATGAGCGGCGTAGCCGCCTCTGGCGGGTATTACATATCGGCCTACGCTAATAAGATTGTAGCTGAGCCTACCACTATCACGGGTTCTATAGGGGTAATTGCCTTGCTACTTGATCTTACTGACCTAGCAGAGAAGGAGCTTTACCTGCGTACCGACCGCATAAAGGTCGGAGGAAAATATGCGGATTTCATGAGTCCGTTTCGCGAGCCTACGCTGGTAGAGCAGCAGCACATGCAAAACGAAATAGATCAAATTTACCGGGAATTTTTGGAGGTTGTGCGCGAGGGGCGGCGTTACCCTTCGGTAGAAGCGGTCCATACGATCGCTCAAGGGCGAGTATGGTCAGGTAAAGATGCTCTAACAATAGGCTTAGTGGATACCCTAGGGGGTATAGAAACCGCCGTGAAGGCTGCAGCCGATTTAGCCAGACTGGCTACCTACGGCATCAGAACCTACCCCGAGGGTAAGTGGAGGTGGCAGAAGCTGCTGGGAGACGATTTCCCCTTTGCACAGCTTTGGAGACAAGTACAGGGGAGTATAAGCCCTTCCTTTCCTCAAGGACCTCAACTTTTATGCGCCTCCTGCGAGATTAAGGTACGCTAGGATGGAAGTAGAGTTTTTATGGCCTCTGATTACAGAGGTAGTGCGTCAAGAGCCTATATCGGAGGAGGATTGGGAATTTTTGCGTCAGAACGCTGAGACGCTAGAGTGTTCTAAGGAGGTTTTGGAGCGGCTGGTAGCGGTGCGTCTAGCGCTGCTTCAGGCTGAGCTCCTTCCGCGGGTGGAGGCTCTGGGGGCCTTCATTCATACCCTGCGGGAGGCTGCTTCACGTAAGCTTTCTTTTCTTTTAGAGCTTAGCCAGGAGATGGGGGTACCAGCGGAGCTGGTGCAGGTTCTCGTACAAGTGCCTAAGGTACCTAAGCTACGCTACCTGAGCCGGCTTCTCCAGGCAGTCCATAAGATAGGCATGGGCTCTTCCCTTCTACCCTGGATAGAGCGAGAGGCGGAGGCGAGGGGTCTATCCGGCGAAGCGGTGGAAGCACTCCACGGGCTTATGGAGAGTGCGCTTCGGCGCAACTTACTCAAAGCGCTTCAGAGCTACTGGCGGCTCTTAGTGCTTTTAGAAAAGCAAGGGGAGGCAATCGCTGAGGTCAGTTATTTAGCCGAGCTAGCGCGCGAGGCGCATCTGCCAGAGGCATTGGCTCAAGGCCTTTCCGACTATGTCCGTCAGCGCCAGCGCGGCCAGTCGGTTCTGGAAGCCCTAAGTAGCCTTTGCCGTACAGCCCTCCAGAAAGGCGCTATCTCCGAAGAAACCCTCCCTTTCCTCCATCAGTTGGCCGAAGAAGAAGGTTTGCCCTCCCCCATTTTGGAGGCTCTTCTAGCGACGGAGCAGAACCTTCGCCACTTGGTCCCAGGCACGTTTGCGGTCGAGGCGCTAGAACCGCTTCTGGCCAGCCTTATTGCTACGGGTCACCTGGATGAAACCGCTCATCGCTTCCTTATTCAAAGGGCCAGCGAGATAGGGCTGTCCAAGGTCCAGATAGAGGCGATTATAGACTTGGAAAAAGAAATTCAGGCCGGCAAAGCGAAATTTCCTCAGAGTTTTCAGCCTGTTATACGCGTTTTAGTGGAGCAAGCCCGCATAAGTGATGAACGCCTTTTATACCTAGTCAAGAAGGCCCAAGCCGTGGGGGGAAATGAGCGGGTAATTCGGAGCCTTGTTCAGATAGAGATCACGGCTCAGAAGAAACAGTTTCAGGAGCGCCTTTTAGCTTCGTCCCCGCCCCCTCCCCCACCACCCCCTCCACCGCCGCCTACTACCCCTCCACCTACGGTAGAGCGCCTTACGCCCCCTTCAGACACCTCGGGGCTCCTCTCCCCTAAAACAACTACTTTCCCTAAGGGCGGAAATTTTCCTAAGATTGCCAGCGATTTTTACACTATAAAGGTTTTCTCTTTGCGCAGCGAAAAGGATATAGTCCGAAAAGCCGATATATTCGTCAGAGAGAGCCGAGTTAGCTGGTACATATTCTTGAGCTATGGTGAGCGTGAATACGTTCTAGCGGTCAAGGGCCAGCCCGAGCATCGCTTTGAAGAAGTGCTCAGCTGGGCAGTCAGCCCCACGGGCGAAGTAATAGCCATAAAGCATCGCCTCCAAGGCAGCTATCGTATCTACCTAAACGGGGAAGACGGTCTAGCCCTTGACGATATCTCCGCCCTCGTCCTTTCGCCCAACCACAAACGAGTAGCCTACATAGGCAAAAAAGGGGAAGACTTCTTCGTATTTTTGAACAACATTGGAGCGGGGCCCTTCCTTCAAGTAACTAATCTAACTTTCCGCCCGAACGAAGAAAATGATCTCTACTTCGTCTTCCAGAAAGAGCCCCACAAATGGGTCATAGGAGACTACGTAAGCGGCATTCACAGCGAAGCGTATTCTTTCATAGACCTCCTGACTTTTTCTCCTGATGCCAAACGCATGGTTTATGTAGTGCGTAAGGAGCGAGGCAAATTGGCGCTCCAAGAAGGAAAACAGGCCAGTGAAGCCTACGATGGGATCTCCGATATTCGCTTTACACCGGATAGCCAACATCTTGTTTATCTTGTGCAAAAAGGCCTCCAAATCGGCATAGCCTGGGATCATGAGATACTCAAACTCAGCGACGGGATAGGTGGGGTAACGCTCTCACCCGATAGCCGATTTGTAGCCTATATTTTGCGCGAGAAGGAGGCGTATCACATGTGCGTGCAGAAGAAGGCTTTCGGTCCATACGAGCGGGTGGAGCGTCCTTTCATTACCCACACCAAGCCGGCCATTATCTATCCAGCAACCCAGCAAGGGAAGCAGTACATATTTGTGAATGGAGCACCTGAGGCGGGGCCCTTTGAGGGCCTTGCCCGATTTAGCGGACAGGGGGACAGTTACAGTGCTTTAGTACGCATAGGCACAGAAGGGCAAGCCGTAGTGCGGAATGGCAAGGTAGGCCCTACGTATTCGGCCGTTGATCAGCTTACTTGGGATAGCAAGGGAAAAAACCTTGCGTATGTGGCCCGACGACGCGGCGGCTGGAGCGGTGTAGTATGGAACGACACGGAAAGCGATGCGTATGAGTTTCCCCAATACCTTTCCTTTGACCCAGAAGGAAAAGCGCTCTTTTTCTTTGCTAAGCGTCGTGACGGCTGGTATGGCGTACTGAATGACACGCCTATACCCGAATCGCTTTGCAAAGAGATTCTCACACCGCCTGTCTACGATCCAAAAGGACGAGCCTTTCATTACCTTTATCGGCAGGGCAAGGATATCTATGAGGCGAAGGTAAGCCTACGCTAATGGCGGAGGGTCTGAGCCCTTTAGACGAAGCGCATCTGTGGCGTGCATTCTGGCTAGCACGCCGGGCTGTACCTTCCTTAGTGGAACCTAACCCCCCCGTAGGCGCTATCCTAGCAATAGGCGAGGAAATCTTAGGGGAGGGCTTTCATGCACGCTTCGGCGAGGCCCATGCGGAGATAGTCGCCCTCCGCCAGGTAAAGCAGCCGACGCGTTTGGCAGAGGCTACTCTGTATGTAACCTTAGAGCCTTGCTGCCATACCTCTAAGAAGACCCCCCCTTGCGTGCCCGCCATTGTAGAGGCAGGGATAAAACGGGTCGTAGTGGGGCATTTAGACCCAAATCCCGCCGTAGCAGGCCAAGGGGTAGCCCTCCTTCAAAAAGCCGGCCTCACCGTCCAAGTGGCTTCCTCGGCTATTCCCTCGGCGCGGCTTCTTCGGCACTTTTGGGTAAATGTGCGCTATGGCCGCCCCTATATCACGCTCAAGTGGGCGCAGACCGCTGGCCCCACGGGCCGCTTTCCCTTTTCGGGTGGGATTATGGGGAGTCGGCAGCAGGGTCGGCTAGCCATTTCGGGCTTTTGGGGAAAGGTATGGGCCCATCGCCTTCGGGCTCAACATAGTCACCTAGCCGTTGGTTGGCGGACCTGGCACTTAGACCGGCCAGCTCTCACCACGCGCTATTTTCCAGGCTCTAACCCTATCCCGCTGGTGTTGTATCATCCGGCCCGCGCTACGGCGCTCTCCCTTCCTTTCTATCCGGCGCCTCAGATTGACCGGGATTTCGCCCAGACACTCTATCAAACCCACAAAGTAGGTTCTCTGCTGGTTGAAGGCGGGGCCCATACGCTAAATCAGTTTTTAGCGGCAGATCTCTGGGACGAAATCCATGTGATTGTAGCCTACCGGGAGGTAGCCGTGCCTTCAGAAGCGGTGGTTTTAGCCCCTGCCCTTCCGCTCTCTTATTCGTGGCATCGCCTTACCCTCAGCCCTAAGGAAGAAGTATGGATTGCACGCCGCCCACAGGCTAAGGACGAAATAGCTCTGCCGTAAAGCTGGAAGGCGAAAAGGCGAGCCTTTGGAGCAGGCGGCGGATAGGTGCAGGCAAGGCATAGCGCTCCAGTTCGCTCCATGCCACAGGATTCGTGGATGGCAGAGGAGCGGGGAGGGATTTTATATAACCCCATAGCTGAAAGTGAGAGAAGGCGTGCCGAAAAACGGGTGGGCTTGGAAGAGGCTGGGCAGGTCGTTCTGAGGGCAAGCACCAGAGGCCGCCCCATAGGCCCTTTGCCGGGCGCCGCTCCAGCCAGACCGCTTCAGACGTAGCATATATGAGGAAAATCCACTGCTGGATAGGCTTAGTCTTGGTAAGGCGGGGAGCGGGAAACTGCGTAGGCTTCCCACTATGGAAGGCCTGGCATTCGGCATGCAGGGGGCAGATTTTGCAGCGTGGGCGACGAGGCAGGCATACAAGCCGAGCTAGGTCCATCAGGGCAAAGGCCACCCAGGGCTGCCGCCAACTTTCAGGCAAGGCATCCGCTTTTTTCTGATAGTAGTGGCGCTGGCTGAGCGGTGTAGGATCACCCCACAGGCGGCTCAGGATGCGCGCCACATTTCCATCCACTGGGAGATAGGCGCCCCATCCAGCGAAGCTAAGGATGGCCCGCGCCGTATAGGGACCTATGCCGGGAAGCGTAAGAAGAGCTTTGAGGGGATCAGCGCTTTTGGCTATAGAGGCCCAGCCGCCTTGGTGCCATAGCGCCTGCGCCGCCCGAAGGAGATTATGAACCCGCTGATAATAACCCAAGCCCTGCCACAGGCGTAATACCTCGCTTTCCTCCGCTTCTACCAGCGCCTTTAGCGTGGGATAGCGCGCCAAAAAGGTTAAAAGCCGCTGCTCTACCTGCGCAATCTGGGTCTGCTGTAAAAACGTCTCGGCAATCCAGATTTGGTAGGGGTCTTGGGTTTCGCGCCATACAAAGCGACGCCCCTCCTCCTCGTACCATGCACGCAGAGCCTCTCGCAGAGTCTCACTCACAGGCCTATTACCTTAATGACCACGCGCTTGCGCCGCTGCCCGTCAAATTCTAAATAAAAAATCTCCTGCCAGGGACCTAAATCTAAATCCCCGCGTGTAACCGGCACTACGACCTGAAGGTGGGTAAGGAGATTTTTGAGGTGGGCGTCGGCGTTATCCTCGCCCGTGCGATGGTGGTGGTAGTCCCGGCGATAAGGGGCTAGGGCCTCCAACCACTTCCAGAGGTCTTCATGCAGGCCGCGTTCGTTATCCTGAATGATTACGGAGGCGGTAAGGTGCATGGAGGAGACTAAGCAGAGGCCTTCTTGGATACCGGATTTTCGCACCTCTTCGCGCACTTGTGGGGTGAGGTGGACGATGGCACGCCGTTCGGGGGTGTGCATCCATAGGTAGGCGGTATGGCTACGCATAGGCTAAGCAATAAGCCCTTTTCGGCGCAGGAGGATTTCGGCTAAGGGAAGGAAGGTTTCGGCTTTGAGGCTAGCGCCGCCGACTAGGCCGCCATCTACGTCGGGCTGAGCAAAAAGTTCGGGGGCATTTTCGGGTTTGAGGCTGCCGCCGTAGAGGATGGGGATTTGGTGGGCGGGGGCGCCTTTTTGGGCAAGAAGATTCCGGAGAAAGGCATGGGCCTCCTGCGCTTGGGCTGCGGTGGCGTTATGGCCCGTGCCTATAGCCCAGACGGGCTCGTAGGCCAGCGCTAGGCGCTCCCAGCTAATTGAGGAATCCTCCAGTACCTCGGCGATTTGCCGGGCCAAAACGGCAAAGGTCTGGCCCGCGGCGCGCTCCGCAGCGGTCTCACCGACGCAGTAAAGGACGGAAAGGCCGCGCTGCTGAGCATCCATTACCTTACGACGCAGAAGGGGGCCCCTTTCGCCGAAGTGCTGGCGGCGCTCGGAATGGCCTACAAGCACCCACCGCGCCCCTATTGCCGCTATCTGCTGCATGGATACCTCGCCCGTATAAGGCCCAAAGCCGCCCGGATAGCCATTTTGCGCCCCTACTTCCAACGAAGTACCCCGCACTTGCGCCTCTACTGCCCCGAGATAGAGAAAAGGCGGAAAGAGGATTCCCCGAAGCGGCGGAGCAAATTTAGGCCAGCCTTGTACAATTTCCTGCGCCAATTGGCGCGCCTCCTCGGGCAGGAGGTGCATTTTCCAATTAGCCGCCAAAATTAGCCTCATGGCAAAAGCAGCATAAGCGGCGAGGGAAGCTTACCCGGCGGCAAAAAGAGGACTTCGCCGCCTTTCTCGCGCACGGAAGCAATAAGAAGATCTAAACCATCGGAGGTAGAGGCCTGCTGCTTACGCCCAAGAAGCTCCTGCACTGGCAGGCTATACCCTTCCTCCACAAAGAGCACGGGCGACGAAGGCAACGAATCCTGCAAAAGCTGCCATATTTCTTGAGGGGTCTGGGCTTCGCTATACTGCAGAAAAGGATAGTACATCTGCTCCAGTACCCGAGCCTGATGATGCAGGTGCTGGACTAAGTGGTGCTGGATTATTTCGGGGGAGGCGGTTTCGGGTATACCCCCAATCCGACTAACTGGGCCGCGGCCCTCCAGCCCACGGCTCACCTCCTCAATGAGCCGCTCATCACCCATAAGAAGGACGGGCACTTTTTCGAGTTCTAAATAGTGGGCGACAGCGGCGCGCAAGGTCTCAATATACTTGACGAGGGCTACATTATAGGCGGCACGAGCCATCTCGCTAAACATTTCTTCAAATCGGCCCCCCTCGGTTGGGCCGCTTTGAAAGTAATGGCGGGCTTTTTGGAGATGAGCTAAGGCTTCTCGGACGGATTCCGCCAAGGGCAAAGGAAAGACCCGGTCGCCTACTCCCTCAAACCAGCGCGCCGAATTCTCCGAAGCCAGGCACACAAATACCGTTCGCGTGCGATACAGGGCATAAAGCGCCGGATGAACTTTGAGCGTTTTGCCTATCGTGATTTCTTCTTTCCACTGGAAAGGCAAGAAGATAGCCTCTGACTCTTGGGTCGTGACGGCGACTAACCAGGTGCCTTCGCCAAGGGAGGGACTTTCCATTAGGCGGTTCAGGGCATACTCAAGGTTGGTACGGACGTTCTCGGCCTCGCGCCGGTCGGGATGCTTGGCTAAGGCTTTTTCCGCCTTTTCTCGCACTTTCTGAAGGGCCTCGGCCAGAGGCGACGCGTCGGAGCTTGCAGGAAGGTAGGCTGTCAAAGCCAAAGTAGCCGTACCAGCCGTTACCAAGCGTCGTACCCGATTTATCCGCAATGGCTCCATATGCCCACCAAATCCGCTAACTTTATCGGCATGGCCGCCATAGGCACGCAAAGTAAAAATTTTCTGCTTTTTCTCGGCGGGGTGGCCCTTCTGGGCACGTTAAGTAGCCTCTGGCTGCCCCATTGGTCCGGTAGCCTATATGTGCTTGCGGTACTGGGGTACTTTTGGCAGGGAAACTGGCGGCATGTGATAGGGGCCGGCTCAGTCATGGCGGTGGTTTGGCTAGGCCTTGCGCTAAGCTGGGACCTCCCCAATGAAGGTCTGCTAGCCGAACGAGTGGGAAGGCTCTTCGGCCTGCCGCGCTGGGGCCTTTGGAGCCTCACGGCGTTTTTAGGATTCCTTTTAGGTAGTAGCGGAATCGGTCTCGGTCAAGCCCTGTGTCACCTTCTGCCGCAAAAACCTCCGTGGCTCCGTGCGCCTAAATGAGTTTGGGCGGCTTTCCCTGCGTCTGCTGGCAGGCTTCGCCATAGGGGCGGGGCTCGGCCTTCTGGTGCGGGCCTTTCCCTTCCCCCATGAATGGCTGACCTTAGCCGCCCGATGGGCAGGCGAAATCTTTCTGCGCAGCATCTTCATGCTCATACTGCCGCTTATTATTCCCACCCTTCTCTTAGGCCTCCAGCGGCTCGCCGAAACCGGCGCTATAGGCCGAATCGGGCTCCCTACCCTTTTGACCGTCGTAACCCTTACCACCATAGCGGCAACTATCGGCCTTGTTCTGGCCAATCTAATTGCCCCCGCTCATCTTCTTTCCGCCTCGGCCCGCACGGCTCTAATTGAGCGCTTCGGCCAAAGTGTGCCAACCTCACGCAGCCTGACACATGAACTCTTTCTTAATCTCATACCCAAAAATCCCTTCTATGAGATAGCCAACGCCTTCACACCCAATCAGCAGGGTGGACTTCTGGCCGTAGTTCTTTTCACTATAGCCTTCGGAATAGCTCTAACCCATCTACCCTCAGAGACCACACGCGGCTTTTACCACCTGCTGGAGGTCATATACGAAGCAACGGTCTGGCTCTTACGGAGGATTCTGAAGTGGCTAGGGCCTTTGGGCGTGGGGGGGCTAATTTTCCAAGCCGTAGAAGGATTAGGATGGGAAATTTTCCCGCTGCTCAGTGCCTATGCCGCTACGGTGGCGCTAGGCCTTCTCCTCCATGGTGCGGGTGTATATAGCCTTTTCCTGTGGCTATTTAGCAAAGTATCCCCCTTAGCCCTTTTGCGCGGTAGCATGCCGGCTTTAGTGCTGGCTTTTTCTTCGGCAAGCAGTAACGCTACCCTACCCACCACCTTAGAAATAGCGACGCGCCGCTTGGGTATAGCCGCACCCGTAGCCCAATTCATTCTTACCCTCGGTGCCACGGTCAATCAGAATGGCACCGCCCTCTATGAGGGCGTAACTTTGCTTTTCCTTATGCAGGTATTTGGGGTGCCTTTGAGTGGGGGCGAGCAGCTGCTTCTTATAGGCTTAGCGGTACTTATCGCCATAGGGGCCGCCGGCGTACCAGGCGGTTCCCTCCCTCTCCTGGCGGGCGTGCTACCGGCTTTTGGCGTGCCACCTGGCGCCATAGCTCTTATCTACGGCATAGACCGCTTTCTGGATATGCTGCGCACTACCGTGAATGTATATGGTGATATTGTAATCGCTACTTATATTCATCGCCTCTCGTATGGAAATCCTCCAGACGCGTCAAAGCGTTAGAAACTGGCGAGCCAAGGTACATGGCTCGGTCGGCTTTGTCCCGACAATGGGCGCCCTTCATGAAGGCCATCTATCGCTGGTACGCCAAAGCTTAGCCGATAACCCCTGGACCATCGTGAGCATTTTCGTCAATCCCCGCCAATTCGGTCCTCGTGAAGATTACCTCCGCTACCCGCGAACCTTAGAAACCGATATACGCCTACTTCAAAATCTGGGGGTTTCAGCTGTCTTTGTGCCTTCTGAGGAGGAGATGTATGGGAGCGATGAGGAGGTTTATATTAGCCTGACGCGCCTGAGCCAATTGTGGTGCGGGAGCTACCGGCAGGGGCACTTTGATGGAGTAGCCCTGGTACTGGTCAAGCTCTTCAATCTCATCAACCCTTCGCGCGCCTACTTCGGTGAGAAGGACTTTCAGCAAGTCCGCCTAGTGGAGAAAATGGTAAGTGAGCTTTTCTTTCCCTTACAGGTGGTGCGAGTGCCTACGGTGCGCGAGCCAGATGGGCTTGCGCTAAGCTCTCGCAATACTTACCTCTCGCCGCGTGGGCGTGCCCAGGCCGTAGCGCTTTACAAGAGCCTTCAGTACATTCAGGCGTTGATACCAACTACCCTACGGACAGATGAGCTTATAGAGGCGGGGCGCTTGTATTTGGAGGAGCACTTTCCCGAGGTGAGGCTGGAGTATTTAGCTATTGTGGATGAGGATTCCTTAGAGCCTCTTGAGCATCTATGGCAGTCGGCGCGGCCGCGTGCCCTTATTGCGGCGTATGTAGAGGAGGTGCGCCTTATTGATAATCTGCCGCTGATAGTGCCGTCGGAGCCGTCCTAAGGTAAGCGGTAAGGCGACGCCGATCCCCCTCCAGCGGTTCTAGTTGTACCTCCACCCAGGGGGGTGGTGGTGGGCCAGGGAGTTTATCAGCCCACTCCACAAAAACGAGCGGAGCCTCCTCCAAGGCCGCATACACCTCTGCCCACCGAGAAGGAATAGCCCAGTCCAATTTATACAGGTCTATATGCACCGCGCCAGGTAGGTAGTGGATGTAGGTAAAGGTTGGGCTGGTGACGTCGGGCCCCACCCAGGCGCGCACGAGGGCGGTCTTTCCTGCGCCGATAGGCCCAATCAGAAGCCATCGCCGAACTTGGGGCGCCCAAGCCTGTAGCTCCCTCACCACCTGCGGCAGCTCCGCCTCAGAAAACTCCCGCCGATATACCTCCTTCACTTCTTCACCTCCAGGCGTAGGAAGGGCACTATTATTTCCTCTAAGCTCACGCCCCCGTGCTGGTAGGAGTCCCGATAGAGGCGCACGTAGTCGTTGTAGTTCGTAGGATAGACCAAGAAGTAATCCTCGCAGGCAAAAAGGTAGGTAGCGCTGGCGGTAGCGCGAGGCAGGCGGGCCTCTTCGGGCTTTCGGATATGGAAAAGCCCGCGTGCATCGCGGTCGTAGTTGAGGTTACGGCCCTGTTTGTAGCGCAGATTCGTGGTGGTCTCCCGATCCCCCAGCACGCGCACAGGCCGTCGCACTTGCACAAAGCCGTGATCCGTAGTGAGGAACACCCGCCGAACATACTGCGGCAGAAGGCGCATAACCTGAAAGAAGGAGGAATTCTCCAGCCAGGCGCGCGTAGTGGCTCTAAGCGCTATGTCGTTGGAAGCGAGTTCTTTGAGGATGTTCATCTGCACGCGCGTGTGCGCCATAAGGTCTAAAAAGTTGAAAATCAAAAGAAGGATTTCATGTTGGCGTAGAAGCTGAGGTAGCTGCTGCACGAGGGCCTTGCCTTCTTCCAAGCGCAGGACTTTGACATACCCTATGCGCGCAGGCATCTTGTGGCGATGGAGAAGGTCCCCGAAAAATTCTTCTTCAAATAGGTTTTTGCCGCCTTCCTCATCATCGTCGGCCCAATAGCGGGGAAAACGCTGGGCTAGCTCTAAGGGAAAAAGACCGCCAAAAAGGCTATTGCGCGCATACTGCGTGGCCGTAGGGAGGATAGAGAAAAAGAGCTGTTCCTCGGCGGTGTGATAGTAAGGGGCGATGAGGGCTTCCAATACTTTCCACTGGTCATAACGCATGCCATCTATGAGCAAAAGAACTACGGGCTCCTTAGAGCGCTCGGCTAAATGCGGTAAAAAATACTTTGTAAGCACATCGGGCGACAGGGTAGGACGCTGGCTGCTGTGGACCCATTCCAGGTAGTTTTCTGTGTAAAATCGGCTAAAAAGTAGGTTAGCTTCGGCACGCTGGCCGTCCAGAATGCTGCGCAGCTCGGCTTCCCCGCTTTTCTCTAAGGCTAAATCCCAATATACAAGGTCCCGGTAGATCTGAAGCCATTCTTCGGCGGTGGGATTTAGGGCGATTTGGGTGGCTAGGCGGCGGAATTCGCGCTGGTAGTCTTGGCTAGTCTGCTGCTGCTGCAGAAGCGGCCCACTGAGAAGGCGCTTGCAGGTAGAGAGGAGCTGCTGGGGTTTGACGGGCTTAATAAGGAAGTCGGCAATTTCCACGCCTACGGCTGCCTCCATAAGCGGCTCACTTTCATCCTTCGTTACCATCACGATAGGCAAATGGGGAAGAAGGCGCTTTACCTGCCGGGCCAGCTCTATGCCCTCCATGCCCGGCATATGCTCATCTACAATAAGTAGGTCTATAGGCTGTTGATGGAGCGTCGCCAAAGCCTCCGTTGGATAGCGTAGCGGAATAACTTCAAAGCCTTTTTCCCGCAAATGCAGAACTTGAGGCTCCAGATGGTCTATTTCGTCATCTACCCAAAGGATTCGGCTACGCATGTTTCAAAGATAAGTATATTTGGGAAGTATGGAGCCGGCCTTGGCCATAGTTTGGCTACCTGATACCCCTACTTGGACTGCTCTTCGGGAGGTGATTAGGGAAGGGCTACCTAATATGGTCGTGCATTTTTTTGCGACTCCCGAGGAGGCCCAGCGCTACACCGAGCGCAGTCTTTTGGAAGGGAAGTCTATTTTTCTTTTTATTGCCCCCTTACCGAATGGTGAGGAGTTTTTAGTTGAATCCCTGAAGCGCTGGCCTCTAGCCTATGCGTTGGGCTTGACTCATGAAAGCGACTTTACCGTAGAGGTTGGCACTTACCTTGTAGCCTATCTGAATGGCCAACCCTCGGCGCTGCGGCCTTACCTTCACCAGCTAGTGCGCCGCTATGAGGAGCGCCGGCAAAGTGAGCAACAGAAAGCCCTCTTGGCCGAAATCCACCGCGTCTCCCTCTCTCTTACGGGCGAGGTGCGTTTGGAATGGCTTATCTTCAAACTTTTGCGCTTGGCTTTGGAAAATAGCGGCGCCCCGCAGGCTTTCCTGATAGTACCCGAAGACGAGTCCAGCGAAGCCCTACTAGTAGCTGGCTACGCTGAAGCAGGGGATTATGAACCGCGCCCCTATCCGCCACGTCCTTTGGCCCAAGAGATGCGGCTCTTCCTCCCAGCTATCTACCATACCGTGCGCACGCGCGAAAATCTCTTTATCCTTCCCGGTAAGGAGCATCCCCTTTGGCACCGCCACCCAGAATGGGAACGGTTTGGCCTTGAAGCCCTACTCTGCCTCCCCCTTATCTACCAAGGACGGCTCATGGGCCTCCTCTACCTACCCAACCCTAACACCGAATTCTTTACTACCCCCGAAAAGCTGGAATTCCTGAAGCTTTTTACTGCCCCTGGGGCATTGGCCCTGCAGAATGCCCAGCTCTATGCCGAGATGGAGGCCCGCGTGCGCGAGCGCACTCAAGAGGTTTTACGCCAGAAGGAAGAGATAGAACGCCAAAGTGCCCTTCTGCGGCAGCAAAACGAGGACATCCTGGCTAGCCTGCGCTACGCCCAGCGCGTCCAGCGCGCCATTTTTCCCCCTTGGAGCGAGCTGCAAAAAACCCTCCCCGAAAGCTTTCTTTTTTACCATCCGCGTGAAATTGTAGGTGGGGACTTTTACTGGTTTGCCCAGCGGCTCAGTAAAATCGTCATAGCAGTAGGGGATTGCACGGGCCATGGGATTCCAGGGGCCTTTATGACGATCATCGCAAATACCCTACTCAAGCAAATAGTGGAGCTGGAGGGGGTTTTCAAGCCGTCGGAAATTCTGTACCTCCTCAATCTGCGTATGCGTGCGGCCCTCCAGCATGAGGATGCTCAATACCAGCGCTTTCGGGAGGGTATGGAGATCGCCCTAATTCAATTAGACCCTAAACGGCATAAGCTCCTGTATGCGGGCGCAGGGCGGCCTCTTTTCCTCGTACGGCAAGGCAAAGGTCAAGAAATCCTCCCCGATCGGCTTACGATTGGCACTTCCCCAGAAGGGGAAGCCCCTGAGTTTACGCTGCATGCCCTTGACCTCCAGCCGGGAGATACCCTCTTCCTCTTTTCCGATGGGTTTGCCGACCAGCTCAATCCCGAAGGCAAGCGTTACCAACTGCGCCGGCTTTACGAGCTTTTTGAGGTGATAGCCGAGCAGTCAGCGGCCCGACAGCAGGTTCTTTTAGAGGCTGAGCTGGAACGCTGGCGCCAAAACGCGCGGCAAACCGACGACATCCTTATTATTGGCCTGCGCATTCCTTAGCCAATGAATTGGCGCGCTTGGCTAGCCGTACTAGTGGCGACCCTGGGCTATTTCGTGGATATCTATGACCTTATCCTTTTTTCTGTCGTACGGGAAGCCAGTCTGACCGACCTGGGCTTTAGCCCAGCCGAACGGCTGCGGTATGGCGTTCTCCTTATAGACCTTCAGATGGTTGGCATGCTTTTAGGGGGGCTTCTGTGGGGCATTTTAGGGGACAAACGCGGCCGGCTCTCCGTACTTTTCGGCTCCATTCTCACCTACTCTTTAGCCACGCTTTTCAATGGCTTTGCAAAAGGTATCTGGGACTATAGCGTTTGGCGATTTATAGCGGGGATAGGACTAGCGGGCGAGCTAGGGGTGGGCGTGACGCTGGTAGCCGAGCTTATGCCGGCTGCGCTGCGCGGCTGGGGCACTACGCTTATCGCTACAATCGGAATTTTCGGCGCCGTAGTGGCTAGCCTAGTAGGAGATAGGTTTCATTGGCGCACCGCTTACTATATAGGCGGCAGCCTAGGCTTTGGGCTCCTTTTTCTGCGCCTAGGCGTAGGCGAATCGGAGCTTTTTACCCGCTTCCGCCAGCAGGCGCACGTGCCCGCTGGCGACTTCTTCCAAATTTTCCGCCGAACCGAACGCCTATCCCGTTATCTTTTTATCATTCTCACAGGCGTCCCGATCTGGTACGTGGTGGGGATTTTAGTAACTTTTTCGCCTGACCTCTTTCGCGAGATAGGGCTGACGGTTCGCGCAAGCCAAGCCATACTTTACACCTATATTGGTCTCTCCATTGGCGATCTCTTGGCTGGGATCCTTAGCCAAGTGCTGCACAGCCGCAAGCAGCCAATCCTCATCTGGCTTAGCTTCTCGACGGTGTTGGCCATACTTTACAACCAGCTGCCTTTCACTGCGCCGACCCGGGTTTACTGGTTTTGCCTCTGGCTAGGGTTATTTTCGGGATATTGGGCGGTGCTCATAACAAGTGCGGCTGAGCAATTTGGCACCAACCTGCGCGCTACCGTCACAACCAGCGTACCTAACTGGATACGCGGCTCCCTCGTGCTATCCACCCTCCTATGGCAGGCCATCCAGAGCTTCACTTCCCTAAGAACAAGCGCCCTCCTGAGCGGGATCATAATATATGGGATAGCCTTATTTTCGGCTACGCGCCTTCGGGAGACCTATGGGAAGTCTTTAGATTTTCTGGAGCGGGATTAGCTTCGGTCTGTAGCCAGGGCGCAGTGGCTAACTTCTCCCAAATCAGTTGAATAGTATCGGGCTTGCTCTCCAAATACTGCTCCACCCGCTGGGCTATGATTCGGAGACGCCGGGAGTCTCGTACGAGGCTTTTGACCGCATTAGAAAAACTGATAGGATACCGACAACTTTCTGCCACACCGAGCTTTATGAGTTCGTGTGCCTCTGAAAAACTTTTGTAGTTAGGCCCAAAGAATACAGGCTTTCGATAAATTATCGCTTCCAGAATGTTATGAATCCCCCGGCCAAAGCCGCCACCTATCCAAGCCACATGGCCATAGGCATAGAGATAACCCAGCATTCCTGTCGTGTCCAGAATCAAGGTATCGGCAAAATCCCAAGACTCGTGCGTGTATTGCGCACAGCGGACTGGCCATATTCTCCGGATAAATTCAATCTGGCGCGCCGAAACCTCATGCGGCACTAAAATCCACCGAATAGAATAACCCCGAAGGAATTCATACGCTTGGGCTAGGAAGCGTACATCCGCTTCCCACACACTGCCGCCGATGATGCAGAATTTATCGCCTATCCAGTTTTGAATGCCGGAAATAGGCAGCCAGTTCTCAGCCAGCTGACGCACCCGTATGAGTCGACTGTCGCCGGTGAGGGTGCTTTGAATAAAGCCCGCCGTGCTTAGCTTGACCCAATCGGCCTGCGTCTGAACGAAGATATGCGTCATGTAGCGCAGGAGCTTTTTTTTCCACCACCAGCGCAGGCCGTGGAGCGGCTCTACATGCGCACTGAGCAGGTACATTGGGCAGTTATGCACATAAAGCTGGTGAAGGAGGTTAGGCCAAAGGTCGTATTTGACGAAGAAGACGGCTTGCGGCCGAAGGAGACGCACCCAGCGGCGCATCACCCAGGGCAGATCCAACGGTAAGGGCCCTATCCAGTCGGCCTGAGGATAAGTCTGAGAGGTATAACGCTCCCAGCCCGAAGGCGAAAAAAACGTAACCACCAGAAAGGGCCGCTGAGACAGCTTAGTTAGGAGATATTCCATTATCACGCGCCCCTGCTCAAATTCGCCTACCGAGGCGCAGTGCAACCAGAGTACCTTGCGCTTAGGTGGGGGTAGAGGGGGAGGGGTACGCCGGGCCTGCCACCACCGCCGCAGCTTATCATGAAACAAACTCGCCAGCGGCACTATCGGTAGAGCTAGAAGCCAGCCCAGCGTATAGAGAAATCGCCAAAAGCTCATTCTACCGGCGCTTTTTCATACAGCAGAAGGCTCCACCCAAAACGGAACCCATACCAGAAATCCCGCCGCAGACGCTCTTCCACGCTGCGCTGATCATACACGTAGTAGCGTAGGCTCCGGGTGAAAAACTGCCCTGCCTCAAAGGCTAAAAAAAAGTTTATGAGCCCGCGGTTGGCAAAAAACCGGTAGCCGAGGCTCTCCGTAAGCCCCCAGCCGGCGCTTAGGCGGTCTAGGCCCTTGAGGTATTCTCCTTCCAGCAGGGGGAGTCTATCGCTGCGCGCCTTATCTATAAGAATGCGATGGCGTAGATAGCCTAAGCCAAGTTCTACAAAAGGCCCGCAATTAGGGTTTTGGCCAGGCCAGCGCAGAAACTGAGCGATATACCCTATGCGGAAGCTCCCCTGCCAGCCCCGCTGACGCAGATTGGGGCTAAATACCCGCCCATTCTCATCTACAAAAGCTAAACTACCCGTCTGCCAAAAGCTCTGTAGGTGCAAGCCCGCCAGAAAATTCGGCTCTCGGACCTGGTCCCCAATAAGGCCGCCGCCCTGCAGGAGAAAGTAAAGATTAGCCCGGGTCTTGTACCCTATTTCGCCGCCAACTACGGCCGTATAGCCAAAACGACGCGCCAAATCAAGCTGAGGAAAATACCCCCCATAGCCGACAGAGAGAAGGCCAAAGGCAATCACGGAGTCGCGTATGCTCTGCTGCCCCCACACGAGGGCCAAACCTAAGCCTACTCGCCACACCAGCGTACTTTTGCGCAAAGGTACATATGCAAATCGCTGTCATAGGTGTAGGATATGTAGGCTTAGTTACGGCTGCGGGCCTAGCGGAATCGGGCAATCGCGTGATAGGATATGATATAGACGCAGGCAAAATAGCGGTACTCCAGCAGGGCCAATCCCCTATTTACGAGCCGGGCTTGGAGCGGCTGCTGGCCCATAACCTTCACAACCAGCGGCTCCATTTTACGGCTGACTTAGGCGAGGCCCTCCGAGAAGCTGAGCTAATCTTTTTAGCCCTACCAACTCCCTCTACAGCCGCTGGCGAAGCGGATTTATCCCACGTTTTTGCGGCGGCTGAGAGCATAGCTTCCACCTTACAAGCCCTGGCGCCAGGTTCCCTACCCTACCGCATCGTGGTTACTAAGAGTACCGTCCCGGTAGGTACGGCCCGCCAGCTCCAAGCCTTCTTTGAGCAGAGGCTCCCTGGGCAGATTCGGGTGGCCTCTAACCCCGAATTCCTGCGCGAGGGCTTCGCCGTAGAAGATTTCCTCAAACCTGAGCGGGTCATTATCGGGACACCGGACCCCCAAGTGGCTGAAACGCTGCGGCGCCTCTACCTGCCCTATACCCGCCAAGGCAACCCCATCTACCTCATGGATTGGGAAAGCGCCGAAATGACTAAATATGCCGCCAACGCCTTTCTGGCCATGCGTATCAGCTTTATGAATGAACTGGCCCGCCTATGCGAAAAGGTAGGCGCTAATATTGATTGGGTGCGTTTAGGTATGGGAGCCGATAGCCGAATTGGCCGGCGCTATCTTTTCGCTGGAGTAGGGTATGGCGGTTCCTGCTTCCCAAAAGATACGCGTGCACTTGCTGCCCTGGCCCAAAAGCACCATTTGCGCCTCCAGCTGGTAGAAGCGACTATCGCCATAAACGCCAGCCAACGCGCCTTTTTCCTAGAGAAAATCACTGCCTACTACCGAGGCCATCTTCAGGGGCGCACATTGGCTGTCTGGGGCGTAGCCTTCAAGCCCGATACGGATGATATTCGGGAGGCTCCCTCGCTGGAGATCCTGGCCCAGCTGAGGGCGCAGGGGGTAACCCTGCGTGTATATGACCCCGTGGCCTTACCCCGCCTGCGGCAAACCTACCCAGATTGGCCGCTTTTCTACGCTACAGAGGCTTATGAAGCCACCCAAGGCGCGGAGGCCCTCCTTATCCTTACCGAGTGGAGCGAATTCCGTCAGCCGGACTGGAAACGCCTCCGCGCCAATCTCCACGCACCGGTAATATTTGATGGGCGCAATCTGTACGACCCCGCCGAAATGGCCAAACTAGGGTTTGATTACCTTTCCATAGGGCGAGCCCCAGTCTATGCTTACTCTACCGCCGCTGCCTCCTGAGAGCCTTGTGTGGCGTAGCCCCGAGCTACCGCCGCCAACCCCTCTTTTGCTTATAGACCCAGTGAATCCCGAGACAGGAGACGTGTTTGAGGAGCTTGAGCTCTTTGCCTTTCGCTTAAAGCGCACCTATCCCGAAACCCGCTTAGGGCTCCATCTAACTTACTGGATAGGCGGGCTAGCCTATGGCGAAGCGTGGGGCGTTGATTTCCTTCTAATCCATGCAGAAGTGTTTCAGAGGCTGCATGGGTTTTTGCCTGATGGCCCTTGGGTAGCAGCGATAGACGGATGGAGTCCTCCGGCGCCGTGGCACCTTTTGGCCCGAAGCTATGCTCCCGAGGCGACCCAACTGAGCTATGTCAATCGGTATTTAGCCCAGCTTAGCGGCTTTCGGCGCCGCCTGCCCGACCTAAGGCCAGAAGCCAGTACGCTTTTCCGCACGGTTACTTCTAGAGGGGCATATCACCATTTCAGCCTTTCAGAGCTTCAGGCCCATGTGGCTACTCTACGGGGCTAATGGCACTACGGGCCGCTTGGTACTGCGGGTTTGGCGGGCGCATTTTCCCGACCTTCCGCCGCCACTTCTGGGCGGACGCCGCGAGACCGAACTGCGCGCGCTGGCCCAAGCCTACGGCCTAAGCTATCAGGCCTTTCCCCTAACCACCCTCCAAAACCTTGAGCTGCCTAAGGAGATTCGGCTTATTGCTAACCTAGCCGGCCCCTATCGCTATACTAGCGAACCTTGGCTAAAATACTGTCTCCAGCAGGGTCGGGACTACCTAGACATCTGTGGCGAGTGGCCCGTATTTGCCCAGCTCTACGCGGCGGCGGAGGAGTATGCCCAAAAGGGCCTAGCGGTAATTACAGGGGCAGGTTATGATACAGTAGCGGGTGAAACGGCTCTAACGCTTTTTCGGGCGCGCTACCCGCAAGCCCAGGACCTACGCCTGGCCATCTATGCGGAAGGCGGCTTTTCGGCCGGTACGGCGCGCGCAGCTCTAGGCGTGCTCTCAGCAGGCGAAGTCTACTGGCAGGAAGGTCAGCTCCAGCCGGGTCCTACCCAAACCTGCCAATACCGTTTACCCGATGGGCGCACGCGTACCTTCCGCTCTGCCCCCCTGGCAGAACTGATTACCTATCCGGCTTGGAATCCCGAACTGCGCACGCTACGCACTTACGTAGGGCTTCCCCCTAAACTTCAGCGGTGGCAGGGCGTCGTACAATGGCTTAGTAAGCAGGCCATAGTTCAGGCTTTGATAGGCTGGCTGCTAGAGCAGTACCGTACGACCTTGGCTGATCGGATGACCTTAACAGGCCGCGCCTATGCTATAGCGGATAGCATAGGAGCTCCAGCCTATGGGGTCTTTGAAAGTCCCCAGCCTTACTGGGCTACCGCTTGGCTGGTGCTGCGCAGCCTCCAGCTTTACCTAAAGGAAGGGGCAGCTGCAGGCGTAGCCAGCGCCTTTGCCCGATGGCAAAAGGCCCTGTGGGAGGGCCTCCCTACCCAAATCCACTGGCAGCCCAAAACTACCCCTCAAGGATAAAATAAGGCACTTACCGATTCGTGATGGTGAATATTGTGCAGGGCTTGAGCGAAGACTTTCGCCACCGAAAGCACGGTAATATTAGGTAGGCTGTGCTTCAAGGGTAGGGTATCCGTAACAATCAGTTCCGCAAGGGCCGATTTAGCTAAGCGCTCATAGGCAGGCCCTGATAGGACCGCATGTGTGACACAGGCCCGAACGGAAAGGGCCCCCTCCGCTAGGAGGAGGTCCACCGCTCGCAAGAGCGTACCCGCCGTATCTACGAGGTCATCCACAATGAGGGCATGTTTCCCTCGTACCTCGCCTATAAGGCGCATGGAATGCACCTGATTAGGCTGGGCGCGATACTTATCTACCAAAGCGAGTTCGGCATGGAGGAGGCGGGCGTATTTGCGGGCGCGCGCCGTACCGCCTGCATCGGGTGAAACCACCACCAGCGGAGATAGCTCCAAGCGCTGCACATAGGGAATATGCACGATAGAGGCTTCTAAATTGTCCAGGGGAATGTCAAAAAAGCCTTGGATTTGGCCGGCATGGAGGTCCATAGTTACAATGCGAGAGGCGCCGGCGGCTTGGAGGAGATTAGCGACCAGCTTAGCGCCGATGGAGACACGCCCTTCTTCTTTGCGGTCCTGCCGCGCATAGCCGTAGTAAGGGATAACCGCCGTGATAGTCTCGGCGGAGGCTCGTCGCGCCGCATCAATCAGAAGAAGGAGTTCCAGAAGATTGTCTGCGGGGGCCGCAGTGGATTGGATAATGCACACATGGGCGCCACGCACAGATTCCTCGTACTTAGGCATCATTTCCCCATCGGAGAAACGGTGTAGGGTAAGCTGACCTAGCGGCTGCCCATAATGCACCGCTACCTTCTCCGCAAAGGCCCGTGAAGCAGAGCCCGCAAATAGCTTTACGGGCGCATTGGGGGACACACCAGTTGCCCGGGGAGGATTCGAACCCCCACACGCAGACCCAAAATCTGCTGTCCTACCGTTAGACGACCGGGCAGCGACCACAAAGATACAAACTTTCGCCTAATGCGGCCCTACCCTTTTTCCCCCACTCAGGCGGCTACCTATTTGGCCCCAACATTCTACCTTTGCGGGTAATGGGGGTTTTTATTTTACTCCTCAGTCTAGGAGGGTTCGGAAGGGATAGTAGCAAAGTCTTTGCCTTCTCCCCACGAAAACTCTATGAAGGCTTAGAAAAGCTCTCTGAGCAGTTGCCTAAGATGTGGTGGGATCGCCGGTGCTTAGCTCCTTTCAGACCCCAGGATATTACGGCGCTGCTTGCGCCTAACCTGCCTATTACTATCAAATTGCAGGCTTCAGAAGAGACGCTATCGTTCGTAGTGCCTGTACGAGGCGCCCTAAACTCGGGCTTTGGCTTTCGGTGGGGATGGCAATTCCACTATGGCCTAGATATAGACCTTCACTGGGGCGATACGGTCGTAGCCGCTATGGATGGCGAGGTACGGCTAGCAGGTTACGACCCAGGCGGCTACGGCTACTACTGCGTGATCGCGCACCCAAATGGTTTGGAAACTGTTTATGGCCATTTTTCTCGCCTCCTTGTAACGCCTGAAACCCAAGTCAAAGCTGGTCAGCCCATCGGCCTGGGCGGAAGCACTGGCCTGAGCACTGGCCCTCATCTCCACTTTGAAGTACGCTTTCTCGGAGAACCGATAGATGTGAGCGCCCTGATAGATTTTCCTAATGGCCAGCTCTTAGAGCGCGAACTGCACCTGAGCCGGGAGACCTTTGGGCACCTAAAAACACTTCGGAATGCGGTGTATCACACCGTACGTCCCGGCGAGTGCCTTTCGGTTATAGCCCGCCGTTATCGGGTTTCTGTAGGGTATTTGTGCCGTTTGAATGGCCTTTCCCCCCGAAGTGTGCTGCGGGTGGGACAGCGCCTCCGCATTCGATGAAGCGACGCGCCGTATTTGGCTTGGGTAATCCAGGGCCTACCTACGCCAAAACACGTCACAATATAGGCTTTCGCGTAGTAGAAGCCTTAGCTCAGCAAATAGGGGCGCCGCCCTTCACCCCCCAGCGCTATGCTGAAGCTACCCACTGCACCTACCGCAGTATTCAGTGGTATCTTTTCCGCCCTACTACTTACATGAACCTTTCGGGGACTGCCGTAGCCTACTGGAAAAACGCTCTACAGCTTAGCCTAGAGGAGCTGGTCGTAGTGCTAGATGAGCTTCAACTCCCTTTAGGCGCGCTACGGCTTTCTCCCCGCGGCTCAGCCGGCGGCCACAAGGGCTTAGAGCATATCATTGAGCGGCTTGGAACGACCGAATTTCCACGCCTCCGTCTAGGAATAGGAAAAAATTTCCCAAAAGGTCAGCAGGTAGCCTATGTGCTTTCACCATTCACCCCAGAAGAAGAAAAGATACTTGAAGAGGTCATTCCGCGTGCCGTAGAGTGCCTCTTAGCGTGGGCCCTGGCAGGGATTGATAGAGCCATGAGCCAGCATAACCGCTCTCTATCCACACCGCCCGCCTAATCCCCACTTATATTTAGGGCCTTCTTAGTTTTCTTCTTTTTAGGCTGAATTGGACGGATGAGTGGATTTTAGGGTATGCGCGGGGCATTACTTATAGGTGCGGGGGCGCTGTGGGTAAGTTGTACGGCACGCGCCCGCCTCCAGCGTACCGAGCTTCGGGTGGTGGAAGTAGCCAAAAGCTACCTGGGCACGCCTTATCGGTATGGCGGCTTAGATCGCCGAGGCCTAGACTGCTCGGGCTTAGTCTGCCGAGTCTATGAAGAGGGGGCAGGTATGAAGCTGCCACGCACTGCGGATGCCCAGGCTAAAATCGGGCGTCCTGTGGCGCGCCGCGGGCTCCAGCCGGGCGACTTGGTATTTTTCAAAGAGCCGGGCAGCCGCAAGGTAACGCATGTAGGGATTGTCTCGGCGGTGCAGGGTAGGGAGGTGCATTTTATTCATGCTTCCTCTACGCGCGGCGTGCGGGAGGACCGCCTAAATGACCCCCACTGGCAGGCCCGATGGCAAGGCGCCCGTCGCCTCCTTCCGCCATCAAAAGCCCACGCACAAAGCGGTCGACGGGGAAAGTAAGCTGCATCAACTCCGGAAAAAGCCACATGGCACGCACGCGCCCCGTAGCCGGCCTAATCTCCCCCTCTACCCAGGCTAAGTAATAGATAGCTAAAAGGCGCGCCGCCGCATGGTAATAAGAGCGCTGAAAAAACTCGGTAGTATAAAAATGCCTTGTATGCACCACCTCCACGCCCAGCTCCTCCCGAATCTCTCGGCGCAGGGCCTCTTCAAGGCCCTCCTCGGCCTCCACCCCCCCGCCCGGAAACTTCATAATCCAGCCCCCCCGAAAATATTCCTCTAAAACAAGGTAACGCCCCCCTTCATCGGGTATCAGCCCATACACCCGTACAATCCATCTCATACCACGCCTTACCTTTGCAGTGGTGTGGATCTGCGTACTAAAGGCGAAAATACACCGCGTGCGCATCACGCAGGTGGATCTAGACTATATAGGTAGCCTCACCTTGGATGGGGAGCTGATGGAGGCTGCAGGTCTCTTACCCTTTGAGCAGGTGCATGTGCTGAATCTCAATACGGGGGCACGGCTAGAAACGTACTTGATAGAAGGCCCTCGCGGCAGTGGCGTAGTTGGACTCAATGGCCCTGCCGCACGCATGGGAATGGTAGGCGATCTCGTGATCATTCTAGCTTATACCTGGCTGCCAGAAGCCGAGGCACGCACCTATCAGCCCAAAATTCTTTTCCCTAAGGAAGGAAATCGTCTGTGAGACGCCGATGGATAGAAGCGGTCGTGGGCCTAGCCCTCGGCATAGGGCTAATGGGATGGGTTTTACGGGGATTTGAATGGAGGGAGCTGAAGGCGGCCTTAGCCAACTGGGAATGGCTGGTCTCTGCGGCTTTTGCGCTCTTAGGGGCCCATGCGCTGCGGGCATGGCGCTGGCTCGCTGTACTGCGTACCAGTGGCGCTAACTTGCCCTTTGCGGCCAGCTGGTGGGCTCTTATGCTGGGCTACCTCGCTAATCTCCTTCTGCCTCGCTTCGGAGAGATTCTGCGGTGTAGTCTACTCTGGCGCTGGCACCAAACGCCTCTCCCCCTCACCTTAGGTAGCGTAGTGGCCGAACGGCTCCTGGATATGCTCATTCTTCTCTTTCTAGTTGGAATTACCGCTGCAGTAGAAGGGCGCGGCTGGCTTGAGGCCTTAGGCCTTACTGCTTGGCTTCCGCTAATTAGCCTGCTTTTGGCCATAGGACTCTTAGGGCTAGGGCTTTTGTGGTACTTCTGGTTGCGTCAGAAAGCCCGCGGGATAGTCCAGCAGGCGCTGCAGGGTTTCATGGCTCTGGCCGAGACACGGCCACGGAGCCTAATCCTCCTTTTCTCCTTAGGGATTTGGGTAGGGTACTGGCTCAGCACTATGAGTATTCTCTTTGCCGATGCGGCTTCGGAACGCTTCTCTTCGGGCCTCGTGCTGTGGGCCAGCTGGATTCTCCTCACTGGCTCAGCCTTAGCAATGGCCCTACCCGTCCCAGGGGGCTTAGGTACCTTCCACGCGATTGGGCTAGTGCTTCTGACCTACCTAGGATGGGAGAAAAATATAGCCCAACGCCTCGTGGTAACCGCACATGCGTTTCAGACGCTCCTTATACTGCTTGTAGGGGCCGGCGGCTTAGGGTACGCCTTTTGGCGGACAACCCGAACTTAGATGCTCTTTTTATCTTTGAACTTTTATGCCAAGCCTTTTGTGGCTGAGTGGCAGCCTATGGCTGCAGCTTAGCGGCACGTACTGGATCAATGGCACTTCGCAGAGCGCGGCGCGCTCTTTTGCTACTTTGCAGGAAGCCCTGGATACCTTGGCCCATGTAGGGGCTCAAGGCACCGTATGGCTGCGAATCGTCTATCCTTATGACCCTACGCATGAGCCATCTACAATCCGTGTAAAGGCCTACGCCTGTCAAAGCTGTAGCGTAGTGGTGGCGGTAGATACGCCAATAACTATAGCAAAAAGGCCTCGCGCAGGATGGCAGGAGGGTCAGTATGTGCTGCGGATTCAGGGTGGGGTTCAGCGCTTTACGCTGAATGGCCGCGGCCGACTCACGCTTAAGAGCCTTACCGATACCACCGAAATAACGGGCGTAGTCGGGATTGTGCCGCGCTCAGGGCCAGTAAGCCATATACGCCTAGATAGCTGCCGCCTAGAAGGCCATTCGCGCCAGGGCACGCAGCTGGCCTTTTACATAGGCGATAGTACTAGCGTTACTTTAGTTCCTGTATGGACGCAAGTAAGTCACATAACCCTACACGCTTGCACTTTACAGGCGGCGCGTTATCTGGCTGCAGCAGTGGCGCCCTGGTGGGGATATATCAGCCACCTCCGAGTAGAGAATTGCGTTTTAGGTTATCCCACTACTCAATGGTCCGAAGCCGCCTATGCCTGGGGCAGTGCGCCACGAGCCGCAGCTTTCTATGGCCGATGGATTCAGCACCTTACCCTTACTGGCTGCCTTATTCAAGGCGCCTGGGAAACTCAGCATAGCGTACAAGGCGTGCACTTAGAGTTCTGCCATACCGTAGCGCTGCGCGCCAACCGCATTCGAAATCTACGTAGTTTCTCTACCGAAGGCCACGGGGCCGTAGGCATACGGCTACTTGCCTACGTTCAGAGCGGACCTACCTCGCACCTCATGGAAAATAACTTTATCGGTAACCTCATAGGTAGTGCCGATGAAACGCTCCCCGGCTCTAGTGACTACCTTGTGGCGGGAGTCGTTTTAGAAGCGAATGCCCCTACTACGCTGCCCCATTTCAGCCTGCGGCACAATACCATACACCTCTATGGTCAAGCGGACGCTAACGCCCCTTGGGCCAAAGATGGGTTTAGCGCAGGCCTCGTCATAGGTAAAAATCTGCTCGGCGGTGTGGAAATCTCGGGTAATCTTATCCAGAACACTTTACGCTTGCGCAGCCTTCAGCCATTGGAGGCTAAAGAAACCTGTGGATTAGCCTTCTGGGAGCCAAGTACTGCTATCGCCTGGAGCTCCATGAACCTTCGGCACAACTTCTACTACATCCGAGGAGAAAGGCTAGAGCGGAGTTATATTGCTCGGGTAGGTTGGGGCGACAATAAGCGCGTATTTGGCACGTTAGCAGCATGGCAGGCTTTCTCGGGCTTAGAGAGCGGCTCGCAGGAAGGTGTAAGCTACCCCGCCCCCTTTGTCCATCCCGACGAACCTATATTAGAGGCAGGACAGCCTTGGGAGGGGATAAATGCGGGCCCTGTGCCAGTCGTAGTAAATACAGACCTCTATGGCACCTTGCGCCCGCAAGGCAGCGGTCCCGATCCGGGGGCGGCGCCCGACATAGGAGCTTATGAGTTAGATGGTACGCCCTTTCCCTGCCATCCTCCAGCTACCCAGGCCCTTAGCGCTTCGGCGGTGGAGGGATGGGTAAGTGAGACTCTAGCTATCCATTGCGCTAATCCCCCGGCCTTATCAGGTCGGCTTAGCCTTCTTTGGAGCCTTGATGGCGGCACTACCTGGCATGCGCGGACCCTGCGTCCGACGGATTTTCCTTTACCTTTTCCTCTTCCCGCCCCTGCCCAGCTCCCTGGGTTAGTTGAGCTACGGCTTGTGGCGGCGCCCTTGCCAGGCTGCCCAGGCAACCCAGACACCTCGCTACCCCTTACCATCTTAGTGCGCGACCGCCCAGGTAACCGTCCAAGTAACGCCATCCCCCTCCAGCTTACCGCTGTAGCCCCGGGACTGTGGGAAGCCACTCATACGGACTCTCTTCTTGGACTTGGCCTCACAGATGAGTTTAGCCAACTGCCCGCAAGCCGTAGCCGCGATCTTTTCTTCACTTTTACCCTCCCTGACTGTTTGGACTCATTGGAGATAGACCTCTGCGATGAAGCTACAGACTTTGATACGCGCCTTCATCTCCTAAGTGATCTGGACACAGTTAGCGATCGCGATCAGGGCCATCGCTCTGACTGCAGGGGTTATCAAGGCCGTGGTGGCCTCACCTCGCGGGTGATCGTACAAGCCGCTGATAATGTTCAAAGCCCATCCGATGAGAACTTTAGTCAGCCGCAGCGCGGCACTATGCCTCTGACCCCTAATCAGCGCTTTTATTTAGCAGTAGAGGGGGAAGAAGCCTTAGAGGTAGGGCGCTTTCGGCTGCGCCTGCGCGGGTATAACCTTCCACCTCAACCGCCTAATTTAGGCCCCGACCGGGAAGTCTGTCTCGGTGGGCAGGGCATACGCCTTTCAGGTTTTGCCCCTGGCGCCAGCTATTACGAATGGTTCATAAATGACGAGCGTTTAAATGGCGTGCAGGACTCCTTTATTGTTTTTTCCGGACTGCCAGGCCAATATGAAGTGGTAGTGGTGGCTCATTGGGTTCCCCTTCAGGCTTGCGATGCCCCTGCCTCCGCCCGCGATACGCTAAACCTTCAACTCCTCCCTGCGCTTCAAGCCACCCTACGCTATGAGAATCGCCGATTCAATAACGGGGATACTCTTCACCTTCCTTTTGGCCTTCATACTTTATATGGTGAGACGCCAGCAGCGGACCCCCTATATACTTGGCGGCTGTATGACCGAAGGGGTACCCTTTTAGAGGTGCGCCGCGGACCTTCCTATACGCGGGCATGGGAAGTTTCAGGCATTTTTATGTTGCAGCTTACTACCGAAGCGGGTGGATGCCGGGAGGAGGATACGCTCTATTTAGAGGTGAGCGCTGCGGCTAGTCTTTCTGACTTAGGGTCGCCGGTGCCCGCTTTATGGCCTAATCCAAGTAAAGGTACAGTTTGGCTCTACCTTCCTACTCCAGGCCCCGCTTTTTACCGCCTATTCAATTCGGCTGGCCAATGCCTAAAAGAAGCCTTCTTAGAAGGTGGTACGATAGAATCCCTTACCTTGCCTTTTGCGTCTGGGTACTACTGGCTTCAGATTTCCACTGCCCAGGCTACATTTAGCCTACCGGTTCTGATTGTGGATTAGGCTGCGCCTGTAAAAGAGCCGCACAGGTTACATGAGAATTTTTAGCATTACTTTTTAGGCTGACTGGATCAAACCGCATACCTTTAGCGCAGTAGAAAGTCATCCACCTACCTTAGCTCACTAAAAGCTGAAAAGGCGAAAAGAAAGCCTCCCTATACGATGAATCGGCCTATTCACAGAGCAGAGTTAGAAGAGGGTATTGTGGCGTCTGCCTCTACTGCTCCGCTGGGATAGTGCGGTCTAAAAAAAAGGTTATATTTGACCATGCCTATTCACGAGGCCCTCAATCAGCAGGGTTTTTTGCTGGCTCGGCTGGATGACCTTATAAGCTGGGCACGCACAGGTTCGCTATGGCCGATGCCGATGGGTCTGGCTTGCTGTGCCATAGAGATGATGGCCGCCGCTGGGCCTAAATATGATATCGCTCGCTTCGGGATGGAGCGCTTTTCCTTCTCGCCGCGCCAGGCTGACGTCATGATTGTAGCGGGCTGGTGCACCTACAAAATGGCCCATGCCATCAAGCGGATTTGGGACCAAATGGCCGAACCCAAATGGTGCATCGCCATGGGCGCTTGCGCCTCCACGGGTGGCATGCACCGCGTATATGGCGTAGTCCAAGGGGTGGATCAATTCCTTCCAGTGGATGTATATGTGCCGGGCTGTCCCCCACGCCCCGAAGTACTCCTCCATGCTCTTATGGAGCTTCAGAATAAAATTCGCCGAGAGCACTCGCTGATTCAGGATCGCAACCCATGAGTGGGCAGCCCCAGTAGCTGGAGAAGGTGGTCGGCTTTGAGCCAGCTCTCCTCCCATTCGGCGAGGGGATCGGAATCATAGGTAATCCCGCTGCCTACCTGAATAAGTAAGCGCCGGCTGGCGCGATCGTAGACGCAACTGCGTATAACTACGGCAAAGTCGGCCTCCCCCTCTGGCGATAAGTAGCCTACCGCCCCCGAATAGAGACCACGCCCTATGGGCTCAAGCTCGTAAATGTAGCGTAAGGCGGCTTTCTTAGGGGCGCCAGTCATAGAGCCCGCTGGAAAAAGGCTTTCCACCACTTCGCAAGTGGATACGCCTTCGGCGCGCTCTCCCACTACCGTAGAAACTAAGTGATGCACCGTAGAAAAAGTATGCACCTCGGCTAGCGCAGATACTTGAACCGAGCCGGTAAGGCACACGCGCTGAAGGTCATTCCGCACTAAATCCACAATCATCGTGTTTTCCGCCATCTCTTTTGGATTTCTCTTCAAAGACTCCAAATTACGCAGGTCCTCTTCCCAGGTTTTGCCTCGCGAGATAGTTCCTTTGATGGGCTGCTGGACTACTAGCTGCCGCCACTGCCAGAAAAACCTCTCTGGCGAGGCTCCGATAAGATACTTTTGCTGGTATTTGAAGATATAGTTGAAGGTAGAGGGCCAGGCGCGCAAAAGATGTACATACACTACCAGAGGATCCAGGGCTACTTCCCAAAGGAGCGCCAAAGTAAGGTTGATCTGATACACTTCCCCACTTCGGATGAGGGCCCGAATCCGATCCACTGCCTCTAAGTACCCCTGCCGGTCAAAGGAGCTAGCCAAAAAACGAGCCGCCGAAGAGGGAGGAGGTAACTCCTCCTCACTCCATTCCGAGGCCTCTGACTGGGCGATTACTATATGAGGCACAAAAAAGGCTACTTTAGGAAACTCCAGCCAGGGCTTTTTATAGGGTGCTTTCCATTCGTAGCTCCAACCACCCATGTACCATTCTCTTTCCTTGAAAGGGTATTTAGCTACTTGCCGCCCCATCCCCATGACCCACCGATACAGGCTCAAATCATCCTGGGGATTATTCTGCAGGCAGAAGTAAAAGTAGGGATAGCGGTCGGCCCAGTGCAAAAGTTGAAGCAGCCTCAGGCGTTCCATGGACGGTAGTAAAGCTGGTCGCAAAAGCTCTCTAGCGAAGGTGCCACAAGGAGCGGAGAGGAAGAAGGCCTACTGCGCCACTGAAAATACACACCACCCTCCGCTACATCCCAAACAAGGATATTCCAGAAGGCATCATACCCCAGCGGTAAGTAGGAAGGGGGTAGATTGACCCCCAAGCGCTGTTTGTGCAGGAAAATGTCGCGCGGCCCCCCTTGCGGTTCAAGCAAGTAGAGGAGACGTACCGAACAAAGCGTGCCTTCCCGTACGATATCAAACATGGGGTAGCGTCGGGCGCGCTCTAACCACTTGTAAAATACCGGCGGCAGTTCCAGGGTGTAAGGGCGAGCCCAGCTCATTTACTTCAAATATAGTATCTTGGAAGCATGCGCTGGGTCGCTTTTCTCTTAGTCGCTTATTTGAGTGCTCAGTCGGGCGGGTATGACCCAAATGAGGTGATTGGTGAATCGGAGGGCGAGACGCCCTCCCCCGTCGTGGTGCCACGGGAGGATATAGCCATTCAAATAAATGGCCAGCCTTTCCAGTGGCAGGACCCTTTAGTTATAGAGGGCGGTAAGACATATCACATTTATATCACGGGTATGCGGCCGCATTCTAAGCTGATTTTACGCTTTTTCAAGGCAGGGCAGAGCGCAGGCGGGCGCCAGTTTGACGCCAATGAATATGGTGAGCTTGAATTGGAAGCCCGTTTAGAGAAGCAGAAAGTTCAGGGCATAGCTGAAGTAATTTATTATCCTTCAAATGGGCGGGAGGTTCGTCGGCGCTTCAAGGTGAAGATACACTAGCTGGGCGTAAAAGCCGGCGACTCCAGGCGATTTCCGCCATCAGTAGCCCTAGCGCTAGTCCCAGCCAGAGCCACCATGGGCGCCAGCGCAGGGTTAGATAAGCCGGTTTAAAGGCACCTTCACTCCACTGGCGCACTTCTACCGCTAACCCAGCCGCCTCCCACTCCGCTGGCGCAAGAAAGTCCGAGTAAGATTCGCTAGAGGGCCTATTGACACCGATATAACCGTATAGCTTCTCTTGTAGATATACGCCGTATAGCCCAGCTGGGAGGGGATACTCCCCTAAGCTAAAGGTGATTGTATGGCCTTGCGCTTCGGTATGCGGGGTATGCACGAAGCTCGAACGGGTGTGCCGAAGCGTTACGGGCCCTTCGGCGGCAGGTAAAGTGAAGGTCCGACGCGTCCCAAGCGGCACATAGCCTATCCATCCGCTTCCGTGATGCCGCCAGAACAACCGCTCAAAAAGCGGCACAAAGAGGCTGTGATGGCCTAGCGAACTGCCCCACCAAGGAAAGGCAAAAAGATACACAAACCCCTTTTGCCAAGGAATTTCCCAGAAAAGCGGCGTGCCTTCGGCGGTCTGTAGGAGGACTCTACCGCCACTTGGACGAAGCAGGTAGAGAGAAGCCACCGTGAGCGGTTCGGGCAGGCTTAGCCCTTCGCCCCCTATGGGCACAAACACCTCTTCCCACAGCGGGTGAGTTAGAGGGGTAAGATAGACGGCCTGAGGCGCTGGGGCCAGAACGCCATCCACCTCTAGGTCAAAAAAAGCGTTTCGCCAGGCCAAAGGAGTATTTTGGGCTGGGGCGAAAGCTACCAAGGTACCCCCTTCGGCTACCCAAGCCGCTATACCCCCTGGTAGGTGGCCAAGCTCTCCCACCCACAAACGGGTAGCCTCCGTAGGAGTATTCAAATCCGTTTTAGGCCAGCTCAGTACCTCAAAAAGCCTTTGGAAAGCGCTCTGGCTCAGAAGGCGTGGGTCACCGCCGCAGAGCGCTTGCCTCTCTCCAGCCCTCAGCCAACCTATCCCACACCAGTTGTCCACTTCTATGGCATCGCCTCTTATTTGCAGCTCTATTCGGCCTTCGGTTAGGGGTATTAGCTCCTCATGGCGGCCTACCGCACAGGGGCGCACCCGATTACCCACCTGTATGGTGTAAATGGTATCCTTCGGCCCCTGTAGCCTATACGCCACCCGAATCCGATCCCCAACCGCCGCTACATTTACCGAGTCAAACCAGGCATTCCCTCGCCAATCCGCCCGCACAGGAAAGAGTACGAGATCACCTTTTACCTGTCCCTTCAGCCGGGCCAAATTTCCTACAGAAGTGCGCTGAAAGTCAGAGAATACATATATTTTTTTCTTCTCATAGCTTGCTTCCCGAAAAAAGAGCTCAGATCTCTCTAAGAAGTAGGCCAATGGATATCCCATGTCAGCGGGCTGAATAGCCGCTACTTTTTCCTTCATAAGCGCCGCTGGTAAGAAAGGACTGCGCGGCACATAGCTGTCGGTAGTAAGAAGCCTGAATTCCTGCGAAGCGGGTGCTTGACGCAAAACCTCCTGAAGCAGAGCCTGCAAGGTAGCCCAGACTGGATGCATAGAGGGCGAAACATCCACAATTACAAGCACCGAAGTGCCCCCAAGACGCATAGACAGGCCTTTACCCCACTGAGGTCGGGCAAAAAGTAGCACAATAGCCGAAAGAGCCGCCAAGCGCAGAAAAAGGAGAATCCAGTGATGCAGCTTTAGGTAAGGTCGGTTGAACTGCTTGAGCCGCTCTACCCACAGTGCCCGCGAAAACTCATACCGCCGGGAGCGCCGAAGGTAAAAGAAATGCACTACAATCGGTACAATCAGAGCTAAAAGGCCCCACAGAAAGTGGGGAAAGAGGAAATTCATCGCTTTCTTGGGGTTACATGCCGTTCGGAGTGATAGGAGGAGCGCACTAAAGGCCCGCTTTCTACGTAGTCAAAGCCCATCTCTAGCCCAAGCCGCGCATACGCCTCAAATTCCTCAGGTGGCACGAAGCGCTCTACGGGCAGATGAGCGGGGGTAGGTTGAAGGTATTGGCCTAAAGTAAGCACATCGCAGCCATTAGCCAGCAGATCCGCCATAAGTTCTATGACCTCTTCGTGCGTCTCACCCAAACCTAACATAGCGCCAGACTTAGTACGGAATCCCGCTTCTTTAGTTCGACGGATCTGTTCCAGGCTGCGTTCGTATTTGGCTTGAGGCCGTACGCGGCGGTAGAGGCGACGTACGGTCTCCATGTTATGCGAAACTACATCTGGGCCCTCTTCCAGGACACGATAAAGGGCCGCCCAATTCCCTTTGAAGTCGGGTAGCAAGACCTCAATCGTCGTGTGGGGCATGCGCGTTTTGATAGCCCGCACCGTACGGGCCCAAATTTCCGCGCCCCCATCTTTGAGTTCATCCCGATTGACCGAAGTAATCACGCAGTGTTTGAGTTGCATAAGTTCTACTGCTTGAGCCACGCGCTCAGGCTCTTCCCAATCCAGCTCGGTGGGGCGGCCCGTTTTTACGGCGCAGAAGCCGCAGGAACGCGTGCAGATATTTCCCAAAATCATGAAGGTAGCTGTGCCGGCGCCCCAGCATTCGCCCATATTAGGGCAGTGGGCACTCTCGCACACCGTATGAAGGCGATGGGTGTCTATAACCTGACGGACAAAACGGTAGTTAGCGCCTGAGGGCAGTTTGACGCGCAGCCAAGCCGGGCGCATAGCCTATCAAAGGTAAATAAAAAAGCGGGGCGGCGAGCGCCGCCCCGCTCAGCGTTTCTATAGCGTGATAACCCACCGCAGGAAGGTGCGCTCCCCGTTACTGAGATGCACCTCCACGGTATAAACGCCCCCGCTTAGAGCTTCTAAGTACCAGCGGTGTTTTTCCTCTATACCTTCCCAGACCAGCTTGCCGTAGGTGTCCCAAATCCGCACGCGCTGGATAGGCAGGTCAGCCTCCAGCCAGGCCCCACCGCGGCTCGGATTAGGGTGGAGGGTCACCCTTATACCTGCCGAAAGCCCAGGAAGGGAATTCGGGGGAGGCGGCACATCCTCACACTCAATCCGGGCCTCCCAACCAAATAGACTATCCGCCGCATTTGCACGGAAGGCAAATGTAAGAACCCTACCTGTACTAGTAATTGCAGGAGGCAGGGTAGAGCCATGGTAAGCCCCTATCTGACGGGCGGAGGTACCTTCGCCATCATACGCCCAGAGCGTATCGCCGCTTCCAAGCGCAAAGGCTGAGAAAGTAACCTTCAGCCGCTTACCCGACGGCGCTCGGAAGATAGCCATACTTGTATCCCTACCCTGATAGAGGTCAACTGGACCACCTCCGTCATAGAAAGTAGCGCCATTACCGCAGCAGTTTTCCGCCGCTAAGTCCACATCCAGCGTATCCCTATAAGGCATCAGATAGGTACAAGCTGGATAGCCTATGCAGCGCAGCCGAGCCGCCCATCCCGCGTCGGACGTATTGTCCGACGAGCGAAACTCAAAGGTAAGATACCGGCCAGAGCTCTGGATCACAGGCGGCAGAGTCGTCCCAGAGTACTGTCCTATTAGATTCGCCGTGCGTCCAAATCCATCAAATACCCGTAGAATATCCTGATTAGCCTCGGTGGCAAATTGAGAAAAGGTGGCCTCTATTCTTTCGCCATAAGGAGCTTGGAAGATGATTAGCTTGTTTTGATTATCACCATAATTTCTATTAGGCCCCCCGCTATCGTAGAAGTTAGCGCCGCCGCAACAATCCTCCTGCGTTAGGTCTATCACGGCACTATCTGCCTGAAGCACATAGCTGCAGGGGGCGATACACGAAATCGTAGCTTCCCACCCTGCACCCGTAATGCTTCCATCGGAGCGGAAACGGAAGGTGAGCGCATTACCCGTGCTTGTTAGCTCTACTGGCATAGAGGGCGTACCACGCAGGGTGATAAGCCGAGGGGAGGATAGTTCATCCGCACCGTCATATACTACGAGCGAGTCGCAGCAGTTTTCGGAGGCGAAGCTAGTGAAGACCACTCTCAGGCGATGGCGCGGCGGTGCAAGGAAAGTCAGGCCGCGTGACTCGCTATTGCTATAATTCGCCGTAGGCCCGCCGCTATCGTAGAAGCGCACCTCATCGCAGCAGGCTTCTTCCCCTAAATCAATTGTCCCACTGCGCATAGTGTAAATGCAAGGCACAAAACAGGAGATGGAGGCGCCCCATCCTGCCGCATTACCTGAGCCATTGGAAACAAACCGGAACGTAATATACCGCCCGCGTGCCCGAATAGGTTGGGCCGGAGGGGTATTACCACTCAGACGGGCTAAAATAGGGCTATTCGCGTCCTGACCATCATGCACAAATAGAGTATCCCCGTCTAGAAGTTCTAGCTGGAAGAAACTAAAGGCGGCGCGCTGGCCTTCAGGCGCCATAAAGGTGATAGTGCGATTCTCGTTATCCCCATAGTTCCCGCCGAGATTTCCACTATCGTAGAAGACGGCGTCGCCACAGCAGTTATTTTGCGCTAGGTCTATCACCTGAGGAGAGGCAGGCATAGTGAAAGTACAAGCAGCGGGTGGAGCCACGCAGCTTAGGCGCGCCGCCCAGCCACTTCTCACAACGCTTCCATCTGAGGTGAATCGGATAGTCAGAGCACGGCCGGTACTGGTTATTGGAGCGGGTACGGTACTTCCCGAAAAGCGCCCTAACTGCGTCCCACCTGTACCTACTCCATCATACACTTCCAGCCAATCATAGTTAGTCTCCGTATTGAAGGCCGTAAATTCCAAGCGCAGCCGCTGCCCTAAAGGCGCTAAGAAAGTGGTTGTTTGGTTTTCGTTATTAGAGTAGTTACCTGCAGGTCCGCCGCTATCGTAGAAGTTTAGACCATCACAGCAGTTCTCTCCGCCCAGGTCTACCGTAAGGCCATTAGTCATGTTGTATATGCAGGGGACGAAGCAGCTTACCTCGGCTATCCATCCAGCAGCGGTGCCGGCACTATTAGAGACGAAACGGAAGGTGATACTTTGCCCGCTACTGCGCAGGACCGAAGGAAGAGTAGTACCGCTCAACCGGGCAACAATTGGTGCGGCCGCATCTGGGCCATCATGAACGTACAGCGTATCTCCCGACGCTACCTGGAAGGCGCCAAAATCTACACGTACCCGCTGTCCCGAAGGCGCCGTGAAGGTAATCTGGCGGTCCTCATTATCCCCATAACCCCCCGCCTCACTCCCGCTATCGTAGAATACGCCACCTCCACAGCAGCCGGCCGTACTTAGGTCTACATTCTGCGTAGCGGCGTTTAGAACGAAAGTGCAACCCGGCGACATAGGTACGCAACGCACCTGAGCAGCCCAGCCCGAGGCGGCAGTAGAGAAATTGGATTGGAAGCGCACGGTGAGGGCACGTCCGCTACTGGTCAGGGTAGGCGGCAGCGTATTACCCGAGAAGCGCCCTAAACGGGTCCCGCTCGTGCCCACTCCCTCAAACACCTCCAGCGTATCTACATTAGGCTCGGTATTGAAGCTGGAGAAGCTCAGCTCTACGCGCTGCCCTAAGGGAGCTACAAATGTTACGGTAGCATTTTGGCCATTACCGTAGTCGCCCGAGGGGCCACCGCTATCAAAGAAGTTGAGTCCGCCGCAGCAGTCCCGCTGGGCAATCTCCACCGTCGTGGTACCGGTAGCTGGCATGACAAAAGTGCAGCGCTCATAGCAGCCCACCCGCGCCCCCCATCCAGCAGCGGTACCTGAAGCATTAGAGACAAATCGGAAGGTAAGCTGCTGCCTATTTCCCCGAATCAGAGGCGGTAAGTCCGTACCCGAATAAGCCCCCAGGCGCGGCGCATTTAGATCAGCCCCATCATACACATATAGCGTATCCCCTTCAGCTAAATTGAAGGCAAAGAAGCGCACTTCTACTCCCTGGCCAACAGGAGCTTCAAAGGTAATAGTCTCATCTACGCTATTCCCATAATCCGCCCCTAAGCCGCCATCATCATAGAAGTGCGCTAGACCGCAGCAGCCTAAAGTCCCTAGCTCTACCCGGCGCGTGCTAAGATTGAAGATGCAGCCGGGAGTGGGGGTAGCACAACTAACCGAAGCGGCCCAGCCTAGCCTGTTAACACTACCATCGCTTTGGAAGCGAAAAGTGAGGACGTTCGTAGAACTCAAAAGAGTAGGAGGCAGAGTAGTACCCGTGAAACGGCCGAGGCGCGGCGCATTCACATCAGCCCCATCAAAGGCCTCTAGCACATCATAATTATTTTCCGTCGTGAAGGCGGAGAATTCTACCCGCACATGCTGACCTACCGGCGCCGTGAAGGTAACTACCCCATTTTCACCATTGGTGTAGTTACCGGGCTGATCAGAGGTCGTAGCACTACCCCCAGAGCCACCACTATCAAAGAAATTGAGTCCTCCACAGCAGTCACGTTCACCTATAGCTACGGTAGCGCTGCCGGTGCGCGGCATGGTGTAGATGCAGCGCTCATAGCACGCTATGCGCGCCGCCCAGCCCGCCGCATTGCCAGAACCGTTGGAAATAAAGCGGAAAGTAAGCCGCTGCCTACTTCCGCGAATTACGGGCGGTAGGTTAGTACCCGAGTAAGCTCCGATCAGAGGGGCACTGAGATCAGCCCCATCATACACATATAGCGTATCCCCAGCTAGCAAGCTAAAAGCAATAAAACGCACTTCTACCCCTTGTCCCACCGGGGCGATAAAGGTTAGGATATCATCTATATTGTCCCCATAATTTCCTACCGAGCCGCCATCATCGTAAAATACCCCTACCCCACAACAGGAATTCGCCGCCACATCTACCTGAGTCGTCTGCATAGTGAAGATACAGGCGGGTGGAGGCGTAACGCAGGAAACCACCGCCTCCCATCCAGCGGCTACGACTGTGGCATTCGAGCGGAAACGAAATGTTAGGGCTTCAGTACTACTTGTAAGCACGGGGGGAAGCGCAGCACCTGAATAAACCCCCAGCCGTGTAGCGTTAGCATCCGGCCCATCGAAAACTTCCAGCGTATCTTGATTGAGCTGGGTATTGAAAGAATTGAATTGCACGCGTACAAATTCACCCGGTGGAGCCAAAAAGGTCAAGGTAAGGTTTTCATTATTAGCATAGTTTCCGTTGGGGCCACCCGTATCGTAGAAGCGTATCCCACCACAGCCCTCTTGGGCGGCTAAATCAAATGTGCCGTTCTGCATGAGAACTTGGCGAGGGTAGCAGCGCACTACGGCAAACCAGCCCGCCCTTTCCGCAGCGGCATCCGAGACAAACTGAAATGTAAGGGCGCCCCGGCTGCTACGCAGGAGCGGCGGAAGGGTTGAGCCTGTATAGGTACCTATCAGGGGGTCTGAAGTGGAGGCGCCATCATACACCCGTAATTCATCTCCCGCTCCAAGGTCAAAGGTATTGAAGCGCACCTCTACTCCTTGGCCCGAAGGCGCGCGAAAGGTTAGAACATGGCTAGCGTTGGCGCTATAGTCGCCGCTCAGCCCGCCATCATCGTAGAAATGAGCTAAGCCGCAGCAGCCCGTCGCGCCTAAATCTACCGTCTGAGTACTCATAGGAAAGATACAGGCTGAGGCAGGACTTACGCAGGAAAGGGCAGCTTCCCAGCCCAACCGATTAACGGAGCCATCAGACCGAAAGCGAAAAGTAAGTGCATTAGAAGTACTGATGAGCGTCGGCGGCAGCGCTGTACCCATAAACCGCCCTAAGCGGGGCGCACTCGTATTGGGGCCATCAAATACCTCAAGACTATCGTAGTTATTCTCCGTCGTAAAGGCCGAGAACACTACCCGCACATGTTGGCCTAATGGCGCAGTAAAGGTCATAACGGCATTTTCGTTATTCATGTAATTACCCGACGCACCGCTGGTAGTAGCGCTTCCGCCAGGTCCGCCACTATCGTAGAAATTCGCCCCGCCGCAGCAGACCTCAGCGGCTAAATCCACAGTAACGCCATTTTGCATGGAATATTGGCAGGGTACAAAGCATTGAAGTAGAGCGATCCATCCTCCTGCCGTACCAGCTCCATCCGAGACAAAGCGAAAAGTAAGGTGGGAGCCCGTACTCCGGATAGTTTGAGGGGTATTCCCGCTAAGGCGCGCAATCACGGGTGCCGCCGTATTAGGCCCATCATGGACATAAAGCGTGTCCCCCGTTAAGAGGTCCATTACCCCAAATTCAGCCCTTAGGCGCTGACCCGCTGGAGCGGCAAAGGTTATGGTGCGGTCCTCTCCATCCCCATACCCACTGCCATCCCCACCACTATCGTAGAAGAGAGCTGAACCACAGCAGCTATTAGCGCTTAGGTCTATATCTTGATGGGTAGATAGTAGGGTGAAAGTACAGGCCGCTGCAGGAGACACGCAGCTTACCCGTGCTACCCAGCCGCTCCTTACTTCACTAACATCTGAGGTAAAGCGCACCGTCAGCGCAGGGCCACTGCTTGTAAGAGGCCCAGGCACCGTAGTGCCTGAAAACCGACCTAACAGGGGAGACCCGGTATTCGGGCCATCATATACCTCCAGCCAGTCAAAGCCCGCCTCCGTATTGAAAGCGCTAAACTCCAGGCGAATCCGCTGCCCAAAGGATGCGCGAAATGTCATGGTGAAGTTCTGGTTATTGCCATAATTCCCCGAGGGACCGCCCGAATCGTAAAAGTCAGCCCCACTGCAGCAGCCGCTTGCCACCAGATCTACAGTGGTATTACTGATATTGTAGCTGCATTGCGCATATACCCCATACCCTACAGCTAAGCAAGCCCCCAGTAGGCTGCGGATAAAGGTTGGCATGCGGCAAAGATAAGCATCCTGAGCCATTCCTATTCTGGCCAGCCAAAATTACCTTAGCTAAGTTGGGATTTGTACCTTCGGGTAGGTGGTGGGGCTAGTACTGCTTATATGGGGACAGTATTACGCGCCGGTGGCGCTTGGGCTGAGTGGGGCTCAGAGCTGCCTTACGGGGGAGGTACTGAGCCTAAATCCGGCCACGTTTCCCCAGCGCCGGTGGTCTGGCGAAGTAGCAGTAACCGCTTACCTTCCAGCCCCTGAGCTAAGCTGGCGCTTGGGTGGCTTGGCTTTTTCGTGGGACTCCCTGCAGGTCCTGCAAGCCCAGCTTATGTATTGGGGCTGGGATAAAATAACACATTGGCAAGGCGGGGTGGGATACGGAGCCAGTTTTTTTCGTCGGAAAGTAAAGCTAGCCGTACGAACTAGAGCCCTTTTTACCGATTTTGCCGAGTATGGACGTCTCTGGCGCTTCACGCCCGATGTAGGCTTTCAATTTTTTCCCCTGCCTCAGCTTGTGATTGGCGGCTATGGGTATAATCTCCTCGGGGTAGGCTGGGGGCTTCTACCTGGAGCGCTACGCTATGGGTTAGGCCTAGCGTATGCGCCCCTCCCTACGGCTCTCCTAATGGCCGAGCTGACGCAGGAAGGATCAGCTAACCCCCAGCTTCACACGGCTTTCCTGTACAGCCCTCATCGGATGCTTCACTGGCGTGCGGGAATAGCCGTACCCCTGCTGCAAATAGGCACAGGTATAGACTTAGCGTATCAGAGCTGGCGGCTGCGCTTAGCCTATGGCTACCAGCCCACCTTAGGTAGCTGGCTGGCCGTTGGCGTGGCCCATCCCTAAGAAAAGCTTAAGTTTTTCTAATGGAAGCCGTGCAAATCGTGGAGTGCCCGCGCGACGCGTGGCAAGGACTTAGCCATATAATTCCCACGGAAATCAAGATCGCTTACCTCACCGAGCTTATCCAGGTGGGTTTTCATACGCTGGATGCGGGGTCGTTTGTGTCGCCTAAGGCTGTGCCTCAAATGCAGGACACCGCCGCAGTGCTAGAAGCCCTACCCTATGCGGCCTATCCCCATACAGGCCTCCTGGTTATTGTAGCTAATCGGCGTGGGGCGGAAGAGGCCGTACGCCATCCAGCCGTTCGGTACGTAGGATACCCCCTTTCGCTTTCGGAGACCTTTCAGCGGCAGAATACGCGCCAATCGCGGGCGGAGGCCCAGGCTTTTGTAGAAGAATTGGTAGAGCTGTGCCGAGCCTACGGAAAGGTCCCCGTAGTTTATCTCTCCATGGGTTTTGGGAATCCTTACGGTGATCCGTACGACCCCGAGGAAGTGGTAGTTCTCGCCCACCATCTTCAGGCCAAGGGTGTGGCCATTTTATCCTTAGCCGATACGGTAGGGTTAGCTACGCCAGACCAAATATATAACCTATTAGCTCGGGTTCTCCCTCTGGTCCAAGGGGTGACATGGGGGGTACATCTCCATGCTACGCCGCAGGACAGCCGAGCGAAAATAGCCGCAGCCTGGGAAGCGGGGTGTAGGCGGTTTGATACGGCGCTAGGGGGTTATGGCGGCTGCCCCTTCGCCGGCGTGCCTTTAGTCTCTAACCTGCGCACGGAAACCCTTCTAAGCTTTTTAGAGGAAAAGTCGGCCCTTCCCCCTCTAAACTGGCAGGCTTTAGCGCGCGCGCAAAGCCTACTTTCCCAAGCTTTCGGATAAGATTTATTTTTGCTTTAATGCGTACGCTCAAGTGGAGCATAGGCCTAAGCTTACTTGTGTGGGCTCAAGAGCCTCTTCCTATAGTAGAACGCCGCTTAGCGGAGATGGGCCGCTTCATCTTAGAGCACGAAAATACCGCCGCAAAAGACTCGGTAAATGCTCTTTTTCTAGCCCTCTGGAAGACTACCCTCCAGCGCCCCGAAGCCTTTACCTACCCCTTTGATTCGGTTCAAACCGTATCCATACTCACCCCGCCTGATAGTACCTTCCGCATATTCACTTGGCAGGTTATAGATTTTGCGACCAGGGTACATCGGTATTACGGCCTACTGGTGCGCCGCTGGCGCAAAACCAAACGAGACACCTTTCAGTATTATGTGTATGAACTGCGCGAGATTCCGGAGGTTTTAGAAGAAGAGGATATTGAGCGCCGTACCACTGGGCCCGAGGCCTGGGTAGGGGCGCTGTATTATCATCCCCGCTATACTACCCACGGCGTGCTCCGCTACGAAGGTGTCGCCTATATACCACGTGGCCTGCGCATTCAAAAAGAGAAGCTCACCTATTATGTGCTGCTGGGGTGGAATGGGTACAATGCCCGGCGGAACTTCAAAGTCGTAGAAACCCTCTTTTTTGACCCCGACCGGCCAGAAGGGGTGTTTTTTGGCGCCCCCGTAATTTACGCAGGCCCAGTGCCGAAAATGCGGGTCATCCTAGAGTACTCGGAGACTACCCCCCTTTCGCTGAATTTGGGATGGTATGTACGGCGCTATGGGGCACGCAAACGCTATCCCGCCATTATTTTTGACCACGTAGCTCGCTCGCGTCGGTTCAGGGGGGTTTATGACGACCCCTGGCCTTCGCAAGGGGCGGACGGCACCTACGATGCCATAGAGTTCTGGAAGCGTGGCCTGTTTGAGGGGCGTAAAGGTATCCTTGTCTACCGACGCAACGTAATCCCATACGCTCCTGAAATAGAATCCTACGACCCCAAAGTAGTCCTGCGTCAGCGCTTAGAGACAGAGCGTAAGCGCCTTCGGTATGGGTTGGTTCATTAGACGCGAAATTCTTCTCCTTGTAGGTTTCAGCACGGGCTATACCCTCATAGCAAGTCTGATTCTGCATAAAAACGAAATTCCTTCCTATTTAGCTGACTTCAAAGAAGGGGAGCTGTGGCGGTTCCATGACCTTTATGCGCCTTTTGAGTTTGGTATTTATCGCGCTACGCAGGCGCCTGACGCTTACTCTCCAAATGCCTCGGAGGCTACTTCGCTGGCTTTCCGCTTAGATACCACTATAGCGCCAGCAGTTCAGAAGACCCTTGACAAAGTTCTTTCTTCCCATTCCTCTCGGTTGCGTGCCGCCTTTGCGGACTTAGCCCAATATGCCTATCGTTATGGCTACACCGACATACCCCTAACTAATCGTCAGGGTATAGCCATCCTTCTCAAGGGCAAGGAAGAAACCAATATTGCGCTTGAGGCTCTGGTGGATAGCGCGCGTCTGCGCCAATGGATAAAAGCCCATTTTTCAGCGCCATTGCAGGACTCGCTGGAAAAACTGCTTCAATACCTTCCCCCTAATTGTCGTTATGATTCGCAGGCCACCCAACAGCGCGTGCCTTCCCTTCAGCGTAGCCTTTCACCCTTTCAGGGAATTGTCCAGCGCGGCGAACGCATTATTCAAAAGGGTGAGATTATATCCTCGCTGGCCTACCAGAAGCTATATTCTTTGCGGAAAGCTTATCTTGCAAATCAACCCGTAGGCAATCGTCTCTTACGGTTTTTTGGCCTTTCCCTACTGATTTTTGTAAGCACCCTGATAGCTTTCTGGTACCTCTATGCAACTAAGCGCCTATCACCTAAGCACCTACGCCCGACTTTCCTACTCATTACCATGTACCTATTGACCCTATGGGTGGTCTCATTTATTGCCAATCGGCAGGAGATTTGGCTTCCAAGGTCAGATATACCTTTATACCATTTGGCACCCTTTGCGCTCGGTCCGATAGTTTTGGCCATATTTTTTGATGACCGCGTGGGATTTATCTCGGCGATCGCTCTGGGCGCCCAGCTCAGCCTTATCATGGAAGATCCCGTAGAGTACTTTTTCGTCCATGGATTCAGCAGCATGTTGGTGGTATTCCAACTACGCGTGGTCTATCGCCGAGCCCATATTTATTATGCCTTAGGGCTTCTCCTCCTAAGCTATATAGGCACCTACTTAGGCTATCACCTTTTCAGGCAAGCCAGTTTTCAAGGTTTACTTCACGCTGGATGGGGGTTAGCTATGCTGGGGGGGAATGTACTGGTCTCCCTCCTTGTGTATCCGCTGATCTATCTGATTGAGCGGCTCTTTAGGATTAGTTCGGATATTACTTTTCTGGAGCTACTGGATATTGACCATCCGCTTTTGCGTGAGCTTAAGCAACGGGCACCAGGCACTTTTCAGCACAGCCTTTCGGTGGCTGCTTTAGCTGAAGCGGCCGCGCGGCGTATTGGCGCGCATTCTTTGAAGGTGCACGTAATGGCTCTTTTCCACGATATTGGAAAGCTGGAGCATCCCGAGTATTTCATAGAAAACCTTGCAGCTATCTCCCAGGGTCATGCCGCTAATCCCCACCATAACCTTACACCTTTGGAAAGTGCGCGCGCCATCCGACGACATGTGGAATATGGGGTAGAATTAGGAGTGCGCTATCGCCTTCCGATGGAGGTAATTCAGGGCATTTGCACCCACCACGGCACTACGTATATCCACTTCTTTTGGGAGAAGCAAAAGCGGGAGCGCCCTCAGGAAGCCCCTGCCTTGGAGGCGGAATTTCGCTATGAGGGCCCTAAGCCGCGTACGCGCGAGGAGACTATACTTATGTTGGCCGACTCTTTGGAAGCCAGCACGCGCGCCCTCCCCGACCTTACGCCCGAAAAGCTCCGCCGCCATATTCAGCGTATTATCCAACAGCGTATCGCTGAGGGGCAGCTGGAAGATTCAGCCCTTAGTTTTGAGCAAATCAAGGAATTGGAAGAGACCTTTTACCAGCAGCTTCTCTCCCTTCATCACGCCCGCATTCAATACCCGGAAAGCCCCTCCGAGCCCACACCAGTGGCTAAGGGTGCAGCAGTGGCACGCTCGCCCTTCTGACGCAGGAAGCGCTTCCAAAACGAAATCCCATGGCGAGCGACTATGCCTTCAGCTAACTCAGCAGGTGTCCAGTGCGTATCCGCAAACAAAGTATATTCCTCTTCAAAAAAGCGTAGCAAGGCAGGCCAAAGAACCGTAGGATATTCTAAAACGGTGGGTACAGCATCTATGGGATCAATAAACCCATCAAAGTCGCTGCCTAAGCAGAGGGTAGCAAAAGCCTGGCGCGGGGGTATACCACCTTCCACAAGCGTAAGATAGATATAGCGAATCTGCTGGAAAAAGGGTTCTAAAGGATGGATCTCGCCACTGCGGACGCTTTGAAGAAGCTTTTCGCCCGCACATACGCGCTCATCCATGATAAGCCCTATAAGACCTCCACTACGGGCTATAGCCAGCAGATCCTCATTGTGAAGGTTTATGTCCCAAGGGTTGAAGCGCTCGCTATTCAGGCGGTGGCGCCGACGGTCGTTACGAAATTTGCGTTGGGTCAGGCCCAAGCCAGAGGCCGCTACATGCGAGGCTATTACCGGCATGCCGTACTCTTGGGCGATTTCGTAAACCTCGCGCCGCGCAATATGATCGCAGTGTTTGACATCTATAAGGATGCCGCGTCGGTAGGCTTCTTCTACGAAGAAAGCGCCGTAACTACTCAGTCCGCGAAAGCGCCCTATGCTGCGCAGGCTACGATAGGGGTTAGGAAGTACGGTGGCCAAACCTTGAAATTCCACAGCTTTGGCGGGTGTAGCCAGGTGGTTATACACCATGTGCACAAGGGTAATCATATGGATTCCGCGCGCAGCCGCCCATTCCATACGCGCCCGAATGCCATCACGCGTGAGCGGAAAAAAGCCATCATACGAAAACCCCCGAATAGCTGGAAAAGTGTAATCCCGATATTCAAATCCGAGGGCATGGGCGCCTTCTAAAGAGAGGATAGCGGCGATTTTATGTGGATTAGCTATGGCCTCATCAATATCTTCTGGACGGCGCACGATGATCACTTCTCCTGGCCCATCGGGCTGCCGGCGGTAGGCTAGAAGTAAGTTATATTCCTGCTGAAGGATTACAAAGGGGTTGCGCTGGAGGATCTGGCGCACCTTCTCCAAGCGCATGCGAAAGATCAAAGCATACATAACTGGCCGAGTAGTGAAGGCCGATACCAAATACCGCTCTAAAGGATGGAGAGCCAAGCAGATTACACGCGTGCCGGAACGAAGCAGCTTAGTAAAGTCCGATTGAGTAAGGCGAGGGGTGCGCCGTACGCGCTCCGCCGGCGTAGCCTCATCGTAATCCTGCCACGGCGAATCAACCGCACTCAGGAGAAAAGCCTTTAGAGTAGAATGAACGTGAAGGTCAAAGAAGACAGAGGGGGCAGAATTCATTCATCAATCGTAGAGAAAGCTTAGGCGCGCGCCCACCTGCCAGCTGAAGTCTATCTTGAGGGGGTCTATCACTTCACTGCGGGCACGCACCGAACCAAAAATTTCAAAGTAAGGGAAGGGATTGAACAAAGTACCTATGCCCGCAAAAAGGTCTGGGACTATGACGCTCTGCTCCCGCGTGCCTCCTAAGCCATCTGGCTGCTGGAGCTTGGGGTAGTAATAGGCGCGCCCGCCAAGGTCTAGGTAGGGGAGGAACCAAGCAATTCCACAGTCTTTAGCCAGCCATCCTCCTAGCACCCCTTGGTTCATGCCCAAGCTGACGACATACCCATTTTGAAGGCCGCTGAGATTAGGGGCGCGTGAGCGACCTACCCCACCCGACAGCTCTACAAAGGTGTACTCACTATACCCCAAGGGGAGTCGCAGGGAAGCCCCCATAAGGTGAGGGCCAAACGTGGCCCCTATACCTAAGCGCCCAAACCCCACCACGCCTTTCTGAGCCCATGCGAAAGCTAACAGAAGCCCCAAGCCGTAGGCTTGTCTAAAGCAGATACTCATAAAAGCAAAGGTAAGAACACTCGGGCTAAAATCCAAATGGTGCGTGAGGATTTACTTATTCACTGGCTCTATTTCCCCTTGCAGCACTAAATGTACCACTGGCTGGCGCGGATCGTTCGTAATTACGGTTACGGATTTAGAGTCTCGTCCAGAGCGGCCGGTTGAATCAAAGGTTACCTTTATAACCGTACTTTCGCCTGGCTGAAGGGTGCTTTTATCTGGCGCGACGGCGGTACAGCCGCAGCTGGCCTTCACCTTGCGGATGATAAGAGGCTTCTTACCCCCATTGGTGAGACGAAACTCATGGGTTACCTTCTCCCCTGCCCGAATCTTACCATAGTCGTAACTAGTGGCTTCAAATTGGGCTCGCGGGGCTTCCACTAAAGCTGCCTCCGTAAGCTCACCAAAATACTCTTCAATATTAGCCGTGATATAGATGGGCTTTTCAGGCTCTATGGCGTCATTCGTGCGCAGTTTAACTACATGATACACAAAGCCGTAATCATTTGCTGCACCTGCATTATAAGTGCAGGAGATGTGAGCCGTATCTTTAGGCGGAAGCGTATAGGTAGTAACTTCGCCGGCGGAGGTACGCAGCGTGATTTTCACCCAAGCCGGCACGTCTGTAAAGCCCTGAAGCTCAATAGGCTTATCTGAGGCGTTGTATATGGTGATGCCTTGGGTTTTAGTCTCATTAGTTTTGATGTTGCCAATCGCTATGTGATTGGCCAGCCCAAACCACAAATTGCCCAATTTAGTAGGATACCAGTCTTCTGGGCCTTTGGGCCTTGGTATAACCTCCCCGCGAATAGTGAGGGTATAGGTCTCCTCCTGCGTGGTGTCCTTCTCCGAGCGAATCCGCACTGTGAGGGTCTTAGAAAAAGGGCCTGGACGCCCCCAGCTGCTGTACTGCGCCTCTATGAAGCCCTCTTTACCTGGAGCTACTTTATCCTTACTCCAATCCGGCGAAGTACAGCCACACGAAGTCTTCACATCCACTACGCGAATAGGGTGCTTAGAGACATTGCGGAAAGTAAAGCGCGTGGTGGCTACCCGGTCCTCTTCTTTGATGCGACCGAAGTCATGGTCCACCTTTGAGAATTCCACTAGGCGCGCAGTATTTTGGGCAGGCTGCGCTAGCAATGTCACGCTCCATACAAGCCCGATAGCCCCCTTAAGCCCACGCATAGCGGCGCGAAGATAGCAAAAAAATCCCTTTGGCCTAAGCTGGCTTACCTTTGCTAAAAGACATGCGGAGCTATCGAGTGCTTCTCCTGCGCAAGTTTCCTGAAAATCCCACCTTAGGTTTTTATCGCCACCCGAAACTGCCCAGCTCGCTTGTGGGGCGCACTTTAGTGCGCTTTCTCCATGTGACTTCTCCGGCGGATGTAGTGGCCTTCTATTACCACGAAGGCTTTTTCCGAGACTACGAGGTGCTTTTTACAGATACTCATATCTACGATAAAAAAGCCTACTATCCGCTAGAGGACATACGCGAGGTAAAGATAGACCGCAAGGACGTGCTACTGGAAATCAATCAGCTGGGCCATACCCTTGTGCACCGCTTACGGCTGGGTTCGCCCGTGGCAGCGGAGCTTATGGCCCGCGTGCTTACGCTTATTACGCGCGCCCCTAAGGAAGAGGCCCTCGAACGCGTCATACAGAAACGGGCTGGGCTAAACCTCGCCAGCGTGCAGTGGCTGGAACTGCGCGACGAGGTACTGCGTACCATAGACCTCCTCTACGAAAAATACCAAGAAGGCAAACTAGGCCTTTTAGAATACGAAATGCTACGGGAGGACCTCTTACGCCGGTTAGCTTAGGCGAAATTTACTATATTTGTCTCATGGCCGGCAAACCGACGAAAGGTACCTACACTTACCCTCAGGTTTTCTGGAAGCAACCGTGGGAATGGCTTAGCCGCTACCGAGATATAAATACCTTTTTAGCCATGGGCTTTTATGGCGGCCTTTCCCTCCTTATGATAGCCTACGCCTACCTGCACCAGAACCTTGCTTGGTGGCAGATTGGTCTGCTTGCCAGCGGGGGATTTCTGACATGGACGCTTACGGAATACGTACTCCACCGCTTCGTGCTTCACTATGTAGAGGATCATCCCGTTATTCAGCGGTGGCACAACTTTGCCCATGGTGCGCACCACGACGTGCCTAAAGATCTCCGATTTGTTACCGTCTCGCCCTTCATGAGCTTTCCAATTGCGGTTGTCTTCTGGGGCCTCTTTTGGGCTATTTTGGGCTGGAAGCTAGTGTGGGCGTTTTATGCAGGCTTCGGTATAGGTTATGTTCTGTACGAGTACGTGCATTACGCCATTCACCGTTACCCGCATCCACCCTTTGGGTTCTTACGCCACCTATGGCAAAACCACCAACTTCACCACTATAAAACACCCGACAAGCGCTTCGGCGTTACCAATACGCTGTGGGATAGGGTGTTTGGCACTTACGCATGAGCCAGCTGCTAGCGCTGAAGGAGTCTCTAGCGGACGCCGCTCTAGAGGTACGAGAGCATGCAGGAGAGCTGACCTTCATAGTAGATAGGGCTGCGCTTAAGTCCTTCCTACGCCGGCTCCATACCGAACATGGCTTTGACTACCTTGTAGATATAGGGGCTACGGATCTTTTCACGGAAGGGGAGCGATTTGAGCTAGTGTATAACCTTGTGAGCCTTTCGCGCCAAATGCGGGTTCGGGTGAAGGTCCGCCTCCCCGAAACAGAGCCTGTAGTGGAGACGGTTACGGATATATGGCCTGCGGCGGCATGGCATGAGCGCGAAGCCTACGACATGATGGGGATTCGCTTCCAAGGGCACCCTGACCTGCGGCGGATTTACTTACCCGAGGATTTTGCTTATCATCCCCTACGTAAGGAATTTCCTCTCTTAGGCATTCCAGGTAGTCTGCCACTCCCCCCTAAGGAGCCGCCCAAGCCTTATCATTAGGGAGAGGGTAAGGCACGGTGGTAGCGCTGCTCGGCCAGCCAGCGCTCCGCATCTAAAGCGGCCATGCAGCCCGTAGCCGCAGCGGTAATCGCCTGCCGATAAACTGGATCCTGTACATCCCCCGCCGCAAATACCCCTTCCAAGTTAGTATGAGTGCTACCGGGGCGCGTGCGTATGTAGCCATTTTCGGTAAGTTCCAGCTGGCCGGCGAAAATAGCCGTATTTGGCTGATGGCCGATAGCCACAAAAAGCGCCCGTACGGGGAGAATAGTCTCTTCACCCGTTTGGAGGTGGCGCACTTTTACGCCCTCCACCCGGTCCGTCCCTAAAATATCTACCACTACTGTATGCCAGTGGATAAAGATATTAGAGGTACTACGCACGCGATCCTGCATGATTTTGGAGGCGCGCATTTTATCGCGCCGCACCAGCATATGGACGGTGCTACAAAGCTTGGAGAGGTAGAGAGCCTCCTCACATGCGCTATCACCCCCACCTACTACCGCCGCAGGCTGACCTCGGAAAAAGTAGCCATCGCATACGGCACAGGCACTTACGCCGGCTCCATAGAGGCGCTGCTCCGCCTCTAACCCAAGCCATCTGGGCGAAGAGCCCGTGGCAATAATTACGGCTTCCGCTTCCACGATTTCGCCCGAGCTAAGCGTAAGGCGCTTGGGCATAGTACGCAGCTCCGCCTGCTCCACTACATCATAAATAATGGGTGTGCCGAAGCGTACGGCCTGCTGGCGGAAATCCTCCATCATTTGGCCTCCTAGCACCCCTTGGGGATAGCCGGGGAAATTTTCCACTTCACTTGTTCTAGTAAGCTGCCCCCCTGGCTCTGGTCCTGCAATCAGGACAAGCTTAAGTCCTGCCCGCGCCGCATAGATAGCCGCCGTATAACCCGCTGGACCCGAGCCTAATATGGCTACTTCATACACCATATCGCTTCTGGTAATTTGAAAGGCCCTCTTGAAGAAAGCTCAGAAACTGCCCCACGTCCAGCGTGAAACCGAGGGGCGCCGTGAGTGGCACTAAGGTAGAGTCGGTAATTACATAGTAAGGCTGAGCCTGGGTGTTATAACGGGTTTTTTGAAGGTACAGCCACTTATCGCCTAAGGTTCGTAGTTTTTTGCCCTCTGGTAGGGTAATTACCGTATCCAGTGGGGTGAGGTCATCTACAAAAAGCGATACCAGTACAACATCCTCCCGAAGGTGCTTAGCCACGTGGGGATGCGACCATACATTACTTTCTACCTGACGGCAGTTAGTGCAAGTATGGCCAGTAAAGTCTAAAAGCAAAGGCTTGCGTACCTGACTAGCATAGGCTAAGGCCTCCTCCAGGTCATAGAAAGCGCACAAATCAACGGGGGTGTATTTGCGCAGTTTGTCGGCGTACTTACGGTTAGGTGGATAAAAGCAGGTGGGCGTAGCGAGGCGCTCGGCCCCCAGCACACGCACGCCCATTTCCTCATGGACGGGCGGCAGAAGGCCCGAAAAAAGCTTGAGGGGTGCCCCCCAAAGTCCTGTAAATAGATAAAGCGCCAGGCTAAAGCTACCCATACTCAGTAGCAGACGCCCCACGCCGATGGTAGAAGGGGCAGCCCCCTTGAGCGGGATCTTACCTAAAAGATAGAGCGAAAGAAAGAGAAAGAGCGTAATCCACAGGACTAGGTAGACCTCGCGCGGCAGGAGGCCGAGGTGCCACACTAGGTCTGCATTGCTAAGAAACTTAAGCGCGAGGGCCAATTCTAAAAAGCCCAGGGTTACTTTGAAGGTTTCCATCCAGTCCCCTGCGCGCGGGAGACGATGAAGCAGCTGAGGCATCCCCGCAAGCAGGCCAAAAGGCAAAGCAAAGGCTAGCCCAAAGCCCGTCATGCCCACCATAGGCTCCCAGAGCTTTCCCCCTACCATGTCTATCATGAGGGTGCCAATCAGAGGGCCTATGCAGGAGAAGCTCACGAGCACTAACGTCAAAGCCATGAAAAATACCCCTGCTAAGCTATGGGGATTGGCTCGGCGGCTTGTAGCCGTACTCCAGGTAGCCGGCAGCACAATATCGTAAAGCCCTAGAAAAGACAGGCCGAAAAGGAGCAGAATGAAAAAGAAAAGGAGATTGAGCCAGGGATTAGTAGCTAGGTTATAAGCGGCGCTGGCCCCAAAGACTAATGTAAGTAGAAGGCCTATTAGCCAGAAGATGAGCAGGACCGAAAAGGCATACCACAGGGCCAGGAAGGGAAAGCCGCGCCGCCCCTCGGTGGCCTTGGTAAAGTAGCTGAGCGTAAGCGGAATCATAGGGAAAGTGCAAGGCGTAAGGATAGCCGCTAGGCCAAAGAAAAAAGCCTTGAGAAATACCCACCAGAGCGACTCAAAGGGGGCCACCGAAGGAGGGGGAGGCGGCGTAGGCGAAGCTATACGGGGCGAAAGGCTGGTCGAGTCCGCTTTAGGCTTAGGCAGAGTATCCGCCCGAGGCGAAAGGGGCCCCGAAGAAACCTGGGGCTTGGCGGCAAGCCCCCCGCTAAGCTTGAAATGAAAGTCCTTAGTTTCCATATAGCACTGCTGGGCGTCGCAGTACTGGTAGCGCAGGTAGCCCCCCACCTCAGCCGGCAGAGCTTCTATCCGAAAGTATTGGAGGAATTCCGCTTTGCCCTCGTAGTAATAGACTTCCGTCTCAAATATTTCGTCGTATTTGGATTGGAGGTGGCCTTGTTCCTTTAGCCCGCCTAAGGGCCGCAAACCCACCAGCTTCTCCAGCGTAAGAGTAGTAGGCAGGTTGGCTTCCTTAGCAGGGGCCCGACTAGAGAAAAGGTGATAGGGACCAGGAATAGTAGCCTGAAAGCGTAAGGCCAGCGTATCTCCTATGGTGGGTTTAGGCGGTTTATCTAAAACGATATTCCAGCCTATCAGGGTTTGGGCCCAGAAAAGCCCCCAGCCCGTGAGCATGTAGGTACAAATTTAGGAGGGAATAGGTAAGCGAGCTTGGATGCGCGGACGTAAAACGAGGTTTCGGAGATAGAGCGTCTGGCGCCCCTCCACGCAGAGGAGACCTTCACTGCTATAAACCTCAATGGGGAAAGTATGACGCAGCTTCCCTTCGGTTTCCAAAACCTGCTTGATAGCCAACCAAGTATCGGGCGGTACATGGCAGGTGAGATAGAGATCGCCGCGCGTAGCCCATACAAACCGAACCTCTAAGGCCTCTACCCAAACCTCCAGCGAAATCCCTACCTCCAAGCATTTACGCCAGAGGATAGTACCATACCACGGGTCTATAGCGCTGAGGATAGTACCGCCAAAAAAGGTGCCGTTTAGATTACGATTGAGAAAGGAGCGTTTGATTTTGACATGAATGGTGAGGAAGTCGTCGGAGGCGCCAAGGGGAACCACACGCTGGAAAAGGAGAGGAGGATACCACCGCATAGCCCGCAGGAGCTGCTTGGGTGAGAGGTGCGGCCGCATAAGCCGCCGAATAAGCCACCGCTGCAGCCGTTCCATCAACCGTATTCAATCTCTATCTCGGGGGTGAGCGGAAGAGCCTGGCAGGTTAGGATATACCCCTTTTCTATCTCCCAATCCGAAAGGGCCTCCCGCACGGCCATATATACTTGGCCTTTGTAGAGTTTGGCGCGGCAGGTGCAACAAATGCCTTCCTCGCAGGCATAGGGTGGGTCCATGCCGGCAGCCTGCGCCGCTGCGAGAAGCGTCTGACCCGCCGCTACCTCTACCTGATAGGTTTTGCCATCTAGGCGAATCGTAGCGTAGGCTTTTTCGGGGGTGGAAGGCGGTTCGGCTTGCACTTCGGCTGGCAGAGGCGCCGTGAAAAACTCCGTGTGAATGCGCTCCTTAGGCAGGCGCGCCGCTTCTAAGGTTTGGACAGCGGTCGTTATAAGGTCTCCCGGCCCACAGATGTAAGCCTCTATAGGAAGGAGCCGCTGACGCAGCCGCTGTAGCTCCACCTGAATAAGCTCCGACGAGATACGGCCCCGCCGCCCCGTCCACCCTTCCGAAGGCCGAGTCAGCGTGTGAAGCACTTCCAGCCGGTCCCCATATTGAGCCACTAGCTGGTCTAAAGCCTCCCGAAAAATAATTAGCCGCTCTTCCCGATTACCATAAAGGAGCAGCACCCGACTCTTTGGCTCTACGAAAAGGATAGAACGCAGCATACCCCAAATGGGCGCTATGCCGCTGCCTGCCGCTATGAACAAATACTGGATGGCGCGCCCTGGCTGTAGCTGAACCGTAAAGCGTCCCAACGGAGGAAAAACTTCCACCGTATCCCCCACTTGGAGGCGCTCCCAAATGTAATTAGATACCAGCCCGTTTGGGAGGCGCTTGATAGTAAGCTGGAGATGAGGATCCAAGTAAGGGCTACTGGAGAGGGAGTAGGCCCGCAGGTGCTTTTGACCCTCAATGCTTACACGCACCGTGAGGTACTGACCAGCCAGATAGGAGAAGCCAGAGGTAGGCTTCTCCAGCACCAGTGAGAAAGTATCTGGGGTTTCCGCACGCTTTTCTAAAATACGCAGCGCCGTGAAACGGCTCATACGGCGGAGGCTTTTTCTACCCAGCGTCCCATGCGGCTATACTTCTCCAAGCGACGCTGCACCAGTTCCTCCCCCGAGAGGGCCAGAAGAGGTGGAAGGTCCTGAAGTATCTTCTCGCGCACGGCTTTATAGACGACGGTAGGATTTTGATGCGCCCCGCCCAGCGGCTCAGGAATGATTTCATCAATCGTACCCAGCTTGAGGTTATCCTGAGCGGAAAGGTGCAGGGCCTCGGCGGCTTTCTCCTTATACTCCCAAGAGCGCCATAGAATGCTAGCACAGCTTTCGGGCGAAATCACCGAGTACCAGGTATTTTCCAGCATATAGATTTTATCTCCTACACCGATTCCCAGCGCGCCACCGGAAGCGCCTTCTCCCACAATGAAAACGAGAATAGGCACTTGGAGCTGGGCCATTTCGTAGAGGTTACGCGCTATAGACTCGGCTTGACCGAATTCTTCTGCGTGGGTACCCGGGTGAGCGCCGGGCGTGTCTATGAAGGAAATTACCGGCTTGTGTAGTTTTTCAGCCAGTTTCATGAGCCGGCGGGCCTTGCGGTAGCCTTCGGGATTAGGCATGCCGAAATTGCGGTATTGGCGCGTGCGCGTGTCGCGGCCTTTCTGCTGGCCAATTAGGATTACCCCATAGGGCCCGATCTTGCCTACCCCGCCCACAATCGCCTTATCGTCCCCGCCACAGCGATCCCCGTGTAGCTCCACAAAATCTTCGGTTATAGCATGAATGTAATCCAGCGCGTAGGGTCGCGCGGGGTGGCGCGCCAGCTGCACCCGTTGCCAGGGCGTTAGATTGCGGTAGATGTCCTGCTTCAGCTGCTCCAGCCGCGCTTCTAAGGGCGCTAAGCTGCTGGAAATATCCAGACCCGTCTGCTCGGCTAAGCGCCGGGTTTCGGCGATTCGGGCTTCTAATTCGCGTATAGGCTTCTCAAAGTCCAAAATGTATTCCATCCCCCTTCAGGAGATGTGGGCTAAAATCCGCCGCTCTAGCGCTGGACCGGGCAGGGCCCCCACAATCTTATCTACTGGATGCCCGCCGCGATATAAAATCAACGTGGGTATAGCCTGAATATAATACTGCGAGGGGATAAAAGAGTTTTCATCCACATTCATTTTGGCTATCTTGATTTTGCCTGCATACTTTCTGGCGATTTCGTCCAAGACAGGCGCAATCATTCGGCATGGACCGCACCAAGGCGCCCAAAAATCCACCAGCACGGGTATAGGGCTCTGCAAAACCTCCTTGGCAAAGGTTGAATCCGTAACCACCACAGGTTTGTCTAAAGGTGTTGTAGGCTGTTGCATGGCTCTGAAAACAAAAATAAGCCGATTCTTGTTTGACCCTGAAAGGACCCAAAAGACCGCCTAAGCGGTTTTGACCTCTAGACGGATGCCGAGCTTACGGAAATCCTCTTCGGCGGCCTTTTCGTAGCGCAGGCGCCATTCGGTGCTTAGAAGTACGGGTATCTGCCGCCCGTAATGAAGGCGCAGAAAGACGGGTATGGAGCCTTTCCATTTCTGGATGTAATCTTCCAGCTGATTTAGGAGCTCAGGCGCCTTGAGGTCCTGAAGGTCCCATTCTAGGTAGAGGGATTTGATTTTCGGCTGAGCCAGTTCCCGAAGGGCCTCGGTGAGGCTAAGAAGCTGCGTGAGGCGCCACTCTTTCCCTTCTGGACGGTCGGCATACTCCAGCTCTAGGTAGAAAGGGTCGCCTATTCGGCCCTGTACTTTTGGGGCCCACTGCTCCCAAAGGGGTGAGAAGACCGATAGGGCGAAGGTATCGTACCGATCCTCCCAAACAAGGCGCGCAAAGGGCTTGCCCTGCCGAGAGCGGCGCACATCCACATCCACTAGCAGCGCTGCGCCCCGCAGGATGCGAAGGTTATCAGGGGGCGCCTCTTCTTGAAGAAAGCGGCTAAGCTCGGACTGAAGGTTGTATGCCTTAAGCTTGTCCTCAAATTCATCCAGCGGATGAGCCGAGAGGAAAAAGCCGATATAGGCCCGCTCTTGGCGAAGCCGCTCAAGCGCGGAGAGCCGGCGTGTGGGACTAGGCGAGCGAAACGTAGGCAAAGGAATAGCCGCCGCCGGGGCCTGCTCAAAGAGAGAAGCTTGGAACGTCTGGCGCGCGCGATGGACGGCGTTCGCATAGTCCAAAATGAGCTGGCGATTGGCTTCCTCCAAGAGTATCTCCCGCTGCCCATTTACAAAAACGTCCAGTGCCCCGGCCAAACACAGGCTTTCCAAGGACTTCTTATTAAGGCCCAGTGGAAGGGTACGCACGGCAAAGTCAAACGCGCTCTGGTAAGGCCCATTCGCCTCCCGCTCCTTCACGATAGCCTCGGCCAGCTTTAGCCCCAGATGCTTGATGCCCCCCAGCCCAAAGCGAATATGCTGCGCATCTGGTACGGAGAAGCTCACCTCGCTGCTATTTACGCAGGGCGGCAGTACCTTAAGCCCCAGCCGGCGTACCTCCTTCAGAAAAAAGCCGAGTTTCTCATAATCGTCCGCATGGTGCGTAAGTACCGCAGCCATATAGACGGCTGGATAATTGGCTTTCAGATAGGCCGTGCGATAGGCTAAGATGCTATACGCCACTGCGTGGGACTTATTGAAGCCATATTCGGCAAAGCGGGCCATGGTATCAAATATCTCTTCGGCTACTTCGCGTCTTGTGCCATGCGCTACCGCCCGCTCTACGAAAATAGCCCGCTGCTCCTCCATGATTTCCTTCTTTTTCTTGCCCATGGCTCGCCGCAGCAGATCCGCTTCGGCTAAAGAATACCCCGCAATTACCTGCGCCATCTGCATAATCTGCTCCTGATACACCATAATCCCATAGGTATTTTCCAAGATGGGCTTGAGCCGCGGGTCTGGATAAGTTACGGGCTCTTCTCCATGCTTCCGCCTTACAAAGGTGGGGATATTCTCCATAGGCCCAGGCCGATAAAGCGCATTCATAGCAATGAGGTCCTCTATACAGGTAGGCCGCAGTAGCCGTAGATACTTCTGCATTCCTTCGGATTCAAATTGGAATACAGCCACGGTCTCGCCCGCCTGAAAAAGCTGCCACGTCTTTGGGTCATCCAAAGGAATCTTCTCCAAGTCCAACGGCTCGGGCAGCTGGAGCAGCTTTTGCAAAAGTTCCACGGCCGTTTTGAGGATAGAGAGGGTCTTAAGTCCTAAGAAGTCCATTTTGAGCAGGCCTACACTTTCGCAGTCTGGGCCATCCCACTGGGTGATAACTTGGCGGTTCTCTTCCTCACGAGTGGCGATAGCAAGCGGCACATATTTCCACAGACTATCGGAAGCGATAATAACCCCTGCGGCATGCACGCCGGTATGACGCGTCAAACCTTCCAATTGGGCAGCTATTTCTAAGACCTGCTTTTGGGCGCTATTTGGCTGGGCTAGAATATCCTGCAGGATGTAGGCCTTGGGATTCTCTTCGGGGTTGAGGGCAGCCTCCCAGGTGATATTAGGACGATTCGGGATGAGGTTGGCAAGGTAATTCACTTCAGCCAGCGGCAGCTTGAGCACCCGGCCCACATCCCGAATAGCTGTCTTGATGCCCATGGTGCCGTAGGTAATGATTTGGGCGACGTTGGTATAGCCGTACTTCTCCTGGACGTACCGAATAACCTCTTCCCGCCCCGCATCGTCAAAGTCTATGTCTATATCGGGTGGGCTGATACGCTCGGGATTGAGGAACCTTTCAAAAAGGAGCTGATAGGCCAGCGGATCCACGCTAGTGATGCCGAGAGCATAGGCTACGAGGCTGCCGGCGGCTGAACCCCGTCCAGGCCCTACCCATACGCCGCGCCGGCGCGCCTCCGCCACAAGATCCTGCACAATCAGAAAATAGCCCGCAAAACCCATCTGGTTGATAATTTTTAGCTCATGTTCCAGCCGTTCAATTACTTCCGGGGTGAGGGTGCCATAGCGGCGCTGGGCTCCCTCATAGGCCAGATGGCGCAGATAGGCCTCCATGCTGGAGAATTCCGCTGGGATGGGATAGCGCGGTAAAACCAGCGGCCGGGCAAAATCCAACTTCAATTCGCACTTTTCGGCTACGGCACAGGTATTAGTAAGGGCCTCTGGATTTTCCCTAAAAAGCGGCATAGCCAGCATTTCGGAAGCGGATTTGAGGTAAAACTGCCTATTGAGCTGCCGCCCATCGTCTTCTACAAATCGGAGCCGTTTCGGGTCATCTATCTCACTGCCCGTCTGAATCGCCAGAAGAAGGTCATGGAGCTCGGCCTCTTCCGCATAGGTGTAATGCACATCATTTGTAGCGATGATAGGCACGCGGTACTTTTTAGCCCACTCTAAAAGGACGGTGGCCACGGTATGCTGATCGCGCAGGCCGTGATCCTGTAGCTCTACGTAAAAGTCTTCGCCAAATACCTCTAAGTACCACCGAAAGCGCGCTTCGGCTTCCTTGAGATGGCCGCTAAGGATTTTTTGATTGATTTCACTGGCCAGGCAGCCGGTGGTAGCGATAAGGCCTGCGCGATGGGCCAAAAGAAGCCCTCTATGGATGCGCGGCCGATAGTAAAAGCCTTCCAAAAAGCTTACTGAGGTGAGGTAAAGCAGATTTTGCCAGCCTACCTCATCCTTGGCTAAAAGGAGGAGGTGATAGGTCGTCTTATCCTTAGTAAAGCTTTCGCCTTCAGTTAGGTAAAACTCGCAGCCAATAATAGGCTTAAGGCCGTTATTTTGAGCCTCTCGGTAAAAGGCTGGCACGGCGAAAAGGTTTCCATGGTCGGAGAGGGCAATAGCCTTCATACCCAACGCCTTAGCCCGCTGCATAAGGCGGGGAATACGCGAGGCCCCATCCAGCAGGCTATACTCGGTATGTACATGTAGGTGCGTGAAATCCATCCTTACCACAAATATCCCAAGATTCTCGGGGGAGAGGCGGGCTGTCTCCTTCTTTAGGGAGAGAGAAACATTTTTACCTTTGAGCGTGCGGTGGGTGTTTTGGCTTACGCTGCTGGCCTGGGCATTTGGGCAAGAGGAGCGACTAACTAGTCCAAAGGCCCCAGGTCTACCGCGCGCTCAGGTCGTTGGGCGGGTGATTGATGGCCGCACAGGCGAGCCGCTTATGGGAGTCCAGGTACGCCTTGGAAGCCTTGGCACTTATACCGATGAAAAAGGCGGCTTCACCCTAACCTTCACCCAGGCAGATACGCTGCAGGTTTTTCTCCTTGGCTACCACATCCTACGCGTGCCCCTTCACCAGCCTACTGATAACCTCATCCTGCGCCTCTCACCCATAGAAGCCGAACTGGCGGAAGTGAGTATAGTGGAAGAGGCCGACCGGGCTACCGAAGGCGGGCTACTTTTAGAGCGGCTTCGGGCCTTAGAGATTGCCGAGCTGTACGCCCAAGAGCTTATAATGAAGCGGAGCACGGACTTTTACGTCCCAAACGTGCTGCGGCGCCTCCCTGGCGTTTCGCTTCTTTCGGGTCGGTATATCTCTATTCGGGGTATGGGCGAGCGGTATAATGCGTTTGCGTTTTGGGCCGCCTACCCCGCTTGGCTGAGCTACGACGCGAGCTTCGGCGAACTGGAACATCTGATTACGACCCTTTTAGGGCGTGTAGAAGTGCGCAAGTTCTGGACCCCAGAACTCTTAGGACACTTTGGCGGCGGAATGGTGGATTTCCAACTCCCCCGCACCAGTAGCACAGGCTGGCAAATCGCCTACACCGCCGAAATAGACGCGCAAGCCACAGGACAGCCTTTTTATGCCTTTCGCCTGCCGCTTCGGGATCCAATTCCTCCTGATTTCCCCGACCCAGCTACCATACAGGCCTCGGAAAATAATGGGCGCCCCCTTCCGGAAAATTTTGCCTACGGTCAGCGGTTTCGGCGCTACACTATACCTAACCGGCAAAGCTGGGCACCACCCGGAAGCCTTCTTACTCTATCCTACGATAAAAGCGGGAGCCGTTGGCGCTTTTCCCTGCGTAGCGCACTCTCCCAGCGCTACCTGCGTAGCAGCATAAAATTCGCCGATGGCACATTTGAAGAAGTGGACGGAAGCTGGCAGTTTATGCCCACCGTTCGCTCCCTAACTACCCATCCCCTCTACTATTACAGCTTAGGCGGCGGTCTATCGGGTACACTAAGCCTTCAGCTCAGCTCGGCTCATTCCTTGCTTCTGGAGGGCTTTTATCTCCAGAATACCTACCAGCGCTTCTCCACAGAGGAGGCGGAATATATCAATCCAGCCATAGATTCTTTCATACCTGTGTGGAGCGTATATTCCTCATTTTTGACTCAGCGCTCCTACTTAGGTATTCTGCGGCTGGCATGGATTTTCACGGCTCGGAATAGCTGGCAGGGCCGCCTGCAGCTGGGTGGGCTGCTCCAAGGCCAAGCCATACCCCAAACCGGCGCCATGAATTACATCCGCTACCCCAACACCGAAGAACTTACCTATGAACATGAGATGTACGATGAAGGCGAAATCTATGCCCAGGTCTTCACCACTAAATCGCACGCCTTACAGGGGTATGTGCACCCCTACATAGAAAAGCGATGGGACGTAGGACAAAGCTGGCTGCAGCTGCGATTAGGCGGGTGGTATTCTCGGGAAAGTCAGCGGTTTAGGGCGCGCCAGCTTGGCTTTTTGACGGATACCGCCGGAGGCGGCCCCAACGTACTGCCCAGCGAAGTGTATGCATGGGATAATATTCGGGAGGTATATAATCCAGCCTATATTCGGGAAGGGGGCTTTTACCTTATAGATCGTACGGGCGATTACCACCGCCACCGCGGCGAAACAGAGATTCTGGCGGGCTATGGGTGGTTTAGGACCGCATTTGGAAAACGCTGGGAAATGCTAGTCGGCGCACGCTACGAGACCTGGGCGCGCACGCTTTATCATATCCCCATCCTTACTCCGCGCGAGACAACCTTTGCCCGGTATCGCGAGGGGCACCTTCTACCAGCCTTTTTAGCGAAGTACGCTCTAACTGAAAGGCACATACTGCGATTAGGCGCAAACCTCACCCTTATTCGGCCTTCCCTTCCTACCCAAGTGCCTTTCAAGTATTTTGATTATCTCTGGGCTTTTTACTGGGTAGGCGATCCGAGTGTGACTAGCGGACGCATCTACAACGTCGAGCTGCGTTACGAATGGCTGCGCGATAAGGACAATCTCCTAGCGATTGGCCTATTTTACAAGCACTTGCGCAACCTTCCAGAGATATATTTGATACCAGCCAGCTATAACTTAGTCTTCACTTACTCTACACGCCAGCGGCGCTGGGGTGAGATTATGGGAATAGAAATAGAGGCACGCCGCACCTGGTGGGAAAATCCTAAAGGACGACTCTGGGGCTATGCTACGCTTACCCTAAGTGAAAGCGCCCTAGAAAGACCTCTGGGGGGCAAACTAGGCCGTTTAGAGGGACGCATCCAGGGCCACGCTCCCCTTGTCGGTAATTTAGGTCTGCTTTATAGTAGCTTTCGGTGGGAAGCTGCCCTCTTCTTCAATTATACCAGCGCTCAGATTTGGGCTATTGGCTTTGATCCCTATATTTACCCTCATTTGGTAGAGGAGAGGCGCCTAACGGGGGAGGCTCAATTTTCCTATCATCTTAGTTCGCGCTGGGAGTTTCGGATAGCCATTTGGGATTTTATCAACCCGCCCTATCGGCGCACCCAGCGTGTGGGGAATGCAGATACCTTTCAAAACGAGCGGGATGCTATGGCTATCTGGGAGCGTTGGGCCTACCGCGGCTATGTGACGATAAGGTATAAGTTCTAAAGAAGTTCATTAGGCCTGACTTGGGATATTTGCAGTGGGCTATGGAAAGGAGGGGAGCTTGGGCCTTTTGGTTGGGCTGAGGAGAAGCCTAAGTCTGAGCCGGCTACTTGGACTAGGGGGCTTAGCTGCGGCGCAGCCGGAAGGCACGCTCCGGCTGCGAATAGTCTCCACCGAGAATCGCCCCTTGCCCTACGCTGAGGTAGAAATAAAAGCCGAGCGCTTCCTTACAGACTCTTTAGGCGAGCTGCGGCTTACTCTGCCTGCTGGCCGCTACCAGCTACGGGTGGCCCACCTGCAAGCCTTGCCCGTAGAGACGGAGGTATGGATACAAGCCGGGGCTACTACGCCGCTCACCTTGGCCCTGCCTCTACGGGAGATTCGGCTGGACTCCGTAGCTATTCAAACTACCCGCCCGCCCCCTACCGCCCTACCTACTATTCCTTTTCTTTCGCCGATCCCTATCCGCCCTGAGGCATTACGGTTCATGCCCGCCATCAAGTCAGATATTGAAAGCCGCTTGGTACTCATGGGCGCCCTCAGCACGAACGAATTCTCCTCCCAATACCGCGTGCGTGGAGGTAACTTTGACGAAAACCTTTTATACGCAGGAGAAATAGAGATTTATCGCCCTTTTTCGGCGCGTACGGGTCAGCAGGAAGGGCTCGGCTTCACCAATCCTCTCTTAGTGGATGGGGTATATTTTAGCACGGGCGGCTTTGAGGCTCGCTTCGGGGACAAACTTTCTTCGGTACTTCAGGTGGAGTACAAGCGCCGCGAGCGCCGCGAGCTCATGCTAGAATTAGGCCTGCTTACCCAAGGGCTAGCGGCCAGCGGCCGTTTGGGTCGTCTCTATTATACCCTCGGGATACGCCGCTTTACCATAGGCTATTTGCTTCAGACCCTTCCCATACAGGGGGAGTACCGCCCTCAGTTCTACGATGGGCAAGGCTACTTTTGCTGGGTTCGGCGGGATAGCACAGGCCGAGAAGTCTGGCGCCTAGAGGGCTTAGCGGTAGGGCTTCTTAATCGCTACCGTTTTCTCCCCCGCCTAGGGCAGGCCACCTTCGGCCTTATCAATATGGCCTTTCGGGTACAATTCTACTTTACGGGTGTGGAAGAGCTGCGCTACCGTACGGGTCAGCAAGCCTTAGCCCTTACCTGGCGACCTTCCGCCAATTTTCGCCTTACCCATATACTGAGCTACTTTGGAAGCTTAGAGGATGAAGTGGCGGATGTAGAGGGCGCCTACCTTTTAGGGGAGGTGCAGACCGGCTTGGGCAGTCAGCTTTACAACGAGATTGTAGTACGACGGGGGGCGGGAAGTGAAATTCGGCGCCTTCGGAATTTTCTGGACATTCACGCTTTCTATGCCGAACAGCGCGGGGAGTGGTACTGGCACCCCAGCATGCGTTATCGGCTAAGCTGGGGGCTGCGTGGCCAACGGGAAGCCTTTTGGGACCGAGTGTATGAATGGAGCGCCTTAGACTCAGCGGACTATGTGCGCTTAGAGGAGCGCTACTTTCAGGATCAGAGCCTGCGAAATCACCGCCTAATGGGATTTGTGCAGCAGGGGCTACGCTGGCAGGCCTGGCGACTGGAAGCCGGCCTACGCTTCCATTATAGTCAGGCTAATCGCCAGCTCATTTTCAGCCCCCGCCTTCAGCTAGTTTATCAAAAAACCGATCGGCTTCAATACCGCCTTGGCCTGGGGCATTATGCGCAGCCGCCCTTTTACAGAGAGCTGCGCGCCATAGATTATCGCCTCATTCCCACGCTGCGGGCCCAGCAGAGCTGGCAGATTGTAGCTGGCTTGGATTATACCTTCACGGTCTGGGGGCGGCCATTTCGGTACTTCACCGAGCTTTACTACAAGCACCTGTGGGACCTTATTCCCTATGAGCTGGAAAATGTCCGATTGCGCTACTATGGCACGAATAGGGCCTTAGGCTATGCATATGGCTTAGACCTACGCCTAAATGGCGAATTTCTGCGCGGGGTGGATTCGTGGGTGGCGATAGGGCTTCTTTCCACACGAGAAAAGGTAGAGAATTATGGCTGGATGCGCCGCCCCAGCGACCAGCGGCTCAGCGTGGCCCTCTATTTTCAGGATGAACTGCCTACTAATCCTCTATACAAGGTTACGATGCAGTTCGTATGGACGAGTGGGATGCCCTTTGGGGTACCACGCCGGCTAGGCGCGCGCACTATTTTCCAAATGCCCTTTTATGCGCGCGTAGACCTGGGCTTTAGTCGGATTTTCTATTTAGACAAGCGCTGGCTACGTACCCTGTGGGTAGGGATAGACGTCTTTAATCTCTTCCAGCGCTCCAACGTAGTAAGCTACCAGTGGATAGCCGATGTGTATGGGCTGCGCTGGGCAGTACCTAACTACCTTTCCGCTCGGCTAGTGAATCTGCGTGTGATAGGGGAATTTTGAAGAAAAGCGGCGGCTAAAGCAATGGCGATGGCATCGGTGGCGTGGTTGGAAGAAGGCGGCGGGAGGGTGCCTTTTAGGTAATAAGACAGCATAGCGGCTACTTGGGTTTTATCGGCGTGGGCTCGGCCGGTGATGGCCTTCTTGATGCGGGCTGGTGCAAGGCGAATGGGCGGTGGATAGCCGCGCAAGCACAAAAACCCCCAGATAGCCCCTTGAAAAGCCCCCAGTATTAGTGCGGAGCGGGGGTTGTGCCCCAAAAAAGGCGCCTCCATCGCCGGCTGCACCGCCGACGAGAACGAAGCCAGAAACGCTTCTAAGCCAGCATATAGGGTGTGCAGTCGCTCATCTAGGGCGCGGGACTGAGTAAGGCTAAGCGTCTCCGCTTTCAAAAGCCGAAAGGGCGCATGCGACCCCTCCACCAGCGCTAAGCCCACCGCCTGCGCCCCTGGGTCTATCCCCAGCCAAAGGCTCACCACACCCGAACCCCCCACATCGTCACATCATCCACCTGCTCCCTATCCTCCCCATAATCCTTCCACTCCTTCCAGCGCTGATTGAAAAGGGCGCGCAGGCGCGGCATAGAAGGCTCATGAAGGTGTTCTAAGATAAACTCCTTGAGCTGCTTAGTTCCAAAGCGCTTTCCTGCCGGTCCGCCCCACTGATCCACTACACCATCCGTAAAGAGGAAGAAGCTATCGCCCTGCTCCAGTTGAATTTCATGCTCGGTGAAGAAGCGCTCTTCTTCCAGCTGCTCGCCGCCAATAGCCTTTTTATCGGGCTTAATTTCCCGCAGCTCACCGCCGCTGAGATAGTAGATTGGAAGGTTAGCCCCCGCATAAATGAGCTTGTAGGTTTTAGGGAAGTAGCGCACGAGCGCAATATCCATGCCATCGCGGGAGGTTATGCCTTCGGTTTCTATGTCCTGCCGCAGAATTTGCCGTACCCCGATATGGAGGTCATGGAGGATTTGTGCGGGTGAGAAGATGCGGCTTTTGTTGATGATATGGTCTAGTAGGATACTTCCGATGAGGGTCATGAAGGCCCCAGGCACGCCATGTCCCGTCCCATCAGCTACGACGATAAAGTAAGAATCTTCTACCTCACTGAACCAGTAGAAATCGCCGCCTACGCCCGTCCGATCGCGCGGGCGCCAAATGATAAAGAAGTTATCACGGCCTAAGTATTTTTCCAGTATGGCCTCGGAAGGTAGGATATTTTTCTGCATACGCTTGGCGTAGCGGATGCTTTCGCGGATGTCCCGCATAGCTTCTTCTAGCTCATGCTTCTGAACCTCCAGCTGGGCATAGGCTTCTTGGAGGCGCCGCGCGTAGGCTTGCTGCTCTTCTTCTATTACCGAAGCCGCTGAGGCGGCCAAAGCCCGGAGGAAATTCACCTCATCCAGCCGCCACTCCCGCTTAGTATAGCGGTGCTCTACGCTAATCAGTCCGACTGTTTTGGCCCCTACCCGAATAATACCGTCCATAACACTGGCTACATTATTGGGCTTGAAGAGGGGCAGGGCCAGCTCACGCGTACGCAAATCGGATAGCGCATCCACCACGGCTATTACCTGCTCACGCTCCAGGCTCTGGAAGTAAAGCGGATAAAGCGATCGGCTAACTACGGAGCCTACGGCATGGGAATGCGGCTCCTTTTCGGCTACGGCCACGCAGCGGGCTTGGTCATTTTCCTCATATAGCCACAGGCTGACCCGATAGGCTTTAAGGGTAGCCAGCGCTACCTCCGCTATCACCTGAAAGGCTTTGGGTACATCGCCCTCCTTAAGAGCTGGATGCGAGGCCAAAAGCGAAAGGGCATTCTGCTGCTCCGTAAGACGAAATTCCTGCTCCTTCTGCTCAGTAATGTCAAAGAGAATGTTGATAGTTTTGAGCAGCTTTTTCTCAGGACGGCTTCGGTCTATAAGGGGGGTGCTGGACATAATAGCCCAATAGGAGTGACCCAAGGTGCCCCGCAGTTCTACTTCGGATTTCCAGATTTGCCCGGCCTGCATGCTGCGCCAGTGGCCTTGGAGGACAGCTATAGGCTGCCTTTCGGAAAAAAGGCTTCCATAATGCTGGCCTACTATGCTATTAGTGCTATGGGCCAGAGCTTCTAGCAGACTACCGCTAGCATAGGTGATGTAACCTTCGCCATCGGTTTCAAAGAGCCAAGCGGCATTATTGAGCGCTTCCAATTGAGCCGAGAGCTGGAGCTGAGAGGCCCGATAGTTTTCATTACTGCGGCGCAGCTCCTCCGTATTTTCCCGTAGGAGCTGCTCCTGCTGCCGCGCCAGAAGCAAAGCGCTTTGAATCTCCTGCTCTTGCTGCTTTTGCAGCGTGATATCAAAACCCACTAAGATATACTTGTAAATCTCCCCATCAGACTGGCACACGGGACTAATCGTTTGCTGAAGCCATATGGAGTCGTTCCAACGGGTGGTATAGGAGACCACCTCGGACCAACTTTCACCCTGGCGGAGCTTATCAAACATTTTGCGCAAGAGGGGCTCTTCTTCGGGGCGGCGCAAGACTTGATAGGGCTGGCCGAGAATATCCTCACTTTTATAGCCGAAAAGACGAAGGAATGACTCGTTTACGTATATAATTCGGCCTTCAGGATTCATCTCAGCAACAAGGGCGGCATTATTTAGCGCTGTGATTTGCCCGCGCAGTTCAGCCTGGGTGCGGCGCATCTCCTCAGCCGAAGCTTCTAGCTCTTCTATATTTTGGCGCAGCTCCTCTTCCAGCGCCTGCGCATGTTCTAGGTAGCTGATAAGCTGCTGCTCTACAAGCTTTCTATGGCCTTGCTGGAGGAGGAGCGAGGCCACGCGCGCCAGTAGGGCGGGATATTCTGCGTCGCGCAGGGGCTTATCGGAGAGCCGCTCCACAAAGAAGACCCCCGCAATCTCCTCATCTATAAGGAGCGGGAACATCCACAGCTGCTGAAACTGACGCTGCGTGAGATAAGTTCGCAAGGGCGTAGTTTCGGGCTGATAGGGCCCAGGCGACTGCCCTACCTGCGCATATACCCACCTTGCTACCTCCGCTGGCAGATCCACGCTATTTGTGTGTGCCAGAAGGGTAGGGTCGTAGGCCTCTAAGCAGTGAAGCGAACCATTTTGATCCCCAAATACCCAAAAGCTATAGCGCGCTTCGGGATCAAGGGTAGCCGCTACTTCGGCTATGGCCGCAAGGCCCTCCAGTACGTCCCCCTTTTGTAAGGCGGGCATCTTCAAAAGCGTCTGAAGGCTTTGGCGCTGCCGCAGAAGCCGTTCAATTTCCTGATTGTACTCGGCTTGGAGCGTGCTATACTGCTGCTTCAGACGGAGGTAGGCATTTTCCACGGCTTGATACTCCTTTTGAAGGGCGGCGAGCTTGGCTTCGGCTTCCTCTAAGCGCCGACGCAGCTCGGGCAGAGGGAGCAGGGAAAAGAGCCCGCGCCGCGTTTTATCTTGCCGATATACAAGGAGCGCATAGGCATAGTCGCGGCCATCAATCTGTATGATGCCGCGCAGGGACTGGGACTCCATTTGATGCTGGCCCCATTCTAGGCCCACTTCGGTGAGATTTGTCCACGCCGCGGCGCCCGGAAGCTCTAAGAAGAGATCGTTTTTGCTTGTAAAGCGGCCTTGGGCATCTATTTCGGCGATGGGCAGGAGGTTTTGGAGCGCGCCTATTTGAAGGTGGAGTTCGGTCATCTTGAGGGCCCATTCCTGCTGGAGCGCCTCTAACCGCTGAGTCTCCTTTTGGAGCTCGGCGGACAGCGTCTGAAGCTGCGCCGTTTGCTGAGCCAGTCGGTCGGCCACCTCCGAAAAAGGCGGCGCTGCGCTCCTTAGGGCAGAAGCCAGGGATTCCGAAAGGGGTCTAGAGGCGGCAAGAGCTTCTAAACCTTCTAAGAGCTGCTGCCAACGCAGAAGCAGGTCATTGTAGCTTTGGCCGATAGGCTGCAAAGGCTTAGGTAGAGCGGGCAGCGGCCGCTGACGGGCAATAGCCTCCAGGGCCTGCTTGAACCTATGACTCTCCTCACGTCCGACGATTAGAAAAGCTAACAGGGCCACAGTGGCGAAGCCGCCTACCAGAAGCCAGCCTACCGTATTTAGATGCTCCTGCTTCTGGCGAATCCCCTCCAGCAGGCTGAGGGAACGCTGGGCCAAGTAATCCCGAAAGCGCCCAATTTCATTCTCCACCGCCGCCAGAAGGGCTGGGGCTTCAGCGAGGTATTGCTCCAAAATGGGGTGATAGTCTTCGCGCCCTCTACTTTGTTCCAGCGCGCGACGCCAGCCTTGATGCCGCCGCTCTAAAAGAAGTACCCGCTCAATAAGCTCGCGCAGTAGAGGAAGCGGCTGGTTTTGCTGGCGCGCCGCAATTTCCAGAGCTTTGAGGGCCGGTCGCACTTCAGCCTGCCGAAGAAGAGTAGGAGGAATGGACTGGGCACTGGCATATTCCAGAAAACTAGCCCGCAGCCGCGCCTCTTGAAGCCAAATCGCTGTCTCTACCCGAAGTAGGGCCTTCTCTATTTCTCGTAGCTGGCGCAGCTGGCTAAGGGCTTCCTCGCTCAAGCTGCGCTCCCAGAATACCCACAGGAGTCCACTTCCCCCTATCAGAAGGGCAAAAATCAGACCCCACAGGCGGAGTTGAAGGGTAGCAGTCATGCGGTACTAAAATACTAAATCACCGCCCAGCCGGGCAATGAAAAGCGGGCGCCCCACCATAGCCTCCTCTACTGGCCAATACACCCCGAGATGAATGGGGAGACGCATAATCCGAAAGAGCACGCCCGTGCCAAAACTCATAAGAAAAGGCGTCTTAAGCGCTTGTACCGAGATTACAAGCGGAGGCCTGTAGATGTATTCTGCGTCAATCGGATTACGCTGAGAAAAGGGATTACCCGTAGTCCATGTGGTGCCCACGTGATAGCTGAGGTGCCATTCAAAGCCATAGAGGGAGCGTGTAGGTAGGAAGGGCTGCTCCCGCCAGGCCAAAAGAGGCAGGCGCAGCACCGCCTGACCCAAAATTAGATTGCGTCCCCGCCGCGCATGATAGGGAAAGCCGGGTAAGTAGAAGTACGGCATCAGGTAGTAAGTACCCGGCGTACCCAAGAAGGGGATCTGGGTGCGATTGAGAAAGTCGTAATTGACCCAATCGGGTACGCCACCCAGAAGGAGCGGGCGTCCGCGGAGACCGCCCCATAGGGCAGTAGCGCCGAGACGCAAAACCCCGCGCTGAAAAAGCGGTTGATGGTGGTAAGCCTGCGCCATAAGCAGGGGGAAGTCCCACCGCCCCCTAGAGTAGTAGATCTCTCCACGTAGGGTAAGTTCCCACCCCCGCCAAGGTAGATGTTCGCGCCAGCTTAGGCGCGCGTGACGCACCTGCACTCGCGGACCTACCCAGGCTGCCTCATTCAGCTGACCGCTGCTGCGTAGGCCTTCTATATCATACCGCTGGGCTAGCAGAAGGTTGAGGCTACCTTCGGTCCGCCAGTGGGGGGCAAACACATACGCTAGGCCTACCTCGCCGTGCCAAGTGATATGACGAACGGCCCGTCCATACTGCTGAGGCGAAAAGAAATGGCTTTGGCGGTAGAGTTCCACCATCGGTTGCCAGCGCCCTTTATGGTGGCGGTAGCTGAGTTGAAGTTCGGCGCTACGCAGGTTAATGTAGGGCACCCACCGAAAGCGCCATTCGTGGGCGCCTTGCCAGTCCCGAGCGATCAATTCTATTTCCCATCCGAGGCGCATGAGGGGATGCAAAGTGGGAGCCATCCGAAGGTCCCATAGGAGCCAGTGATAGGGCACTAAGCCGCTGACGGGCGTAGAGGGGGCAGAAGAGGCGGGAGCAGGCGGCTTAGGAACTTGTCGGCGCTGGCGCGCTGGCCGACCTATATCCTCATCAAAGAGATAAAAGAGGGCCTGGTAGCTTCTACTGGTATCGGAGGGAGGCTCTGGTGACACAGGCGGAGGCGGCTTAGTTTCGGGAAGGCGTGTATTTCGGCGCTGGAGGCGGTATTGTATGGCTTCGGCCACTTGGAAAGAGGGGAAAACGGTTCGGCTCTGACGCAGGCCTTCTAGAGAAAGGGCCCCTAAACGTAACCGCCCATTTCGGTAGTAGAGGGCATAGGCTTTACCGCCCGTGCTTCCGGCCCATCGCCAAAGGCCCGGAAAGTCTGTCAGCCCCACCGAAAAGCTGGTATCGCGGCTGAAATGCCAAGGTACGCCCCATCCACAAACATCTACTAGGGCTAAACGAAGTGTATCCGTGATTAGCCAGCCGCCTACGACGCCGTAGAAGGGTAGAAAAGGCAAAAAGTCCCAGGTCTGGCCAGAGGGAGGGCGATGCACGGGCCGAAAGGGTTCCCACACTAGGCTAAGGCGCGCCGTTTGGTTGGTGTCGGGTTGCCACGCCGCCCAGTAAGCTCCTCCTGCCTCATAGGGAAAGATAAGGTCGCCTTGGGCTTCTCCGATGAGGCTAAGCGGGCCCGAAGGCAGCCCAAACCGATACAACCGTACCTTAGCCTCGCGGTCTAAGGCTGACAGGAGGAGCGCTTGGGAGCCCATCCAGCTGAAACTATGCACAGCCACCACAGGCAAGAGATAGGGGCGTGCGGGGCCTTTCGCCTTTGGCTTTACCCACAGCACAGGTCCCTGCAGCGTATAACTCAGCCAGGCTAAGTCGCCCTCTGCTGAGAAAGCCAGGGGTACCTCAGGCTCCAGATAGCTACTGCGCCAAGCCCAGCTACCGGGGAGCTCATATATTTCCTCTTCCGCTTCTAAGAAGTAGCGGATGCGCCCCTTATCTAAAGTGGCGTAGGCGTACTCTGAGCCAGAGGGGGCAACGGTCGCCGCCAGCAAGGGTTGCTCCACTAGCTCTACTAAGTCCCTGCCCGCTTTGCCCCCAGGAAGCTCCCGCAAAAAGGCCCGCCACTTCTCCCCTAATGCCGCTTCCTCCAAGCCCAAAATTATTTCCATAGCCTCACGGATGTCGCGCGTAAGGCGAGTCATGTACAGAAGATCCAGCACCTTACGCTGGCCATAGGTGCGATAGAGATAAAACCAGAGCGACTTGTAGAGGCTTTTACGCAGAGGAGAAGGCGCACTTTCTGGCGCCATAAGGGCTCTAAAGGTTCCGTCCGAAAGGCCCTGCAGGCGCGCAATATCCTCTACGGTCCACCCCTCACCCCAGAAATAGGCGAAGCCCCACAAAAACCAGTCGGGCATATAGAGAAGCGAGCGGTTTTGGAGCCGCAGGCCCTCCGAGAAGTAAAGATGCTCTAAGAAAGCTCCACACAGGTGGCTGCGGACCATAGCTGCAAGATCTCGGCGCGTAGCGGCGGGATACACCTCTACTAAGGTCGGGGTAGGGCTAAGAGTGCCCTTAGGCTTCCAAGTAGGCTGCTGAGCCCAAGCCAAGGGCGTGGGATGAAGCCGCACCGTAAAAATCACCTCCGGCTGATAGTCCAAAGCCCGTACAAGCTCCTGCAGCGTTTCTTCAGCCCAGGCCAGTACCTGCTCCGCCAACTTCGCCTGCTCGGTTGTATGCCACACAATAACTTTCTCAGACCTTAAGTAGTGCCAGCGTCCCTTCGTCCGCTCTTCCTGCGCTAGGACCGCTGAAAGTAGCCCCACTTTCAGCGCCAACCGAGACCACACACCCTAAAATTAACAGAAAATACCTTGCTAACTTTGCTGCCATGCGAGGCGGTCTCTGGTTGCTTATCCTGGGGATAGCTTTGGCTCAGAAAAAGGGCCGCTCTGCCCCTCCACCGGCTAGTTCAGATACTTTCCCCTCCATCGCCGTGAAAGTATATCAGCAGGCCCAGCGGTATGGCGATGTTTTTACCCAAATCTACGCCCTACACTGGCGCCTAGCCGCCGAAGGCGCCTCATTTGCCTTGCGCGACACCTTAGCCCAAACTTACTTCCAAGCCGGCCTTTTTCGCCAGTGCATCAATGTAGTAGAAGAGCTCTTGCGCGAAAATCCGCGTAGCACCGACCTTCTAGAGCTACGTGCGCTGGCCTACCTCTACCTGCAAGACCAGAAAAATGCCCTTGATGCTTACGAGAAGCTCTATGAATTGACCCAGTCTCCCCTGTACCTTTATCAAGTTATTACGCTGCAGTTCAACCTTCAGCGCTATGGCGAATGCCAAGCCAACATAGAGCGGCTGCTTGCTACGCCTGAGTCTGAGCGCCTACGCATTCGTATCTCTACCCCCGACGGCCAGAGCCAAGAGGTACCCCTGCGTGCAGCGGCCTGGAATGTGCGCGGCGTACTTCTGCGCACCCAGAAAGAACATAGCCGCGCAAAAGCCGCCTTTGAAGAAGCCCTCAAAATATACCCTGATTTCCTCTTAGCCAAAGGAAACTTAGAGGATTTGCAGAAAGAGCTCTCCTCACAGCCGCCCAAAAAATAGCTTGCTTACCTTAGGGCTGTGGTACGGTATGCACCCGATGCGATGACGGCTTTTATTTTAGGTCTTTGGCTGACCGCTGAAATAGCGGGGTACTTTGGGCTGCGCTACTTGGGGCTTTGGCGACGCTGGATGGGCTGGCTCACGCCAGCGCTTTTCCTTTTGAGCTTAGGGCTGTATGGGAGTACCCTCCTTTGGCAAGGCACCGCTGGAGAGCGCCTAACTGGCTTACTTTTTCAGCGGCTGCTGGGATGGATCTTTCTAGCGTGGCTAGGGGTGGTATTAGGAAAACTGCTTGGGGGCTTGTGGGGTCTAGGGCTGTGGGTGGTACAGCGCCTACGGCCCCCTTCAACCGCCCAAAGCCCTGTCGTGCCCTCCTTAGAGCGGCGCGCCTTCTTGCAGGCTACTGGCGCTCTGCTCGCCAGTCTACCGGCGGCGGCATTAGCTTACGGCTTTTTACGGGGACGATACCGCTTTCGCCTCTACCCTATAGAGGTAGCGCTCCCCGACCTTCCCTCCGCCTGGGAAGGAGTACGAATCGTGCAATTTTCCGATCTCCATGCGGGTAGCTTTAGCGACCCCACCCTCCTCAAACCCATTTGGGAAATGATCCAACAGCTTGAGCCCGACCTCCTCGTATTTACTGGCGACTGGGTGAATGTATATAGCTGGGAGCTTGAGCCCTTTGTGGCTGATCTGGCCCAGCTCTATGCCCCTTTAGGGAAATGGGGCATCTGGGGTAATCATGACTATGGCGACTACCTACGCGGCGCCTCGGCCGAGCGCAAGGCGGCTGAGCGCCGCTACCTCCGCCAGCTGGTAGAGCAGGCGGGCTTTCGCCTGCTGGATAACGCCGCCGCTCTCTTGACGCGCCAAGGGGCCTCTTTGGCTTTAGTGGGGGTGGGCAACTGGAGCCGCTGGCGGCGCTTCCGCCGCTATGGGGATATTGAAACCGCCTGGCGTCAAGTGCCGCCTAATACCCCTGCGATCCTCCTTTCCCACGACCCTACCCACTGGGACGCCCAAATCCTAAACCGTTATCCGATTGCCCTTACCCTCAGCGGCCACACCCATGGCCTCCAAATCGGCGTAGAAGGCCTCCATATGCGCCTGAGCCCCGGCAGTTGGCTCTACCCCCGTTGGGCCGGCTTGTACCAAGAAGGCAGCCAGTTTCTCTACGTCAATCGGGGTTTAGGGTATGTAGGTTTGCCGGCCCGCCTGGGCATATGGCCTGAAATCACCCTAATCCACCTGCGGCGCGCAGCTCCCACCCCCTCCGACCATGTTTAACGAAGCCCTCCCCGAAATTCCCGATGGCGAACTCGAGCGCTTCTTTCAAATTATGCTCACTCAATACGGCATGGATTTTCGCGAGTATGCCCCAGCTTCCCTCAAGCGCCGCCTCGGTACAGTCCTTAAGCGGTATAGTCTTTCCAGCCTTAGCCTCCTCAATCAACGCCTTCTTAGCCAGCCAGAATACTTAGACCTCTTTATCAACGAGATAACCGTCTCTACTACGGAACTTTTTCGGGACCCTTCGGCTTGGGTGGCGCTGCGCCAGCAGGCCTTTCCCCTTTTAGCTGGTCTGCCCCAACTTCGCATATGGCATGTAGGCGTATCCACTGGAGAAGAGGTACTTTCTATGGCCATACTTCTTCAGGAAAGCGGCCTTTACGCTAAGGCCCAGCTCTTTGCCACCGACATAGACCAGCGGGCGCTGGAGCAGGCCCAAAAAGCCGCCTATCCCCTACGGCTAAAAGGCCTTTACCAACAAAATCTCCAAGCCGTGCTCCCGGGCATCCCCTTAGCTAAATACGCCCGCGAGGAAGAGGGCAAGCTCATCTTCCACCCTTCCCTTCTGGAACGGGTACGCTTTATCCGCCATAACATCGTATCCGAGTCGCCTTTCGGAGAGTATGAGCTAGTCCTTTGCCGGAATCTCCTCATTTACTTTACCCCCACCCTCCAAGACAAAGTAGTTACAAAGCTCGTTGATAGCCTCATACCAGGGGGAATCTTGATGATCGGCACAAAGGAGTCCCTTTTCTGGTGTAAGGCGGCTAAGCGCCTTACTAGCCTCAATGAAATAGAGCGGATTTACCGAAAACGCCTATGATATTTCAGCGGCGGGATGTTTATTTGTGGCTGTTAGGCGGCTCAGCAGGTAGCTTCAATCCCATCCGGCGTTTTATCCAGCAAATGCCCTTTCAAGTACATGTGGCGATCGTCGTATGCATGCATCGGCTACGCTCCCTACGAATGGGCATGGTAGAAGCCATGGGAGGGACCCAAGGGTGGGTTGTTTTAGAGCCGGACGATAAAACGATAATCCAAGGGGGTCATATTTATATTGCGCCGGCGGATTATCACCTACTTGTGGAGCCGGAGGGGTATTTCAGTCTGTCGGTAGATGAGCCCGTGCATTTTTCTCGGCCAAGCATTGATGTGCTCTTGGAGGCGGTGGTAGGGGCTCGTTGGCCGCGTGCTGGCGCTGCGCTGCTTTCAGGGGCCAACAAAGATGGCGCCTGGGGGCTCTACCGCATGTACCGGGCTGGCTACTTTACCGCCGTCCAGGAGCCCAGCGATGCAGAAATGCCCACTATGCCCCAAGCCGCCCTGAGCCTCTTTGAGCCCCACCGCCGCTTTACCGCCGATCGCCTAGTAGAGGTCTGCCTGTATGCGCTATCTTTGTAAAATAAGTTTATGCCTGCGGCAATGTGGCTGGGCCTATGGTGGCTTCAGCTTCGCGTAACTATAGTTGGCTTCAATCCGGGCGATTTCCTTTCGGTGGATCACACCTGTGATGGGGCTAACCTTCCCCTCACGGTGCAGTGGAAAGGCGCCCCACCCCAGACCGAAGCCTACGTTGTGCGGATGTATGACCCCGATGCCCCCGGCGATACCTTCACCCACTGGTTAGTGTATAATCTCACAGGCGAAGAGCTAAAGCCAAGCCTCCCCGGGCTTTTAGAAGGGTATAATGACTTTGGCCAACTTGGGTATGGCGGTCCCTGCCCGCCACCACGAGATCAAGCCCATCGCTACGTAGTAGAAGTTTATGCGCTTCGGCGGCCCCTTCGGATTACCCCACCCGTTACCTGGAAGCGGGTCCGCTCCCTCCTAGAAGATAAAGTCTTAGCCCGCGGCGAGACTTTCGTGCGGTACAAACGCACGCGCCGCTGATGCGCCGATGGGGCTTAGCCGAATATCTGGGCATCGGCTTAGCGGGGCTCATCCTCCTTCTAGGGGGGCTTTTTCTAGTCGGCCTCTGGATCATTACCCAGCGCGATACCGCCCTCCTGACAAGTAGCCCCGCCTGGGAGAAATGGGACAAACTCTTCCTTGTGTGGGTATATGGGATCCTTTTGGCTCTTTTTATCCTTCCGCTAGGTTTGGGCCTGTGGTGGTGGCAGCACATAGCCCGAGGCGTACTGCGTATTCGGGACAAGCTGCGGGCCCTCCTCTACGAGGGCACAGGAACGATGCCCCTGCCTAAAGCCCCCACCGAAATAGCCGACATCTGGCGCTACATAGAATCTTTGGAAGAAATAGGGCAATTTCTGAATGAGGTAGTTTCAGGCAAGCGTCAAAGCAATTCCCCGGCTAGTGCGGAGTGGCCCCCTCTGGTGCGCGCCTTGGCCCTGCAAATCTTAGAAGAGCTTACCACCGCCCGGCGGGAACGCCACGAGCTTCAGGAACTGCTTAGCGAAGGCTTGAAGCTTCTGGAATTGGCTCAGCGGACACCGAATAAAGAAGCGTATCTCGCCCAAGCGGGGCCACGATTTTTGACCTATGCAGGGGCAGCCATGGGCGCTTTCTACCACTTAGAAGGAAGCCACCTACGCCGCTTATACGCCTACGCTTACCCGCTCTCAGCCCCGAGCGTATTAGAACTGGGTGAGGGTTGGATAGGTCAAGTTGCGCGCGAGGGCAGCCTCCTCTGGCTTAAGGAGGTGCCCGCCACCTATCAGACGGCCCTTTCGGGTCTAGGGGGAGCAGCCCCTACCGCTTTGGCGATTATGCCCGTGATTGCTGGCCAGACTATCCGAGGCGTCTGGGATATCGCCACCTTCAGCGAATGGGAACCACACCGCATGCAGCTTACCGAGCGCCTTTTGGTTTTCTTCAGTCTCGGCTATATGCTTCAAGAGGAGGCCGAAGCGCAGCGAACCCTTCAAGAAAAGCTCCAAGCCCAACAAGCCGCCCAGCAAGAGCTAGCCACGCAGCTTGACCAGCTGCGAAACACCTTAGTAAGCCTGCAAGAAACCCACATCACCCTCCAGCACAAACTCCATGAAGCCCAAACCCAAGCCGAAGTCCTCAACCGCAAACTCTTCCTTGAGCGCGAGCGCTGGAAAAACCTCGTAGAGCACCTTTCCGAAGCGGTAGTGCTTTTTGACTCTACAGGGCGCCCACGCTACATGAGCCCGACGACTTTCCGCCTGCTCGGATACAGCGAAAATGAGCTGCAGGTTTTCTTCCGGGCTGTAGAGCGCACGGATATTGAGGCGGTTCATGCCTACTTCCAGCAGCTGCGCCTGTCTTCGGAAACACTCCGGCTCCGTTTCCGCTACCGCCATCGCGACGGTTACACGCTCTGGCTGGAAGCAGTAGGCAAAAACTACCTGCAAGATCCCAGCTTAGAAAGCATCCTTCTCGTTTTGCGCAACGTAACCGAGGAAGTAGAATACGAAAAGCAGTATCGTACCCGCCTTAAATTCCAATCGCTTGTGGAAAATTCGCCTGACATTATCTTCCGGGCGGACCGGACAGGGCAATTTCTCTACATAAACCCCACAATAGAGCGCTATACCGGTTACGCGCCTACCCATTACATTCGGAATACGATTTATTCAGTGGGATTTTCTTTAGAGGAGGTGCGATTTTGGGAGCATTTTATTCACTTAGTATTGGATAGTATGATGGTTCAATCGGCGGAGGTGGATTTTCCGTCGGTTTTTGGGATACGGCGCATGGCCGTGCGCGGGATTCCCGAACCCGGTCCCGAAGGCGAGGTGGAGACGGCAGTGATCCTTCTGCAGGATATTACCGAGCTTCGGCACGCCCAAGAGCAGCTACGGCTACAAAATGAGCGCCTAGAGCAGGCTCGGCGCGCCTTAGAAAGCCAAAAGAAAGAGCTGGAGGAGAAGAACCGGGATATTATGGAGAGCATTAGCTATGCGCGGCGCATTCAAGGAGCGCTTTTACCCGGCGAAGCAGGCCTACGCCAGCTTTTTCCGGATAGCTTCCTTCTACACTGGTTGCGGGACGTAGTGGGAGGTGATTTCTACTGGTATGGGGAAGTGAAGGAGCAGAAGGTAGTAGCGGTAGTAGATTGTACGGGGCATGGAGTGCCTGGCGCTTTTATGACCTTTCTGGGCTATACGCTCTTAGAAGCGGCTATCCGAGAACGCCAGCTTTTAGACCCCGCGCAAATCTTAGGCTTCATGGATAGGCGGCTGCGGGAACTTCTGGCAGGGCAAGAAACAATGCAGGATGGGATGGATGTGGCGTTATGCGTAGTGGATACGCAGCGGCGGGTATTGCGGTTTGCGGGGGCGCATCGGCCGCTCTTACTTTATCGCGAAGGGCGATGGCAGCTCCTCCCGGGCGCGCCAACGGGCTTAGGCGGCGCAACTTGGCTGGATAGCGTGAAAGCTTTCCATACCCATACGCTCACCTTTGAAAAAGGCGATCAGCTCTACCTTTATACCGACGGCTATTTAGACCAATTCAGTGCGGATGGGCAGCGGCGCTACTCGCACCGACGCTTCCGAAATTTCCTTATGACCTGGGGCCATCTGCCTATGGAAGAGCAGCACAGGCTCCTCTTGGAAGAACTGCGTCAGTGGATGGGGAATACCCACCCCACGGATGATATTACGGTAATCGGTTTGCGTTTGTGAGAGTTTGGTATATTTGCACTGGGTATGGTAGCTTCCGCCTCTGAGGTTGCGCCTTCGGCTGCGCTCTTCCACGCCTATCCCCTGTATCGGAACATGCTGGATAACAGCATTGTCTTTATGTATTACGGTCCTATTACCCCCGACCTTATCGTGGATATCCTCAACCTCATAGACTATCGGCTTTCCGGGAGTGGCGAAGAGAAACGGATAAGTAAGAAGTTATTCAATATCATGGTTGAATCTCTTTCGCTAGGTGAAGATGTAAATAGGGGTCATTCGACGCTGCTGGTGCGCCAGTTACCTTATCTTTACACGGTAAGTATTGGCCGACGCATCAATGCGGCGGCCGTCTATGAGCTCAAGACCTTTATAGACTGGGTAAATATGCTCTCACCCGAGGATTTACGTGAGGCCTACCACCAGCTTCTTCAGCCTCCTACCTCCGCTGGGCTTCCCACCTCGGTGGCGGATGTACCCTCTATAAGTATCCTAGACCTAGCCCGCAAGTCCAGTGAATATCTAGACTACCTTTTTGAGTATCTAGATGAAAATGATGCCTTCTTCTCACTAGAAGCGCGAATAAGAAAAAATCATTCATAGCCTATGGAGGCCTTGCGGATAGAATCCACACACAAAACCCCGCGGGTCATTTTAGACCCAGAGAATGGTATATTTGAGTTTTCGGGGCGCAGCATTCCCGAAGATTCGGTGGGATTTTATGCGCCTATTTTTGAGTGGTTTGACCAGTACGCTAAAAATCCCCTGCCCGTTACCCATGTGCGCTTTGATCTTGAATACTTCAACACCAGTAGCTCTAAGAACATCTTAGAGCTTCTCAAGCGGCTAGAAGCAATCCATGCGGCGGGGCACGAGGTGCGCGTGACATGGTACTATGACGAAGATGATGAAGATATGGAAGAGACAGGCCAGGATTATCAAGCCCTTCTCAATCTACCCATAGAACTTTCCGTAAAAATCCAATCCTGAAGCCTATGAGCATGACATACAGCTACTATAAGAACATGCAGTTGAACAACATCATCTTCGTATATCAGGGAGAGGTTACGGCGGATTTAGTATCGTCTATCCTGCAAATGGTAGAGAATAAGCTGGAAGGTGAGGGCGAAGACCGCAAGGTCAAGAAGCGGGTATTCAACGTAATGGTTGAGTGTTTGCAGAATGTTTATCACCACTTAGACGCTCTTCCACCTACGGATGCCTCCAGCTCGGTGCGCGACAAGACAGCCCTTCTAATGATTGGACGGGAAGAGCGGGATTACTATATCATCACGGGTAATCATGTGCTAAACGATCGGATTCCCGATCTTAAGGCACGCTTGGACCGCATCAATCGCGCAACGAAGGAAGAACTCAAGCAGCTATACCAAGAGATTCTTACAGGTACGGGCTTCAGCGAAAAGGGCACCGCCGGGTTAGGTATGATTGACATCGCGCGTAAGTCTGGTCAGAAACTGGGATACGATTTTCATCCAGTAAATGATAAGTATTCGTTCTTTAGCCTGGAGGCGCGGGTCTCGCGTATCCCTGAGAAGTAGATAACTTTGCGCCATCCATGCGAAATCTCGTCATAGAGCCTACCTCTAAAACCCCGAAGGTTATCCTAAATGCCGACTTAGGGGTATTTGAGATCACAGGACGCAGCATTCCCGAGGATGCGATTGGATTTTATCGGCGGGTACTGGACTGGATAGAGGAATACAGCAAAAGTCCTCTTACTGAGACGGTATTCAAGTTCCAACTTGAATACTTCAATACCAGCTCCTCTAAATGCCTGCTGGATATTTTTCGCAAGTTGGAGCGGATGCACAAAAATGGGCATAAGGTGGTCATTCGCTGGCATTACGATGCGGACGACGAAGACATGGCCGAGACAGGTCAGGACTACCAGGCGCTCTTAGATGTGCCTTTTGAACTGGTGCCTGTATGAGCACCAAGGAATCCTACTTTGCTGAGGAGACTACCTTTCTGCTGGAGGCTCGGCAGCGTGCCGAGAAAGGGCAATCTACCACGGAAGAATGGCGCCAAGCCTATGGCCTACTCATAGAAAAGTATGAGGAATTGCTCAAGGTAGTCCAAGTGCTCACCCATCAGGCTACTCAATTAGAGGCTAAGTTAGAAAAAGCGCGCACCCAGCTGGAAATCCAGAAAAAGGCGCTAAGTTCAGAGGTAGAGGGCTTAGAGCGGCAGCTCCAAGTACAGCAAAAAGAAATAACTAAAAAGGCCCAAGAGCGGGATATCTTATACGACCGAATGAGTCAGACCCGCATGATGCTGCTGGTGATTTTGGCTGTCCTACTCTTAGTTGTAGGCTTCACCCTGTATTACTTATTCTGGGACACGGATCGCATGATACAATTCGTGAAAAAAGTACGAGGCCTTGAATAGCTGGTGCCCGATACTTCTTACATTTGTTAAGCTATGGCTAATGTAGGAAGCGGTAAGCGTGAGCTTTTTGCGGAGGAGCTTCAGCTTCTGGAGGAAGCGCGCCTTATCCTTGCTCGCATAGATCTTACCGAAGCCCAATGGCAGCAAGAGTACAAGCGACTTGTAGAGGAATATGAAAAGTTGTTGGGTGAAGCCCGAACCCTCACGCGTATAGCCGACCGCAATCAGCGCCGGCTGGACGAAATGAATGCCGAATTGGAAAGGCAAACGCAGCTCCTCAAGCAAAAAGAAGAAGAAGCTAAAAAAGCCCAAAAAGCTATTCTCCATAACCGCGAGCGCATTGAAAAAGAACAAGCCGAGATTGATAAACGCGTCGGGTATGTGCAAATAGCCGTAGTAGTGATGATAGCCGTGCTCGTAGTTGTGATTCTTTTCATGCTTTATTACCTCATTTTCAGCCCCTATACGGCGATAGAGATGATGGAACAAATCAAGAAGATACGTGGCTGATTCATGGTATCTGCGGCGTGGGTGTGGCTCACTCTATTCGGCCTCCCAGATAGTAGTCGGCCTGGGGTGTGGCGATGGATAAGTACGGAGGTACAGGCTAATAAAATTTGCGGCCGCATTTCGGTTAAAACGATAGAGTGGCCAGCCTTTGTAATTCTTCAGGAGAGCGTTGCCGTAGAAACCTGGCGCGAGGTGCGACGCGTTTTTATTGACCGCTGGACTCTACCCAAAGAGTATAGCCTTTGCTGGAATGGCGGCCAAATCGGCAAGAAGGTACGCTTCGTTATTACCCTCTCTACGAGACCGAAGCCTTCCTACTTTGTGCTTTGGGAGGGTTATCCATGGGGGCGCATACCTTTGCCACCTGTTATCCATTTTAGGGAAACTAAGCCCCCCGCTCTCCACTTAGACTTCCCAGATCCAGGCCAGTATGTGATGCGCTGCTATAACCGCTTTGGGGAAGAGGTTTTTACTATTCCCTTTGACCTTACGCATCCGACCCAGTTTGATTACATGCTTCCCCCCCAAATGCGGGGAAATTACCTCATACAGGTGTATAGCTTAGAGCTTAAGCGTGTCGTAGCCGAAAAGGGGATTAGATTATGAAGCCGAAGGTTGCGGTATTAGGGGCGGGAACGATGGGAACGGGTATTGCCCATGTGTTTGCCCAGTATGGCCATCCTGTGTCCTGGGTAGAGGTGGATGAGAGCCGGCGGCCTAAGGCTTTAGCTACCGTCGCCGCCAATGCAGAGCGTCAAGTACGCAAAGGCCTCCTTACCCCTGAGGCTAAGGAAGCCCTACTTCAACGTATTTCCTTCGCCTCCACGCTGGCGGAGGCCGTAGCTGATGCAGCCCTTGTTGTAGAAGCCGTGCCCGAGGAGGTAACCCTCAAGCTGCGCGTTTGGCGGGAAGTTAGCGCGTATGCCTCGCCTTCCGCCCTTCTGGCCACAAATACCTCCTCCATTTCCATAACCCTTCTTGCAGCTCAGGTAAGCCACCCCGAGCGTTTTATCGGCATGCATTTTATGAATCCCGTTCCCGTCATGCGTCTTGTAGAGGTTATTCGCGGCCTACGGACAGCCTCAGCTACCGTAGAGGCTATTGTAGAATGGGCCAAAGCGCTAGGCAAAACCCCCGTAGTAGTTGAAGACTACCCCGGCTTCGTCTCCAACCGCATCCTCATGACCATGATCAATGAAGCCATTTATACCCTCTACCATGGGGTAGCTACGCGCGAGGCCATAGATACGGTGATGAAGCTGGGTATGAATCATCCCATGGGCCCTTTGGAATTAGCCGATTTTATCGGTTTAGATGTATGTCTAGCTATTTTGCGCGTGCTTCATGAGGGTTTTGGTGACGATCGGTATGCACCTTGCCCTCTTCTGGTAAAAATGGTTCAGGCTGGCTACTTGGGTCGCAAAACAGGCAGGGGCTTCTACGACTATCCCGATGCGTCTGAGACGCCTCATAACTAATCCGTACCAGGAAAATACTTACCTGCTTATAGGTTCAGGCGGGCGGGGATGGGTAATTGATCCAGGTTTTTATACGCTAGAGGAGCGGCAGGCCTTTCAGACTATTCTCTCAGAGGAGAAAGTACAGCTTGAGGGCGTATATCTAACGCATGCCCATATTGACCACATTTTAGGCGTGGCTTGGGTAGCGGCTACGTATGGGGTGCCGGTTTTCTACCATAGGGCAGAAGAGGTGGTCTATCGGCATGCGGCCGAATGGGCCAGTTATGTAGGTCTGAGGTACGAAGCCGGCCCCGCACCCCAGCGCTACTTGGAAGCAGGGGAGCGGCTTTTATTAGATGGCGAGCCGATTGAAGTGCTGTATGTGCCGGGCCATTCGCCTGGTCATGTGGCCTTCTATCTCCCTGACTCCAAATGGGTAATCTCAGGGGATGTACTGTTTCGGGGCAGTATCGGGAATTACGAGCTACCTTTGGCGGACTACGCCACGCTGATGCGTTCGCTTAGGGAAGTGATGCTGCAGCTGGAGCCCGAGACCGTGGTGTGGCCGGGTCATGGGGATTCCACCACGATCGGCTACGAGCGCCAGACGAACCCCTTCTTAGTACCTGCATGAAGTATCAGGTGGAGGAGCTTGAGGAGGGGGTAGTGTTTCGCCCTATGGAGGAGGTCCTGAGCGCCGCGCATACCCCTCAGCTTAAGGCACGGTTTACCCTCCTAGCGCACAGTCATACGGGGGGCGTGGTAATAGACCTGTCTCAAGTTCGGACGCTGGATAGCTCCGTCCTTAGTGCGCTTCTCCTCTTGCGGCGCATTTTAGGGGAAAGCGGCCGGCCTCTAGCGATCGTAGCCCCTACTCCAGCCGTTCAGCATATATTTGCCCTTGCCAAACTCAACGAAATCTTCACGCTTATGCCAACAATAGAAGAAGCCTTAGCGTACCTGCAGAAGCAGGTAGACTTGACAGCTAAACGCGCTGAGGAAGAAGAAATGATGGAAGAGGAAGAATTAGAAGAAGACTGGGAGGAAGAGGAGCTGGAGGACTGGGAGGAGGAGGATTGGGAAGAAGAAGAAGAATGGGATGAGGAGGATTGGGAGGAAGACTGGGAGGACATTGAGGAGGAGGAGTGGGAGAGTGAAGAAGAGGAGGAAGAAGGCTAAGGCGGCGTGGGGCCTTTTCGGGTAGGGGTACTGGGCGTAAGTAGCGCCATGCCCCTCCATGGCCGGCACCATTCGGCCCAATGGGTTACCTACGGAAAGTGGCACTTCCTAATTGATTGCGGCGAAAGCACCCAAAACCGCTTATTAGCTCTCGGGCTACGCATCCACCGGCTGGAGGGGATTTGCATTTCCCACTTGCATGCGGACCATGTGAGTGGGCTTCCGGGGCTTCTCACTACTCTCCATATGCAGGGACGCCAAAAACCCCTCTACCTCTGGGGCCCTCCTGGGCTGCAAAACTGGATAGAAGCCCAGCTGGCCTCCACACGCCTCCTTTTGCGCTATCCTCTGTACATCTACGAGGCCTTACTTCATGAGCGAAGCGTAGTGATATGGGAGTCGGCGGAGCTGCAGATTCAGGCTTTTCCTCTCTACCACGGGGTGCCTACCTTGGGCTATCGCTTCCAAGAACTCCAACCGCCCCAAAGGATGGACACCGAAAAGCTTAGCGCCTTAGGTCTTTCACCCGCCGAGGTGGCTGAACTGCGCCAGAAAGGCTCCCTCCATCTAAAAGGCCGAACCATCCAATGGGAGGAGTTCTTAATAACCCTACCCAGACGCAGCTATGCGTATTGTAGTGATACGGCCTATGCGCCTTCTATCGCCACCTTTGTGGCGGGGGCTACGGTACTCTACCATGAGGCTACGTTCCTGGCCGCTCATGCGGCGCGCGCTCGAAGTACTTGGCACTCTACGGCTCAGGAAGCCGCCCAAATCGCTCAGGCTGCTGGCGTACAGCGCCTTTACCTCGGTCACTTCTCTACGCGCTATAAAGACCTTCAGCCCTTTCTCGCCGAAGCCCGATCCATCTTCCCTGAAACCCACCTCGCCGAAGAAGGCCAATTCTACCCCATCCTTTGAACAGAGCCAATAAACTTTTTGCCCTTTTAGCGGCTTTCTTTTTGGGTAATGCCCTCATAGCCGAATTCATAGGGGTCAAGATATTTTCTTTGGAAAAGCTCTTAGGTTTCTCCCCCTCTTCCTTTTACCTATGGGGCGAAGGGCCTCTTTCCTTCTCTCTCTCGGCGGGCGTACTCCTGTGGCCATGGGTATTTATCACTACCGACCTTATCAACGAATATTTTGGACTACCGGCGGTGCGCTTTCTCTCCTGGACGGCCGCCGGGATTATTGCGTATGCCTTCATCATGGTAGCCCTAAGTATCTACCTACCCCCCGCCGAATTTTGGATTTGGCGCTCTACCCCTACGGGCAAGCTCTACATGCCCGACGCCTTTCGGGCTATATTCGGGCAGAGCCTGTGGATAGTGGTGGGCTCCCTGACGGCTTTCCTAATTGGGCAGCTGGTAGATGTAGTAAGCTTCCATTGGCTGCGGCGCATTACTAAGGGCAAATACTTAGCGCTGCGGGCTACCGGCTCTACCTTGATAGCCCAGCTTATAGATAGCTTTGTGGTGCTATACATCGCTTTCTACTGGGGGGCGGGGTGGAGTCTGGCGCAGGTAACCGTTATTGCCTTGCTCAATTACCTCTATAAAGCTGCAGCCGCCCTCCTCCTCACGCCCGTGCTGTATGCGATACACTGGCTGGTAGAAGCGTACCTAGGGAAGGAAACCGTCAGTCATCTCGTTGAGGCGGCGGCGCGTCAAAGCCACATATGGGGTAAGTTCCGCTTGCCAGCTTAGGCGGGATCTGAAATGAAAATCTCTAGCCCATCATAGGCCAAGAAGATGGGCGCAGGCAGGCTCGCCTGTACCTCCGCATGAGGTCCCATAAGATGGCTGATGTGAATGAAGAAAGCCCTTTGTGGGCGCACCCGTTGAACTACCTCTATAGCAGCCTCCAAATGAAAATGCGCAATATGTGGCTCACGTCGCAGCGCATTTAGAATAAGTACTTCCACCCCCTGAAGGTGCGCCCAGGTCTCTTCCGGTATCGCACTGGCATCGGTAATATACACTAGGCCGCCTATCCGAAAGCCCAATACAGGCAACCTATAGTGCCACACGAGAAGAGGTACCACCTCCACCCCATGCAGGCTAAAGGGCGCAAAGGCCTCTATTTCCCACAGATTCAGCTGAGGTAGGCCAGGATAAGGCGGCCCATCAAAAGCATAAGCAAACTCCGTGCGCAGCTGCTGCAAAGTATGGGCCGCTGCATAAATATTTATGCGTTTATTTTGGAGGTAATTGAAGGGTCGCACATCGTCCAGACCAGCGATGTGATCCTTATGGGCATGGGTAAGTAGAACGGCATCTATGGTAGGCAGGCGGGCTCGCAGAATCTGCTGGCGTAAATCCGGCCCCGTATCTATTACCCACACCTTGTCGCGCAGAAAGAGGGCTACAGCCGTGCGCAGGCGCTTATCGCGTGGGTCGGCAGAAGTACACACCGCACACCCGCAGCCCGCTACGGGCACCCCCTGTGAAGTACCCGTGCCTAAGAATACCAGCTTCACGAGGCGTAGCGCTGAATAAGCTGTTCTTCTTCAGGAGTTAGGGTAAGCTGGGATTTAAGCTGGTCGGCTATAGCTGCTAAGGCTCGCAGCTGCCCAGCCGGCGGATAAAGCGCATTGAGCACGATAAGCCGCTCGGCGTAAAGCCGGCAGGGTGCCCCCCGAAAGTGCCCCCGCAAATACCGCAGCTTATACCCATGCCGCTTGAAGAGCGCTTCCAGCTTCTGAAGGGCTTGAGGGGTCCTAGCCATGAATATTAGGTGTTTTCCACGGTAAGCCACCTCAGGATTTCGGCCTTTTGCTCTGGGCTAAGCGGCGCAGGGGCCTGCAGCATAAGGTCCGCTCCGCTGGCGGTTTTGGGAAAAGGTATAACATCCCGCAGGCTCGTACCCCCTGTAAGTAACATAAGCCAGCGATCCAGTCCAAATGCACATCCCCCGTGGGGCGGTGCCCCATAGCCTAAAGCCTCCAGAAGAAAACCGAACTGTTGGTAGGCCTCGGCCTCCGATAAACCCAGAGCACGAAATACCCGCAGTTGGAGCTGGGGCGTATGGCAGCGCAAACTTCCACTCATGATTTCGTAGCCATTAATGACTAAGTCGTAAGCAAGGCTGCGGACGCTGAGGGGCTCCTGCTCCAGCCGGTCTAAATCCTCGGGATGTGGCTGTACAAAGGGATGGTGGGCGGCTGTTAGCCGACCTTCTGGCGTAAGCTCAAAAAGCGGAAAGTCTAGGATCCAAGCTAAGGCCCAGGGCCGTTGAGGGGGTAAGTTTAGATCGTGGATAAGGGTACTGCGCAGAAGGCCCAGCTCTGGCCCAGGTAGCTTTTCACCAGCTAGCCACAGGCCTAGCCCATCTTCGGAAAGGCCGAGCGTCTCAGGTGCAAAATACTTACTCAGCGTGGTGGTATAGGTTCCCTCGGCTCGCTGGATAAAAGCCAGGCTTAGGCCGGCTGCTTCCGCTAGGGCCTTCCAGCGCGCCTGGAGGTTACGAGAAGCCTTGACCCCTGCCACCCACAACCAAAAAACCCGTTTGTTTTGCCAGAAAGGTACGGCTTGCCGATGGGCCCAGGCCGTCACCTCTTCCCAGGCTAGGTCATAGCGCAAGTCGGGTTTGTCGCTGCCGTAGCGCTGCATAGCTTCGGCATACGTAAGGCGCTTGATTTCCCCCACCTCTATTCCTAGCAGCTCTGCATACACGTGGCGTACAAGGCCCTCAAAAATCTCTAAAATCTCCTCGCGCGTTACGAAGCTGAGCTCGCAGTCCAGCTGGGTGAATTCGGCTTGGCGGTCGCCTCGGTAGTCCTCATCCCGAAAGCAGCGCACGATTTGGAAGTAGCGGTCGCAGCCCGCTACCATAAGGAGCTGCTTAAGCAGCTGAGGCGACTGGGGTAAGGCATAAAAGGTACCTGGCCGCAGGCGAGCAGGCACGACAAAATCCCGCGCCCCTTCTGGCGTAGAACGAATGAGCATAGGCGTTTCAACCTCCAGGAAACCCTGGGCGGTGAGGTACCGGCGCAGAATATCCATTAGCCGCGCGCGCTGCTGGAGGCGGCGCTGCATGATGGGCCGACGCAGGTCTAAGTATCTATAGCGCAAGCGCAGTTCCTCCTGCCCATCCGTCTCATCCTCCACTAAGAAGGGCGGCGTAGCAGCGGTGTTGAGCACGCGCAGAGCCGTTACTTCCAGTTCCACTTCACCTGTGGGAAGGTTTGGATTGGGGCTTTCGCGCTGGCGCAGACGACCTTCCGCTTGGATCACCCATTCACGTCCCAGCGCACACAGCGGCTGGTACCAAGGGCTATCCGCAGGGGCATAAAGCTGCAGAATCCCGCTTCGGTCACGTACATCTACGAAGACAAATTTGCCTAGGTCACGCACTCGGCGCACCCATCCTGCCACCCGTACTATGGTCCCTACATCCGAGCTTCGCAGCGTGCCACAGCCATGGGTGCGATAAGAGGTCGGCTGCACAATTGCAAAGGTAGAAGCGGTAAGGGTTTGTATCTTTGTGTAGTGGAAGTTTTTACGCGCCTGCGTCAGATAGTAGCTGAGCTGCGTCAGCGCTGCCCTTGGGATCGTGCGCAAACCTTAGAAAGTCTCTTACCCCTTACTTGGGAAGAAGTGGCCGAGCTACAGGAAGCCATTTACGCCGAAAACCCCCAGGCCTTCGCGGAGGAGCTCGGCGATCTCCTTCTTCATGTGTTTTTCTATGCCCAGCTGGCCGAGGAAAAGCGCTATACCAGTCTGGAAGCGGTAGCCGAAAGGCTAATCCATAAGTTGATTGCGCGCCACCCTCACGTGTATGGCCAGGCTACAGCGGCAGACGCCCAGAGCGTATTGAAGCAGTGGGAAAATCTGAAGGCGGCGCAGGATGGCACTGCTTCGCCTCTCCGCCTGCCCGAAGGCCTGCCTCCACTGGTAGAAGCCTACCGCCTGCAGGAGAAAGCCGCGGCCTTAGGCTTTGACTGGGCTGCCCCCGAAGCGCTCTGGGATAAACTCAGCGAAGAGCTGGAAGAACTCCATAAAGCCTTAGCGGCACGGGACTACGCCGAAGCCAGCAAGGAGCTGGGGGATGTCCTCTTCGTCCTTGTGAATCTGGCGCGCCACCTGCACCTAAGCCCAGAGCAAGCCCTTCGGCAAACTAATCGGAAATTCCGTCAGCGCTTCGCCTGGATGGCGCAGAAGGCAAAGGCAGAGGCCAAAAACCTTCAGACATGTTCGCCAGAGGAATTAGAGGCTTATTGGCAAGCAGCCAAATCCTACTATCCCTAAGGGCGCAGGAATGGGATACCTTAATCCCGCTGCCTGGGTGTGAGAGCCTAGCGGCGGATGGGGCTTACCTCTGGGCTTTTTCCTACGATCGCCGCAGCGCTTACCAGGATACACACCTTCAAGGGCGCCTCTATCACTTCCGAGCGGATGAAGTCACACCCTTCCTCCAGGATGTAACGCCGCCAGAAGTCAGCTGGCATCCTTTCGGACTAGCGTATCAGAAACCCTATCTCTGGTTTATGAATGGCCCGCGCGGGCGTCCTACGGAAGTATGGCGCTATACTTGGAGTGGGGGAAAGCTTCACAGCCCACGCGCCTGGCGTCACCCTGCTTTTGTGTCCCTACAAGCGATAGTGCCTTTGGGGGCTGAGCAGTTTTATGTGGCCAATGATCGGCAAGGTGCTGGCCGCTGGCACCTAGTAATGGGCTTCTTTGTGCGACGCGTGCACAGTAACATTCTGTATTGTGCGGGGGACTCTTGTTGGATCAGCGCCACAGGGATACCCTATGCGGCCGGCTTGGCCTATTTGCCCGCGCTACGGCAGCTTTGGGTGAGCGTAGCTTTTCGGAAGGCCCTATGGATATATGAGCAGGGCGCCTCGCCCGAGAAGCTCTACCGCCTCCGAAAAGTGCGCCTGCCAGGCTACCCAGATAATCTTTATGTAGTTTCGGATAGCAGCACATGGGTACTCTGCCATCGTAGCCTAAATAAGTGGGCGCGAGCTTTAGCCTTCGGGGGTCAGCGCAGCCCTTGGTCCGTGGTAGAAGTGCGCTTCAAATCCAATAATACCTACCAGGTGCGCACCCTTTATACGGCTCGGCGCGGCTACGCTACCGCCAGCGGCGTCTGCCTAATCCCCCCTTACCTTTATGTAGGGAGCGTATTTGAACCGTATCTCTTACGCCTCAGGGTAGCGGAAGCCATCCCCACTGTCCTTGGGCCAGCCAATACAAGCGCTTTCCCCGCACCCACACATCTTGAATAGGCGCCGGGGTCGTGTAATCGCTAGTGCTCTCTGGCGTTTCCCACCAGAGTTGCGTCTCCCTCCAGAATACCCACCCTTCACCGAAAGCCTTACCCATAGTCGCCTCGGGAGGAAAGGGCTGGCTTTGGAGAAAATTCCCCCACCTATCGTAGAAGTGAATCTTACGCGCAGCGGTATCTACGACGGTTACTTTTTCGCCCTCGGCGTAGAGGTGAGCCGCCCCTTGAATCCGCCCTGGCCCATAAACCTTGCCGCCAAAGCGCAGGAGAACCCGACCAAAGGGGTCTATTTTTACCACTTCCTGCGTTTCGCGCAGAAGTAAGTATAGCTCGGTGGCGCTGCCAGCCGCCAGAAGGGAAGGGTAATAGCGCTGCACTTCCTCAGGTAGGTCCGCATAGGAAAGCTCCTGAAGCGGCTGGAGATTAGTACCAAGCAGGGATATTTTCTGCGCCGCTGCATCCAAAAGATACAGCTGCTGGTTTCCTACGGGCGAGAGGCTACTGGCTTCCAGAAAGCCTTCTGCCCCTGGCACGCCGCCCACTCGGATAACTGAGTCATAGGTAGGTGCCCAGAACTTGTAGAGTGCCCGTTCGGCCGGCGCCCAGATGTAGAGATTGTGGAGAGCATCTACCGCGAAGCGCTGAGCTGCAAAGGGCAGAGAGTAGGTGGCCTGCCCGTGTAGAAAGAGGAGAGTACTCAGGCTAAACCTTAGGAGCCAGTGCGGGCACATCCGCCCAGAGCTGCGCTATCTGCGGTACCCGTTCGCCCGAGGGTAAAAATTGGAAAAGCCCCCATCCCAAATCGTCCAGCCGCAGAAAGGAATAGCGCCGTATCCAGTCGCCCAGTACGATAAGCTGGCTTCGGCCGATACGCTCGGCTAGGAGGAGATGGCGATGGGCAAAGATGTACCAGTCGGCCGGCTGGAGGCCCTGCTGCTGGCGCTGGACAAACTGCCGCAGCCGTTCTTTCGGACCTAAGTCTATGTCATCAAGCGGCAGGTGGGCCTGACGGCTTCGGGCGGAGAAAAGACGTCCTAAAGGCAACCCGACATCCGGGTGAAGCCAACGGTAAAGGAAAGTAAGGAAGCGATTCTCCATGAGCGCGTAGGTAAGCCGATCCCAGAAGGGTATGGGCCCGCGCCAGTGGCCATGCGAAAGGTAGAGCTTAAGGCCGCGCCACTCCAGCCAGTAAGGGTCCGAAAGCCGTAGAAGCCCTACCTCTTCCTCTAGATAGCCAGTAAGCCAGCCGTCGTGGTTACCGGATTGGAAAAATACGGGGATTCCGGCATCGGTGAGGGCCGCTAAGGCCCCCAATAGGCGCACGTATCCTTTCGGTACGGCATGGCGATACTCAAACCAAAAGTCCCAGATATCGCCCAGTAGGTAAAAGGCTTGGGCTTCGGCGGCGCTTATTTCTAGCCAGCGTACGAAAAGCCTTTCCCTTTCAGCGCTATGGGCTCGGGAGGGCGCTCCAGCATGGAGATCACTGGCAAAAAAAAGCGCTTTACCGCTCATTCGGAGGCAGCTGGGGCCTTTTCCAGTTTGGATGCCCCTTGCGGCCGCGGCCCTAAGATCCGCTCAATTTCCTCTTGGTAGAGTACCTCCTTTTCCAAAAGGTTTTCGGCTAAAACTACGAGGTGATTGTAGTGGGCTTGGAGGATGGCTTTGGCTCGGCTGTAGGCCTGCTGGATAATCCGCTGGGCTTCGGCGTCTATGCGGCGCGCCGTGTCCTCTGAGTAAGGACGATGCCAAAAATGCTCCTCCGACAGCTTGTAGGCTAGCTGGCCCAGCTCAGACATCCCATACTGCGTGACCATAGCGTAGGCCATTTGGGTAACGCGCTCTAGGTCATTCTGAGCCCCTGTAGAAACTTGACCAAAAATGAGCTCTTCGGCCGCTCGCCCGGCCAGCATCATCGCCATTGTGTCCCGCAGCTGGGCTTCCGTGTAAAGGTACTGCTCTTTAGGCAGGTACTGCGCATATCCTAGGGCCGCATAGCCCCGAGGAATGATAGAGATTTTGAGCAAGGGGTCGGCATGGTCTAAAAACCAGCCCGCTACGGCATGTCCAGCCTCATGGTAGGCTACAATCCGCTTCTCCTCGGGTGAGATTACTTTACTGCGCCGCTCCAGCCCGCCTATTACCTTATCAATAGCCTCTTGAAAATCCGCCATCGTGATGGCGGGGCGATCCCGTCGCGCCGCTATAAGGGCGGCTTCATTGCATACGTTGGCGATATCCGCCCCCACAAAGCCTGGAGTCTGCAAGGCAAGCCGATGGATATCTACATCCTTATCCAAAATAAGATGGCGGATGTGCACCCGGAAAATAGCTTCCCGCTCCTTTATATCCGGGCGGTCAATGTAGATTACGCGGTCAAAGCGCCCTGGCCGCAGAAGCGCCTGATCAAGCACGTCGGGACGATTCGTAGCCGCCATCACAATGATACCCGTTTCGGTATTGAAGCCGTCCATTTCTACCAGGAGCTGATTGAGGGTATTTTCTCGCTCATCGTTGGTAAGGGGTACGTTGAGGCGGCTGCGGCTGCGACCCACCGCATCTATTTCATCTATAAAGACAATGCAGGGGGCTTTTTCTTTGGCTTGACGGAAAAGGTCGCGCACGCGGGCAGCCCCCACACCCACGAACATTTCCACAAAGTCCGACCCACTAATGCTAAAGAAGGGCACCCCCGCCTCACCCGCCACGGCTTTAGCGAGAAGCGTCTTACCCGTGCCCGGCGGCCCCACTAAAAGTACGCCCTTAGGAATTTTACCGCCCAAACGGGTGAATTTCTGCGGGTTTTTGAGGAATTCTACCACTTCGCGCACTTCTTGCTTGGCCTCTTCCAGCCCCGCTACATCTTCAAAGGTTATGGTAACCCGATTTTCTGCGTCAAATATAGCGGCGCGGCTGCGCCCAATATTGAAAATATTCGCTGGCCCTGGCCCCGCTCCTCGGCTCCCTAACCGCCCCAGCAGGAAAAGCCACACTAGTATAATCAGCAGAATGGGCAGCACGTATTGCAGAAAAATACCAAGGTAGTCGGTGCGCTCCACAACTTCATAAGGAATATGCCGCTGCTGAAGAAATTCTTCTAATTTCTCTACTGATACCACCCGAAAGCTGAAGATATCGCGCGGGGTCCAGCCTTGATTGAGGCGTTCCCTAATCTCTTGCAGCTCCTTAGCCGGCTGGGTGAGATAGACCTCTGCTTCGCCTTTGTTTAGAATCACGACTACTTTTTCCACTAAACGCCGCTCTACCCATTGCTGAAATTCTAAATACGTGATGGGAACACCGGTGCGTCGGTCTGGCGCCAGAATGAAGGAAAGAATAAGTAGGCCAAAGAGCAGGAGGTATAGCCAGTAGAGGACATTACCAGAGGTACGGGGCGTGCGCGTACTCATAGGCCTTATTGGATAAAACAAAAGTACACAAACCCTTTGAGCGGTAGAGAGGGCTTTTTTGTACTTTCGGGCGATGCGCATACTGGTGTGTAATGACGATGGGATTACGGCACGGGGCCTTCGGGCGCTTGTGGAGGTGGCGAAGGAATTTGGGGAAGTGGTCGTCGTGGCCCCGGATCGCCCTCAGAGCGGTATGGGCCACGCCGTAAGCATTGGCATACCCCTACGCCTCTACCCCTCTACCGAATTTGGCGAGGATGTTACCGCCTGGGCCTGCAGCGGGACGCCGGCCGACTGCGTCAAACTCGCCACAGGGGTATTAGGCGAAAAGCCTGACCTCCTGCTCTCAGGCATCAACCACGGCGCTAACTTCTCCATAAGCGCCTTCTACTCGGGCACTCTCTCTGCCGCCATGGAGGGCGCCTTTGAAGGCATTCCCGCTATCGGCTTTTCGCTCCTCAATTATAGCATGGAAGCAGACTTCAGCGCCGCCCAAGCGATCGTCCGCGAGATTCTCCTCCTTTACCTGAGCCAACCCTTTCCCGCTCATGTGCCGCTCAATGTGAATATCCCGGATTTACCCCTCAGCGCTATTAAGGGAATCCGGCTTACGCGCCAGGCCCGTGGCCGCTTTGTAGAGCAGTTTGAGAAGCGGATAGACCCCTACGGGCAGCCCTACTACTGGATGGTGGGCCGCTTTGAGAGTACGGATACAAGCCCCGACACCGATCTATGGGCGCTCCAGCACGGGTATGTCTCCATATGCCCCCTGCTTACAGACCTTACCGCGCATACCTACCTCAACCACTGGGAAATCATTTATCGCTAGATGGGGCTTTGGGAATGGTTAAGGGGAAAGAAGACCGAAGCGCCCTCGCCTGCGCTCTCCCTTCATAAAGGCTTAGAAAAGTCTCGGCGCACTTTTTGGGAACGGCTACGGGATTTTTTTGGCAGCCGCGCTGGGCTGGAGGCCGCCGACCAAGAAAGCCTGGAAGAGCTGCTCCTCAGTGCGGATGTGGGGCCTACGGCTACTCAAACCCTTCTGCAAGCCTTAGAAGCGAGTCTGCGTACTACGCCCTTAGGGCCAAATGAGACGCTCTTAGACCGCCTAAAGGTCCTTTTGATTAGGCTGCTGGAGGTGCCCTTTGAACCGCCAGAAGGGCAGCCCTACGTAATCCTCTTTGTAGGGGTGAATGGCGTAGGTAAAACTACTACCGTGGCACGTCTAGCCTATCGGCTCAAAACCGAAGGAAAAAAAGTCCTCTTAGGGGCGGCGGATACCTTTCGTGCGGCGGCGATAGAACAGCTACACGCCTGGAGCACCCGCCTCGGTATCCCCCTCGTAGAAAAGGGCATGGGCGCTGACCCAGGAGCCGTAACCTATGAAGCTATCCAAAAAGCCATAAAGGAGCAGTACGATGTCGTGCTTATAGATACGGCGGGACGGCTTCACACACGCACGCCGCTTATGCAGGAGCTCGCCAAGGTCTATCGAGTGGCCGGAAAAGCCTTAGCCGGTGCCCCCCACGAAGTCCTTCTAGTGGTAGATGCCACTACCGGCCAAAATGCCCTGCGTCAGGCGGAAGTGTTCCAAGCAGCTACCCACTGCACCGGATTAGTACTTACCAAACTGGATGGCACGGCTAAGGGGGGTATTGCCTTTGCCCTAGTGGCCCAAACTAAGCTCCCCATACGCTTTATAGGCGTGGGCGAAAGCGCCGAAGACCTCCTACCCTTTTCCGCTCAGGACTTTGTGGAAAGCCTCCTCGCCAAAAACTAAGCTAAGGCCGTACCTTTGCTTCATGGAGGAAAAGCTGAGCGCAATTAAAGAAGCCGCTCAGCAGGGCAGTCCGCCCGAAGCTCTGCTCAGCGAACTGGAAGCGCTCCATGAGTCCATCTTAGAAGAACCGGAAGCCCGCCGTCTTTTTGAAAAGGAAGCCCTACAAATCGCCGATGGGATTTATCTGCCCCATCTTTTTTGGATGTACCTGGCCGCCTTTCTGCAGGATAAGGAAGCCTATCGGCCCGCTATAGAATACCTCCTGCAGGTATTTGTGCGCCAGCCCTCCAACCCTCTGGTGGAGAAGCGCATGCGTCCGCTCCTCTGCATATATTTCTCCGAAGAGGCCCCCTTTTACAAAGACCGCTTCTTGGAATACGCCCGCCGCTACGGCTATCCCGAAAAACAGCGCTTCCTTGAAAAGGTACTAGAGTTTATACCCCGAAACCCAAGCACCGTAAGCATATTTCGGCGCAAGTTTGCCCTCATAGGCGAATACTTTCCGAATTTTGAGCTTTTCGCCCTACCTATTCAGCAAATAGAAGCTGAGCTCAAATCGTCCGCTATTGAGTGAAAACTTTGATGACTACAGGTGCCATCTCGGCAGGCGCCATAGCCGGCGCACTCCTACGATTTTGGCTTCAGCGCTGGCTCAATATTTCTGCGCTCACGCCCTTAGGCACCCTTCTGGCTAACCTCAGCGGAGCTTTCCTACTTGGCCTGGTCCTGCCTCTAATAAGCAGCACGGCGCACCCTAACTGGTTTGCCCTACTTACAGCGGGCTTCTGTGGCAGCTTTACCACCTTCTCGGCCCTAACTATGGAGCTTTTTGAAATGGCGCGCGTCCAAGCCTGGACCAGAGCAGCCCTGTATAGCTTTGGCACCCTTGGGCTAGGCCTAATTTGCTTCATAGGGGGCTACTACCTCGGTACCTGGCTAAGTGGGAAGGCCTGACATCCTATACCTCACGTATGATGGCCTCTTAGACCCCCTAGGCCAATCCCAGATTCTACCCTATCTGCGCGGCTTACAAGAAGCATTAGCCCTGCATTGGCACATTATTAGCTTTGAGAAAGCCCGCTGGCGCGCGCTACGCGCTTCTTTGGAAGAAGCCTTACGACGCGAGGGAATAAGCTGGTATCCGCTGTCTTTTAGTACTCGCCCGCCGCTCGTGGCTAAAATGTACGATGCCTGGCGCTTCCTTCGCGCGGGGCAGCGACTGGTGCGCCAGCACGCCTTGCGCCTGCTCCACGCCCGCAGCTATGTAGCTGGCTGGATAGCTTACCAGCTAAGCCAGCAGTATAGGCTTCCTTGGATATTTGACATGCGCGGCTTCTGGGCAGATGAACGACGAGAAACCCATGCGTGGCCCAAAGGCCATCCCTTCTACGATTACCTCTACAAAGTATGGAAGCGCCGCGAGCAGGTTATGCTGGAAAGCGCTACGGCTATCGTAGTACTCACTGAAGCCGCTAAAAAGATTCTGGAGGAATGGGGCGTACCTCCAGAAAAAATCACCGTCATTCCGTGCACGGCCGACTACGACCATTTTCGGCGTCAGGGTCATTTTAGGGCCCTTTATCGCCAAGCCCTTGGACTACCGCCGGAGGCTTATGTACTCGGGTATGTAGGCTCCATCGGACCCCTCTACGCCTTAGACGCTATGCTGGAGCTTTTTCGCGTGCTGGAGACCCTACACCCCTCAAGCTATCTGGTATTTTTTACGCCCGCTGTCCCCGCTGCGATTTATACTGCCGCTCAAGCCCAAGGGATTGCCCCCGAGAAGCTCCGGGTGCATTTTATTCCACGCGTCGAACTGCCCCAGTGGCTAGAGGTTTTGGATGCCTCGATAGTTTTCTACCGCCCTGGCTTCAGTCGGGCCGGTACATCGCCTACGCGGATTGCTGAACTTCTGGCTATGGACATTCCTGTAATAGCCCAGGCCGACATAGGGGATAATGCGGCGCTTGCCCAGCAGCTTTCGGGCCTCTATCTCGTGGAAGCCCTGACACCCTCAGCTTATGAGAAGGTCCTAACGCAGCTTTTAGAGAGCCCCCCTCATGGAATGCGGGCCCTTAGTGCGCCATTCCTTTCTCTTTCCGTAGGGGTGGCCCGTTATAGCGCCCTTTACCAGCGCCTACTCAGCCTCACTACGCCGGACGCTAACGACATGGATCAAAAACCCTAATAAAAGCGTAACCAGCGCCACGGCGCCGGCCAGCCCCCAGAAAACCGCCTTAAGAAAGGCCCAGTCTTTTGGAGGAATAGAGCGCGCTTGGCCCGGGTAGATAGCCTCGGAAGAAGCCTTGGGTTTTTCCGACTTAGTTTCTGAGGGAAGCGTTACACTGTTTAGGTAGTCCCAGAGGGCCTTGAGTTCGGCGGAGGAGAGGTCCGCAAAAGGGGGCATGACTTGCTGATTATACTCTCGATAGACCGCCACCGCCTGGGGATCCCCGGCTTGGATTAGGCTCTGAGAGTTGGCTACAAAGCGGTAAAACCATTCTTCCGAGCGGCGCTGGCCAATCTGGGCTAAGGGCGGCCCAATAAGTTTAGCTTCTAGCTTATGGCAGGCGGCGCAGCGCTGCGCAAAAAGTACCTGCCCTTGCGGCGTGTCTGCACGCCCGCATAAAGCAAAGAGGAAAAAGCTTAGGACACCGTATCGCATATTCGCAGAAGTTGGCGTACATGAGGAAGCAGGCGGGTGTCGGTGCTGCTATAGACTCCCCGCAGGCGTCCCCGGCTATCTAAGAGGAGAATCGCATCGGCGTGGAGGATTTCACCGGGCGACAGGATCGTGGCATTGAGCCCAAAGACGGTCTTCGCCAGTGCAAAGGCCCATTTCTGCGAGGACGGACGCCAGAAGAGCCACGGATGGCCTGGTACCGCATAGCTGTGCTGGTAGGCTAGCCATACCGAGCCCGTATCCCGCTCCGGATCCAGCGAAATAGAAACCGCTACCAGACATGGGGAAGGCGGGAGAGCTTGAAGCACCGCCCGAAGCTGAGCCTGCAGGCGCGGGCAAACCGAGGGACAACGGGTGTAGATAAAGTTGAGGAGCACGACTTTTCCTGTGAGGGCGGAGATATCGGCTGGGTAACCTTGGGCATCGGTGAGCGGATAGCGGGCTAAGAGGGGCAGAAGGCTCTGCGCCGACCGAGGCGCTGGAGGTATGTAGGTGTGATAGACCCACCACCCGCCGGCTAAGAGTCCAGCTCCCCCTATACCACCCCAAAGAAGCCGGGCGGCTTTCATTTCTCAAGCCGCACTATAGGGGCTGGATTATCGGGCTCATAAGGCGGGGCATACTGAAGCGTACGCAAAGCCTGCCGTAAAGGTGCCCAATACGAGACCAGAACAAGTAATAGGGCTAGCCCCAGCCAAGGCCCCAAGCGGTTCAGAATAGAAGTAGTACTGACATCAGGATGTAGCCCTTCGGCGGTGGGGAAGGCAAGGTAACCCGCAGGCTGCTCTGCCGGTCCAGCTATTGTAGCCACCCATACGCCTAGGTAAATCAGAAAAGCTATCACTAAAATCACCCCGCCGATAGCCGCTAGGTAGCTTGTTACCACCCAATCCAGGCGGAAGTGAGGCGAGCTAGGATCTAAGTAGGACAGGCCCATATTAGTGCGGCGAGGCTGACCTAAGAGACCGCCTACCATCATGGCGGGCGAGAAAATAAAGAGACCCAACATCCAGAGGTAAGGTACGGCTATATTCCACCCCCTGCCTCGGATAGGCTTCCCCGTAAGCTGAGAGAAAAGCTCCAGGGACATGCCCAAAATCACTAAAAACACGGGGCCGCCTACGGTCATGTGGAAGTGACCTGATATAAAGCCTGTATTATGAATGGTTTGATTCAAGTTATACGACGCATTCACGATGCCGCTGAGGCCGCCAAAAAGAAAGATAAGTAGCCCCGCTAGGCTATAGGCTACGATTGGCCGGTTGGCGTCAAACCAGGGCAGCCTAGCCATCCAGCCAAAAAGGCCCTGACCGCCGCGCTGGATGCCCGCATACTCCAGCGAAGCCGCTACAGTGAAGGCCGTAATAAAACTGGGAATAGCTACGGCAAAAGTCAGAAGCGCATGCACGCCTTTCCAAAAGCGTTCAAAACCGGGTTCGGTATATTGGTGGTGCAGGCCTACGGGGATACTTAGCACAAGGAAGAGTATAAATACCAGCCGGGCCGCGTAAGGCGAGTAGAGCTTGCCTCCTGCGGCCTTAGGCAGCATAACATAATACACCACGTATGTAGGCAGCAGCCAGAAATACACGAGGGGATGGCCAAAGAACCAGAAAAGGGTCCGCGCCAGAGGGATATTGATGCTGGATACCCAGCCTAAGGACCATGGAATAAGCATAAAGAGCACCTCTATCGCCAGAGGGATAGTGCAAAGGAACCATATGAGGAAGCTGACCAGGATCCCCATGACCGCTAAGGGGAGCGACGCGTCCGAATGGACACGGTGCCAGCGGCGCACCAGAGGTAGCCAACCGAAAAAGGCCACCCACGACCCCACCACTAAGATGGCGGCGCCAATATAGAAGGCCGGATGGGCTTTTAGGGGGGGATAAAAGGTGTAAAGGACATCGGCCTTACCCAGTAGCATAGGTACGGCCGCTGTTAACGTACCTCCTACCATAAGGCCTGTACTCAGGGCATGCACCCAAGGAATCAAGGGCTGGCGTAGGTAGTACTGCACAATCGCATTTCCGAAGGCTACTCCAAAAAAGGTAGTAAGCACTACCGCATTGATTACGCCGTGGAGCGTAAGCCCTTGGTAATAGTTCAGGCCGGCGAAGCTAGCGCTTTGCAATAGGCCGGCGCGGTAGAGCGTTTGAAGAAAGCCGTGGTAAATACCCAAAACAAGTAGGACGAGCGGTAGGCCGACTTCTACCAGCATCAAGCTACGCGTAAGCCGCGTTACGGCAAAACTGCTTGTAAGTTGCATAGCGCTAAGGGTTTATTATTTTGCTACTAGATAGGCTACCATATTGTGATGGGCGGTGCCGCAGTACTCATGGCAGATGATGGGATAGACCCCAGGCTTTTCTAAGCGGAGCGTGTAGGCGTTGACCAGGCCGGGAATGGCCATGAGATTGGTATTAGTCCAGCTTAGGTAAAAGCCATGGGTTACGTCGGCGGCGCTAAGGAAAAGGTCTATGGGTGTATTGAGGGGCACCTCTACAACCTCCGGCTCAAAGCGCCACATGCGCGCTACGTAGAAAATTTGGTGGCGCCCATCCGGTAGCGTATCGTGGCGCGCTTCGTTGAAGGGGTAAACCGTAGCAGGTAAGCAAGGGGGCACATTTATACCTTGGAGTTCAGCGGCTGCTAGAAGGGCTAGGAAGAATACACCCAAAAGCCCGCTGGAAAAGAGAAGCACCAGCTTTTCCGTCCGTTCCATAGGCTAGCCGCGTTTGAGCATAAGAATATAGCTTCCCAGCCAGATGAATACCGCCAAGAGTACAACGAGCCCGAAAAACGCCAGGCTCCCGTAAGGCACGAAGTCGGATTCATTTGGTCTCATAAGCACCTCCCGGCAAATTTATAAAAAATTGAAAGAAGCCGAGACGAATTAGGGCAAGGGGGCTTTGAGGTAATCGGGTACCTCCTTGCGCGCGCGGATAGCTGAGAGGCGGCGCTCGGCGGCTTCCTTTTGGCCGAGCCGCTTCTCGGTGATGGCGATCTCACGCATGACGCGTCCCCAGGTTGGCGGCGGAAGGGTAGGCAAGGCTTCCAGGAGGCTATCCGTATGTTGGCATATGGCATACGCTTCCGGCAGTCGCGCCTCGGCGCGCAGAAGCATATTCAACAGGGAATAGGCCTGGATGGCTTCGGCGGTAGGGTACATACTGTAAATAATGTGGCAAGGTGGGCGGGGACAAAACGTTTCGTAGGTTTCCAGCCAGGCCTCTATGACAGCGCGCGCTTCGGCATACCGCCCCAGCTCGTAAAGGGCCTCCGCCCATAGCCGACGGAAGTAAGGATTCATAGGAAAGCGCTGGGTAAGCACACGCAGCCAGTACTCAGCCTGGCTGGGACGCTTAGCTTGGTAGAGGCATATATAGCTAAGGAAGTAGGCGGCTTCGTTATGGGTGTAGTTGAGGCTATCACGCGCACACGCCTCCAAGCGCGCCAGCCCACGCGCCTCATCCCCCGGCGGAAAGAGCTTGAGAAATAGGCGAAAGGCCGGGTAATTGGCCTGAAAAAAGGCTATGTAGTACTCATAGAGGCCCAGCTCAAACTGAAGCTCGGGATACACATTGGCGTAGCGGCGCACCCCTTCCATAAGGCTGAGTAGCTCACGGGCCCTCCAGATGGCGGCCAAATACTCGCCGCGGTTGTAAAGGCGCCGCACGCGCAGAGCTGTATGCCCAAAACCTATGAAGTACTTCTCTAAAGGGTCCTTAGCACAGCAGCGCATGAGGGAATCGGTTTCCTTTAGCGCCGCCTCCCAAAAGCTGTCAAACCACGTGGTAGTCGGGTCTAACTCTATGCGCCAAGAATACATCACGGCCCGCAAATACGAAGTGCCTACGTATTTGCCAAATTCCTTTTCCAGCCTATTCAGGAGGCTTTCCGCTCGGCTAAAACGCAGCGCATAGATGGCATTTAGCACCTCCAACGCCAGACTGCGATAAGCCGGCTGATACGGTAGGACTTGCGCCCATAAAACCCCTATCAGAAGTAGACCTAGCCCCTTTTTAGTCATCACGCGCCGCTAAAAGCCTAATACTTTTGCAAAGATGGGAAAGACCTTGCTAATCGTTGAGTCGCCCACAAAGGCGCAGACCATTAGACGGCTCTTAGGGGGGGATTATGAGGTGGTAGCTTCGCAGGGCCATGTGCGCGACCTACCCAAAAAGGGGCTTAGCATAAAGATTGAGCGTCAGGCGGAGCGCTATTTATTCACGCCGATCTATCAAGTTGATCCTAAGAAGCATCAGATTATTGAGCGCATAAAGGCGCTTGTAGCCGAGACATCCACGGTTTATCTGGCGACGGATGAAGACCGCGAAGGTGAAGCTATTGCCTGGCATCTGTGCGAGCTTTTGGGATTAGATCTTCACGCACCTATACGGATCGCTTTTCATGAGATTACGCAGCGCGCCTTACAGGAGGCTTTGAAAAGCCCGCGTCCTATAAATCTTCATTTAGTTCAGGCGCAGCAGGCCCGCCGGCTTTTGGATCGGCTGGTGGGGTATGAGGTTTCGCCTATACTTTGGCGTGCCCTGCCGCGCCGAGCGGTCAAAAGCGCCCATTCGGCCGGCCGCGTGCAGTCTGTGGCCTTGCGTTTAGTAGTAGAGCGGGAGCGGGCAATTGCCAGTTTTGTACCGGAGAAGTCTATTGAGGCAGAAATTGAGCTCAAGGCTACCCCGCCCTTTCGCGCCTTTCTGGAGGTGCCAGAATTTAGCGATCTGGAAACAGCGCACACTGCCTTAAAAGCCCTCCAAGGCCACTTTCTGCGGGTAAAAGCCTTACAGAAAAAGCTTCGGCGGCGCAGCCCACCTCCGCCCTTCATTACTTCTACGCTTCAACAGGAAGCCCAGCGCCGCTTAGGCTTCTCCATCCAACGCACCATGCGGATCGCCCAAAGCCTTTACGAAAAAGGGCTTATCTCCTACATGCGTACGGATTCCACTTATCTCTCGCCAGAAGCGCGGGAAGCAATAGGGGCAGTAATTGCAGCCAAATTTGGGGCTGAGGCGGTAGTGAGCCGTGCTTGGGAAGAGAAAAAGGCTTTACATGCCCAGGAAGCTCATGAGGCTATTCGGCCAACTGACCCTAATGAGGTCCAAGCCGGCGATACTCCTGAGGAACAGAAACTTTACCAGCTTATTTGGCGCCGCGCCTTAGCTAGCCAAATGGCCGAAGCCCTGTATGAGGACACGGTGGTCGACCTTGTCCCTGAGCCTTCGCTGACCGAACCGGTGCTCTTTCGCGCCAAAGGTCGGATTTTACTCAAGCCGGGCTTTCTCCAAATGTATGGCTATACGGCCGAGGATGAAGAAGACGCCGCTACTTTGCCCCCCCTCAAGGAGGGCGACCGGCTCGCGTGGCAAAGCCTGCGTCTGTGGGAAAAATTCTCCGCTCCCCCTCCTCGTTATACCGAAGCCAGCCTCGTGCGCGAGTTGGAGGCTCGGGGAATTGGCCGCCCCTCCACGTACGCACCCATCCTTGAGACGCTTTTCAAGCGGCAATACGTACGCCGGGCATCCCCCCGCCAACCGCGCCCCAGCTACCATGAGATTTACCTCACCGCCGACGGAAGTACCCAAAAAACCTATCACACGCCTCCCCCCGAAATACAAAAAAATCGCCTCGTACCTACTCCCACTGGCATACAGGTTATAGATTTTCTCCTGCCGCGTTTTCCAGACATCTTGGATTATGGCTTTACGGCCCGAGTAGAGGCGGAGCTGGACCGGATCGCCGCAGAAAGCCTGAACTGGCAAGAAATGCTAAACCAGTTTTATGTCCATTTTATTCAGGAGATTCAGCGAGCCCGTACGCCCGAGCTGCATCAGCGACTTTTAGGGGAAGACCCTCATACCCACAAGCCTATATACCTCCGCTTCGGCCGTGAAAAGGTATTTCTTACCCGGAGCATGCCTGACGAAGCCGACTATAAAGAAGTTAGCCTGCCGTCTATCATTTCCCCCACTGAGCTTACGCTGGAGCAAGCGCTGTGGATTCTGAGCCTACCTCGTCAGGTGGGCCTGCATGAAGGCTTACCCATAGAGCTGCGCTTAGGGCCCTATGGGTACTACCTCCACTGGGCCGGACGCAACTATCCTCTGCCCTCTGGTACTAACCCTTACACCCTCACGGCGGAGATAGCCAGCGCAGCTATCCGCAATTACCAAACCCGACGTGCCGCCTCGGGACCTCTGCGTACCTTTCCAGAGCTTGGCATAGAAGTGTATAATGGCCGTTATGGCCTTTACCTGCGCCAGGGGCAGCTTACCCGCAGCTTACCCAAAACGCTTTCCCTGGAGGAGCTCACGCCCGAACTCTGCCAACAGCTTTTAGAAAACGCCAAAGCCAAACGCCGCTCTACGCCCAAAGCCTGATGCTTACGCTTTTTGCCTGTCCGAAGGCCTTTACCGACCCTCAGACCGCCACTATTCAGCGTAAAGCGATCCAGAGTTGGTGCCTGCTCCAGCCAAGGCCGCAAATCCTCCTTTTAGGCGATGAGCCGGGTATAGCGGAGGTCTGCAAGGAGTTTGATTTAGAGCATGTTCCCCACTTAGCGCGCACGCCGGCGGGCACACCTCTGCTCAGCGATGTATTCCAGCAGGCGCAGGCGCGCGCAAAGCACCCGATTCTAGCCTATGTGAATGCCGATATTCTCATTAGCGCTCGCCTACCTGCCGCCATTGAGAAGCTAGCCGCACGCTGGAAAAAGTTTCTGCTGGTCTCCTCTCCGCACATCGTAGATTTTGCTGAACTCCCTATTCGCCCAGAGTGGGAGGCGGAAGCAATGGACAAAATCCTCTGCGCGCCTACTACGTCGGGGGCAGATTTATTTGTATTTGTGCGCGGGGTATTTCGGCGCCTGCCCCCCTTGATAGTGGGACGGTTGTACTGGGATGAGTGGCTTATGAGCCATGCAGTGCTCCGCCACATCCCCGTGATAGATGGTACGCGATTTGTTCTGACTTTTCATCCGCGCGTCGCCTTTACGTCGCACTTACGCCCGCATGCGGTGTATTATAGTCCGGCAGAAAAGGCGCACAATCGCCGTATTGTCGGCTCACTGTATTGGATGCCACGCCGGCGCGTGCCCTACTTCTTGGATGACGAAGGCCATCTCCACAGTCGCTACGGCCGCTTCCCTGTGACAAAACTCCAGCTGATTACCTATATCTTAGGATTCCTGCGCTGGGTAATAGGCATGCGGCCGGGCGAAGGGTAGCCTTTTCCACATCTTTTCCCCTTAGCCCTCAGCTACCTTTGCGGCATGGGCCTCCGAGCGCTGGAACTACGAGGGTTCAAGAGCTTTGCCGATCCTACTCGCCTGCCCCTCACACAGGCCCTTATTGGGATCGTCGGACCCAACGGCTGCGGCAAATCCAACCTCGCCGATGCCATACGCTGGATTCTAGGCCAGCAGAGGTCCCGCAGCCTACGCATAGAAAAAGCCGAACACCTCATCTTTAGCGGTTCCGAAAAGCGCAAGCCTCTGCCTTTCGCCGAGGTGTCTCTGGAAGTAGAAGGGCTATCCCCTGAAGCGCCGCGCCTTACCTTTACCCGGCGGGTTCATCGCTCCGGCGAAACAGAATACCTCCTTAACGGCAGTCCAGTCCGCCTGAAAGATTTTTTGACCTATTTCTGGCAGCTCAACCTTTCAGCTCAGGCCGTTTTGGATAGCGCTCAGCTAGAGGCCCTTATTCAAGATACCGGCGAGGCCCGCCGAGCGCTGTTAGAGTCCTTAGCGGGAATAGAAAAATACCACTACTATCGTCGGGAGGCCTTAGCCGAGCTGGAAAAAACTGCGCAAGCCCTCCAGCAAATAGGGGTAGTTATCCAAGAAGTAGAAAGCCAACTTCAGGTGCTAAGGGCCCAAGCGGAGAAGGTCCATACCTACCGTAACCTGCAGGCAGAGTACCGAACTACCCTCAGCGAATGGATAGCCTATTCCCTACAGGGGCTCAAGGCACAGGAAGAGGCTCTCCTAGCAGAGCTACGGCAGCAGAAAGCTTTGCTTGCGGAGCTAGCGGTTAGGCTTCAGGAGATAGAGGCCGATTTAGGCCGGGCGGAGGCTGAAGATCTTCATTCCGCCTTAGAGGCTTGCCAGGTGGAATACCGTACTCATCAGACAGCCCTTCAAAATCTCCTCCAAACCAAGGCCGCTATACAGGAGCGACTTCGGCTCCTTCAACAGCAACAGGAGGAGGTACTTTCAGAAAAAGCCCACCGCTTGCGTCAGAAAACGGAACTTACCCACGAGCTTAGCGCGCACGCCCAGAAGCAGGCAGACTACGAAAAGGAGTGGCTAGCCCAGCAGCAGCGCACCAGCGACCTAAAGCAAGCCCTGCAAAAGGCCGAATCCGCCCTCCGCCAAGCCGAATCCGAACTGAACTCCCAGCAGAAACGCTGTGCCTCCTTGGAGCCGAAAGTACGCCAGCTAGAGAGTCGCCGCCAGGCCTTAGAACTTAGTCGCCAATCCTTACAGGGCCGCTGGGCCAAGCTAAAGGCGGAGCGAGCTGCCCTGGAGGAACGCCTCCGTGCGCTGGAACTTGAGCGGGCTGAGACTCAGGCCGAACTTACCGCCTTAGAAGCAAAACGCAAGCAGCTCCAAGCTGCCTTAGCCTCCCACCAAAAAACGGCAGCCTACCTCGCCAGCCGCCAGAAAATAGCCCGCCAAAAGCTAGATTGGAGCGAAAAGCTCAAAGCCCACCTGGAAGGGGAGCTTCTTTTCCTCCAGCGGCTCTCAAGTGAAGCTGCTGGGGTGCCCTCCTTCCTCCACCGGCTGCGTGCCGAAGGGCAGCTTGAGTTCTGGCGCACAGAGGAGATTTTTTGGGGGACCCCTGAAGTGCTTCGGCTGGTAGCAGTGCTAGTGTGTCTAGAGCCGCCTACGCTTTGGGTCAGGACGCCAGAAGCCGCAGAGACCTTGCACGCACTTATTCTTCAGCGGGCCGAGGGGAGCTTCAGCGTGCGCTGGTACCAGCCAAAGCCCCCCTGGACTACCCATACCAGCTGGCGCGCCCATCTGCAAACCCTTCCAGGCTTTGAGGGCCTCGCTGAATATCTATGGGGCGAGGTAGAAATCGCCAGCGAACCCTTTCCTCACCCTACCGCCCGGCGCTTCGTACATCCAGAAGGCAAGCTAGTATTTTTAGCCGACGGACGCAGCTATCACTTCGCCCAACTGCAGATAAGCCAGGTCGGTTTGCCCCATCGTCTCCAGCTTTTGGAGGGTCGGCAGGCCCGCCTTACCCGCTACCAGCGCTTATGGCAAGCCTACGCCGACGAGCTGGCCGAACGGTTACAACGGCTCCCCCTCAACGAAACCCAAAACCACCTGCGCCTTCTGGAACAAAGGGTACAGGCGCTGGAAAAGCAGCTCTCCACCACCTCTGCGCGTCAGGAAGAAATGCAGCATAGCCTCCAACTCCTCCAAAAGCAGTTTGCCCAGCTGGATCAAGAAAGCCAAAGCCTGCAAACCGAGCTGGAGGCCGTGCACGAAGCGCTAGAGGCTGAAAAGGCCCACTTTGAAACCGCCCGCCAGGCCCTAGCCACTCTCCAAGAGTGTGTCCAGGAAAATACCCGACAGCTCCAGACTCTGCAGCGTGCCTTTCAAGAGGCGCGCCTAGCGCTAGCCCAGCTGGAGCAGGAGAAAAGCAGCTTAATACGCACCCAGCGGCTCCTCAGCCAGCAGTTAGAGGAAGTAAGTAGACGGCTAATCTTCTTAGAACGGCGTGCTGGGGAACTGGCCGAGGCAATTCCCGGCTTAGCCGCGCAGGAGGCCAACCTAGCCACGCAGCAAAAAGAACTGGAAGGTCGGCTTCAATCGTTGGAGGCTATACTGGCCGAACAGCGTGCCAAGGTCGAAGCGCATCAGGCCCAGCTTTTAGCCCTACATGAGGCCCGAGCTAAATATCAAGCTCAGCGCAGTGCCCTTCAAGAGGCGATTAATAGTCTGGAAAAACGGATAGGGGAGATCCAGCAAAGCCGCGCCTTGCTGCTTCAACGGTTAGAGGTGGAGCTAGGACTCTCACCTGCTGAGCTACCTCCGCCACCTCAAGCCCCTCTCTCTGAAGAAGCTGTAGAGCGTCGGTTAGGGCGCTTGCGTCGCGCCATGCAGGCCTTAGGCGAACTCAACTTTGAAGCCGCAGCTCTGCTGGAAGAGCTTACCCAGCGCCACGCCCACCTCAGCCAAGAAGAAGCCCAAATCCGCCAGGCCTACACGCGCCTAACCACCCTACTCCAGAACCTAGAAAGAGAGGCTCAGAGCCAGTTTCAGAGCGTCTTTACCAAAGTGGGTGAGCGCTTTCAGGCCCTCTTCCAAATCCTTTTCGGGGAGGAGAGCAGCGCTACCTTACAGCTCACTCAACCTGAGTCTCCCCTTACCAGCCCAATAGAAATTTTAGCCCGACCGCCTGGCAAAAAGGTACGCACGCTTCAGCAGCTCTCGGGCGGCGAGAAAACCCTAACGGCGCTAGCCTTAGTACTGGCCACCTTCAGCGTGCGCCCCTCAGCCTTGTGCGTGCTGGATGAGGTAGATGCCCCCTTGGATGACGCTAATGCCCACCACTTAGCCCGCCTTCTGCGTAGCTTAGCCGGCGAAACCACCTTCCTCATCATTACGCACAATAAAATCACCATGAGCTACTGCGATGTGCTTTATGGGGTTACAATGGCTGAAAAGGGCGTAAGCCTGATTCTGGCAGCGGAATTTGCCTCTATGCCCTCCACCCTTTTAGCCTCATGAAGTACTGGCTGCGGCAGGTTGGCGGCGAATGGATTATAGAAGGGCGGCGCGTGCATTACGTCGGGGGCCAGCTCAAGGCTGCTTGGGCGGAAGCGTTCGAGGCTTTCGGCCTTGTAGGGCGCAGCTGGCCGAAGGTTCTGCTAATTGGCATGGGCGCTAGCCTAGTGCAGATTTTAGCTGCCACGGCTAAGCCGCCCTTCCCCACCATCCACATTATTGAATCCGACCCCGAAATGGTAGCCCTCCAAGAGCGCTACTTAGAGTTTCCTCTGCCCTACCACCTCCACTTAGGGCTGGCGGAAGCCCTGCTGCCTACTTTGAAGGAGACGTTTGGGGGCATCTTCGTAGATGCTTTCGTGGAGGATAGCGTGCCAGAGCCGCTGCAGCAAGAGGCTTTTGTGGCCGAGCTGGCCCGCTGCTTAGCACCCTCAGGCCTCCTTTTCTGGAACGTTTTACGACCAAAGGAAGCTACTAAGATAGGAACGCTCCTAAGGCGCTACTTTTCGGCGTTGCGCCTGCGCCGCTGCGGCCCGCATCGCTTCTACGGAGCGGCCCACCACACCGAAAATTTTCCTCTACCCTATTAGTTATCTTTAGGGTGCGGCTTACTCCAACGCTGAGCATTTTCGCCCGTATGACGGCCCTGGCGCAGAAGCACCAGGCGTTGAATCTGGCTCAGGGGCTTCTTTGGCTGCCGCCCGACCCGCTTCTTTTAGCCGAGGCCCAAGCGGCTGTAGCCCAGCAAAGCCTTCTCCAATACACGCCGCCGGCCGGCTCACCGGCCCTACGGGAAGTAGTAGCCCAGCTCAGCCACCATCTTTTCGGCGTAGCCTACGACCCAGAGAAAGAAGTAACTATCACAGCTGGGGCGACGGAGGCCATTTTCGCTGCCATAATGGCCCTTACACAAACAGGCGATGGGGCGATTTTCTTAGAGCCGGCCTATGATAGCTACTTACCTGCCTTTGAAATGGCGGGGGTAAAAGCGCAGGGGGTACGCCTTCAGCTCAGCCCCCACGGCGCCGAAATTCCTTGGGAAGCCGTAGCGGCAGCCCTCTCTCCCCATACCCGCCTATTACTTCTCAATTTTCCCCATAATCCGACCGGACGCAGCCTCCGTGAAGCTGATGTAGCGTTTTTAGCCGAACTCGTAGAGCGCTATCCCCAACTTACCCTGATTGTGGATGAGGCGTATGAACTGCTTCACTGGGGTGCTGAGGCCCCGATGGCGCCCCGCAGCCTGCGACAACATCCAGCCCTACGCGCGCGAAGCGTTATTGTAGGCTCGCTGGGCAAAATGACTGGGCCTACAGGCTGGCGATTGGGCTATGCCCTGGCGCCTGCTCCCCTTACAGAAGCCTTACGCACCGCGCACCAGTTTGTTACCTTCTGCGCCCCTGCCCCGCTCCAAGAGGCCGTAGCGCGCTACCTTGGCTCAGATCTTAGGCGAGCCGCCTACTTCGTCCAGCCGCTGTGGGAACGGCGAAATCGTCTCCTCCAGCTTCTAAGAAAAGCTACCAGCCTTGAAGTGCTGGCCCCAGAAGGCGCTTACTTTGTTCTCGTGCGGCCGCAGCCACCCCTTCCTGAGGCACCCTTAGCCGAATGGCTCACGCAAGCCGCTGGCGTGGCCACCATTCCTCTGGGTGCTTTCTATCAAGATGGCAACGGGGAAGGCTGGCTGCGCCTGTGCTTCGCTCGGCCTATGGCCATGCTGGAGGAAGCCGTAGAACGCCTAGCGCGCGTCTTTCCGGCGCAGGGACCTGCTGCTCTTGCCCTTCCAACGGGCTTGACTTCTTTGTAAAACCATTCAGGGCGGTTCCGCTTTTTCAGGCCTTCAGCTCGTCAGCCTCGGCGGGTTCTACCCACCGACCATCCGCCCGAATAAGTTCTACCAAGGCTTCTAAAGCTTCCGATTCTTTGACATTTTTGCGCACGATTTCTTTACCTCGGTAGAGGTGGATAACGCCGGGGCCGGCGCCGACGTAGCCGTAGTCCGCGTCGGCCATTTCGCCTGGGCCATTTACGATGCAGCCCATAACAGCGATTTTGAGGCCCTTGAGGTGGCTCGTACGGGCACGAATGCGTGCCGTAACCTCTTCTAGATTAAAAAGGGTGCGACCGCAGGACGGGCAGGCGATGTAATCCGTACGAGTAAGGCGCAGGCGCGCAGCTTGAAGCAGGTCAAAGGCCACTCGCACGCCTACGGCGGGTGAACGCCCCGCCACGGTCAGCCAGAGCCCATCCACAAGCTGGTCCGGCAAGAGCAGGCTGGTCTGACAGGCCGCTTCTACCGCAAGCTGATGAGCCGGTAAGGGCTCAGGGCTATTCGTAGGGGGCGTAATCGTTAGGCGTGCTACCATCGGGGCGAAGCAGCCCTGCTCCGCGGCTCGTAGCCGTTGCCAACGCAGGACGCGCGCCGGCAGCTCCGCCGAACTCTCCAGAACCCATACGACATTTTCGGCTTTGAGGAAATCGGTACGCTCTGCCATCAAATCCTCTACGGTGAGACGCACCCAATTCAGCGTAGGGTGGCGCAGCGGCGCCGAAAGCCAAGCGGCTACCGAGTCAAAATAGGGCGTATCTAAGGGGCGGGCTACTTTCGCCCAAAGCGTCGCCTCATAGATAAGTGGCACCGAGGGAAGCTCTTCCGGTACCGTGCGACCCACGTAGATATAGTCGGGCTTTTGCTCGCCCCCATAGAGGCTGAGGCCATACGGGTGCTGGCTGTGGTCGGCTATAACTACGGCCGGATAGCCTGCGCCGATGTTTTGTACCTTGCCGTGAGTAAGCCGCTGCATCACTAAGCCGTCTCCCGGCCATTTCGGTTCAGGAAGTTCTAGAGCCACTGAGCGGTACCGCTCCGCAAAGGCTACCAGCGCCCGACAGGTAGGTAGCTCCTGCACGGGCGGCTCTGTAAGCGAGACCCGCACCGTATCCCCAATTCCATCCAGTAAAAGCGCCTCTATACCTAAGGCAGATTTAATGCGGCCATCCGTGCCATCCCCCGCCTCCGTAACCCCCAGGTGAATAGGGTAAATAACGCCGTGCGCCTTTAGCCGCGCCACGAGGTGGCGGTAGGCGGCCACCATCACCACCGGATTAGAGGCCTTCATGGAAATCACCAAATTGTAAAAGCCCTCGGCCTCGCAGATGCGGACAAACTCCATAGCCGATTCTACCATGCCCTCGGGGGTGTCGCCATATCTATTGAGGATGCGATCCGAAAGGGAGCCGTGATTGACACCGATGCGTAGAGCGGTACCGTACTCTTTGCAAAGGCGCACGAGCGGCGCAAAGCGCTCATAAATCCGCTCTAGCTCCGCTTGGTACTCGGCATCCGTATAGGTGCGCCGCTCAAAGCGCTTTTTGTCGGCGTAATTGCCAGGGTTTATGCGGACTTTTTCTACAAGGCGGGCGGCGATCTCCGCCGCACGCGGCGTGAAGTGAATATCCGCCACTAGGGGCACCCGACAGCCAGCCTGGCGAAGGCGCTTCTTAATCTCCGCCAGAGCCTCTGCCTCTTTCTGGCTGGGTACGGCTAAACGGACATACTCGGCTCCAGCCTCCGCCAGCTGAATAACCTGGGCTACGGTGGCTTCTATATCCAGCGTATCGGTGGTCGTCATGGTTTGAATGCGGATGGGATTATCCCCGCCTACGGGCACCGCGCCAATCGGCACCACGCGTGTAGCAAGCCGCCGCGGCCGTACCAGCGAAGTATAGTAGGTCTGAAGCGCCTTCAGGGAGCCCTCCACCATCGCCAAAGGAACAAAAATCCCCTAACCTCTCAGGTCTTCATCTTCTTGCGCCGGGCGGCCGGGAAAAGGACATTGTTCAAAATAAGCCGATAGCCCGGCGAAGTGGGATACTTACTTACATCGGTGGGCGGCTCCTCCACAAAGTGCTGGTAGTCCTCCGGATCGTGTCCCCCGTAAAAGGTCCAAAAACCCCGCCCAAGAATGCCATGGATATATTTTCCCTCATTGAGCTCGGGGGTTTCGGCCATGACGACTACTTGAGGTTTGAGGAGGTGCAGTTCGTAGCCTGTGGTCTGTCCGTAGAAGCCCTTAATGACCGCCGTATGGTTTTGGCAGAGCATGGTAGGGATAGGATCCCATTTCGCCGAAAACTCCTTCAGTACGAAGTGGTCCTCGCTTTCCCGAAGGTTGCGGCGGCGGTCGCCCGTATCTATGTCAGAAAATTCATAATCGTACGGGCTGAGACGAAGGGTAAAGCCCTGAAAGGCTATACAGTTTTCGTAGTGGAGGTGGGTATTGGCAAGAGGATCGGCAGGTGTACCATCGTAGGGCTCTCCTACAATGTCTAGGCCTTCGGCCGCTAAGGCTATATCATAGGTGTCGGTAGCGGAGCACATGGCAAAAAGAAAGCCTCCCCCTTGCACCCACTCCCGCAGCTTTTTGACCACGGCGAGTTTCAGTTCAGCTACGCGCTTAAAGCCCCATTTGGCCGCTAAGGTAGTCTGCTCCCGCACCATGGCCTTATACCAAGGCTTATCCCGAAAGGTATAGAACTTGCCGTATTGACCCGTAAAATCCTCGTGGTGCAAATGCACCCAATCGTACTCGGCCAGCTTGCCCGAGAGAATCTCGTCATCGTAGATAAGGTCATAAGGAATCTCGGCGTAGAGGAGGACAAGCTGCACGGCATCATCCCAGGGCTCGGAAGAGCGAGGCGCATAAACGGCGATGCGCGGGGCTTTTTCCAAGCGCACTACATCCATATTGACTTCGGGCCGGCTGATGTGCTTGAGAATGTCGCCGTATTCCGTCGCACTAAGCACCTGATAGGTAATCTGGCGGCGCTGCAGCTCTAAGCTCGCCCAGCCATTTTCTATAAAGGCAAAGCTACCCCCGCGATAGTTGAGGAGCCAGTCTACAGGCACCCCTTTAGTCAGCAGGCTATAAACTAACCCATAGGCGCGCAAATGCTGCTGCTGTGTCTCATCCATCGGTATCAGCACATACTGCGCCCACAGAAAGCCAAGACTCAGCCCTAGGCGGAGCCAACGCATTCCTTCAAATATACTACTCTTCGCCTATTTGCCAGAGTTGAGCCGCAAGGAAACTGGCTCCCCGTTGGACGATAGGTAGGCCCTCCCGAAGCTCTGGCGCTTCAATCAGGGCCAAAGTATCTAAAAAAGTAGCCTGTACGGGGATAGGCCAAAATGTACTATCAGGCTTGAGCGCAAAAATGTAAGGCTTATCGCCGCGGTAGCCTAAGCCGGCCAGTGGTACCGCATAGAAAAGGCCGCGCAGCCGCCGCACATAGCCTTCTGCTGGAATTTGCGCAAAGAGGGGATAAGGCGTAGGGGGAAGCCGCACATGAGCCACTAAAGCCGTACCCTGGGTATCCTCCACCTGAGCCAGGTATTCAATCCGGCTGGAGAGAAAGCCCATCTCTGGCAGCGCAGGGAGGCGGAGGCGAATAGGCATCCCCGGCGCCAACCAGCTCAGCTCGCGCTCCGAAATATACAGATCAGCATGAAGGTCAGAAGGATTGACGATGTGTGCCAGCGGCTGCTCAGGGCGCACGTATTCGCCCATACCTACGGCTATGCGGGTTACATAGCCGGCAATCGGTGCTCGCACAATAAGGAGGCGGATTTCGCCTGAGGTATCGGGCCTAATCCCCAAAAGTTCTAGCTGCCGCTGAAGTGCCTGCCATTGAACCTCTAGCTGACGCTGCTCAGCACGTACCTGAGCGAGCTCGGCCGCTGAGACAAGCCCGCCACGGGCTAAGCTCTCCTGAACGTTTAGTCGGCGCGCAGCAGCCTGAAGCCGCGCCCAGACCTCTAAGTACTGCCGCTGAAGGTCTATCAGCTGAGCGCTGTAAAGCACAAAAAGGGGCTGACCCGCGCTCACATACTGCCCCTCGCGTATGGCTATGTGCTCTATCGTACCCTCTACTCGCGCATGCACGCGCGCCTGTGCATGGGCTAAAACTACCGTACGGCCGACTAATTTCACCTCTTCCCACACCGAATCGCGCCGAAGGGGCCCTACCACTAGGCCTGCCCCCCGCCACTGAAGCGGCGAGAGCCTCAAGGCGTCTTTGCTTGTAGGCTCAACTACAGGGGCTGAACCGCAGCCCGCTAGCCCTAAAAGGAGGACACCCCAAATCAGCCTACGCCACACACCGCAAAGAAAATGGCTTGGCGCACATTACTGAAACCCCGGCTAATACGCCCCCACCCAGACCACTTCCAGTTGGGGAAATACTTTTCTATATTTCTATATTTACGTAATTTTGCGAGTCATGCACGCCCTACTAATCATGGCTTGCTTCGGTAGTCTCCTGCTAGCCCAGAATGTGGGTATTGGCACGTCTAATCCCGTTTCACGCCTACACGTAGCGGGCCCTAATGCCACCCTTACGGTAGGACCCTTTGGCATAGGCTAGGCAGAAGGACGCATAATAGCCACAGGAGCGTCAGCGGAGCTAAGTTTTGTTCGGCGCAGTCTGAATAGCTGGCCTCTTGGGCCTGTGGCGGGTGACCGCTTCGTGTGGTATAATCCTAACGGCTCAGCGCGCCTCTGGACGGAAGGAAACGGCGACCTTGTAACCATCACCGCAGGCGGAAATGTAGGAATTGGCCAAACCGATCCTGGTAGTCGCCTCACTGTCCGTTCTGGCTGGTCCAACTGGATTCAGCTAGAGGACAATATCGCAGGTAACCAGTATTACTTCCATAACCCAGCTGATGGGAGCCGGTTTGAGATAGGTACCTATGACGCAGCGGCTAATACGTTTCGCTGGTGCATATTCACTATCCGGCCAAGTGGAAATATTGGCATAGGCACTTGCGCTCCCACAGAGCGCCTGCAGGTGAGCGGCAACTTACGCTTAGATGGAGCCTTCATGCCAGGAGGTAATCCCGGGGCTGCGGGCCAAGTGCTACGCTCCCAGGGCCCCGGGAATGCGCCTATCTGGTTTCCAATGGCCGCTTCTATTGTGTATCAGGGGGCCTTTAATTCTACTGCCAATGTGTGCATCAACTCGCCTAACTGGACCACCCATCCAGGAGTCTCCGTAACCTTTACGCTTCAGGCTGGTGACTACGTCTGGGCTTGGGCCTCTGGAGCCGCTATGGCTGATGATAACTGCGATGGCACGGCAAATGGCCGCTGCGACTTTGATGCACGGATAGCGGTAAATGGAAACGATTTCCCGAACGGTGCCTGGCTGCGCGGTAGCGCAGATTACAGTGGTTTAAATTACTCTGCTTTTACGCCCTATACACTGGCAGGGATGTACCACGTACCCGCTAACGGCAACTATACCTTTGCGCTTCAAACACGCCGCTATAGTGGAGGAGGGTGTCTCACAGCAGGCAATAATCTTTCGTCGCTTCAAACTACGATGCTTATCTTAGTGCTTCGGCCATGAGGAATCTAGTGATAGGTTTAGGACTTGGCTTGGGCTTAGCTACTATATATGCTCAGGCTCAGGAAAAGCAGGCAGTTCCGGCTGTGCGCAGAGTACTTAGGGGGGAGAAAACTTACGAGGAAGTATCTCCGCCTCCCACGCCAGGCAAGATGCGCATGGCAGCTAAACGCAGCTTAGTAGAAGAAGCGGTGGAAGAAGCCGAGCCCCCTACTTCTACCCCTCCTTCCCCCACTAAGCCTATTCTCCATTCGCGACGCGCCCTAACGCCCTCTCCCGACTCTTCCGAAAACAAGTAAGCGGCCCTATACCGCAAGCGCCAAAAGGAGGATATCATCCGTCTGCGGCTGCCCGCCCGCCCAGTGTCGGAGGGCTTGCTGGAGGAGGCTGACCTGTTCGCTTAGAGATAGGTAACTATTAGTGCGCAGAAAATCCCGCAGCCGGCTAGTGGAGAAGCGCTTCCCCTCGGGATTGAGCTGATCCACTAATCCATCGGAGAAAAGATAGAGTCTATCCTGCGGCTCAAGCAAGAGTTCCTGCGGTTCAGGCACTTCGGCAGAAGGCATGGAGCTATCAAGTGCGCTAACGCTAATGTCTTGCTTATCTCCAGCCCACACATACATCTCACCGCCTCGCAGCACCCAAAGCGGTCGACGCGCGCCTAAATAGAAGGCCTTTCGTGCCTCAGGTAGATACCACAGAAGCGCCAATTCAAACCCTTCTAAGAGCGGATTATCGCCCCCAAAGACCTCTCCCACTTGCTCACGCAAAAACGTATAAAGGCCTTTGAGGTCGCTTCCATGCCTATCCAACGCACTGCGCAAAAGCTGACTGCCATAAATGCTTAGCAGGGCTGCTGGCACACCATGCCCAGTACTATCGCCTAAGCCAATCAGTACCCCCCCCTCTAAGGGCTCCAACCGATAAAAATCGCCTCCTACCATGCTCTGCGGCGCATACCATACGACGGCATCGCTGAAGTATTTTTTCAGCTCGTCGGGAGAAGAAAAGAAGCGCTGTTGAATACGGGCGGCATACCGAAGCGACTCACCCATCTCCTTTTGGTAGAGCTTGAGCTGTTCTTCGCGCTTTTTGCGCTGATCTATATTCAGCATAGCGCCTAAGTAGTGGGTGGCTTGGCCCAGCTCATCCGTAATAGGCGCGAGGGTCAGAAGCATCCAGTAACCATGCCCCCGCCGGTCATAGGCGTAGATCTCCTCGGTAAAGGGGGCACGAATAAAATGGTTGACTATCAGCGTATCCTCTGAGGGTTTGTCCTGCGGGCCGTGCAGCAGGTGCGCAAAACTACCGCCTATTTCTCGTACATGCTTGCCTTCCAGTTCAGCGGCTGACCACCCCGAGGCCTTTTCAAAAGTGCGATTGACCCAGACAATATAACCGTCTTTATCAAGGATAAACTTCATCATGTTAGAGTAAGCCGTAGCGGTACTAAGCAGCCGCAGTTTTTGGTTTTGCTCTTTGAGCTGGGCATTCAGGCGTTCTTTCTCTTCGGACAGCGCCGTGATGGTAGCCATCTGCTGCTGAAGCTCCTCGGAATATTGCACAAGCTCCTGACGCAGGAGCTCCACCTCGGTAATGTCCTGAAAGACAAACACATACTGGCAGCAGGTGCCACTTGGCTGCATCAGGCCTATCCAGAGCCCACTTATAAAGCGGAGACCCTCGGGACTACGGAATTGGCCCGTGTAGTGTCCCTCAGGCTGTCCTGTTTGGTAAAGTTCTACGAGCGGCGCCGCGGGGTCAAAATACTTTTCCAAAAGCTCTAATGGCTTCAGTCGGCGTAGCTCACGCGCCGTAAAGCCCCCTATTAGTAAAGCCCCTGGACTAGCCCATTCTATCGTATTGTTACGCCGATTCAGCACGAAAACTGGTGCAGGGAAAAATTTAGCCATCATATCGGCCAGTTCCACGGGCAGGGGCAGCTCGGCCATGCCCAGCATCTCCGCTTGCCCCATCAGCTTAAGCATCATTTCGGCCAGTCGAGCCATGAGGCAAAAATAAAGGAAAGGGATATCCTTTGAATCGGCTTTATTCAAAAATCACCTTCATTTCTACGCGTCGGTTACGCGCGCGCCCTTCAGGCGTTGCATTAGAGGCGATGGGGCGAAGGGGACCAAAATACTCTACTACAAACCGGTGCGCTGAAACTCCCTTGGAGACCAGATAGTTGCGCACGGCCTCTGCCCGCTCTTTAGAAAGGCGCATGTTATACTCTAATCCGCCCTGGTTATCCGTATGACCAGAGATCTTGAGGTTATAGGTGGGATTTTCCAGCAGAAGATTCGCCAGCGAGTCTAGGTAAGGGAAGGAGCGGGGGCGGATGATAGCCTTAGCCGTTTCAAACTCTAAGTTGCGGAAGGCCATGTCTAAGATGCGCTTTTGTTCCTTGGGGATTTCGGGGCAGCCGCGGTTAGCCCGAGGGCCGGGCGTAAAGGGACAGTCGTCTTCTTTATCTGGCACACCGTCCGAGTCCTGATCTGCGTAAGGGCAGCCTTTATTATCCGGCGGGCCGGCTTCGGTGGGACAGCGGTCTTGGTTATCAGGCAGACTGTCGCCATCGGAGTCAGGGCAGCCTTGGTAGGCTAAGGGACCTGGCTGACGTGGGCAGGCATCCTCTTTATCGGGTATCCCATCGCCATCGCTATCGGGACACCCCTTGAAGGCGGCTAAGCCGGCTATCTGAGGGCATTCATCGGCTGCATCCGTGATACCGTCGCCATCCGCATCGGGGCAGCCCTTCAAAGCTAGCACGCCCGCTACCTCGGGACATGCATCCTCCTGATCAGGTACGTTGTCCTCGTCCTTGTCGGGGCAACCTTTGAAGCGGGCTAGGCCAGGCGCCTCCGGACAATTATCCTCATGATCGGGAATGTTATCCCCATCCTTATCGGGACAGCCTTGAAGTTTAGCCAAACCGAACTGAACCGGGCAGGTATCCTCCTTATCGGGGATATCGTCGCCATCGGTATCGGGGCAGCCTTGAAACTTAGCCACGCCCGGGTCTAAGGGGCAGGCATCGTCCTTATCTGGGATGAGATCACCATCCGAGTCAGCACAGCCCTGATAGGCCCACCAGCCAGGCGTCTTGGGACAAAGGTCTTCGCGGTCCGGCACACCGTCCTTATCTCGGTCGCGCGGTACCCCCATAAAAGGTATGCCCAGCTTAAGGATTACATAAAAATCCAGCGTGCGGATAGCCTTCTGACCTATAAACCACCCAAGGCTATTAGAGCCCACGATTAGGGGACCGAATTTGATAGCAGCGCCCAGCAGTCGCTCCCCCAGACTATTTACACTAAATGGCACCCCTACAGTTAGGTAAGGGGTTTCAAAGCGCGGATAGATCGTAAAAGTTTGCGGCATACGCACATGTTCTACCCGCTGGCCCAGAGGCCAGGTAGCCATGCCCCCCACAAATAACGGGCCTATTAGGTGCCAATCCAGCTGGAAATTCAGGAGCGTCGGTAGTTGCACGAGAAAATTAGGGGCCGAATCCTGAATCCCAAAACGGCGTCGGAGCGTATCATTGAAATCACGGACGGAAGAAAACCTCACAGGCCGGATATACCACTCGTGCAGGGTATTCTGAACATTGTTCGGATTGATTTCTATCTGATTGCTTAGAGGTCCTTTGACAAAACGCAGGCGTGAGCGAATATCCTGAACCGACACGCCTACCCGTAAGGCATAGCGCGTGCGATCACGCCGCTCTAACCCAATGTAGCCTTCTGAATCATAGATATGGCGGTCATAGCGCGGGCGAAATTCATACACTATACCAATATCACCCCCCAAAGAGAATACAGTTTGTTCATCAAGAGGCCGATCGACCAGCTTAGTAATAATATCATAATCTACATTTTGCGCATGACCCCAGTAAAAGCGCGAGCCAGGCTCTATCGCCAGCGTATCATCGTTATAAAATTGGTAGCGGAAGCGGTATCTATCCACATAGAAGTAGGCCCCGTATATGCCGTGGAGGTATTTCAGCGTAGCGCCCACTTTGAGAAGATGCGGACCGGTATTGAGCACTACCTGCGCATAGCTTAGGGCTACGTCGTAGTATCCCACGTACCGAAAACTTAGATCGCGCCCCTCTATCCAGGTATTCCAATAAGGCGGGTACTCCAGCTGTTCGTAGGCCAACTTGGCCAGAATGGGGTCTACGTTTATCAGGCTTATACGATTGCGTAGGCGTAGGTTCAACGCTAAGGCCGAGGTACGCCCCAGTGTGAGCAAAAAGCTGGGTAGAAGCACCTGATGCTCAAAAAATACCTGCTTCAGGCTGGGATCCTGATAGTAGTCCTCAAGGTAAGTCCGCCGAAAGTCGCCGGTATCAGCCAGCTGGCCGTAGTTTAGAAAATCATCCAGCAAACGCCGTTTGAAGCCTATGTAGTTATTGGTGAGGTTGAGACTTGTGCCCACCACCACGAGGTCAAATAGATAACGGCTATCGGCTAAGAGAGCAGGGTTGACATGAGCGTTTAAAACACCAGCCGAGGGCCCTAAGCTAAAGGGGTAATACTGCTGAGCCCATATAATTACGAAGGCCCCTAAAAGCCCCATAGCTCTGCAAAGGTAGAATTCCTTTTGGTAGCTGCCCCAGAACCTGTCGGGCGTTAGAATATGTTTTGATTTCTTATGAGGCTTTATAGGTTAGTTGGGCTAGGAGCTTTACTTTGGGGGCAGGTGGGGCGTCCTTGGCAAATAGGTTTCCAGATTGGTCCAAACATTCCGGCCTACCGGACGACGCAGCACGTAGATAAGGCGGTGACCCTACCGGGCTTTACGGCTGGCCTTGTTTTACGCTTTCCCCTCGCTGGTCCATTCTACTTTCAGAGCGGCCTATACTTCAATCGCCGCAGGTCCGCCTATCTCCTCACAGAGAGTACGCCAGAAGACACCGTGATAGGCCGCCTACGTGAGGAGTACATCGTTCATACTACCAACGATGGCCAACTCACCCTAGCACACCTAGAGCTACCTTGCCTTTTAGAGTGGAACTTCCTCACGGCGGCCCATGGCCGGTCTTATTTCCTTAGCGGATTTCACTTAGGCTATCTGCTCTATAGCCGTAATGTGGGCACTACGCGCGTAGCTTTAGAAGGGCTGGATTTCCTACCTCTTTTCGGCTTTCCGCCTCAAACCCGCCTGATCGTAGCCGAAGGCCCAGTGGATAATACGCGCTTACGCTTTCGCCAGCCAGACCTTGGCGTATGGATGGGCGGCGGCAGCGCCCATAAAATGGGGCCTGGGCAAATGACCTTTGAACTGCGCTTTTTCACCGCCCTCATAAACATCCTCCAACGGCCCCTAAATCAGCGGTTCTACAACGGCTCGCTTATGCTTTTGATGGGGTATATCTTCTAGCCCAGTCGCATGGCTGCCTCTCAGAATGCCAGAGCGATATATTACACGCTGGGGGGGGTACTAACAGGCCTCTTTTTAGCCGCCTTGGACCAGACGATTGTAGCAATAGGGCTGCCTACTATTTTGGCTGATTTAGGGGGCGAAAAGTGGTATGGCTGGGTAGGAGTGATGTATCTGGCGGGAAGCACCTTAGCGGCACCGCTTACGGGCCGCCTAGTGGAGATTTTTCCGCGCCGCCCTATCCTACTGAGCGCCCTAAGTCTATTTGGCTTGGGCTCTCTCCTGTGCGGCCTTGCCAACCATTTTGGTCTCCTCTTGATATTTCGGTTTATTCAGGGCTCAGGCGGCGGCGCCCTATTTACTTTAGCCTTCACGACGCTGGCCTGGTTCTTCCCCCCGCGCCAGCGCAGCCGCTGGTCCGCCCTAATCGGCATACTTTTCGGAACGGCCTCCGCTATAGGTCCCCTCTTAGGTGGCTACCTCACCCAGCACTTAGGCTGGCAATGGCTCTTTTGGATTAACCTACCTTTTCTCCTCTTGGGCCTGTATTTTATCTATCGCTATCTACCAGAGGAAGGGCCCTTTACGCCAGCCCCGCTTGATGTAGGTGGGCTGGTGCGTCTGGCAGGTTGGAGCCTACCCCTGCTACTCACCTTTTCCCTCTGGAACCTCTACGGTACGGCGGCTTTCCTTCCCAGCCTAGGGCTACTAAGCGTAGCCCTTCTCAGCCTTTACCTATGGATCAGATATGAGGCACGCCATCCCAGCCCACTTTTTGAGCTTCGGCTGGTGCGCGTGCCTACTTTCCGCCATGCGGCCGTGAGCGGCTTTTTATTCAGCGCCATTTTTTTAGGCGGCGTTACTTTTTTACCGCTTTACCTTCAGCGGGTTTTAGGCCTTGCGCCAGCTCAAAGTGGGCTCTGGCTTCTTACCTTTACCCTTGGAGCGATGGTAAGCATAGGCCTTGTAGGCGCATGGGTAAGCCGCAGCGGACGCTATAAGCCCCTCCTTCTTGGCGCTAATATACTTCTTGCGATTTTGCTAGCGTTTGCGGCGGTGGCCTTGCCTCTTACCTATCGCACTTGGACTCTACCAGCAGCTATGATTGGAGCCGGGGCGGCCTTAGGTCCCTTTCAAGCCCTACTCAGCGTGATAGGCCAGAATGATGTGCCTTTGGAACGGATTGGCTCTGCTACCAGTGCGCTTCAGTTCATGCGCCAAATGGGCGGTACGATAGGGCTGGCTTTCCTAAATACCCTTTATGGCTTAGGGAGTGCGGAAGGGCACATCGCCCGCGGCCTGCAGTGGGTCTTTGGCGGTAGTGTGGTTCTGGCGCTCCTACTCGGCCTTAGCGTCGCCCAACTCCCGGGGGGACGGCTCCGCACCCGTCATCTGGAAGCAGACCCTACCCGACACCCCCTCCCAGAATAAAACCTTTGCCGGTCCAACTCTAAAAATACATACCCGCCCTCCTGGCTAATTACGTGAAGGGGATACGCCTCTAAAAAAGGCTTATAGCGATCTACCCGACTGACGAAATAGTAGGCAAATGGCAAATCAGCTTCCCCCTTTAGGAGGAGGGTCTGAAAGGCCTCCACATCTTTGGTAAGATGGGGAGAGGTGTGGGGGTACATATTCCCATAAAAGAAGGTTATCGCCGTGCGGAAGCCTAAGGGCCACACGAGAGCCCCTTCACGGGCCTTAGCTTCGGTAAAGGCGCGCAGTGGCCCCTGCGTATAGGCTTCTATGCGCGGGGCAAAGCTGCTAAGAGCTAGAATTTCCCAAATTATGAGCACAATACCTAAACCGAATAGACGCTGATGGGGCTTAATTGATAAAAGGCTTATAAGGGAGATACCGGCTATTAGAAGAATTCCCATCCACCCTTCGCTTCCTTGCCAGTTGAGAGGGGTATTTTGAAGAGCGGCTTGGGCGAAGGGGTCTCGGATCAGCCCTTCCCAAAGGTGGCGCTGGGTCATGAGCCAGCCTAGAAGTACGGTGCAAAAGCCTAAAAGAATTCCCCCGGCGGCTACGCTTGGCCAGCCCCAGCGCCGAAGCCAGCCCTGCTCCTCCTGTCCCACCCGCGCGCCTAAGTAGGCAATTCCATAGTAGGCCAGAGAGGAGTAATGGATAATTTTCGTTTGCACGAGGCTAAATAGGAGTATGGTCCAGCCGGTGAGAAAGAGAAGCCCTTGAGCGGGCAGGGGGAAGTGGCGCAGGTGCCAACCGCGCAAGGCCCAGACAGAAGCGGGAAACATGCCTACCAGAAGCACGACGAGGTGATAGTACCAGGGGCCTTTGTGGCCGCCAAAAGGTCGCAGGAAAAGCCCCAGCTGATAGTCCCAGAAGTCGCGCAGGACGCCAGCTTTGCCGCTTAAGGTCATGGCCACCAGCCAGCCGCCCACAAGGAGAAGATAGGGAACAATTGCCCCAAGGGCCACCCGAAAGCCCGCTCTTATTTTACGCCGCCACACCCCTACGCTAGCCACGGCTAGGGCAGGCAAACCCAACCCCACAGGCCCTTTTACCAGTGTGGCCAGGCCAGTAAGCACCCCGAAGGTTATCCCCGCGCGCAAAGGGGAAGAGACCAAGCCTTGAACCCCCACTACGGTAGCTAAAAGCATAAGGAGATTGAAAGTGGGGTCTATAATCGCACTGCGCGCATAGAAGGAGGGAAGCAGCGAAATGGCATACAAAAAGAGCCAGGTCAGTCCGAATACCTCACCGTGCCAGCGCGCGCCTAGCCTAAAGAGCATAGCAAGCGTTAGCCCCCCTACTACGATATTCGGAAAGCGTGCGCCAAAGCTTCCTACCCCCCATAGGTCAAAGCTGAGCGACTGCAGCCAGAAGAACCCCGGCGGCTTCTCCCAAAAGGGTAAAAAAGCCATCTGCGCATAGAAATAATTGCGTGTTACCCACATCTCTCGGCTGCATTCGGCGTAGGTGGTCTCATCTAGGTCAAAGAGGGGAACTCGCCCAATTCCAATTAGCCAGAAAAGCGGAAAGAACAAGACGAGAATAAAGGCTATTCTACGGATGTGCCGGCGCGAGGACATGCTGGGCGATTTGCAGAGCGTTAGTAGCAGCCCCCTTACGGAGATTGTCTGCTACGATCCAGAGGTTTAGGCCGTTGGGGTGAGAAGTATCGCGACGCAGCCGCCCCACAAATACCTTATCTTGCCCGCCTACATAGCGCGGCATGGGGTAATAGGCGCGCGCCGGTTCGTCTTGTAGGATTATACCCGGGGCTTCGGCAAGTAAGGCCCGCACCCTCTCTAGCGGGGCCGCCTCTTTGAGGGTAACATTTACGCTCACGCTATGGCCACCTAGAACAGGCACACGTACGGCTGTAGCCGTAATGGCCAAATCAGGGAGAGCTAGGATTTTGCGCGACTCGCGGATAATTTTCCACTCCTCCCGCGTATAGCCCTCTTCGGTGAATTCGTCGCACTGGGGTAGGCAGTTGAGGTCTATGGGGTGTGGGTAGGGGGTAAAGGGCGGCGTGCGCCCTTCGCGTTCGGCGAGAAGCTGGGCCACGCCCTTTTGGCCCGTGCCCGTTACGGCTTGATAGGTAGAAACCACGACGCGCTCCAATCCAAATTCCCGCGCTAGCGGCGCTAAGACTACCACTAGTTGGATAGTAGTACAATTCGGATTAGCGATAAGGCGATGGCCCTGCACGCAGGCCATATTTACTTCGGGCACTACTAAGGGCACATCAGGCTCAAGCCGCCAAGCGGAGGAGTTATCTATTACCAGGCAGCCTTTTTCCACGAACTTTTTCGCCCAGGCTGCACTTACTGTGGCCCCTGCGGAGAAAAAGACTAAATCTAATGGCAGCTCCAGCAGCGCCTCTATGGGAAGGACTTCCAGGCTGCCCCCACGAAAGGGCAGCTTTTTCCCTACCGAAGCGGGCGAAGCCGCCGCATACACTTCCGCTCGGTCAAAGCCAAAAAGCGGGAGAGCCTGTAAAAACGTACGACCTACCAGCCCCGTAGCCCCTACTAGGCCGATTCGCATGAGGCGCCCCTCTTATTCTGGTTCTAAGCCAAAGTCCTCTATCGGTGAAGCGGCTACCTGTAAATCACTGGCCTGAAGGAGAAGGGGCCGAATCTGCGTCTCCAGCTCCCCAGTTAGCTCGGGATGGTCCCGCAGAAAGGTGCGCAGGTTCTCGCGCCCTTGGGCTAGGCGCTGCCCTTTATAGCTGAACCACGAGCCCGCCTTCTGAATCACGCCCAGTTGCACGCCAAGGTCTATTATCTCGCCTATTTTTGAAATACCTTCGCCATAGAGAATGTCAAATTCAGCAGATTTGAAGGGGGGGGCTACTTTGTTTTTGACTACTTTTACGCGTACGCGGTGTCCGATTATATCGGCGCCTTCTTTGATGGCGGCGATGCGGCGCACATCCAGCCGCACCGAGGCATAGAACTTAAGCGCATTACCGCCCGTAGTCGTTTCGGTAGGGCCATACATGGCCATACCCCCAATTTTTTCCCGTAGCTGGTTGATGAAGATAGCGATGCAGCGGGTTTTAGAAATGCTGGCGGTCAGCTTACGCAGGGCCTGCGACATAAGGCGCGCTTGAAGGCCCATTTTAGCATCGCCCATTTCACCTTCCAGCTCCGCCTTGGGTACAAGGGCCGCTACCGAATCTATAACTACCACCTCTACCGCTCCTGACCGAATAAGTGAGTCCGCGATTTCTAGCGCCTGTTCCCCATAATCCGGCTGGGAAATAATTAGGAGATGCGTGTTGATACCTAACTTTTGGGCGTAGAGGGGGTCAAAGGCGTGCTCGGCATCAATAAAAGCGGCTACGCCACCTTGTTTATTGGCCTCAGCGATCGCATGGAGAGCCAGCGTAGTCTTGCCCGAAGCCTCGGGACCATAGATTTCTACAATGCGCCCGCGCGGCAGCCCACCTACCCCTAACGCCGCATCTAAAGCCAGCGAACCCGTAGAGATAACCTCTATACTCTGATCGCCGCGTTCATCCAAGCGCATTACGGCGCCTTTTCCGTACTCCTTTTCTAATCGCTGGAGCGTAGCTTGAAGGATTTTATGACGCTCTTCGGCGGAGGGAGCGGCATTCTTGTCGGCGCTCATATCTTTGCCAAAGGTATGAAGTTTGTACGCTTTGTGTGGCAGGGGGAGGTAGCTTTAGGCCTACTTAGTCGGGATGAGCAGTTTGTCCTATCGCTAACGGCCGTGGCGCGTGTTACGGGTCGGGATTTCCCTTTCACCACTTTAGAGCAGTATTTAGCCTATCGGCTGCCCTATGAAGCATGGGTAGAATGGATAGCCCGCCGCTATCATGAACGGGGAGATTTTGAGGAGCTTCAAGTGCCCTATGCGGTGGTACGGATACTTTCGCCCTTAGCTCAGCCTCCTACGCTACGGGACGGATATGCCTTCCGCCAGCATGTGGAAGCCGCCCGACGCAGCCGCGGCCTGCCCATGGTACCTGAGTTTGACCAGTTTCCCGTATTCTACTTTTCCAATCCCTTTGCCGTTACAGGGCCGGGCCCCATTTATGTGGAGGAGCGCCATTTAGAAAAGTTGGACTTTGAGTTAGAGGTGGCGGTAGTATTGGGCAAGTCGGGGCGCAATATTCCGGCACAGCGGGCCGATGAATATATTTTCGGCTACCTTCTAATGAATGATTGGAGCGCACGCGCGCTCCAGGCAGCGGAAATGAAGCTAAATCTGGGCCCAGCTAAAGGTAAGGACTTCGCTACGAGTCTGGGGCCGTGGGTAGTTACGCCGGACGAGCTGGCGCCCTATGAGACGGCTCCGCCGTCGGGCCACGTTGGCCGTACTTACCGAATCGCTCTTCAAGCGGAGCTCAATAACCAGCCAATTAGCTACGGTTACCTTTCGGATATGAGTTGGACTTTTGCGGAGATCCTTGAGCGCGTAAGCTATGGAGTGGAGGTGCGCCCGGGTGAGGTGATTGGGTCAGGTACCGTAGGTACAGGCTGCCTTCTGGAAATCAATAGTACGCGCCGGCTAGAGGACCCTACCGCCACCGAAAGGTGGCTTCAAGTAGGCGATGAGGTGCTTCTCATCGGCCAAGAGCTGGGCATGCTCCGCAATACGATTTGCCGGGCTTAAGGTATTTTTGCTCAGTTCATGCTATTTCCTGAGGATCTGCGCTACACGTCCGAGCATGAATGGCTACGCCTCCTCTCAGAGGATGAGGCGCTTGTAGGCATTACTGATTACGCCCAGTCCCAGCTGGGGGATATCGTATATGTAGATATCCCTACCGTGGGCCAGCGCTTGCCCGCTGGCGCCGTGTTTGGCACCGTAGAAGCCGTCAAAACCGTATCGGACCTCTACCTCCCCGTAAGCGGGACCATCTTAGAGAAAAATCCCCTCCTAGAACAGCACCCCGAGAAGGTAAATCAAGACCCTTATGGCGAAGGGTGGATGATTAAAATGAAGGTAGAATCGCCGCAGGAGCTGGATCAGCTCTTAGGAGCCGAGGCCTATCGCGCCCTGGTGGAGTAAAGGACAGCTGGGCTAAGGCGAGAGGGATTTGTGCGTGCCATCACAAAAGGGAGGGTTTTTAGTATGCTTGCAGCCGCATAGCCAGACTTTTTTAGGCTCATTCAGGGTGAAACGCTGCGGCGTTAGGCCCGTACCCCGGTGGCTGCCATCACAGAAAGGCTGATTGGCGCTACGCCCGCACGCACACCAGAAGTAGGTTCCTGCAGCTAGCTCGAGGCCATAAGGTGCCCGCTGAGGTATGAGAGGCTCCATAGGGTAAAAGTAGAGCTTTAGTTTGGTCCCCTCAAAGGCCTGTAGATTTGCCCTATGAGACCCTTCAGCCGGCGGCTGAGCGATTTGTTTTTCGGCTCCTATCACCTCCTTTGGCTAAGTAGTAAAGGCATGGCGCACTGGGAGATACGCCTGCCGGGCCTTGTATGGATCATTGTCTGGCTAGGCTTGGCGGGACTCATCTGGTTGGCGTTTGCCTTCACGCCCCTAAAGTACACCCTGCCAGGCTATCCGACGCGCGCCTTTAGGCAGAAGTATATCCAACTTTTAGAGCGCGTAGAACAGCTGGAGCAGCGCGTACAGCAGCACCTTTTGCTGGTGGAGGAGCTGCGCCGGCTTCAGCCGATTGCGCGCCGGGAGCCGCCCTTCCAGGGCTTACCTCTCGTCCCTACCCTCCAATCTGGCGAGTACATGCTACCTATAGAAGGCCAGATAAGCCGCCGCTTCCACGCTGGACAGGAACATTGGGGCGTGGATATTACCTGTAACGCCGGCGAGCCTGTATTAGCGATGGCCGAGGGCACAGTAATCTTCGCCGAATATTCCTACCAAAGCGGGTATGTGATTGCGCTGCAGCATCCTAATGGTCTGGTTTCCTTTTACAAGCATAATAGCCGCCTTATGCGCCGGCTAGGCGAGAAGGTACGACAGGGAGAAGTTTTAGCCTTATCCGGGGGATTGGGCGCCTATTCCTCAGGCCCGCACCTGCACATAGAAACCTGGATGGGCGGTAAAGCCATAGACCCCCTCAAGCTACTGGCCTACGAATAGCTAAAAGAAGTCGTATTGAAGTAGCAGCTTTATCTGCAGGCCCGGCTGATGGGCAAAAAAACGTGTTAGGTCTGGGTAGGCCCGATAGGGGGTGTTGAGGAGGTTTTCGGCTAGTAGCCCTATGCGCCAGCGTGGGCTTAGGAGATATACTTCGGCCTCTAGCAGGCCATACCCGGGCGGAGGTGGGAGGTATTCGCCGCGGGGGTGGAAACGGGTCTGTTGGAGAACCTGCCGCCAGCGCAGCTGCGCTTCCCATCTTTGGTGCTTATAGAGGGCGGCCGTAATGAGAACGGGGGGAGGAAAGAGCGGCATGGGCACCCACTGGCCACGGAGCTCGCGCACTTCACCCCACAGGTAGGCGCCCTGCACCATCCATTCCCAATGGGCACTCAACGGCACGCGCCAGCGCCCGCTGAAAACAACCCAGCGCGCTGGCCCCTGCCGATATAACAAAGGCAATGCCGCCCCACGCACGGAAGATATCGGTTCGTCTAGAACGCCATAGACGAAGTCAGGACTATAAAAGAGGGTAAGGTAGAGCTCAAGGAGGCGGCGCGTGTAAGTGGTGCGCAGGGCCAAGAGGTTTTCTGGCCGCAGGGCCGGCTCGCCAAAAAAGAACGCTGCTTGGGACTGATGAAAACCATATGCATACATCTCTGCCACATTAGGGGCACGGCGCAAAAAGGCTGCCTGCAAATTCAGGCTCTGGTTTTTTCCTTTCCAACTTCGGCGCACTTCCAGCGCCCAGGGCCAAAAAATCCGGGCCGTATCGTGGGGAAAGAGGTTGTCCTTATGGACGGCCCGAAAAAAGGCATACCCTAGCGGCTCAACCCTTCCGCCTATCTCCCATCCGAAGCGGTTCCACAGGAGGAAAAACCCACCCTGAAGCCGCCTATAATTAGGAACGAAATAGATGTACTGGCGGTAATTCCGTTGATGCTCAAAAAATAGGCCGGCTTTTAGGGTACCGGCTTCTAGTCCCAGCTCGGCTCGGTAGGTGGTAAGCTGGAGGTCTAAGGCTACTCCGCTTAGGGCATTTGAAAGGCTGGGCGCGTCGTATTCGCGGCGCCGATTGAACTGGCGGCCCAAAAGTAGGGTAATCATAACCTTTGGTGAAAGCGCATGCGCTAAGTACAGCGAGGCCAATTCATGCACTACGGTTTGGAAGGGGGGACGCAGGGGGTAGCTGAACTCCGACCCCACCCGGGGCGTACCAAGGTTTATAGCCTGGATAAAATCGCTAAGGTTACCAACTTGCATGCCTCGGTAAATGCCGATTTGGGCGTTGTAGAGCGCGTAAAAGAAGCGCCAAGAGGTACGTTCCCAGAGGCGTTCTAGGGTAGCACTGAGGTGGGCCTGGGCGGCGGCGGTACCAGTGAGAAAGTAGCGGGGCGTCTGGAGGGTGCCCAGGCGGAGGAGCGTACCTTGGGTGCGGTAGCCCCAGTTTTGCCAGCGGCCTTGGAGGCGCGCGCTGGCAAAACCTCCGCGACCATTCCAAAGTAAGCCCGAAAGGAAACGCCCCTGCTTAGGGGGTAGCTGGCTTAGGCTCGGGACAGGCAGGCGAATAACCCCTCCTATAGCCTCGCACCCATGCCGCACCGGCGAAGGGCCTGGCTCTACTATGACCTCTTCGCTACTGAGCGGGTCCAGTTCGGGCGGGTGCTCCTCGCCCCACTGCTGCGAAGCTAAAGGCAAGCCGCCCTCCCAGTAAGCCAGACGCGTACCGCGCAGCCCCTCCAGTATGGGTTTCTGGATAAGGGGGCCAGCCTGTATCTGCCATGCACAAGGGAGGGTTTGCAGCACGCCTACTAATCCCTTTTCCAAACTTCGCCCAGCCAGCACCGACGGAATAGTAACCCCCATGGAGTCCTGGCGTGCCTCTATAACGACGGGACTAAGCTGCCGAGAGATACTTCCCAATTCAATAAGGCGACTGGGTATAGCCACAAGGGTATCTAGGACTAATTCACCCTTCCACCACACTTGCAGCCGATGCTTTCCTGGGCAGAGGCCCTCCTGACGAAAAAAACCGTTGGTATCCGCTTGCACCCAGAGGCTTTCGGGCAAAGTATATAGCTGAGCCTGAGGCCAGGGCCCTTTAGCTCTTAGCACTTCCGTGCAGAGAGGCCGCTGAGAAAAAGCGAGGCTAGCCAGGAGACAAGCTACAATGTTGCGGCAAGCCATCGCGCAAAATTGCGCCGCGTACTGTCATTCTAATTACCTTTGTAGGCGTGCCATCGTAGCTCAGTGGTAGAGCACTTCCTTGGTAAGGAAGAGGTCGCCGGTTCAATCCCGGCCGATGGCTCATCGCAATGGGCATGCGGTACGGTTTTTTGGCCGTTTTGGGCTTCTCTCTCTGGGCGCAGGTGCGCATTGGTATCGTAGCCGCTCCCCAAGCTACCACGGCTAAGGGGGAAATGGACAAGGACTATGTAGTCGTAGGGGTAGCTACGGGCGTTACGGGTGAGATGCCCTTTGCGGAGCGCGCCGCCGTGGGTATGGATATCTTGGCTTCCTTTGCCGGCTGGAAACAAGAAGAATATACCCACATCCAGACAGCTCCCCGCTCCGAACACCGCTTTAGTACCCTTCAGGTGCCTTTGTATGTACGAGCTCAGTGGCTGCCTTTTACGGAGACCGCTGGCTTGACTGCCGTAGTAGGCCTACAGTCGGATATCCTCCTCAGCGCTCGGCAAAAGATAGAGGGTAGCCGCTTTGTTCGGAACACCACCTCCTACAGTCGGTTTGCGGGCTCTCTCTTAGCCGGATTAGGGTTTTCTTATGAGAGCCCGGCGACGGTGGTCACCGTGGATCTAAGAACGGCCTACAGCTTCATCAACATCAAGCAACCTAAGCAAGGGCGCATAAATCCTGCCTGGTTCATCTTGCGGATAGGGATTTACTTTGGGTCTGGAGGGATGTGAGGTTCGGTTGAATTTTTCTACCTTTGCCCTGCTTTCGGCCACCCGTGCTCGGGGGAGCGCCTCTGCTGCGTCAGAGGAAAGACCGGTTCGACTCCGGGGTGTGGCACTTATGGCCAAAGAGGTTTTCGTCCGCGACAAAGAGCATGTGAATGTCGGAACTATTGGGCACGTGGATCATGGAAAGACTACCCTTACGGCCGCCATTACAAAAGTCCTTTCTAAGAAGGGGCTGGCCCAAGAGCGTACTTATGAATCCATAGACAGTGCGCCAGAAGAAAGGGAGCGCGGGATTACTATAAACACGGCGCATGTTGAGTACAATAGCGAAAAGCGGCATTATGCTCACATAGACTGCCCAGGACATGCCGACTATGTGAAAAACATGGTTACGGGGGCTGCCCAAATGGATGCGGCTATTCTGGTGGTAGCGGCTACGGATGGCCCTAAAGCCCAAACGCGCGAGCATATTCTCCTCGCCCGTCAAGTAGGCGTGCCCTATATTGTAGTATTTCTCAATAAAGTGGATGCCGTAGATGATGAGGAGCTCTTAGAGCTGGCGGAAATGGAGATTCGGGACCTGCTTAACTTCTACGGCTATCCCGGCGATACTACCCCCATCATTCGCGGCTCCGCCCTGGGGGCCCTCAACGGCGATCCAAAATGGGAAAAAAAGGTATTGGAGCTCATCGAGACCTTAGATACCTACATCCCCACCCCACCGCGCATTATAGATAAGCCTTTCCTCATGCCCATAGAGGATGTAGTTTCTATCACTGGGCGCGGGACGGTGGTCACTGGACGCATTGAACGAGGGCGCATCCGACTAAATGACCCGGTAGATATCGTAGGCCTGCGCGAGGAGAAACTCACCTCTGTGGTGACGGGCATAGAGATGTTTCGCAAGATTTTGGAAGAAGGTCAGGCGGGCGATAACGTAGGTCTTCTGTTGCGCGGCATTGAGAAGGATCAGGTGCGTCGCGGGATGGTGGTCTGTGCGCCCAATAGCGTTACCCCTCATAAGAAGTTCAAAGCCGAGGTATATATACTTACCAAGGAAGAAGGGGGGCGCCATACGCCTTTCACCAGTAATTACCGGCCTCAGTTTTTCTTCCGCACCGCCGATGTGACGGGTACAATCAAGCTGCCTCCCGAAGTGCCTATGGTAATGCCAGGCGACAATGTAAGCATAGAGGTAGAACTCATCTATCCTATTGCGATGGAGAAAAACCTCCGCTTCGCCATACGCGAGGGGGGGCGTACAATAGGGGCTGGGCAAGTTACCGAAATTTTGGACTAAATTTGCCGGCCTACACGGGTGTAGCTCAACTGGTAGAGCAGCGGTCTCCAAAACCGCAGGTTGCGGGTTCGAGTCCTGCCACCCGTGCACATGCGCGCTAAGCTGCTGCGCCTGTGGAAAGAATACACTACGGAGTGGCGCGAAAAGGTGGAATGGCCCTCGTGGGCCCACCTTTTCAACACCACCGTCACCGTGCTGGTGGGGAGCTTCCTCATCGCCATTGTAATAGGTCTGATAGATTTGGTATTCAGTACAATTATGCGCGGCCTTTATTCCCTTTTCTGAGTTCATGAGCTGGTATGCCCTAAAAGTGCGCTCCTCGCAGGAGAAAAAAATAGCCGACCGAATTCTTCAGGCCTTGCAAAAAGCGGGGGTCTCACACTGGGTACGGGATATTCTTGTGCCGATGGAGCGCGTGCTTGAGGCGCGCAAAGGCGGCAAAAAGCGGGAAAAAGACAAAATCTTTATGCCAGGCTATCTTTTTCTGGATATAGCCTCGGAGGAAGTGCTGCCTGAGCTCATGACCTTAGTGCGTAGTGTGCCGGATGTACTTTACTTCGTTTCACCTGCACGGCGCGCTGCACCTGTGCCCCTAAGCGAGAGTGAAATTCAGCCTATCCTCCAACGCGTGCGGGCTAGCGCCACCGCTCCCATAGACGCTACCCAATCGTTTGAGGTAGGCCAGCTCGTGCGTATTATAGAAGGGCCTTTCAAAGACTTTGAAGGCTATGTGGCTGAGGTGTATCCGGAAAAGCAGCGCATCCAAGTGCGCGTACGGATCTTCAATCGCGAAACTCCTGTAGAACTCCCTTATTCCCAAGCTGAGAAAAGATCATGAAAGAAGTAGCTGCTGTAGTCAAGCTGCAAATTAGAGGCGGACAGGCTAATCCCGCCCCTCCCATAGGCCCAGCCTTAGGGTCTAAGGGGGTAAATATCATGGAGTTTTGTAAGCAGTTCAACGCGCGCACGCAAGATCGCCCGGGCGAATTACTGCCCGTCATTGTAACCGTTTATAAGGATAAGTCGTTTGAATTTATTATCAAGACGCCCCCCGCCACCGAACTCCTCAAAAAAGCCGCCAAAATAGAGAAGGGCTCTGCCGAACCTAACCGCAAAAAAGTTGGTACGATTACATGGGCGCAGATTAGGGAAATAGCAGCGAAGAAAATGCCCGACCTCAATTGCTATACCTTAGAGGCTGCCATGCGCATGATAGCCGGAACGGCGCGCAGTTTAGGGTTAGTTATCCAAGGGGAGAATTGAGATGGCCCGACGCGGAAAGAAGTATATCAACGCTCTAAAGCAGATAGAGAATCGCCTCTATGCGCTACCCGAGGCGATTGATACCCTAAAGCGCATCCGCTACGAGAAGTTTGATGCTACGTTTGAGCTGGCTATTGATTTGAACATAGACCCGCGCCAGGCTAATCAGCTTGTCCGCGGCACGGTCACCCTACCCCATGGTACGGGCCGAAGCGTGCGGGTGTTAGCCCTGGTAATGGCTGATAAGGAAAAAGAAGCCCTCCAAGCGGGTGCCGACTACGCGGGTCTAGAGAATTACATAACCCAAATTGAACAGGGTTGGCTGGAGTTTGACGTAGTGGTGTGCACCCCTGAGGTGATGCCTAAGGTGGCCCGGCTCGGGAAAATTCTCGGCCCGCGCGGCCTTATGCCCAATCCCAAAAGTGGTACCGTAGCCACCGATATCGCCCGCGCTATCCGCGAGGTCAAAGCGGGTAAAATTGAAATTCGCAACGACAAAACGGGCGTTATCCACGTCCCTATCGGCAAAGCCTCTTTTGATACGCAAAAGCTCCGGGAGAATGCTATAGAAGTCCTGCGTACGGTGGAAGCCCTGCGCCCGACTGGCGTGAAGGGGAATTATATCCTCTCGGTGTATCTCTCCACTACCATGAGTCCCAGCATTCCCATAGACCGAAGCCGCCTATGACCCGAAGCGAAAAAACCCAGCTTATCGCCGAGCTTACAGACTCTTTGAGTCAAGCGCAAGGGTTTTATCTTATCCAACCTGGCCCACTCAATGCGGCGGAGACGCTGAACCTGCGCCGGCAGCTTTACGAAAAAGGCCTGCGCCTCCGCTTCGTAAAGAATACCCTTTTAGCCAAAGCCATAGAAAGGTGGGGAAGATGTGCTTTAGAGTCGTTTCATTCAGCTCTGCAGCAAAGCACCGCCCTAATTCTCTACCATGGCGATCCTAAAGTACCTGCCCAAGTCTTAGAAGATTTTCAAAAGAAGCTGGGCAAGCCCTTCCCCGTACTTAAAGCGGCCTATGTGGAGGATATGGTATTTGTAGGCGAGAGCGCGTTAGCCGAGCTAACCCGTATCAAATCCAAGCAGGAACTGCTGGCTGAGGTACTCAGCCAGCTCCAAGCTCCCCTGCACCGCCTCACCCAAAGCCTACAGCAGGCCGGCGCTACCCTACAGGGTATCCTGCAAGCCTTATCCGAACGCAAATCCTAAAAACTCCCTATACGTATGGCTGACTTGAAAGCCTTAGCGGAAACGCTGGTAAATCTGACCGTGAAAGAGGTAAATGAGCTAGCGGCTATCTTGGAGAAAGAATATGGTATTAAGCCCGTAGCCGCTGGACCCGTAGTAGTGGCGGCAGCTGGGCCGGCTACAGCGGCACCCGCCGAAGCGCCAGCTCCGACTAAAACGGAGTTTGATGTAATCCTCAAGGCTCCTGGTGAGCGCAAACTGGATGTGATTAAGGTCGTCAAAAATATCACCGGCCTAGGCCTCAAAGAGGCTAAGGAGCTCGTGGATAAAGCGCCTCAACCCATCAAGGAGAAAATATCCAAAGAAGAGGCGGAGCAAATTCGCCAACAGCTGGCTGAATTAGGAGCGGACGTTGAGGTCAAATAAGCCTTTCCACTTCTTACCCTCCTCCGCTCACCTAGGCCGCTACTCGGCAGGTAGGTTATTTTGTTTATACCTTGCCTAAGCCTAATCTATGCGCGAACGGGTTCGTTTCGCTTCTCATCGTCCTGCGGAGTTAGTGCAGGACCTTCTGGGTATTCAGTTAGAATCGTTTCGCAAATTTATGGACCTGCGCACGCCGCCAGAAAGGCAGGCGAGCGAGGGTCTTTATCAAGTATTTAGGGAGCATTTCCCCGTGCGCGACAGTCGGGAAGAGTATGAAATAGACTTTGATGGGTATATTTTAGAACCGCCGCGCTATACCCCAGAGGAGTGTAAAATCCGTGGCCTTACGTATGGTGTCCAGCTGAAGGTACAATTTCACCTGCGCCCCCTCAAGCCCGAAAACACCGTTCTCACCCCTAAGTCGTCTTGGATCTATTTAGGGACGGTGCCTTACATGACGCCCCGCGGTACCTTTATTGTAAATGGCGTAGAGCGTGTGGTTATTAATCAGCTCCATCGTTCGCCGGGCATTCTTTTTTGGGCTAAGCAGCGGGCTGGCGCCGCAGGAATGGCCATAGGCGCAAAGATTATCCCGCAAAAGGGTTCCTGGATAGAATTTGCCACAGATGAGAAAGGCTTTACGCGCGTGTATTTTGACCGCAAAAAGTGGGTGCCTATTACGTTGCTTTTGCGCGCCATGGGGCTGAGTTCGGATGCGGATATCGTCACCTACTTCGGTTTGGCGGAGGAGGTCAAGCTCAGCCAGATGCGCTCAGAGAAGCAGTTTGCCCCCTATATCGGCCGGCGCTTAGCCACGCGGCTCATGTGGATAGGCCATGGGCAAGATATAGCCGACCCCGAATCGGGCGACATAATCCACCTTGAGCACCGGCTAGAGCGAATTCGGGAAATAGAACATGTGCTGCAGGAAAAGGACTTTCACGAGCTGCGCAGCAAGCACATTGATACCATCTATGTTCTGAAGCCTGAGTACGAGCGGACACGCCATATTATCTTGGCCACACTGGCTAAGGATCCCAGCTATTCCCGTACCTCGGCCTGCATAGAGATCTACAAGCTGCTGCGCGGGTATGAAAATACGACTGATGAGGAAGCGGCGCGCGCCTTTGTTGAAAAGCAGGTACTTACGGATAAGCGGTATGATTTTGGTCGGGTAGGCCGCTTCCAAATCAATCGCAAGCTTCACGGCGAGCAGCGCTACGAAGATCGTACCCTTCGGCTAGAAGATTTAGCGGCAATTGTAGAGCGCCTTCAGAAAATCTTCATACGCGAGGCGGAAGGCGATGAAGAAGATCATCTGAGTCACCGGCGCGTGCGGACCGTGGGCGAGCAGATGTACAGCCTTTTCTCTACGGCGCTAAGCCGGCTTACCCGCAACATTCGCGAAAAAATGAGCACCTACGAAGGGGAGGATTTTCACGTCGAGGATGTTATTCTTACACGCGCCTTCAATAGCGCCCTCATCAGCTATTTTGCCCAAGGCACGCTCACGCCCCTATTAGACCAAACCAACCCGCTGGCTGAGCTAGCGCATAAGCGCCGCATCACGGCCATGGGGCCAGGGGGTCTCAATCGCGAGCACGCTGGCATGGAAGCCCGCGACGTGCATTACTCGCACTACGGCCGCATCTGCCCCATAGAAACGCCGGAAGGGGCCAACATAGGCCTCATAACCTCCTTAGCTATTTATGCGCGCGTAAATGAGCTGGGATTCCTAGAGACACCCTACTACCCTTATGAATCTAACAAGTTACACACGGATAAAGTAGTGTATCTTTCGGCTGATCAGGAAGAAATCGTGCCAATAGCCCCCCTGCGCTCGTTTTTGAATGGCGCAAATGGCAAGCCACCCAAGTCCCTCCAAGTGCGCTATGGCGGGGAGTATCCCGAGCTCCCGCTGGAAGAGGTCAAATATGTAGATGTAGCACCTGACCAGCTTTTGGGCCTCTCTGCTAGCCTTATACCCTTCTTAGAACACGATGACGCTAACCGTGCCCTCATGGGGTCCAATATGCAGCGCCAAGCCGTGCCCCTCCTGCGCCCCGAAGCCCCCATCGTAGGTACCGGCATGGAAAAACTCGTAGCGCGCGATAGCCGCGTCCTGATATACGCCGAGTACGATGGCGAAATAGAATACGTGGACGCTCAGACCATCCGCATTCGTTACGAAGTACCCCCCGAAGAGCGGCTCGTTTCCTTTGAGGAAGATGTAGTTACCTATAAAATCCCTAAGTTCCATCGGACAAACGAAAACACCTGCCTCAATCTCCGACCTATCGTGCGGAAAGGCCAGCGCGTGAAAAAAGGCGAACCGCTCGTAGAAGGCTTCTCCATAGAAAAAGGCGAGCTCGCTCTGGGCAAAAACCTCCTCGTGGCCTTCATGCCCTGGAAAGGGTACAACTTTGAAGACGCCATCGTTATCTCAGAAAGGCTCGTAAGAGACGATGTGCTGACTAGCATCACCATTCAGGAATTTGAGGTAGAGGTGCGTGAGACTAAGGCCGGCCCAGAAGAATTCACGCGCGAGCTACCCAATGAATCCGAAGATCGTTTGAAGAATTTGGATGAAGAGGGTATCGTGTATGTAGGTACGGAGGTGCGGGAAAGCGATATCCTAGTGGGTAAAATCACGCCAAAGGGCCAAAGCGCCGAACTTACGCCCGAAGAAAAGCTCCTTCGGCACCTCTTTGGGGAACGCAGCGCCGAGGTCAAAAGTACGCCTTTGGTAGTACCTCCCGCCACCCATGGCTACGTAATCGCTACCCACCTCTACCGCAAAGATCGCCGCATCCCAAATGCCGAAGAACGCAAACGCAAGGAGCGCGAAATAGATCAGCATTACGAAAAGCTCATCAAAGAGCTTCGTCGAAAAATGGCTCAAAAGCTGGAGGTTCTCCTAAATGGTAAAGAAATAGTGGCTATCTACGACAAGCGCGGCTTGCAGGTCTTCCCTCCCGAGCGCACGGTACTCCAGAAGAAAGGGGCGGCCCCCTCTCACCTTTCCGTTCGTGAGCTAGAAACCTGGAAGTTTGAGGAGCTCAATCCTATAGGTTGGACCACCGACCCTCATACTAATCTGCTTATTGAGCGGCTTTTCCAGAATTACATGGCTTTGTATTCCCGCTACTTAGCTGATGCCCAGCGCGAGAAGGTTTATATAACCTCTGGGGATGAGCTACCTAGCGGGGTACTCAAGATGGCCAAAGTGTATGTAGCCACTAAGCGCAAAATCAAGGTAGGGGACAAGCTGGCGGGACGGCACGGAAACAAAGGCGTCATCGCCAAAATAGCCCCTATTGAAGATATGCCTTATTTGGAAGATGGGACGCCTGTGGATATTGTGCTCAATCCTTTGGGTGTACCCTCTCGCATGAATATTGGGCAGATTTATGAAGCTATACTCGGATGGGCGGGGCAAAAGCTGGGTGTCCACTTTGAGGTTCAGCCGTTTGCCGGCCCTTCGTATGAGGAGGTAAATGCCTGGCTCGCTAAGGCAGGCCTTCCACCCGATGGGCGGGTCTATCTTTATGATGGCCAGACGGGCGAACGGTTTGACCAGCCCGCTACGGTAGGAGTTATTTACATGCTCAAGCTCAACCACATGGTGGAGGACAAGATACACGCCCGCTCGGTGGGTCCTTATGGCATCGTAACGTCGCAACCGTTGGGTGGGCGTTCGCATTCGGGCGGGCAGCGCTTCGGGGAAATGGAAGTGTGGGCCTTAGAAGCCTTTGGCGCCGCCAATCTCCTCCAAGAAATGCTTACCATCAAATCCGATGACATTGAAGGCCGCATGAAGGCCCACGAAGCGATCATCAAAGGCGAAAACATCACCTACTTTGGGGTGCCCGATTCCTTTCAAGTGCTGGTGAATGAACTACGCGGCCTGGGCTTAAAGGTACAATTTGACTAACCTTTCCTCAAAAAACCCGATACATATGGAAGCAACGCGCAGTGCGATGACTAAACACGCTGTGGTAAATATACCTATACCTATTCGACGAGTAACACTTTCCCTGGCTTCGCCGGATGAAATACGCGAGTGGAGCAAAGGGGAAGTCGTGCGCGCCGAAACGATAGACTACCGCACGCACCGGCCCGAGCGGGGCGGGCTCTTCTGCGAGCAAATCTTCGGACCTATCCGGGATTACGAGTGCGCCTGCGGCAAATACAAAGGCGCCCGCTACAAAGGCATTCGTTGTGACAATTGTGGCGTAGAGGTTATAGAGAAAAAGTGGCGGCGAGTCCGAATGGGCCATATCACCCTTCTAGAGCCGGTCGTGCACCCCTGGTTCTTCCGGCATACCCCTTCTAAACTCGGGGCTCTGCTGGGCATCAAGAAGCTAGAACAGGTGGTGTATTATGAACGCTTTGTTGTTATCCGAGTAGGGGATGCGGCCCATGTCCAAAAAGGCCTTCAAGAAGGGGATACCCTCTCCAGCGAAGAGTACGAAAAAATTCTGCGCCAGCTCAAAGCCTTAGCCGCCAATGATCCGAACATCCGGGTAGATTCCTTCGTAGCCAAAATGGGGGCCCAGGCGCTTTTGGAGCTTCTGCGGAATTTAGATCTAGAGGAGCTGGCGCACAGCCTGCGGGCTCAGCTGGAACAGGAGGTTTCGCAGCAGCGGCGTACCGAAATCCTACGTCGTCTCAAGGTCGTGGAGGAATTCCGCATGGCCAACCGGCGCGTGGAAAATAAGCCCGAATGGATGATTCTGCGCGAGATTCCGGTGATTCCGCCTGAGCTGAGGCCGCTCATCCCTTTACCCGGCGGACGCTTCACCGCTGCGGATCTCAACGAACTCTACCGCCGGCTTATCCAGCGGAATAACCGGCTTCGACGCATGCTTGAAACGCGTAGCCCCCTCATCCTCCTCAATAATGAGCGCCGCATGCTGCAGGAAGCAGTAGATGCCCTTCTGGATTCGGCCCGCAAGCGTAACCAGACACGTGCAGCCGCTTCCTCCGAAAGCAATACCAGCCGCACCCTGCGCTCACTCAGCGAGAATATAAAAGGCAAACAGGGCCGCTTTCGTCAAAACCTCCTGGGAAAGCGCGTGGATTACTCGGGCCGCTCCGTCATCGTGGTAGGCCCTCACCTCAAGCTCCACGAATGCGGCCTACCCAAAGACATGGCCGTAGAACTCTTCAAGCCTTTCATCATCCGAGACCTTTTAGCCCAGCGGATCGCCCGCACGGAAAAAAGCGCTCGGCGCCTCGTAGAGCGCAAAAGCCCAGAAATCTGGCCGATTTTAGAAAACGTTCTGCGCGGCCACCCCGTGCTCTTGAATCGGGCCCCTACTCTTCACCGCTTGGGCATACAGGCCTTCCAGCCTAAGCTGGTAGAAGGCAAAGCCATCCAGCTGCACCCCTTGGTATGTACAGGCTATAATGCGGACTTTGACGGCGACCAGATGGCGGTTCATGTGCCTCTCAGCCAGGCCGCTATCATGGAAGCTAAGGTACTCCTACTTTCCAGTCACAATATCCTTCACCCCGCCAATGGCGCCCCGATAGCCGTGCCTTCCCAAGATATGGTGTTAGGTCTTTATTACATAACCAAGCTGCGTCGTGGGGCTAAGGGGGAAGGCCTGAGTTTTAGCGATTTAGCCGATGTGCTCCAAGCCTATCACGCAGGTAAGATAGACCTGCATGCCATCATCACTGTACGCCTGCCAGCGGATAAGGACGTTTGGGTCTTAGGCGATGAGCCGGAAGATCGGCACATCCAGCTGATAGGCCGCTATAAGCGCCTCACGACTACCGCCGGCCGCGTCATCTTCAATCATACGCTGCCGCCTGAAATGCCCTACGTGAATGGTCTCCTTACTAAAGGCGCCATCCGCGACGTAATTATGGAGGTTTTCCGCCGCACCGACCATCGCCGTACAGCCGAATTTCTAGACAAAATCAAAGAACTGGGATTTGAATCCGCCTTCAAGGGTGGGCTTTCTTTCACCCTCTATGACGTGATTGTCCCTTCTAATCGCGAGAAGCTTATCCAAGCAGGCTTCGCTGAGCGCGAAAATATTCAACAAGAATTCAACTTTGGTTATATTGGCGACAGCGAGCGGTACAATAAAATTATAGACCTTTGGACGCGCATCTCCAATGAGATTACGGATCAGCTTATCCAAGAGCTCAAGAAGCACCAGGACGGCTTCAATCCGATCTACATGATGATGCATTCGGGGGCGCGGGGCTCGCGGGAGCAGGTGCGCCAGCTCTGTGCGCTGCGCGGGCTAATGAACAAACCACAACGCCGCCTAGGCGCCCGGGAAATCATAGAGACTCCCATCCTCTCCAGCTTAAGGGAAGGGCTGAATGTGATAGAGTACTTCATCTCCACCCATGGGGCTCGCAAAGGGCTTGCAGACACGGCGCTCAAGACGGCTGATGCCGGCTACCTTACGCGCAAGCTCGTTGATGTGGCCCAAGATGTGGTAGTAACCGAAGTAGATTGCGGTACGCTGCGCGGCCTACGCCTTACGGCGCTCTACGACGAGAATGACGAACTCGTGGAGTCGTTAGCCGCACGGATTGAAGGCCGCTTCGCCCTAAATGACATCTACCATCCGCTCACAGGTGAAAAGCTCTGTGGAAGCGGCGAGGAGATTACCGAAGAGATAGCCAAAGCCATTGAAGCCGCTGGTATAGAGAGCGTAGAGGTACGGTCGCCGATTTTCTGTGAGGCCGAGCGGGGCATTTGCCAGAAGTGCTACGGACGGCATTTAGCCATAGGCCGCCTCGTAGAACTGGGCGAAGCCGTGGGTATAATCGCCGCCCAGTCTATCGGCGAGCCGGGCACCCAGCTTACGCTGCGAACCTTCCACACAGGCGGAGCCGCTCAACGCATCACAGGCCAAAGCGCCCTGCGGGCCAAATACGACGGCATAGTAGATTTCAGCGAAGACCTCAAAACTATTCAGCGCGGCACAGACTCTCCTGTAACGATCGTGATTAGCCGTACGTCGGAACTTTTCCTGCGCCATCCTCAAACCCATCAGATTATTTGGCGCCAAGACATCCCTTATGCTTCCACGCTGCGCGTTCAGGCTGGGGAATTCGTAGAGAAAGGCACTATCCTTTGTGAATGGGACCCCTACGCGCGTCACATCCTCGCCACTAATGCCGGCTATGTCCGCTGGAATGACCTGATAGAGGGGGATACCTATCGGCGCGAGCGTATTGAAGAAACCGGCCAAGAGGAGTATATCGTTGTAGAATCCTCCGACCGCCTGCGTTCGCCTACCCTCCATATCGTCAACGACTATGGCGAGATTGTAGAAACCTACACCTTACCAGTAAATGCTCGCCTCATGGTGCGGGACGGGGATAAGGTGAGCCCAGGCGATACCCTAGCGCGTACCCCTGTGCAACTGGCCCGCACAGCCGATATTACAGGCGGATTGCCAAAAGTTACAGACCTTTTTGAGGCCCGTGCGCCCGGTAGCGCCGCTACGTTAGCTGAGATTGATGGCACGGTTCATATGCGGCGACGCCGAGCCAACCGCCATGAGATTGATATTGAATCGCTGGATAAGCGGCTACGGATTACCCATATAGTGCCCACTACCAGCCTTCTACTCGTACAGGATGGGGACAAGGTACGCGCAGGGCAGCCTTTATGTGATGGCGCTAAGAGTCCTCACGATATCCTTCGCATTTTAGGTATCTCAGGCGTAGCCGAATATCTCTTGCGTAATATCCAGCTCATCTATGCCCCCCAAGCCGTGCGCATTAGCACAAAGCACCTGGAAATCATTCTGCGCCAGATGCTGCAAAAAGTAGAAATCGTCGACCCCGGCGATACCATTTTCCTCCCCGAGGAGGTCGTAGATAAATCAGAATTTTTCCAAGAAAATGCCTATCTGCAAGGTAAGTTTATTGTTACGCACCCGGGCGATGATCCGAAGGTGCAGGTAGGGCATATACTCTCGCGGGCTGAGCTAGAGGAGGCCAATCAGGCGCTTATAGCGGCGGGACGCCAGCCTATTCAGGCGCGAGAGGCTCAGCCAGCTATAGCTCAACCTCGCCTTATGGGCATAAGCAAAGCGGCGGCTTCTACGCGTAGCTGGCTCTCGGCGGCTTCCTTCCAAGATACGCTGCGCGTGCTGATTGATGCGGCGGTAACGGCACGCACGGATGAATTGCTCGGCCTCAAGGAGAATGTTATCACTGGGCAAAAAATACCGGCTGGTACGGGCTATATTGAGCGGATGCAAGAGGCGGTGGCGCCTAAACTCCCCGTGCCTGATCTATTGCCAGAGTCAATAGAGCCTGTAGAGCCTGCGCCGAACCTACCCAAACCCGCCCGCCGCGCTAGAAAGAAGCCCATTTCGTGATTACCTTAGGTGCCTTGACAGCGGCTCTGGAGGAGTGGGTGCCCCTGCACTGGGCTGAACCTTACGATAATGTAGGCCTTCTCTGGGGGAATCCCGCTATGCCCCTACAGGGCGTATTGACTACCTTAGATATTACCCCTGCCGTAGTCCAAGAAGCGCGCCAGGTAGGAGCGAACCTAATTGTGGCCCATCATCCCCTGTGGTTTGGCCAGCGGCTTCGGCTCAACTGGACAAGCCCTACCGACCGTCTTATATACGAGCTTATCCAAGCCAATATAGCCGTATATGCCCTTCACACAAATTTAGATAGTGCGCCGGCAGGGCTAAACTGGGCCCTTTGTAAAGCCTTGGGCCTGATGCCCATCGCTCCCCTTCAAAGCCATCCCGATGGGCATGGAATGGGCTACTTAGGCCGAATGGAGCCTCCCATGGCCCCTGAAGCTTTTTTCCCTTATCTCCAGCAGCGTCTAGACCTGCCAGCCATACGCTTCGTGCGAGGCAAAGCTGACACTTTCCAACACATAGCGGTGTGTGGGGGGGCAGGGGCTAGCCTTCTGGCCCAGGCCCTGGCTGCAGGGGCCGATATCTTCCTAACCGCCGATATACCCTACCACCGCTTCTTAGAAGCCCAAGGCCAAATCTGGCTAGCGGATATAGGGCACTATGAGTCCGAACGCCTCGTTAGCCACCTTATTGCCGATTTCCTGCACGCCAAATTTCCTGATTTGCCCATTTTTGCCAGCCGCATGAAAACTACACCCATAGAATACTGGGTATGATAGCCGTAGAGATTACAAATGCCGAGGAACGCCTCGTAGAGCTTATTCAACTGCAAGTCCTGTATGATCGCCTGCAAGCCGTGCGGCAACGGCAAGGCGACCTCCCAGATCAGATAGAGAAGCTCCAGGATAAAGCTTCGGGGCTTCAGAAGCGTATCCGGGAACTGGAGAGCCAGATTCAGCAGCTGGAATCTGACATCCGTGCGCTGCACATCAGCAATGACAATCTGCGCGACCTAGAGCAGAAGCTTCTGCGCGCCCTCAACCAAGCCCGCGGCGAGCAAATCCTCCAACTTCAGAACGAACACCAAGAAACCGTTCTGACCATCCAGAAAAACATTCGGGATATTGGCCGCATGCAGCAAAAAGTAGAGGGCTACAAGAAGGTGCTCGCCGAAGAGTCGGAGAAACTGCGTGAGATCCAGCAAGCCATAGCGGAGAAGCAGACCCGTCTGCAGGATATCCAAGAAGAGACGGAGCAGCAGATGCAGGTGCTTTTGACTCGGATACAAGCCCTGAGTGCCCACCTCCACCAAGTTGATCCGCGCCTATTTACCCTATTTGAGCGGCGGCGCCGCGCCCTACGCGAAGGCAAAGCCCTCGTCCCTGTCCTCAGCTTAGCTAACCTGGCCAAAGCCACCCCCTCTAGGCCAAAAGTGGATGGCTTGACCCCCGATCCCTCTTCCTCGGCACGCATCGTCTGTTCAGGCTGCTACATCCTGCTCCCCTCTCAACTGCAAATAGAGCTCGCTAAACACAACAAACTCTATGTCTGCGAAAGCTGCGGAAGGTTCCTAGTGGATGCGGAGCTTTTCACTAGCGTGCGCGATAGTATGCCTTAACCCGAGTCTGTCTCAGTCTTCGGCTTTTATTTACGCCTTATGGGACTTGGATTTAGAGGCTGCGGAAAAGGCTCTTGTTCATGAGTGGCAGGCGAGCTATCTTACCTGGTCGGCTCATCGCTTAGCCTTCTTCAAGGCTCTTTTCCCTCTCCATAATACCGAGAGGAAGGATTTTTGGGGTTTTTCTGAGGTTTGCGAGCGGCAGTTTGCGGCGCAGCGGGCGCCGGCTCTCTTCCCCCTGAAAGCGGATCTATACGGCACGCGGGCGATTTGCGCAGCGTGGGAGCAGCAGTGGCTGCGGGCTAGCCTAGCGGTTTGGCAGAGCTGGCGTTACCTGCGGCAAAGCCCGAAACAGACCCCCCTAGCTTGGGAATGGGCAGGCCTCTGGCAAGTAGCTTTAGCTACCCTACCCGCCTCCTACCAAAAATGGCTGCGTTTTACACCCGAATTGCTCTGGGAAAATGCCTTAGCTAATTTGCGACGGGCTGCTTTGCCCCCTTCGCCCCTCGCCTGGGAAGCCAGCCTCTTGTACTTTCTAGTGCTTCGCAATATGGATACCCTGGCAGGCCGCTGGCTGGATACCTGCCGCCAAACCCTTTTCCCTACTCAAGCCCCGCCTTTTTTGTGGCGGTTTGCCATAGGGGTTTATGAGTTTGAGCAGGGCTCGCTCAGTCAAGCCGAATCAATCTTTTTGAGTCTTGGCCACCTTCCTCAAGCTCACCGCTTTCCGTATCCGTGGTATTGGCTGGGTAAGGTTTACCTTTACCAAGGCAAAGCTTCTGCCGCGCAGCAGGCGTGGCAGAGGTTTGTACAGCTTCAGCGCAGCTCCGCGGGTTTGGCGGCTCAGTACGCCTGGCGCGGCTATTTAGCTTGGGTAGAGCGTGATAGCGGAGCGGCCCAAACGCTCTGGAAGGCCGCTCTGAGCTACGAAAGCCTATGGGAGGAAGATGCACTGGCTCAGCGATTAGCGGCCCAGTGGCTTCGCAGTCCTCCTACTCCCGAAGAGGAACGCCTCTGGACGGCCCGTTGGCTCTTACACCAAGGCGCCTGGCAGGCCGCCTACGATACTCTGGAGCCTCTACGCCAAAGACTGTATGCGCTTACACCCGACCAACGCACCGCCCTTTATTACACCTATGGCCGGCTTTACCACCGCTGGAACCGCGAAGAGGCCGCGCGCTTTGCCTACTTTCACTGCCTCCAACAGGCCGCTAGCGCCAATCGCTGGATGCAGGCCTACGCCGCCCTCTACTTAGCTCAGCTGTACGAAAAACTAGCCGATTGGCACAACGCCCGCCGCTACTACCAGCAAGCTGAAGCCCTAGGCGAAGCCAGCCACCGCACCGGCGTCATCCAAAAAGCCCGGGCCGGCTACCTCCGCCTCCAAAACCGCCGCTACCCCGTGCCGCCAAGCGGAAAGTAAGATTTTGTTTTATTTGCATTATGCCTACCGCACGTCCAGCACGCACCTGGCTGCCTAACACGCTCCCCCTTACGGAATGGGAAACTATTGTGCCTTATGCCGAGGAGCTTAGGACTATGCCGTGGCGCTCCTTTGCGGACTTTTACGAATGGCTCAAGCGCCTCAACGAACTGGAAGCCGCCCTCCACGAAGAAGCCGCCTGGAGCTTTATCCGATTTACCCAAAACACCCAAGACCTGGAAAGCCGCCGCGCCTATGAAAACTACATTCAGCATATCCAGCCCTACCTAAATGAGTTGCGTTACCACCTGTATAAGCGCTATTGGGAGTCGCCTTGGCGCGCCCTCCTGCCCCAAGAAGACTTCCTCAACTTCAACCGAATCGTTCAAAACTACCTCGCCCTTTACCGGCCCGAAAATATCCCTCTAGAAACAAAGGCCGAACTACTGGCTAAATCCTACAATGAAATCATAGGTAGCCTGACTGTAGAAATTGACGGCAAGACCTTTACCCTGCCCCAAGCCAGCCTCTTCTTAGAATCGGCCGAACGGAAGCGGCGAGAAGAAGTATGGGAGAAAATTCAGACCGTGCGCGCGGCTCATGCCAACGAAATAGAGGAACTCTTTGAAGAGCTTTTAGCGGTGCGCACGCAAATTAGCCATAATGCGGGCTTTGATAACTACTACGATTTTCGGTTTCGTCAGCTGGGGCGCTTTGACTGGACCGTAGAGCTCTGTCATAATTTTCATGCTCTTGTAGAGCGCTTTGTGCGCCGTCTCTATTTGCGCCTCCTCCGCTATAAATGTAACCGCCTTGGACTTGAGGCGCTTTATCCGTGGGACCTCGCCGTAGACCCCTGCGACCACCATCAACCCCTACGCCCCTTCCAGACTGAAGAAGAACTTATTGAGAAAGGGATCGCCCTCTTTCGCCAGATCCATCCGCGCATTGGGGAGATGGTGGTATTTCTGCGCGATATTGGACATTTAGACCTTTTCTCCCGTCCGGGCAAGGCTCCCGGCGGCTATAACTACTCCCTCCAAGAGTCTGGCTTACCGTTCATCTTTATGAACGCCGCCGGCTCCCATACTGACCTGGTAACCTTCGTCCATGAAGTAGGTCATGCCGTGCATACCTTTCAGAGCCGGCACTTGACTTTCCTCCTTCAGCGCGAGTATCCAGCCGAAGTCGCAGAACTGGCTTCTATGAGTATGGAGCTGATCGCCCTTTACCCAAGCGTGTTCTATACAAATCCCCAAGATCAAGCCCGCGCCTGGTTCCATCAAATAAGCCGTGTTATTACCCTCTTACCTTGGATTGCTACGGTAGATGCCTTCCAGGAGTGGGTGTATCGGAATCCGCAGCATAGCCGGGCTGAAAGGCACCGCACATGGGTGGCGCTTTATCGCCGCTTTCATGGTGATCTTGTACAGTGGCCGGCCAGCACCTTAGAAACGCTGTGGCACAAACAGCTTCACCTCTTTGAAGTGCCCCTGTACTACATAGAGTATGGTCTAGCCCAAATCGGGGCTCTACAAATATGGCAGCATTACGATGCTAACCCCCAAGCCACCATAGAAAAATACCTCTATGCCCTTTCCTTAGGCTATACCCGTACCGTGCCTGAAATATATCAAGCAGCTGGCGTTAAGTTCTTTTTTGAGGCGGAAGAGCTGGAAGGCCTTTTCCGCTTTATTCTAAGCCACTTGCGCAAGATTCGGGATCGGCTGCGGCTCATAGAAGCAGCCGGTAGTTCCGAAACTCCCCAGGCCTCCACCCGCTAAAGCGTTCTACGTACGCCAGAAGCCGCTCCTTCCAAGAGGGACGCACCTGGCGTGGGTCATAGGCGAATTCCCAATTACGCGCGGCTATTCGCTCCGCCATAACGGCCGGGTGTGTGCCTAAAAAGGGCTGGAGCACCTCTTGGGTGTCATAGCTGAATTGCTCAGGTTTATGCCGTGCGATCCAGGCGTCATCGTGCCAGAACCGGCTAACCTCTACAAATTTTATTTCTTGGGCTTTGGGTGTCCGTACCCAGCCGTAATGAAAGATGCGGCCACCGCTGGGCTTGACCCAGAGCTTGCGTCCCCGGCGGCGGAAACCTTGCGCATCGCGGTAGGCCTCAATATCCGGATAGGGTCGGATAATCCGCACTTCTCGCCGGTACCACCGTCGAGAGGCCCCTACCCAGTCGTAACTGCCGTAAAAATGAAGGTAGTCAAATAGGAGTCCTTCCACGCGTGGGTCATCCTTCCAGCGCGTCATGCTTGCCTGAAGGGCTGGATAATCCGCCTCATGCAGCACCTCGTCGGCCTGAAGGCAAAGCACCCAATCCGCTGGCGGCAGCTGGCGCAGTAGCTTATTGGTCTCCTGCGCTAAAACCTGTCCGCCTTCACGCAGACTCAGATCCCACTCGGAGTCCAAAATATGAAGCTTAGCAAGGCCTAGCGCTTGGAGGGCCTCTTTTGTGCCATCTGAGCTCTGACCTACACTTACGAAGAAAGCCTCACAGAGTGGGAGAGCCGAGCAGATGGCTTCCCGAAAGGGATAATCCAGCCGAATCCCCTCCCGCAGGATCATGGCGCCTATCACCCGCATAGCTCAAGCGTCAAGGCTTTTTTCTAAGAAGTCTAGAACGACTTGTCGGGTAGGCCCACCTGAAGGCAGCGCGCCCAATAGGCCGTAGATGGGCGCCAGGCGCTTAGGAGAAATTTCGGACGCTGGCGGACGGAACCGCTGCACCAGCCTATCTACCCATGACTGGGGCAGCCAGCGCAGCGCACGGGCTATAAGACCCTGTCGCAGGCGTTCATACCAGTAGCGCGGCTGGGCGCCACGCTGCAGCTTAGCCACCGCCGCCCGTAAATCCTCAATAAAAGCGTCCATGACGGAAGCATGCACCGCCGTAATGGTCAAATGAATTGAGGGCGGATTTTGCTGGCGATCTAAGAGCCAGCCCCGCTGGGCCAACTCATCCGCCACTTCATAGATATTGAGCGGCGGATGGGCCGCTAAAGCCACGATAGTGGCTATAGGCTTTCCCACGAGGTAAAGTGCGGGTATCTCTGCCAGGGCAGCCTTGAGGCGCTGGGTGGCTGTCCAGGCCTGTTGGGCAGCTGCTAGGTAGCCATTTTGGCCGAGGTATTGGAGTACGGCCCAGCCCGCAGCTAAGACGCCCGCCGAACGCGTGCCCGCAAAGCCCACCGAACCGTATATACCCCCCGACCACGCCTCCTGTACGAAAAATTGATAGCGGCGCAGGGTACGCGTACGATACAAAAGCACCGAGAGACCTTTTGGCGTATACCCATACTTATGAAGGTCGGCCGAAAGACTGGTAACCCCCTCCACCCGAAAGTCAAAAGGCGGAATCTCTACCCCTAGCCGCTCTAAAAAGGGCAATATAAACCCCCCTATACAGGCATCCACATGGAAGAGAAGGTTATACCGACGGGCTAAGGCAGCCACCTCGGCGATCGGATCCATAACCCCATGGGGATAGGCTGGCGCAGAGGCTAGCAGCAGAATGGTATTAGGAGAAATCGCCCTTTCCATAGCCTCGGGATCCGCTGCTCCGCTCTCCGTAAGGGGCGTGCGAATCAGCCTAAGGCCCAAATAGTGCGCCGCTTTGTCCACAGCGGGATGGATGGAAGCCGGCGCCACCACTTCGGGCTGAATTATCTCGGGTCGGTGCTGCTGAGCGTAAGACCGCGCCGCATAAAGGGCTAAAAAGAGGCTTTCGGTGCCTCCACTAGTAAGCGTTCCTCCACCCTCCGGCGGTAGATGAAAAAGTTCATAGGTCGCCCGTAGGATATCCCCTTGTAGCCGCCGTAAGCTAGGAAAAGCCGCCGGGTTGAGCGGATTTTCCAAAATATAGCGGCGATAGGCTGCGGCCGCTAGGTCTAAAAGCGCGGGATTTAGGTAGTACACTAGGCTCCATAACCGCCCACCCTCAGCGTCAGCATCCGCTTTTTTGAAAGCCTCTAGGTCAGCCAAAATCGCCTCAGGGGGCCGGCCCTCCCGTGGTAAGCTCATACTTAGCCGCAAAATAGGTAGAATAATCGGAACTATGTGGCTTATCATAGGGGCAGGAGGAGTGGGGCGTGCCTTAGCGCAGCGGCTTCATGAACTAGCTCAAGCCGTTGGTTTAGTTGGCCGACCCTATCAGAATTTGGCCGAGGCCTTTCCGACTTGGACCGATTGGCGCGAAGCCCCTCTCAATCAGGCTCGTGCGATAATTCTAGCCGTACGCGATCAGCAAATTCCTTCCCTTGCCGCAGCCTTGAAGGGGCAGTTATCAGCTTATGTTCCCGTGGCCCATACGGCGGGATCGGTGCCCTTAGCTGTCCTACAAGATTTTTTTGCGGATCAAGCCGGCGTGCTATATCCCCTTCAAAGCTTTACCCCCGCTTTTCCTATCAGCTGGGGCACATTTCCTATATTTTGGGAGGGCCATCCGATTTTTGAGGAGCTGGCGCTGGTGTTAGCGGGCCATTCTCAGTGGGTGCAGCCTGCCTCTTCGGAAGAGCGCCTGCGTCTCCATATCGGCGCCGTGTTTGCGGCTAACTTTCTAAATGCCCTTCTAGAAATGGCCAGCCGGCTAAGCGCCCCCAAATGGGATCATCGGGTATTCTTGCCGTTAGCCAGCCAGGTACTCCAGAAGCTTTATGCCCTTACCCCTTTAGAAAGCCAGACGGGTCCTGCACGACGCGGCGATACCTCTACCCTTCTCCGTCACCAGAGCTACCTGCAGCAACATCTACCTGATTTAGCCCCTTTGTACCAAGCTTTCACGGCGTATATTCAGAAGCATCTGGTTCAGTCGTCGCGCCAGTAGTCATAGAGTTTCTCGCGCTTCACGCGCGCCCTTTGCGCAAGGTACTCTACTAAGCGATACACAGCTATGGGGTCTATAATAGGATAGGTAGGGCGTAAAGTTCGCTCGTAGTATAGGTCTCTATACCGCTGCTGGGCTATTTTGATGCGTTCTTGAGGGTCAGCGGGCAAATTTTGAATAAAATATGCAATAAGCTCGGGGCTGACATTCTCGCGCGCTACGAAGCTCTGAGATTCTAGAGGAATGTTTAGGATAGCTGCCTTAAGCGCCTCTGGACTTTGAATAGCGGTAATCCGCACCGGAGGAAGCTCTATAGTATCTTCGGTCAGATAATTTATGGCGTAGAGGAAGCCTTCTGTAGTATCGCCCGTGTAGGCTTTGAGGTAATCGGCCACAATGAAACGGGCGCGCTTGTAGCCTATAGCCGAGAAAAGCAGGGTATCGCTGCGCAGTACGGGCAGACTATAGAAGCCATCGGCATTAGCTATACCGCCGCGTCGCGTACCAGTAATGTGGATACTTACATACGGGATGGGTTCGCCTGTGGAAGCGCTAAGCACCATACCGGAGAGTTGGTAGATAGTGGGCTCTTGGGCCAAAGCTAGGCCTAAGAGAGCCAAGATTCTCATAGACGCACGGCCACTACCAGCACATCATCGGTAGGAGCTGCCCCTTGCCGCCAGTTGTCAAATTCTTGGCGTACGGCTAAGACCCATTCTTGCAGATTTTTCGGGGGATTCTGCATGATAAAGTCGCGCACGGCGCTGCGTCCATAGCGCTTGCCATCGGAAGCGCGGACCTGACGCTCCCAGCCATCTGTCATAAATACTAGCACCCACTGCTTTTCCACGGGTACGATTACGCTAGTATAAACCCGCGGGCTGCGCTCTTCGCCTTCCATCTTTTGCCCTAACAGGCGCCGATCGGGGGTAAAAGACTCCCAACCCACCAGAGGATTAAACACCCACAGCGGGATATTAGCCCCTGCATAATGCACCTCACCTAAAGAGGGGAAAACGACACATACGCCCATTTGGAAGCCTTCGGCCTGCATGGCTTCCAGCTCGGGGGAGCTCTTCTTAGCGGGTGGATAAAGGAGGTCTAAGAGGCTTTTGTGCATTTGGCTCAGGATGCGTCCGGGGTCGGTAACGCCGCGCATGGTTACGATTTCATATAAGAGGGTGTGGGCTAAGGTAGAGAGCATAGCCGCCGAGACGCCTGCCCCAGAAGCATCCCCTACAATAAGGATTTGGGCATTGTCCTTACCTCGCCCTACCCAGAGGAAATCGCCACTTACTAGGCTTTTTGGCAGTAACCAGAGGGCGCTATCGGCGAAGGTCTGGCGCAGCTCCTCTTGGCTATGAAGAATGACCTCCTGTATGCGACGGGCTACCTGCAACTCAGGCGGCGCTTCCTGCGCTATACCCAAAAGGTCCTCTCGAATAATCCGCTCTACCGTAGAAAGGGCATTCTTAGTAGCCGCCCTTTGCAGCGCTAGACGCTTTTGGACATAGCTTTGATATTGCCGGTAAGCCTCGGCATAATCGCCTATGCGCTCGGCGTATTTGGCCCGTATCTCGGCCAAAGTATAGTCTGATAAACCATTCCCTTGGGTCTTAGGCCGCAGCTCTTCTATACGATCAAGGGACTGCTTAGCCTTATCTAAAAGACCAAGGTTGAGGTAGGTATCGGCCAGGCTAATTTGAATGGCCAGTAGAAGGTTCGGATTGCGGATTTCGGTAGCTAGGAGCTCTGCCTTCTGGAGCTGCTCTACGGCTTCCTGAGGGCGGTTCATGCGGTTGAGTAGCTCGGCTTGCGCCAAGAGGACCCGAATCACGAGATCTTCTTCACCTATGTCCGAAGCTATCTCTAAGGCCCGCTTGACCAAAGCTTCAGCTTGGTCTAGCTTCCCATTTTTCTGGTAATGTCCTGTGAGATTGAGCAGGCTAAATAAAATACCCCGTGGAGCTTGAATATTTTCATAGAGCTTTAGGGCTTTTTCCTGATACTCGCGTGATAGATCATCTTGCTCCAGCTCCTCAAAGAGTACGGCGAGGTTAGCTAAAGTCTGTGCATAAAAGAAGGTCAAATCCGGTATAAGCTGCAAATAGCGCAGGGATTTACTGAGGAATTCTATAGCTCGGTCAAGTTTACCTAATTGCTGGTAGAGCGTGCCTAAGTTAGAATAGGTAAGGCCGAGGCCGCGCATATTTTCCAGCCGTTCGAAGAGGGCCAGCGCTTCTTGGAAGAAAGGCTCCGCTTGGGCGAACTCACCCAGAATCGCATAGGCTATACCTACATTGCGTAGCGCCCACGCTTGCCCCTCTGGATAGCGCGCATCCATAGCGCGTGAGAGCGCATCCATAGCCAGCTGAAGGGCCAGCTTAGTATTGTTATAGCGCTCCTCGTAGGCGCGCGTATTCAGCTCGTCTATGGCTTGACGCTGCTTTTCAATATCTACAGGCGCTGGACTACTCATGGCGAGGATAAATATCGGTTTTTTTGGCTATGCTATCTCAGAAGGCAGGAAGGGGGGTAAGCTCAAGGGCCACCAGGCGTAGGTGGTAGCGCGGCGTCCCTTGGGGGGGATACCACAGCCGCCCTTCCACATAAAAGCGCACCCGCAGGCGCACTTTCAACGGGAGATGGCGCAAACGCTCCACGAGTTCCCCCTCTGCCTCTAAAGGAATGTACTGCGGCTCGGCGGTAGCGCTGAGAAGAATGAACTTTTGCCGAGGACGGCGCGCCCGCCCTACGGTAATAAGCTCTAAAACCTCATACAAAATCCCTTCCACCTCATACTCAGGCCTGGGCAGCAGCACAAAGGGTTAGGGTTGCCGTTCCCGACGCAGAAACCGGTGCCAATAGTAAATGCCCTCCGTATAATAAATAGAGGCATCCGCTATGTCTATGGCGTAGTCCGCTATCTTTTCGAGGGTTTTTACCGCTATAGCCATCTCCATCCAGGCGGCTGCCTCAGCGGGGCTAAGAGGGGCCGTGAGGGCTTGAATGATTTGATGGACACAGCGCTCGTAGGTCTGATCCACCTCTTGGTCTTCCTGATCAATTTGTTTGGCCTTCTCGGTATCACTTTGAAAGAAAGCCTCCAGGCAAGTATCCAGAAGGCGGGCCACGCGCATTACAAGCTCGGCCACAGGTATATCTTGGTAAGCCGCTTTGGGAAGGTGCGGCATGTATTCGGCTAAGCGGCGTCCTACGGCTACGAGGCGCTCCGCCACTTCATCCAGATAGAAGTGCATGCGTAACACCGCCAGGACAAAGCGGAGATCATTTGCCACAGGCTGATGCAAAGCCAAAATACGGGCGCAGCGTCGATCCAGCCGCATATCTTCTTCTAAGGCCCCGGCCCGAAGCTCCTCTATAGCGCGCAAACGCGCCCAATCACCCCTACGCACCTGCTCCTCTAAAAATACTAGCTGCTGGCGCACATTCTGAACCACTTGATAGGCCCGCGCGCGCAGTTTGGCTATTTCGGTATCTATGAGGCTCATCTCAGCCGAAACGTCCCGTTATGTACCGAATAGTTTCGGGATGCTGGGGGTTCGTGAAAAAGTCCTTCGTACGCCCATACTCTACCAGCTGACCCATGTAGAAAAAAGCTGTCATATCGCTAACTCGAGCGGCTTGCTGCATGTTATGGGTTACTATGACGATAGTGTAATGCTGGCGCAGTTCATGGATAAGCTCTTCTATTTTCGCCGTGGAAATGGGGTCTAAGGCCGAGGTAGGCTCATCCATAAGCAGGAGGGAGGGCCGCACGGCTAGCGCCCGGGCGATACAGAGGCGCTGCTGCTGACCGCCCGAGAGCATCAGCGCAGACTTCTTCAAATTATCGCGTACCTCTTCCCATAGGGCGGCCTGGCGCAAGGCATGTTCCACTCGCTCCCGTATCTGCGATTCAGGCAGGCGATTTTGGAGCCGCAGGCCATACGCAACATTTTCATAAATGGAGAAGGGAAAGGGCGTAGGCTTTTGGAAGACCATACCTACACGCCGACGCAAATGGACCGGGTCCACCTGCGGTGCATAGATATTCTCGCCATCAATAAGCACCTCCCCTTCCAGTCGGAAGCCCTCTATAAAGTCGTTCATACGATTGAAGAGCCGAAGGAAAGTGGATTTACCGCAGCCGGAAGGTCCTATGAGGGCCAGTACTTGATTACGCTCAAGGGCTAAGGAAACCCCCTTCAAGGCTTGATAGCTGCCATACCAGACTGAGACAGCCCTTGTCTCCAGCTTATACACGGTAGCGCCGCTTAAGACGAAAGCGAAGATAAGCCGCCAAGCCCGTAAATGCAAGCGTCAGCCCCAGCAAAGTCAGCGCCGTACCAAAAGCCATGGGATAGGTCTGCCGAACATCCACCCCGCTGGTAACTAACACATAAAGGTGGTAGGGCAAAAGCATGGTAGGCTCTAGAAGGCCTTTAGGGTACGTCGGGAGGTAATAGACCGCCGCCGTGAAAAGAATAGGGGCCGTTTCACCCAGCACCCGACCTGTAGCTAAAGCTAGCCCTGTAAGAAGGCGCGGCAAAGCTATGGGCAGCGTAATACGGAAGAAAGTCTGAAGCTCGGAGGCACCTAGTCCGATGCTGGCTTCCTTGAGCGCCTTGGGAACGGCCCCAAAAGCCTCCTGGGCATTTCGAATAAGTAAAGGGAGCGAGAGAAGGGCCAGTGTAAGACCCCCAGCCAGAATAGAAGCCCCTAGGCCGAGCGCTACTACAAAAAGGGCTAACCCAAAAAGCCCATACACTACAGAGGGAATGCCCGCCAGCGTATTGATGAGAAATTCAAGAAAGCGTACGATGCGGCGGCGGGTAGCAAATTCGCTCATATAGGCCCCGGCGGCCGTCCCTACGAGGCTACCTACTCCGATAGCTACCAAGGTTACATAAATGCTCCCTACGAGGGCTGGCCCTATACCGCCACTCTGCATGCCCCGGCGCGGCAAGTCGGTAAAGAACGCCCAGCTCAGCACGCCAGCGCCTTTATAAAGGAGGAAGGCGATTACCCCGCCTAATGCCCCTAATGCCACCCAGCTGATTAGCGTAATCAGCGCCGTGGATAAGCCTTCAACCCAGCGTTTGGGCACGAAGGTAACGGCTTTGTATCGCATAGGCCGCCAGATTTAGGGCTAGGGTAAGGAGGAAAAGTAGAGCGCCCAAAAAGAATAGGACGTGGTAATGGTAGCTGCCGATGGGGGCCTCACCGAGTTCAGCCGCTAGGGTAGCGGGCAGAGTCCGCACGGGCTGAAAGGGTGTAGTAGCTAAGAGTGGGGCATTTCCGCTTACCATGAGTACCACCATCGTCTCACCTAAAATTCGCCCGGCTGAAAGCAGAGCGGCCGTAGCTATGGAGGGTAGGATGTAAGGCAGCTTGAGCCGCAAAATAGTTTGCCAGCGCGTGGCGCCTAAGCCATAGCTGGACTCCACTAGCAGGCGCGGTACCGCTTGAAGGGCCTCCTCCACTAAGCTGGCCATGAGCGGAAGTGTTATCCAGCCCAGCAGCAGCCCAGCCGTAAAAGCCGTCTCCCCTGCTGAAAGGTGGAGGACGCTTTTCACCGCTGGCACCACTACCACAAGCCCCCAGAAGCCCACTACTACCGAAGGCAGGCCAGCCAGTACTTCCCAAAGCACCTTGATAGGATAGTAAAGCGTACGGGGCAGAAATTCCGCCACATAGATGGCCATCGCTAGCCCCAACGGCACTACCAGCATCAGCCCAATGAAGGTTACCCAAACGCTACCTACCAAGAGAGGCCATACGCCTACTCGGGGCAGGGGCTCGTAGGTGGGCGACCAGTACAGGCTACCGAAAAGCTCCCGCCACCCTTGCCAAGTAACAGAGATGGGTTTGACTGCTTCTGGTAGAAGAGGCGCCGGAAGAGCTAAGAGGATAGCCGTATCCGCCGCTAAATCCGCTAAGATCCGCTGGATCTCAGCCGCCGAAGCGTAGGCGGGCAAATACCGCTCTAGGTTAGCCAGATGTACTAAACGGGCTGGCCGAGCCGGGCCGCCAAAAGCCGCCCAATCGGCTTTTCCCTCCGCCAAAGCCCGCACGGCTTCCGCCGAAAGCCGCACCACAGGATTAGCGGGATGCACCGCAAAGACGAGCTCAGGCTGAGGAAACTTATACAGCGCCGGCAAGCCCTCGCGAAAAAGAAAAACCGTCAGCCCTATAAGCACCAAAAAGGTACTCCACCCAGCGACGGCAAACATTTTCTTTTTCATGGGACATAGCCCATTTTAGCGGTCAAAGCTCGGCCCTCTTCGGAATGGACAAAAGCTAAAAATTCCTTTACTTTCTCTCGGTTGCGCTGATCGTAATAGTAGTATAGGGGACGAGCTATGGGATAGTCCGCAAGTTCTTGGCGGCTGCGTGCGGGCAGACGGTAAGGCTTGCCCGGCGCCGTTGCAATAGCCAAAACTTTTAGGTTAGGATTAGTGTAGGCGATTCCGATATAGCCAATGGCGCTTACATTCTGAGCAATCGCCTGTACTATGGTACCAGTGGCGGGGAGAAAGCGTACATGGGCCGCAAAATCTTTTCCGCGCAGCACCCGCTCCCGAAAGAATTCAAAGGTGCCTGAGCTTGACTCGCGGGAGTAGGGGTGGATGGGCAGGTCCGGCCCTCCAAGCTCACGCCAATTGCGCACCTGACCGGTATAAATCCGTTCTAAGTCCTCCCAGGTCAGTCGGCTAATGGGATTAGCGGGATGGACGCAGATAGCTAGTACATCCCAAGCTACGGTATCCTCTATTACCGTGATGCCCCGCGCGGCGAAGCGAAGACGCTCAGAAACTTTGAGCGGGCGCGAGGCCATGGCGATTTCGGTATCCCCATTCAGTAAAGCCGCCAGGCCTACGCCACTTCCGCCACCCGTAACGCTTACGAGGACCTCTCCCCGCCGCTGCATAAAATGCTCGGCAAATATTTGGCTTAGGGGGAGGACTGTATCACTTCCCTTGATGCGCAGGACGGCTCGATCCGTACAACCGAAAAGGAGGAAGAGAAAAAAGCTCATCCACTTCCCCACTTCGGCAAAGCAGCGGAGGATATGTAAAGCAAATGTTGCGCTTCAAGTCCGCTCCAAGGAGAAGCGGATTTGAGCTGAGGCTGCTTCTCTTCTTCAAACGGTGCCTCGCTGAGGGGCTTCTAAAGAGGGGAAAGGTTGCGGTCAGAGAGGCTGAGTCAGTACCGCAGGAGGGCCTGAGCGGCTTCTAAGAGGCGCGCTGGACTGGGGAGGTAAGCCTGCTCCAAGGTAAGGCTAAGCGGCACCGCGGGTACTTCAGCGCTTCCGAGAACGCGCGGCGGGGCATCCAGCCATTCAAACGCATTTTCTGCAATCCAGCCCGCCAAAGCCTGGGTAAAGCTATGGGCCGGCGGCTCCTCCGTCAGAAGCAAAACCCGGTGATACCGCCTCACCGCCTTATAGACCTCCTCATAGTCTAAGGGGGAGAGGCTGCGCAGATCTAGGAGGGCGACCTGACCAGGCAGCTGCCGGGCGAGCTCAAGCCCCCAGTGCACCCCCATCCCATAGCTAATCACAACTAAGGCGGGCGTCTGAGTTGCCTCCAGCCACCAGCGGGCTTTACCAATCGGTACCTTATAGGCCGCGTCGGGCTCGGGCGTCTTAGCCGCACGCGTGCCTGGCACCTTAGACCAATAAAGACCCTTGTGCTCCAAAATCACCACAGGATTGGGGTCGTAAAAGGCTGCCTTAAAGAGCCCCTTCATATCCGCAGCGTTAGAGGGGTAGACAACCTTGATGCCGCGGATAGCGGTTAGCACGCTTTCTATGCTAGAGGAATGGTAAGGCCCCCCGCCCATATATGCGCCACATGGTACGCGAATTACTACAGGAAGTGGCCACTTGCCATAGGATAGATAGAAAGAACGGCTGAGTTCGGTAAAAAGCTGATTGAGCCCTGGCCAGATGTAATCGGCAAATTGAATTTCTACAATTGGTTTGCAGCCTACTACTGCCATACCCGCACTACTGCCGATGATATAGGCTTCTTGGATGGGCGTATTGAAGACGCGGTGGTCGCCGAATTTTTCCGCTAGCCGAGCGGCTTCCCGAAAGACGCCGCCTAACCGCCGCCCTACGTCCTGCCCGTAGAAGAGAGCTTCAGGATGGGCGGCCAAAATCTCCTCCAGAGCATGCAGCGCCGCATCCACCATAAGCACCTCAGGGGCGCCTGGTGGATGGCGCTGCCCTTCCTCCTCCGTTATAGGTGTAGGGGCCAGGACAAACTCCTCCAAACTCTTAGGGTCTGGATCGGGGGCGGCGGCCGCTCGGGCAAAATCCGCCGCTATGCGCCGCTGAGCCGCTTCTTCTATCTCTTCTAACTGCACTTCGGGATAGTATTCTTTCAGATAGCGCTGGAGCACGAGGCGGGGATCAGCGGCTAAGGCTTCTTGATACTCTTCGGGGGGACGGTAGGCCTCGCGCCGCACGCCAGAGGTATGATGCCCAATCAGCGGCACACGCGCATACAGCATAGCCGGCCCCTTTCCCGCACGCACCCACGCAAAGGCCTCCTGCGCCACCGCATAACAGGAAAGAAAGTTATTCCCCTCCGGCACACTAAATACCCTAAGGCCAGGAAACCCCTGGGCGTATTCCACGGGGGTCATAGCCCGCAGCTCGGTCTCATTAGCCGAGATAGCCCAGCCATTGTCCTGAACTGCATATAGAATAGGCAGGGATTTGAGAATGGCCATTTGAAAGGCTTCGGCGACTTCGCCCTCGGTGAGGGCCCCATCGCCTAAGCTGCACACCACTATGGCCTCATCCTGCCTCAGCCCCTGCTGGCGAAGGTACTTAAGGCCCTGAGCAGCTCCCGTAGCCGGAATCGCCTGCATCCCTGTAGCCGATGACTGATGGGGAATCTTCGGTCGGTCAGGCAGGCGAGCACTGGCGTGATTGTAGTAGGTGCGCCCACCTGAAAAGGGGTCCGGCGCCTTAGCAAGAAGTTGAAGCATAAGCTCATACGGCGAAAAGCCCATGGCCAGCAGCATGGCCTCATCCCGATAGTAGGGATATACATAGTCCTCGGGACGCACCAGAAAGCCTACCGCAATCTGAATAGCCTCATGCCCCCGAGAGGTGGAATGGACATATTTCGCTATATCCCGATGGGTATCGTAGAGCTGGGCCATGTAGTAGGTATAGCACATCAGCAGGTAGGCCTCTTGAAGCTGGGCTTTGGATGCCACCTGGAGCATGCTTCAAATATGCCGAGTTTTATGTAACTTTGTACAGCATGAGTAGCCTGTGGAGCGAGCGTTTGCGGGTATTGCTGGTAACCACGGAGTGCGAGCCCTTCTGGGAAGAGACCGCAGCCGCCCATTATGTCTCCCAGCTACCTCAGCGGCTAGCCGCTCAATACGATGTGCGGATTATCATGCCCAAATACGGTCTCATAGATGACCGTCGCTGGCGCCTCCATGAAGTCAAGCGCCTCTCGGGTATAAATATACGCGTGGGGCACATGGACTACGCGCTTTACGGTAAAGTCGCCAGCATCCCCGGCACACGCACGCAGGTGTATTTTCTGGACAATCATGAATTCTGGGGTCGTAAAGGGCTCTTCACAGACCCTGATACGCAGCTTCCCTATGCCGATAACGATGAGCGAATTATCTTCTTTAGCAAGGGTGTCATAGCAGTGCTCAAAACTCTCAAGTGGGCCCCTCATATTATTCACTGCAATGGCTGGATGACGGCCCTACTTACCCTCTACCTCAAATACCACCTTAGCCGGGACCCCTTCTTTAGCGGGGTAAAGCTGCTTTTCACTCAATACGAAACGAACATTCCCGATTTACGCTTTTCGCCTAATCTACCTGAAAAGGCCCGGATAGATGGGCATATACCCGAACCGTTTCTTCGGCTAGCGGGGGATCAATACGCCCGCCTTTTAGAAGAGACCCGTTGCGGCATAGAGACCCATCAAGGGTTTCCCGCCCCAGAGACGTGGGTGGAATACTACCAGAGCTTACTTTCGCACTCGCCCGTCTGAAGCGAAACGCTAGACTCCTCCTGCTCGTTTTAGCCGCCTGCCGCAATCCTAATCGCACGGGCGAAGCACTTTTTCCTCCGCCTACCGTGCGTACAGACACGCTTTCTATCCGTCAAATACGTCAAATCTTTCTCCCCCCGCCCTCTAGCCGGAATGCCCCCTTTGTCTTTTTAGGCACGACCACCGACTCCCTAATAGGCCGATGGGAAGGGAGCTGGGCCACCCAATTCGCCCTAGGCGGCACCAATGTGCGTTTCTATACCAACGAACTGATAGGCATAGATTCAGTTATCTTAGAGCTCTTTTTAGCGGGGGTATATGGGAATTTTGGAAAGCCTATGCAGGTGCGGGTGTTCCGACTTACTCAACCTCTCAGTTCGGCTCAGGAATACACCACGGAGAGCGCATTCTCCCATGATGGCCAGAATTTATGCCTTCCTGGGAAGGACAGCCTGTTTTTTACCGCCTTTACTCCCCGCAGTTACCGGCTGCCTCTGAGTCCAGCTTTAGGGGAATACCTACTGAGGTTACCGCCTGAGGCCCTTTCGGGGCAAGCGGCCTTTCAGACTGCCTTTCCAGGCCTATATGTAGAGGCTTCACCTTTTGAGACTCAGGCTAGTGGCGCTATCTATACAGTCTTTCCCCGTAGCGTAGGCACGGTGCTACGCGTGTATTATCGGGAGCGACTTCAGGGCCAAGAGGTACCCCAGCGCTATGATTTCTTCATTTCGGACAGCTGCGTGTGGGCCTACCGGCTCGTGCGGCATCCGCTCAATCCGCCCGCCCTGCGTGATATACTGGAGGGAGATTCCGCTCAGTGGCAAAGAAAGCTGCTTCTCGCTGGCGGTCTGCCCGTAGGCCTTGAATGCCAAATACAGGGTTGGGAAAAGCTGCGTCGCCGCCCTATTATAAGCGCCTATTTGCGGTGGGCTTCAGACAGCGCTACTTACCTTACTTACAATCCCTTCTATCCCAGACCGCCTAGTGTGGCCCTGTATGCCGATACTATCGGGGAGGTGGCTACCGCCTCTTGGGGGTTTAGCGAGTGGGAGGGAACTACGCTTACCTGGGAGCTAAGCCGTCCTATTCAGGAGATAACCTTGGGACGGCGTGCACCACCCCAGCGGTTTTATCTCTGGGTGGCAGGCCGGAATTATACCCTCCAGCGGTGGGTGGGCAACGGTACGACTACGCCCCAGCCACCCTATCTCATCGTTACCTCCGCCGACCCATAGGCATAAACAGGTACTACCGCTAAGCGCCGAGCCTGCGACTGAGTGGTTACGAGCTCCAGCCTATTCGGCCCGCTTATGGGGAAGCGCCAAACAGAATCCTGACGAAGAAAATATACCACACCGCTGAAGAAATCCACCCCTATGCTTTCTACGGCTGCATAGCCGCCTGGCGTTAAGCGCCCAGTGCGGGAGCGGGTGACCGCGCCCGTATACTCCTGACCGAAGTAGGCTTTCAAATAAGGGGAAGTAAGGCGCTCCAAGGGGAAATCGCCCTCTACGGCTTGAACACTACCTGTGCGCGCCGCATGTTGGTAGCTAAAGGCGTAGTAAAGGCTATCCTGCCGACATACCCCGCCTGCGCCCCCTGGCTGCTCTATCCAAAGGTACTCGGGCTGACCAGGCAAGGCTAAATGGGCATAAGGCGCCATATCCTCTAGGCGAAAGGCCGTAACATAGCCCGGACCGGCCATCAGGCCAAAGGCTGGCGCCACAGCCACATGCGTAGCGGGCCCAGAAAGGCTATACCATTTCCACACTCGCGGCCCCTCTAAGGGAAAGATTCCCCCTATACCCGCCCAATTCTCCCCTACTAAATAGAAGCGCGGCGGCTTTAGGGAAGCCGCTAATCCCCTCATTCGATAGGGCAGGCGTAAAGTCCAGCGGGGGGTCAGGCTACCCGCTGGAAATACCAGCAGCGAATCGCCTTGGGCAGACAGGGCTAAGAGGTAGGCCTCTAACCCCTGCAGGCTGCGCACAGGCCAAGGTAGGCGCTGTACTGCCCCTGTATGAGCTACCCACCATAAACTGCTGTCTAGCTGAAGGTAAACCCCTACCGGTTTAGGAAAGTAGCGCGTATCTTCTTCCCCTCGACAGCCTTTCAGTAGGCCCAGCGCAGCCAGAGCCCCCCCCACGTATAGCCCCCCCCGAAGG